>DASZAN010000167.1:0-141404 GCA_035945115.1 Allostellaceae bacterium
CCATCTCGCCTTGGGCGAAGTTCACGTGATGCGTCGCCTGATAGATCATGACGAGCGCCAGCGCCACGCTCGCATAGATGCCGCCATTGGCGAGACCCGAAAGCACCTGATGCAGGAAGGCTTGCATGGGCGCGCGCTCCTAATATCCCAAGTAAGCGCGACGCACCGACTCGTCGCTGCTGATCTTCGACGAGGGGCCCGCCATGATGATGCGCCCGGTCTCGAGCAGATAGGCGTGATCGGCGAGCTCGAGCGCGATGCTGGCGTTCTGCTCGACGAGCAGCATGCTGACGCCCTCCTGCTGGTTGATGGCGCGGAGGATGCGGAAGATCTCCTGCACCACGAGCGGCGCCAAGCCGAAGGACGGCTCGTCGAGAAGCAACAGCTTCGGCCGCAACATGAGCGCGCGCGAGATCGCCAGCATCTGTTGCTCGCCGCCCGACAGCGTTCCGGCTTGTTGGCGCCGCCGCTCCTTCAAGCGCGGAAAGTAGCCGTAGATGCGCTCGAAATCCTCGTTCACCCGCTTGTCGCGCCGGGTATAGGCGCCGAGCCGCAAATTCTCCTCGACGCTGAGGCTGACGAAGGTGCCGCGACCGTCGGGCACGTGGCCGATGCCGAGGCGGACGATGTCCTCGGTCGCCTTGCCGTCGATGCGCTCATCGTTGAAGCGGATCTCGCCGGTGATTCGCACCATCATGTTGCAGAGCGCGCGCAAGGTCGTGGTCTTGCCCGCGCCATTCGCCCCGAGGAGCGTGACGATGCCGCCCTGCTCGACCGCGATATCGATCGATTGCAGCACCTGTGTCGGCCCGTAGGCGGCGCAAAGCGCGCGCGTCTCCAACACGGCGCTCACAACGTGCCCCCGAGATAGGCTTTGATCACCTCGGGATTGCGCTGCACCTCGGCGGGCGTGCCATCGGCGATCTTGCGGCCGAAATCGAGCGCCACGACCTTGTCGGAGACTTTCATGACGAGGTTCATGTGATGCTCGACCAGGAGGACTGTGATGCTGAAGCGGTCGCGGATGGAGCGGATGAGCTCGCGCAGCTGATCGACTTCTTCGTGGTTGAGGCCGCCCGCCGGCTCGTCGAGGAGCAGCAGCTTGGGCTCGTTCGCGAGCGCGCGGGCGAGCTCGACACGCTTTTGCAGGCCGAAGGGCAGCGCGCTCACCGGCGCCTCGGCGACCGCGCCCAGCGAGAGCGTGTCGATGAGGCGGTCGGCGCGCTCGCGCATGGCACGCTCTTCGCGCGCCACCAGCGGCAGGCGGAGCGCGTTGGCGAAGAAACCGCCGCGTGAGCGGCAATGGCTTCCCACCATGATGTTGTTGCGCACGGACATGGTGCGGAACAGCGCGAGGTTCTGGAAGGTGCGGCCGATCCCGAGCGGCGCGATCGCGTGCCGCGGCAGGCCCAGAAGCGGGCGCCCCTCGAACTCGATGCTGCCGGAATCGGCGTGATAAAGCCGCGAGAGACAGTTGAAGAGCGTCGTCTTGCCGGCGCCGTTCGGCCCGATAAGGCCGCAGATTTGCCCGCTCTCAACGGCGAAGGAGACGTTCTCGAGGGCGACGATGCCGCCGAAGCGGACGGAGAGCCCGTCGATCGAAAGGAGCCGCCGGCCGGCGCCATTGGTCACGCCCCCGCTCATCAGGTCGACCGATCGGCAAGCCATCGCTCGGCCGCGGCCCCGCTCGGGCGCCTTGCGCTTCGTCCCAACCCCAGCCTCCCTATGACGCCTTCTTATGGCCCTGTTCGACTTATGGGTTAAGGCACCGATCCCCATGGAGATCGCGCCCTACCGCCGAATTGGCTTCGGCGGCAAGAAAAATATCGACAAACCCTCGCGCGTCAAAGCCTTTTGCGAAAAACTTTTCGCGAGCCGCTGCCCATATATTGCGCATCGCCCCTGGTGTCTCGCATACCAGAGCGGGCGGCTGTTATGATGGCGCTGTTCTCCAGCTCCTTGGACTTCCGCATGGGCCTCGCCGTCGCTCTCCAGATGGATCCGATCGAAAGCATCAACATCGATGCGGATTCGACCTTCGTTCTCGCCCTCGAAGCCCAGGCGCGCGGCCATCGGCTTTATCATTATCTCCCGCGCGCCCTGAGCCTCCGCGACGGGCGCCTCACGGCGAGGGCGCAGCGGCTCGAGCTCCGCCGCGAGCGCGGCCGGCACTTCACCTTTGGCTCGGCCGAGCGGCTCGAGCTGCGGCAGATGGACGTGATCCTGATGCGCCAGGATCCGCCCTTCGACATGGCCTACATCACCGCGACACACCTCCTCGAGCATGTACGCGAGGAGGTGCTGGTGGTTAACGATCCCGTGAGCGTGCGCAACGCGCCGGAAAAGCTCTTTGCCACCCATTTCGCCGGGCTGATGCCGCCCACCCTCATCACCAGCGACCGCGAGGCCATTCTTGATTTCCGCCGCGAGCACGGCGAGATCATCGTGAAGCCGCTCTTCGGCAACGGCGGCGCCGGCGTTTTTCGCGTGACGCCGGAGGATGAGAACTTGAACGCGCTGCTCGAGCTCTTCACCCAGCTCTATCGCGAGCCGATCATCGTGCAACGCTATCTCCCGGAGGTGCGGCAAGGCGACAAGCGCATCATTCTCATCGACGGCAAGGCGGCGGGCGCGGTGTTGCGCGTGCCGCCTCAAGGCGAGGCGCGCGCCAATCTTCACGTCGGCGGCGCAGCGATGAAGACGACGCTGACGCCGCGCGAAGCGGCGATTTGCGCCGCGATCGGTCCGACCTTGCGCGGGCAAGGGCTGCTCTTCGTCGGCATCGACGTCATCGGCGATTATCTGACCGAGATCAACGTCACCTCGCCGACCGGCATCCAGGAGATCAACCGTCTCGACGGCGTGGCACTCGAACGGCGCGTCTGGGATGCGATCGAGGGGCAGCTCGCCACGCTCGGCAAAGCGCCGAAAGGGTGACCAATCATTGGCTTCCTCAATTGTACCGAGCGAAAACGGATTGCGGCGACGCCCATCTCGGGCTATGGTTGTCTCTCGAGGAACGGCGCTATCGTTGGTAGAAATTTAACCCTTAATGAGGGCGTTACCACCAGCGATGGCGGAGTGTGGGACGGGAGGTCGAGAGGCGATGACACAGATGAAAGCGGATGCCGCAGCAGCGGCTGGGCGCAAGCCGCGCAAGCGGCGCGCCAACCAGGTGGACCTGTCGGTCGGTCAGCGGCTCAGACAAGCCCGGCTCCTCGCCGGCGCGAGCCAGGAGGATGTCGGCGCCGCCATCGGCGTCAGCTTCCAGGCGGTGCAGAAATATGAGAACGGCGAGAACCGCTTGAGCGCTGGGCGCCTTGCCGCCGCGGCGAAGTTCCTGAGCGTGCCGATGTCGTTCTTCTTCCAGGACGATAGCGACCCCGTCGCCGCCACCGACACGGCTGGCTTCAGCACCAAGGAAATCGAGCTCGTCCGCCACTACCGCGCCATCCGCAGCGACGACATGCGCGAGCACCTGCTGCGGCTGACCCGCATCATCAGCGAGCAGAACATCTCCGACCGCTAGCGCGACGAGGCAGATCGCGAAAACGCCGCGCCCTCAAGCGCGGCGTTTTTTGCTGCCCTGAACGCGGGCAGTGCGGCCCCCTTGAGTGCCAGTAGCAGATCGGGCACCCTCTCCGCTACACTCCTTGCGCGAGAACTGACACGGACATTCCCATGGTCGCGCGCATCAAGACCGTCGCGTTCCAAGGCATCGAGGTGCTCGAGGTCGATGCGCAGGTGACCATCACCAGCGGGCTTCCCGCCTTCAAGGTGGTGGGCCTGCCCGACAAGGCGGTGGCGGAATCGCGCGAGCGCGTCCACGGCGCGCTGGCGGCGCTGGGTCTCGCCGTGCCGCCGCGGCGTGTCACGGTCAACCTTGCGCCCGCGGACCTACAGAAGGAAGGAAGTCACTTCGATCTGCCCATCGCCCTGGGCCTCTTGGCGGCGATGGAGGTGCTGTCGCCCGAGGACATCGAAGGCCACGTGGCGCTGGGCGAGCTCGCGCTCGACGGCGCGCTCTTGCCGGTGGCAGGCGTGTTGCCGGCGGCGATGGCGGCGGCCGCCAACGAGCGCGGCATCATCTGTCCCGCAGCCTCGGGCGGCGAGGCGGCGTGGGCGGGCGGCATCGACGTGCTGGCGGCGCCCTCGCTCTTGGCCCTCATCAATCACTTCAAGGGCACGCAAGTGCTCTCCCCACCCGAGCCACGCATCGCCGAAGCGCCGCTCTCGCCGCTCGATTTGAAAGACATCAAGGGCCAGGAGACGGCCAAGCGCGCGCTCGAGGTGGCGGCCGGCGGCGGCCACAATCTCCTGATGATCGGCCCGCCCGGCTCCGGCAAATCGATGCTGGCCGCACGCTTGCCGGGCTTGCTGCCGCCGCTCGATCCCGCCGAGGCGCTTGAGGTGAGCATGATCCATTCGGTGGCGGGCCTGTTGCGCGACGGCAAGCTGATGCGCCAGCGCCCGTTCCGCGACCCGCACCATTCCGCCTCGCTGGCGGCGCTCGTCGGCGGCGGCTTGCGCGGCAAGCCCGGCGAGGTCTCGCTCGCTCATCTGGGCGTGCTCTTCTTGGACGAGCTGCCGGAGTTTCAGCGCGCGAGCCTCGAGGCGCTGCGCCAGCCGCTCGAAAGCGGTCGCGCCACGGTGGCGCGCGTCAATGCGCATGTGACATATCCCGCGCGCGTGCAGCTGGTGGCGGCGATGAATCCCTGCCGCTGCGGCCACCTCGACGACGCCGCGCTCGCCTGCGGCAGGGCACCGCGTTGTGCGCAGGATTATCAATCGAAGATCTCGGGGCCGCTCTTCGACCGCATCGATCTCCACATCGACGTGCCAGCGGTGAAACCCGCCGACCTTGCGCTGCCGCCGCCGGCGGAAGGCTCGGCCGAGGTGGCCTCACGTGTGGCCGCCGCCCGCGCGCGGCAAGCCGCGCGTTATCAGCGCCTTCCGCCCGACCGCCGCATCCGCACCAACGCCGAGCTCGACGGCCAGCTCCTGGACGAGCTCGCCGCCCCCGACGCCGACGGCAAGCGCCTCCTCGTCGACGCCAGCGAGCGCCTTCATCTCTCCGCCCGCGGCTACCACCGCGTGCTGCGTGTCGCCCGCACGCTTGCCGATCTCGAAGCGAGCGAGCGAGTGCGGCGTCTTCATATCGCCGAGGCGCTCAGTTACCGGCGGATTTTGCTGGGCGGGGATGTGTTGGGGCGGTGACGTTCGCAGCCGCCGTCACCTCACGCCGTCATCGCCGTAACCCCGGCCGCTGCCGCCTCCTCGAGATGCGCGAAGTTTCGCGGGTTGGCAGTGAAGTAGTCGGTCGCCTGGAGGTAACCCTCCACGTCGGCGGCGGTGACGACATCGCCCGGCGCGGCGACGCGGCGGGTATGGTGCGCGAGGAAGACGTCTTGCCCCCCGAGCCACACCTTCAACGTCGTCGGCGGACCCGACATGTTGATCCACATCGCCATGTAGATCGCGGCTTTCGGCTCGACCTCTCGGTTGGCGGCCTGCGCTGTGTCGAGACAGTCCTCGACGTCGTCGATGACCCGAGCCGAGATCTGCTGATCCATCTCATCGACTAACGATCGGCCTGCGTTAGAGGCGAGCGCCGCTTCGACCAGCTGATCGTCGCCGGCGTCGAGCCCGTTCGTCGCCATCGGCCGGGAGAGCTGCGCCACGATGTCGGTCGCGCGGTCCATGTCGACGCCGTTCGCCAGAAGCGCCTTCTTCAAGGTGTCGCGCGCCAGCTGCTGTGCGCTGAGATCGCCTTGCATCTTGCCGAAGCTCGCACCGCTCTCGGCTTTGCGCGCGAAGGACAAGCGATAGGGATTGTCGGAGGCGCCCTCATTCAATTCGACAGCGGCGGTGATTGCGTCTCGCAGATCTTGGTTCATGGTCGGCGCCTCCCTTTAGACGACCGTGAAGATCTTGGCGACGAGCGTGGGCGTAGCGCCGAAAGGCGCGCGAATTTTGACGGGCCGATCGACCGGCTTGCTGGCCGACATGGTGCGCCCCTCCCGGGGTTATCCGCTTTTTTTCGCGCGTCACGCGCTGCGCCGATCCCTAAGGATCGAGGTCCGCTGGACCTGGAGTTACCCCAATAAAGGGTAGTCACATCCCAAAGGGGCGCGCAACTAAAAAGACTTCGCCTGCAATGAATTTCTCGGCCAGCCTGCAGCGACCATCCGTGGCGGCACCTGCCCTTTCGGGTCATGGACAATCGCGCGCCCTGTCGTTACGCATTCAACCGATCTTGCCCCCAATTGTTGGATTGTGGCACAGTCGAAATTGTAGCGATGCAATCCGACGGATACCGACCCTACCGCCATCTCTCGGTCGTTGACGGCGTCGCCGCGACCTTGCGGGATTGGATGATCGAGGGGCGCCTGCCCCCCGGGGCCCAGCTCAAAGAGGTCGAGCTCGCCGAAACGCTGAAGGTGAGCCGGCATTCCCTCCGGGCCGCGCTCGGGATCGTGACGCGGGAAGGGCTGGTGCGCCGCGAGCGCAATCGCGGTGCCTTCGTCATCGCGCTCACTGCCGACGAGATGCGCGACTTGCAGACGATGCGCCAAGCGATCGAGTCGCAAGCGGCGACGCTCGCCATCGAGCGAGGGCTCGACCTCTCGCCGCTGATGAACATCGTCGAGGCCTTCGAAAAGCTGCCGCCGGACGAGCCGCTGCGCGCGGCGAACGATCTTGACGTGCAGTTTCACCGCCGCTTCCTCGAGATCGTCGGCAGTACGCGACTGCTGCGCGCCTTCGGCGAGCTCGAGCCGCAGATGCGCATCATGCTCGCCGAACCCCGCGACATCACCTACCGCGCCGACGCGGAATTGCACCGCGAATTATATGAGGCGCTCACCAGCAACGACATCGCCACGGTGCTGACGGGGATTCGCAATCACCTCTCGGTATCGCTCACAAACTCGCTGCGGGCTATCGCCCAGCGCGGCGGCTCTTGAAGCGGCGCTTCATGCCTCGCCTTCGCGCGGCTGAGCGCCGGCGCAGGCTTCGCGCACCAGCTCGAGCAGGCGCTGGGCGCGCAGCGGCTTGCACAAGATGAGGTGACCCGCGCGGCCGCAGCTTGGAACTGGGCCGGCATCTCCGGCACGAGAATCGTGCCACGCGCCGCGGCGCGCTTCGCCAGCGCCAGCGGATCGACGCCCGGAACCGTCATGTCGATGATCACCGCGTGATACTCGTCCTCCGCCAGCGCCTTGTCGGCGACGGCACCATCTCGCATGGCCCGCGCCAGGCAGGGTCGATCGAGAATCGAGAGCAGCAGGGGCTGGAGCATCGGCCCATCGCTCTCGACCGTCATAATTCTGTACATCGGCCCACCCACCCCCCGTTCTAAGCCGGTGGTCGGATTCCCTTGCTGTTAGAGTCCGACCTGCGGGACCTCTAGGGAAAGGCGCGGAAAGCGCCAGTTACGCCGGCAATCCTGCTTTCAGCAGCAGCGCGCGATGGTGCTCGCGCTCGGCGTCGTGCTTGTAGTGCTGGGTGGCAAGGAAGTTGGTGGCGGTGAAGTTGGGCGCCTGCGCCAGCGCGGCTTGCGCGAGCGTCGCGGCGCCGGCCGCGTCGTCTTGGGCCGCGCGACAAGCGGCGAGGAAGGCGAGCTGGCCCGCATCGGGCCGCGCGATCTTGGCAAAGGCAGCCGCCGCCTCGGCATAGCGCTTCGCCACGAAATAAGCGCGGCCCAGATGATTCCAGAAGCGCTCGGGATGATAAGGGTTGAGGCGCATCGCCTTCAGGATCCAGTCGATGCCTTCCTCCGGGCGGCCGAACCAGGTGAGCATCTCGCCCTGCTGCACGACGATGAGATCGTCGTTGGGATTGAGCGCGAGCGCGCGCTCCTGATGGTGCATGGCGCGCTCGTGATCGTGATAGACCGCGAGATTTGCCGCGGCGAGGATGCGGTGGACGTCGCTGTCGTTCTCGTCGAGGCTTTGCGCGATGCGGAGCTCGTTCATGATCTCGGCGACGGTGGCGTTGACATCGGCGTACCAGCCGTAGACGTAGCATTGGCCGAGCGTGCAGGCGCGCCAGGCATGGGCGTGGGCGTAGTCGGGATCAAGCGCGATGGCGCGCTCGAGATGTTTCAACGCCTCGGCATTGTCCTCGCGGCGCGAGCGGTGGTGCAGCAGCTTGCCCGCCAGCACCAGCTCCCAGGCGGCGAGATTGTCGGTGGTCTTGCGCTTGGCGCGTTCATGCGCCGCCGCCTCGACGCGGCCCGGCAGCACCGCGGTGATCGCCTTGGTGATCTCGTCTTGGATCTCGAAGATGTCCTTGAGCTCGCGATCGTAGCGCTCGGCCCAGAGATGGTGGTCGCTGTCGGCGGATATCAACTGCACCGTGATGCGCACGCGGTTGCCGGCTTTGCGCACGCTGCCTTCGACGACGTACTGGACGCCGAGCTCCTTCGCCACCGCCTGCACGTTCACCGCCTTGCCCTTGTAGACAAAGACGGAGTTGCGGGAGATGACGAAGAGGTGGCGGAAGCGCGAGAGCTCCGTGAGGATATCTTCGGTCAAGCCGTCGGCGAAGAATTCCTGTTCGGGATCGCCGCTCATATTGGCGAAGGGCAGCACCGCGATGGTGGGCTTTGTGGCCGCGGGCGTGGCGCTCGCGGGCGGCCGGCCTTCCCCCTCGCGCGCCGGCAGGATGCGCCAGACCCGCACCGGCTGCGCGATGTTCTTGAGCCGCTGCTCGCCGGCGTCCTCGGCGGTGAAGGGCAGCTTGCCGCGCGCATGGTCGAGCACCGTCTGCGAAACGCAGATGCCGCCCGGCTCCGCCAGCGCCTCGAGCCGCGCCGCGATGTTGACGCCGTCGCCATAGACGTCGCCGCCATCGATGATGACGTCGCCCAAATTGATGCCGATGCGAAACTCGATCCGTTGCTCGGCGGGCGTGTCGCGATTCCGCTCGCGCAGCGCCGCTTGCACGCCAAGCGCGCAGTGGAGTGCATCAACGACGCTGGGGAATTCGACGAGAAAGCCGTCGCCGGTGGTCTTGACGATGCGGCCGCGATGCTCCGCGATCGAGCCGTCGCACACTTCGCGGCGGAGCGCCTTCAAGCGCGCGAGCGTCCGTTCCTCGTCCGCGCCCATGAGGCGCGAGAAGCCCGCCACATCCGCCGCAAGGATGGCGGCAAGACGGCGCTCGGAACGGGTTTGCTCGAAGGCCTCGTTTGGCATGGGACGGGTACTCTCGGCCGGAGACTGCATCGTAACAGAGCGCCCGGCCGAGCATAAGGCCGAGCACGAAAGAGGTGTGAAACCGCTAACACCGGCCCCCTCGGATAACCGGCTAGCACGTCATCTCCCCAATTTGGCGAAATCGCCCGCCGAATTCCGCGCAAGACTCGGAGTGCGGTCGGCTGCTCCAGCGTCCATATTCTCATGGTGGATTGGCTGGTGGAGCGACCGGAAAGGCGCGAAATATGAAGGCGAAGGTGGCGCTACAGCACGAGGACGTTGGCGATCTGGCGATGCTCGACTGGCAGAGCCTCGGCGCGAGCCTCGACGCGGTCGGTTGCGCTCTCATCCCGCAGCTGTTGTCGCCGCCAGAATGCGCCGCGCTCGCCCGCCTTTACGACGAAGATTCTCGCTTCCGCAGCCGCGTCGTCATGGCGCGGCACGGTTTCGGTCGCGGCGAGTACAAATACTTGGCCTATCCACTGCCTGAGATCGTGCAGCGGCTGCGCGATGCGCTCTATCCGCCACTCGCCGACATTGCTAATCGCTGGCACGCGACGATGGGGATCGCGACGCGGTTTCCCGACACGCTCGAGCAATTTCTCGCGCGTTGTCACCGCGCCGGACAGAAAAAACCGACGCCGCTGCTGCTGCGTTACGGCGAGGGCGACTACAATTGCCTGCACCAGGATCTCTACGGCGAGCATGTCTTTCCGCTGCAGGCGACGGTGTTGCTGTCGAAGCCACACGACGATTTCGCCGGCGGCGAGTTCGTCCTGACCGAGCAGCGGCCGTGCATGCAGTCGCGCGTCGAGGTGGTGCCGCTCGAGCAGGGCGGCGCCGTGATCTTCGCCGTCAATCACCGCCCCGTGCGCGGCACGCGCGGCTTTTATCGCGTCGCCATGCGCCATGGCGTGAGCCGGCTTCGCCGCGGCAAACGCCTCACCCTCGGCGTCATCTTCCACGACGCCAAATGAGCACGATCCCCGGCGCGGCCGCCGCCGATCTGTTGCCAGGCACGCTCGCCGAAGCGGAGGTGCTGGCGCCAGGCGCGCTGCTGCTGCACGGCTTCGCGCGCGACGAAGCGGCGGCGTTGGTGGCGATGGTGGCGGAGATCGCCGCGGCCGCACCCTTCCGGCAGATGGTGACGCCGGGCGGCTATCGCATGTCGGTGGCGATGACCAATTGCGGCGACGCCGGCTGGGTCACCGATCGCAGAGGTTACCACTATGCGCCGCTGGATCCGCTGACCGCGCAAGCATGGCCGATCATGCCGGAAATTTTCCGCGATCTCGCGGAGCGCGCCGCCGAGGCCGCGGGCTTCGACGAGTTCACGCCCGATGCCTGTCTCATCAACCGCTATGAACCGGGCGCGCGGCTCTCGCTTCATCAGGACAAGGACGAGCGCGACGCCGCGGCGCCGATCGTCTCGGTGTCGCTCGGTCTTCCCGCGATCTTCCTGTGGGGCGGCCTGCGCCGCAACGACCGGCCGCGGCGGATCTTGATGGAGAACGGCGACGTCGCCGTCTGGGGCGGCCCCGCGCGCTTCACCTATCACGGCATCGCGCCGCTCGCCGACGGTGAGCATCCCTTCACCGGCCGCGCCCGCGTCAATCTCACGCTCAGGAAAGCGTTGTAAGGAGAGAACCGTCGTCCCTGCGAAAGCAGGGACCCAGGGCAAGCGACGAGCGCTGCAACGGTGGATTCCCGCTTTCGCGGGAATGACGGGTAAATTTAAGTCGCGCTAAAAAACGCCAGCGTGCGCACCTCGATGCTTTCACGCGCCGGCGCGTCGGGCCGCGTCGTGGGATCGACGAAGGCGCTATGCGCGGAAAGGCGCGCGCGGCCGTCGCGTGCGCTGTCGAAGCATTTGATGAAGAGCACTTCCTCGCGCGCCATCTCAGGAAAATAGAACCAGCGGTGGCGCGGGCTGTACTTCACGGCGTAGATCTCGCCGATGCGGTCGGGAAAGCGCCGCTCGGAGGCGACGAAGTCTTTCATCTCCAACGTCTGCGCATCGCAGAGCGCGATCGGCCATGCCTGAACCGGCCCGACGATGGGGCGCCACGCATTCACCTCGATGAAGCGGCGCTGCAACCGCGCCTCCGCTTCCTCCGCCGGCAGCAGGTCGCGCACCCGCTGCGGTCCCGATTTCTCGGTGTAGTCGTTATGCACGTTGATGGCGGGCTCGCGTACGCCGCGGCCGGGCTTGCCGATCGCGGTGTTGCGCACGGTGTGATCGAAGATCACCACTTTCTCGGCGCCGGTCTCGGCCTTCACCAGGCGCTCGATCTCGGGGTAGTAGGCCGCTTTCACCTCGTCATCGTCATAGAGATCGCGCACTGAGGTCCGCGCGCGGCGCAGGAGGAAGCCTTCGCGATCGAGCGAGAGCGCGCCCGCGATCGGCCGCGCATCGGCGATGGCGAGGGTGCGCGCCTCATAGCGGCCGGCGCGATAGGGCATACCCGGCGGCGGCTCATAGGCGTAGACGTAGGGGGTCTCGGAATCGGCCGCGAGATAATTGAGGGGGGCCTCGACCACCCGAAGCTTCGTCGCCACTTGCGCCGTCATTGTTCGCTCCTCCCGAAGGTCGCCTTGATGTAGGGGCTTTGGCTTACCCGCGCCAGAACGGTTTGTGCAATTCAGCATAGATCGCGCTCCGCGATAAGCCGATATCGTGCAAGGTCCGCTCATCCATGCGCGCCAGCTCATTGCGCTCCTGCGCGCGCCGGCGCCAGAGCTTCAGCGTCTCCCACAGCAGCGCGAGGGAAGGCACGGACGGCTGATATTTTGTCAGCCCGTAATCGGTCCAAACGGCCATGGCGGCCTCCATTGGGAACGGTGAGTTCATGCGGCTGAGATAGGCCGAAAGCGATGCTCGGACAAAGGATAGTTTCTCAGGCTTCCATGAGATAATTTCATGGATTAGACTGCCGCCATGGCTCTTTTGCTGCCGTCGCTCAATGGCTTGCGCGCCTTCGAGGCGGCCGCCCGCCATCTGAGCTTCACCCGCGCCGCTGCCGAGCTCAACGTGACGCAGACGGCGATCAGCCATCAGATCCGCCGGCTCGAGGAGCAGCTGGGCTTGAAGCTCTTCGTCCGCCGCAACCGCACGCTTGCCTTGACGCGCGAGGCCGAGAGCTATTTGCCCGCGGTGCGCGCCGCCTTCGAAGATTTGCGCCGCGCCACCCAGCGCCTGAAGCGGCCGCAGCGCGACGGCCTCTTGACCCTAAGCACGCTCGCCTCGCTCGCGGCGAAATGGCTCCTGCCGCGCGTCGTCGCGTTCCAGGAGGCGCATCCCGGCCTCGAGGTGCGCGTCAGCGCCTCCACCCATCTCGTCGATTTTCACCGCGAGGAGATCGACATGGCCGTGCGCTATGGCCGCGGCGACTGGCCGGGCCTGCGCGCCGACTGGCTCATGGCCGAGGATATTTTCCCGGTGTGCAGCCCGGCGCTCCTCAAAGGCCCGCATCCCCTGAAGCGGCCGGAGGATTTGGCGCATCACACGCTCCTCCACGCGACGCTCTCGCGCGAGGACTGGCAACTCTGGCTCACTGCCGCGGGCCTGCCGACGGAATTGGCGCAGCGCCGCGGCCTCACCTTCGATCAAAGCTTCATGTGCATCCAGGCGGCGATCGAAGGGCTCGGTGTCGCCTTGGGCCGCAGCGCCTTCGTCGAAGCCGACATCGCCCAAGGCCGGCTGGTGGTGCCGTTCGATGTCGTACTGCCGGCCGAGGCGGGCTTCTATATCGTCGCACCCGAGGAGACGGCGGACGACCCCAAGATCGCGCTCTTCCGGGAGTGGCTCATCAAGTCAGTGACGCCGGGCGCGAAGGCGCCGCCGCCGGCGGGGTGAATCGGTGAACGGGGGATTACGTCCACATATTTCCAGCCGGAGAAAGCGGGAACCTCGCGGCCGTGGCTCGGCAACCTGAGCCGGAACTTATGTGGGTGATAGCGAGCCCCACACGAGAGGGGCGGCTAGGCCAGGCGCCCCTCTTAGTGGGTTTCCAACATCGTGACTAATTCGGGCGGTCGGCGAACCTGCCATCGCAGATAGAACCGCAGGTAGGGGTCGCTGATGTCTACCTTCCTACTGCCCTCATCCCAATCGAGTCCCGAATCCTTGCCGATCTTCATAGAGATCGCGGCAAGGTGCTTTAACGCGGATGTAATCTCGTGTTTCTGCGGCATATTTTTCTGCAAAATCCGGTTAAGCGTATCGCCGCAACTCGTCATAGGATAGCGACGATGTCGGTCCTGTTTGGGCAATCGCAATCAAGATAGCTTGATAGATATCGGCGTCACCGCCCCACACAAGCGGGCGCTTTAGCCGCAGCTTCCTGCTTTGGGGGCCAACCTCCAGCTTTTCGAAAATCGGAATCCCAAAATCTTTTGCGATTCTGGTGTACATCGTGGCGAGATCATATTGCTCAGAAACGGCGACGGGTTTCATCGGCGGTTTATCAACTCCGAGCCCATAACAGATTTCCCAGCAAAGCTTCTGCATTAGGAACGGGCTGTTCTGGCTTTCATCTGCCAATTTATCGACGATGTTTCCGGGTGCGTTGATATTGAGCGCCGAAAATCCTTTCTCCGCGATCTTCTTAAGATCGCTTAGATCCCATTCAGGAACCGTCACTGAGGTGAAACGACCAATAAGCTCACTTTCCGCTTTGATGGCGTCGAACTGCCTATGCGTTACCGATAGTAAGATGATGCCAAGCCCGTTGAAGACGGGGCCTTTCACATTGCGAAGGAACTCGGTGCGAGAGTCAGGCGGTAAATAGTGAAAGTCGTCTATTACAAGTATGATCTCATTTTCGCGTAAGCTTCTGATGGCGGAAGCCATGGAATCTATCTTGTATTTTTTCGCCTTTTGGGATGAAGCAAGATGGGACCCGCTGGCGGAGACGATAAACTTGCTACCAAATTCCGCTTTAGCTTGGGTTCCTTCGGTGATCGAAATTTCATCGGGAAAATTTAGCTCGTAGCAGATTTTCTCCCAGATATCGTCTGCCGTCGCGACCTGTCCACCCTCAATCCATATGTACTGTGATTGTGCCAGCACACGGCGGCACAAAACCGTTTTGCCGCATTTGGTCGGACCAGAAAGGGAAACGACTTGGTTCGGTAACGCAACGGCGCGAGCTAAGTGTCCCTCTATCTCTAATTCCTCACGCTCCACGTATGTGATCGATGGCTGCCCCCCAGCGACGAAAACCGTGTTTCTGGTGACTTCCTGTGCCATAGGTGCCCCGCCTTTTATGGAGCGTATCGCCCAAGAATAGCCGGAGGCGGTGTGGCTGGAGCGCCGAATGGGCTGGCGACTTTCAGCTCACCGCTCCCCGTACTCATCCCGCCGGCGCAACCAGTACCCTTTTTCGTTGCGGCCCTTGGGGGCGCGGTCGAGCCATTGGTACATGCCCCAGAGGCCGTCGAGGCCGCGGGCATAGGCGGAGTAGGTGTGAAAGATGGCGCCGTCCTCGCGCGCGAAGGCGCTCATGCCGGGACGCTCGCGCGTGAAGGTCGCCGCGTCGGTGCCGGCCATGGCGGCGACGCGCGCGACGGGGCTCTCCTGCGATGACGCGGTGTCGCGCCCGGCGAAGGGCGCGCCCGCTTCGCGCCGGTAGTTGTAGTCGATGCCGCCCGCGCGCTGTTGCTCCTCGGTGAAGAAGACGTTGAAGTCGGCGTTGAAGTCGCTGCCGAACGAAGAGGCCCAGGGAAACGTCCAGCCCATCCGCTGCTTGTAGGCGGCGAGCTTCTGCAGCGGCGCGCGCGACACTGCCCAGAGCATGACGTCGTGGTTCGCGAGATGGATGGCGAATCCATTGAAGCCATCGGCGATCGACGTGCAGGAGGGACAGCCCGCCTTGTAATCCGGCCCGAACATGAAGTGATAGACGAGGAGCTGCGAGCGCCCGCGGAAAAGGTCGGCGAGCGACGCGCTCCCGTCATCGGTCTCGAAGCGGTACGCCTTCTCGATCCGTACCCACGGCAGCGCCTGCCGTCGCCGCGCCAGCTCGTCGCTCCGCCGCGTGAGCTCTTTTTCCGCCGCGAGCAGCTCGCGTCGTGCGGCCAGCCACTCTTCGCGTGTTCCGGTCGTGTGTGTCGTCATCGCGTTTGCTCCTTCATGAGGTCATTCATCGTTCCCTCCCATCCGACCCTCGGTCAGGCTTTCTCCTCGGCCTCGCGCTTTCGGGCGGCTGCTTGAGGGTCGTTGATGATGTCGGTCCACTTCGGGTCCGGCGCGGCCGCGGCGTCGTAGTTGTCATGCCAGTTCCACCACTTGTAGGGCGGCGTCTGGGGGTAGCCCTCTGGCGAGTCCTCCCACGTCTCCTGACGGCCGAGCGGCGTGATGTCGAGGTAGCTCCAGATGCTCCCCATCGCCTCGTCGCCGCGGTTGTTGATGAAGTAGGTGCGGAAGATCCGGTCATGGTCGTCGCGGATGAAGACATTGTGGCCGTGCCACTCGTTGACGCCGAAGTCGCTATCGAAGCTGTCGGTGATGCTGTACCACGGCATCTTCCAACCCATTCGTGCTTTGAGGCGCTCGATGTCCTTTTGCGGCGCGCGCGACACGTAGGCGAGCGTGGTGTCGCGCGCGTTCAGATGAGAGAGGTGCGCGACCTGATCGGCGCCGAGCGAGCAGCCGCGGCAGGCGTGCTCCGGCCAGCCGAACACGCCGGGCTCGAAGAAGGCCCGATAGACGATCAGCTGCCGCCGGCCCTCGAACAGGTCGAGCAGGCTCACCTTGCCCTTGGGTCCGTCGAACGCGTACGTCTTCTCCACCGCCAGCCATGGCATCCGCCGCCGCTCGGCGGCCAGCGCGTCACGAGCGCGGGTCAAGGCCTTCTCCTTCACGAGAAGCTGCTGGCGCGCAGCCTCCCACTCCTGCGATGACACGATCGGAGGCTTGTTCTTTGGAAGATTCCCTTTCAGCTGCTCCATCTCTCGCTCCTTGTTGCTGTGCGCTTACGTTCGATCCGGGTCCTGGAAGCAGGGAACTCATGCGAGACGACTTGGTTCCGCATGGTTCATCTTCGATTTGTTGCGATGTTTCGCCGGCGGCCAATCAGTTTCAGCCACGGCGCCGAATGGAAGGCGCTCATCAGCAGGTACATCGACACCATACCGGTCAGCGGCGACGCATGCGTCGCCGAGCAGACCATGTCACGCGGACCGCCGCCGAGAACGCCCGTCAGCAGCGCCATGGCGCCGAAGGTGGGCGCCGCCGCGAGGCATACGTAGTCGGCGGCGCCGCGGCAGAGCCATTCCTCGCGCATCCCGATGGTGTCCGTCATCATGGCCGTCGCTCCTTTCGTTTCGTGTCGTGAGATAGATTGGCGACGATGATCGACGGCCGGGAGTGACAAGTGTGGCGGGATTCCCATGGACTCCTTGATCACGGCGGCGGCGCGCGCTCTCGCCGCGGGTGATGCGCTCGGCGCACTCAACCGCGTCGCCTTGCGCGAGGACGCGCCGGCGCTGGCGCTGCGCGGCATCGCCATGGCGCAGCTCGGCGATCTCGTTCGCGCCAAGGCGCTGCTGCGCCGGGCGGCGCGCGCTTTCGGTCCGCGAGAAGCTGTGGCCCGGGCGCGATGCGTCGTCGCCGAGGCGGAGATCGCGCTCGTCTCGCGCGACCTCGGCTGGCCGGCGAAGACGCTCGACGCGGCGCGGGCGACGCTCGAGGCGCATGGCGACCACGTGAACGCGGCGCATGCGCAGCATCTCGCGGTGCGGCACCTCCTCCTGATCGGGCGCCTCGATGACGCCGAGCGGCGCCTTGCCGCGCTCGACCCCGCGCCCTTTCCGCCAGCGTCAAGGGCGGCACACGAGCTGGTGGTTGCGGGCATTGCCATGCGGCGCGTGCGGACGAAGGCGGCGCGAGACGCGCTTGCTCGCGCCGAGCACGCCGCGCGCGATGCCGGCATACCCGCGCTGAGCGCGGAGGTCGAGAGCGCGTCCCTGATCCTCGCGACGCCCGCCGCGCGCCGCATTGCGCGCGGCGAGGAGCGCCCGCTCCTGCTCGACGACGTCGAAGCATTGCTGGCGTCGAACGCGCTCGTCGTCGACGCCTGCCGCCATGTCGCACGGCGCGCCGGCACGGTGGTTTCGCTCGCGCGCCGTCCGGTGTTGTTCGCGCTCGCTCGCGCGCTTGCCGAGGCGTGGCCCGAGGACGTGCCGCGGAGCGTGCTGCTCGCGCGCGCTTTTCGCGCGAAGCATGCCGATGAGTCGCATCGTGCGCGGCTCCGCGTTGAAGTCGGCCGGCTCCGCGCGAAGCTGCGGCCGCTCGCCGGCGTCACCGCGACGACGCGCGGATTCGTGTTGGTGCCGCGCGGCGCGGGCGAGGTCGTCGTCCTGGCACGGCCCGTCGAGGAGCCGCATGCGGCGGTGCTCGCCTTCCTCGCCGACGGCGAATCGTGGTCGAGCTCGGCCCTGGCGCTGGCGCTGGGCGCGAGCCAGCGCAGCGTGCAGCGAGCGCTCGACGCGCTGGCGTCCGCCGGCAAGGTGCAGTCCTTCGGCCGCGGCCGCGCGCGGCGTTGGCTGACCTCGCCGGTGCCGGGATTCACGACGACCTTGTTACTCCCGGCGCCGCTGCCGGGCGACTAGGATGACGCCATGAAACGCTCAGCCGCCGACATCATCCGCGAGTATGGACCTTTTCCCGGCGTCGACCACGTGCATGGGCTCACGCATGACGGCACGCGCGTCTGGTTTGCCGCCGGCGACAAGCTCATCGCGCTCGATCCCGCAAGCGGCAAGACGGAACGCTCGATCGCCGTCGCCGCGCATGCCGGGACCGCTTTCGACGGCCGGCACCTCTTTCAGATCGCCGAGGATCGCATTCAGAAGATCGATCCGGAGACCGGTCGCGTGCTGACGACGATTCCGGCGCCGGGCGGCGGCGGCGACTCCGGCCTCGCCTGGGCGGAAGGCACACTCTGGGTCGGGCAGTATCGCGCGCGCAAGATCCATCAAATCGACCCCGACACCGGTGCGGTTCTCCGCACCATCGAATCGAACCGCTTCGTCACCGGCGTCACCTGGGTCGAGGGCGAGCTCTGGCACGGCACCTTGGACGACGGCGTGAGCGACCTGCGGCGCGTCGATCCGAAAACCGGCGCAGTGCTGGAGCTGCTCGAGATGCCGCCGGGCGTCGCCGTGTCGGGACTCGAATCCGATGGCGGCGATCGCTTCTTCTGCGGCGGCAGCACGAGCGGCAAGGTGCGCGCCGTCCGCAGGCCGAAGCGAAACGCCGCGAACAGGTAGTCGCGGCCGCGCTTCCGGCGTGGGGGTGCGCTAGTGCGTCTCACCCTGGCTTTCGAGAAAAGCGTCCTTCTTGTTCCAAGCATGTGATTGCTTGCATGCTGGGCACGTCACCCGGTTCAGCCCGACGGGACGCGCGTTCCAGGTTTTGGGGTCGGCCACAAGTCCGGTCGCAACGGGATTGCCGCTGACGGGGCAGCGGATCATCACGCGCACCGGCGCGCCGGCGAACTGCTTCATGTCACGCCCCGTCCATCGAAGCCGCGCATCGCCGCCTCGGCGCGAAGCCAACCAAGTGCTGTTTCTCGGGAGAGCGAATGGCGGCGATCACTCTCCGAATATGCTTGCCCATCAATTCTGCGCTCGATCTCAAAGCTGGCATCGAAACCGCCGTCCGTGGATTTGGCGATTTGCCAACGAAAGCTCGATCCATCCGCGGCGCGCAACGTCATGGCGCGAACTATGCCGTGATCCCGTTAGGAAGACGTTAGGGCGAACCTATTCGCGCAGGTGTGATGATCAAGAAGCACTCTCGTCGCCGTAGTGGTCCTGGAGGTGCCCTCAGGTCAGGTTGCGCCGGCGTTCGAGCTCGGCCGCACTCGGCTCGGCGCGCTGAAAGCTTCCGGTCTTGACGGCGCCCTCGGGCTTGTAGCGCGCGGCGATGACGCCCGTCGGATAGGATTGCGACTTCACCAGCTTGAGCCCGACGGGAATGGCGCCCTCGCCGAAGAGGCGCTTGCCCAGGTCGGTCTGAAGCTCGCAAATACCGCAGATCATCAAGTAAGCGCCGACCTGGGCCTGAAAGCTTGCTCCCGAAGATACCGACGCGCCAGCGCCGGATTTTGCTCGGCCATACTCACTCCCACTCGATCGTCGCCGGTGGTTTGTCGGTGATGTCGAGGAAGACGGCGTCGATGCCGGAAAGCGCGGCGATGGCGTCGGCGATCTCGCTCAGCACCGGCGCGGGGAGGCGGGCGAAGTTGGCGGTCATGCCGTCTTCGGAATTGATGGGGCGGAGCACGATGCTTTCGCCGCTGCCGAAGGAGACAGGGATGAGCACGACGGGGAATTGCCAGACGCTTTGCGCGATGCCGGCGTCTTCCATGATGCGGCGCGCGAGATAATCGGCTTCGCGCAGAAGATCGAGCCGCGCGCGGTCGATGCTCGCCGGGACGACGCGCCCCGCCGCGAGGTCGGCGGCGCGGCCGGCGAGGCGCAGCACGACGCGGTTATAGGCGCGGCCGGTGTTGCAGAGCTGGACGCTGAGCGCATGAAGCCGCTCGTAATCGAGGGATCCCTCGAGCGCCACCACTTCGCGATAGGTCCGCCCGTCGCCTTGCACGCCGACGCTGCGGATGGGGAAATGCACGGCCCGATAAGGCGCGGCGTCCGCGGGAAGCTCGATCGGCGCCACACCGCGCGTCTCCGTCGCGCAGAGGCAGCGGATGGCGAGGCCGGGGCCGGGGAAGGGCCAGCGCTCGGTCAGGCGCTCGTCTAATCCCAGCGCGCGGCCCAATTCGCGCACCTGGTCCTTGTAGAATTCGGCGAGCGGCTCGATCACCTTGCCGAGGGATATGAGCTTGCGCACCTCCTCGCAGCGATTGTGATGCGTCTTGATCAGCGCCGCCGTGCCGCTGGCGCCGCCTGATTCGATGGTATCGGGATAGATGGTGCCTTGGCCCAAGAGCCACGCCTCGCCGTCGATGCCGAGCTCCGCCATGGTGCTTTGCTGCACCTCGATGAAGAGGCGGCCGATGATGCGGCGCTTCTCCTCGGGCTCGACGACGCCTTGGAGCGCGCGCATGAATCGCAAGGACTCGTCGCGGATGCGCAGGCGATCGCCGAGCCCGATGGTGTCGAGCAAGCCGCGCAGTTCCGCCGTCTCGTGCTTGCGCATGAGACCGGTGTCGACATAGAGGCCGAGCACGCGCTCGGCCGGCAGCGCGCGCGCCGTCAGGGCGAATGCCACGGTGGAATCGACGCCGCCGCTTACGAAGAAGAAGACGGAGCGGTTGCCGGCGCGCTCGCGAATTTCCGCGACGAGGCGATGCACGCGATCTTTCACCGGCTCCTGGCGGCGGAGGCCGCAAATGCCGAGCGCGAAATTCTTCAGCATCTCTTGGCCATGCTCGGTATGCGCCACTTCCGGATGGAACTGCACGCCGAAGCGCTCCTTGGCAAAATCGGCGAAGGCGGCGACGGCGCAGCTTTCGGTCTCGGCGAGGCGTTCCATGCCGGGCGGCAGCGCCAGCACGGAATCGGCGTGGCTCATCCACACGGTTTGGCGCTCGGGCGTGCCGTGGAAAAGCGAATCGGCGTGGCGGAGATGGAGTGTCGCCTTGCCATATTCGGCGCTGCCCGCCGCCACCTCGGCGCCCATGAGCTTCGCCAACAGCTGATGGCCGTAGCAGATGCCGAGCACCGGCATCTCGAGCCCGAGAATGTCAGGCTCGATCGTGGGCGAACCCGGATCGTATACGCTTTGCGGCCCGCCCGAGAGGATGATGCCGGCGAAGCGGCGGAGCGTCCCGCCTTTCGCATCGTGCGGCAGGATCTCTGCATCGACACCGATGTCGCGGAGCCGCCGCGCGATCATATGGCAATATTGGCCGCCGAGATCGATGACGGCGATGCCGTGCCGCGCGGCGCCGGTCTCGCTTTCCTTCATGGCACTTCCTCCAACAACCGCTCGGCGGTTTCCGTGTCGGTGACGACCATGTTGGCGAGGCCGAGCTTGAGCGCCGCCCGCATGACGGAGAGCTTCTCATCGCCACCCGCCACCAGCATGATGCGCCCATCGGCCCGCATGGCGAGGGCGCGCAGCGCCGGCGCGGGAATGATCGCTTGCGGCGCGGTCGCCGGGCCCGGTACGGGCTTCCCTGCGGCATCGAAGAAGAGATAGGCGAAGTCGCCGACCGCGCCAGCGGCGATGAGCGAGCCGACCGCGTCATCGCCGATCAGCCGCGCGAAGGGCGCGCGGGGATCGAGCGCCGCGCAGGAGGCGACGAGGAAGTAGCTCACCTCATCCCGCTTCGGCAGCGGCTTTGCCCAGGGTGCAGACGCCGCGCCCGCGCCGATGAGATGGGCCGTCGAGCGCGGGCTGTAGAGGAGCCAGAGCAGCGTCGTCAGCGTGTTGGCATGCACATGGAGAAGCTGCGCATCGGCCTGGCCCACGCCGAGCGCGGTGATGTCGAGCCGGAGCCGCCGCGGCGCGAGATTGCGCGCGACGCACCAGCTCTGCCGCCCGCCGGCGATGGCGAGCTGCGCGCCATCGACAAGGTTGCGGTCAAGATATTGCGCCGCGGCGCGCCCAAGCGCTTCGCGCCTCGCGCTCTCCGCGGTGGGCGCCTCGACGACGACCGCTTCCGCCAAGTGGTGGCGCCGGATGAGTCGCGCTTCGAGCGGCGTCGGCGCGCGGAGCAGGGCGCCAAGAGAGGGCGCCGCGCGGTGCGAGGCCGCGGCCTCGAGCTCGTCGCGAATGGCGCGGGCGCAAATCTCCGAGAGATTGGCGCTGTCGCGCGCGCGGTCGGCGAGTTCATAGACCTCGGCCGGGAGATAGATATTGAGCCGCGGCATGGGTATCCATACCGCCGCCTATGCGCATATGTCAACCTATATGCGCATTACCCTATTCCGGCGGGTCCCAATCCTCGACGGGGGCAAAGCGGCTGCTCTCAGAGGTCCGCTCGAACGCGCTGCCCTCCGGCGCGTCGAGCAGCGGGATGATGGAGGGATCGCAGTTGGCGATGGTATTGACGGCATAGATGCTATGGTTGGGGCGATTATATACTTGCCAAAAACTGCCCGGACTGATATTGCGCCCTTCGCGTGACAGGCCGGTAGGTTGTAGGCGGCCCCGGTAATCGCCTAAGTCGCAACTCGCGACAAGCCGGGGCCGTCGCGCGCCCATCGGTGCCGCCTGTGCCGCTCCGCTCTCAAATTACCGCCGAGAAGATGGTGGAATTTCGTCGTATTTTTTGCGATTGGCGCGACGCTTTCCCGACTTGCGACTCTTTGGAAGAGGGTGGAACAGGTCAGCTAGACTCGCTTGCGTTAATGCTCCTTGAGTGGGCGCGGACGATAGATAGGTAAGTGAGCTTAGGAGTTTGGTGGAATATTCCAGCCGCTCTTCCAGAAGGCGTAACTCATCCGTGAAGTGGTCAATTTCGAGGTATTCGGTTTCAAACTTAGCGATGTCCCAGATGGTTTCCGGGATATCCAGCTTTCCTTTGGCTTTGGTGACAAAAAATTGAACACCATCACCTTTATCCGGCTCAAAAAAAAGAACGTGGGCGATCATATTTCGCTTCCATGCGGCCTCGGCTATGGACTGCAAAACACTCTTGAATCTATCCTTGTCACTAGCAGGATCAAAAAACGTCGCTTCGACTGCAGTTCTGAGAATGTGGATTTTGTCTCGGAGTTGGGTGTTGCTAGCGACAATTGCGGTTTGAATTTTATTCAGTCCCAACGCCTTACCCAACGCACCGCGCAAAGCATCTTCCATAAGCGCCCATCGTTGAAGAAACATGCCAACCAGTGCGAGACAGCGAGTAGCTCGGTCAAGTTTACGGACATCGGCCATGGCGAAACCTCCAAAAAACGAAAGCGGAAAGCGGCCAAAGAAGGAGGCGGATGCGCTGTTCGATCACACCGTGCGCCGCATGCTCAGCACGCCGCCGAGGCCGCATAATGTTGGCGGTACACGTAAGAAGGCTGCTGCAAAGTCGAGCAAGCCGCGAAGCGGAGGCGATACGTGATGATGAGATATTGCGGCAGTTCCTTGCGGCAATAGATCATCGGCCGCCTTCTATGATGCCGCGAAACCAAACAGGACGATTTGGTGGCGCGGGCGGCGGGTTGCCGTTCAATAGCGATTTGAAATTACTGAGTAACCGCCACCTCAAATTAGTGGCGTCTTGCCGGTCTGTTGCGCTCATTGCGCCGTCTAACCGACGTTCGAGGTCAGCAACATCAAGTGTTCTTGATTTTTTGAGGCTGAGAAGCAACACCGCTACAACAGCGGCTAACCCAAGAAATTCTTCGTCATCCGACAACATGATCGCTCCTGTGGTACGTGGCACTACCCAGGATAGCGGGGTCGCGCTGGGGCGTCATGCCTCAGCGCGACTCGCTCTTGATACGTCGGAGAAGGGCGCGGAATTCGGCGCGGCTAAGTCCGGGCTTGCCCGTCAATCCGCCGATAGGTTAGGCGCTTGCCTTCGATCCCTCGCAGGGCTTTTAGAGCGCGCTGCTGATCGTCTATCCCGAGCGCAATGCGGTTCGAGTAGCGAAAGCCGAACTCGTCAAGGTAGCGCTGCAAGTGTTGCTCGCCACAGTGCTGATAAATCCCCCTCATCCCGCGCTTGAAGATGGAGAAGAAGCCTTCGATGGTGTTGGTATGAACCAAGCGGTCGTCGCGCCTCACCCACTCTTCGGCGCTATGCATGACAGTGCCGTGGCGCTCGAACTCCAAGCCGACGCTCGCGTACATGCCGGCTTCGTCGGTCATGAGCTTGCTCTTGCGCGAGGCGTTCTCGACCAGGACTTTGCGGATGGTCTTGGCGTCCGCATGATCGACTTTGAACGAGCGCACAGGACCGCCGCGCTCGACCAGCGCCACGATCTTGGACTTGCCCGCCGTGCCCTGGCGCTTCTTGCGACTGCCGGCGCGGCGCACGCCAGGGCCATAGTAAGTCTCGTCCGCCTCGATCGTTTTGCCCTCGCCACCCATGGGAGGCGGATTGAACTCGCGCATGCCCTCGCGGATGCGATGCGCCATGAACCAAGCCGACTTGTAGGTGATGCCGAGCATGCGGTGGATCTGGTGGGCCGAGATGCCCTTCTTGCTCGCGGTCATCAGGTGCGTCGCCAGCAACCACTTGTGAAGCGGTACGTGGCTCGACTCGTAGACCGTGCCCACGGTCACAGTAAATTGCTTCTCGCAGCCGTTGCAGTGATAGAGGCCGGGGCGGTGCGACTGCTTCTTGCCCTCGACCTTGGTTATGGCGTCGCCAAAGACGCCGCAGTGCGGGCACACCGGACCATCAGGCCAGCGCACATGCTCAAGATGACGGCGCGCCTTCTCAGTGTCCTGAAAAATCGGATTGGTGATGTCGAAGTCCATGCACGCATGATAGGGGGCTGCGTGTTTTTGTCAAGTATATAATTGCCTATGGTTGGCGCTCTCCGCCATGTACGCGTCGCTCTCGTCGCCGGCGAGGAAGCGCCATCCGGTGTCGGCGTCATGCGCGGGGGATTCGCGATACATGAAACCGATCGGCCGTCGATCGATCGTGATGCGATCGCTGGCGATGCAGCCGCCGTCGTGAGGAACGATGCGCTTGATTTGCTCTTTTGCGAGTTTGAACTGCTTTGCCATGCGAGCTCCCGGCAAATTTTGGCCCGCGATTCTTCGTCTAGCGCCAGCCGATCACGCCTTCGCGGGAAGCATCCTCGAGCCGCGCGCCGGTGAGATCGGCGCCGGTGAAATCGGCGTCGTCGAGCTTGGCGCCGGCGAACTGCGCCTCGGCGAGCTTGGCGCGGGTGAAGTCGGCGCCCACGAGATTGCAGCCGCGGAGATCGGCGCCGCGGAGATCGGCGCCGGCGAATTTGGCGCGCTCGAAATTGGCGGGAATGCTGCGCTGATGCTCGCCCACTTCGCGCAGGGGCCCGAGCAAGGCGCCCATGAGGTTGGCGCCGCTGAAGTGAGTGCGCTGACCGGTGGCGCCGCGCAAATCCGCTTGGCGGAGATCGGCGCCCCGGAAATCGGCGCCGGCGAGATCGGCCATGACGAGCTGCGCGCCGCCGCAGAGCGCGCGCTGAAGTCGCGCGCCCTTCAAAAGCGCCAAGGTGAGCCGCGCCCGCTCAAGCGCGCGGCCGGAAAGGTCCGCCTCGACCAGCATGGCGCGCTCGCCCTCGCGCCCGCGGCTTTCGAGCCATTGCTCGTGCCGCGTCAGCACGTTGGCGAGCGCTTCGCTCGATGTGGGCGCGTAGCGCGTAATGAGCGCGTGGCGCAGCTCGGGCCGGCTCGTCGCCTCGGAATCGACGATGGCCTCGCGCAAATCGGCGCCGCGGAAATCGCCATTGGCGATATTGGCGCCGGTGAGGACGGCGCCGCGGAAGCTCGCGCCCTGAAGCTTGGCGCTGCGCAAATTGGCGCCTTCGAGAATGGCGCCGGTGAAGTTGGCGTTGCGCAGATCGCTTTCGCTGAGATCGGCGTTGCGCATCACCGCGTCGGTGAAATCGGCGCGTACCAGCACCGCGCCGTCGAGCTGCGCGCCGGTGAGGTCGACGCCATGCGCCTCGATCGAGGTAAGATCCGTGCGCGCATCCTCGCCGCGCATGCGGAGGAGCGTGGAATAGCGCTCGTCATAGGACGCGAACGAGGCCTGGCGCATATCCGCCTTGGCGAGCGTGGCGCGGTTGAGCCGCGCGCCGCGGAAACAGGCGCCCCGCATATCGGCCCGGGTGAGATCGGCGTCGTCGAGGTTTGCCATGCGCAAATCGGCGGCGAACAGCACGGCCATGCTGAGCTTGGCGTTGGCGAGCTGGGCACGGCGCAGCATCGCGCCCGAAAGTTCGGCATCGGAGAGGTCGCGCGCAGCGAGATCGAAATCGGAGAGATCGTAGAGCGTGAGCAGCGCGCGGCGGCCGCCCGCTTTGCGCGCGGTAAAGCGCTCGTGCAAAGCGAGGAGCTGCTGCAGCTCGCCGGCGCTGAGCCGGCGGTGCGTTTCGGATTGCTTTGCCTCGGGGGTCGTCACGCTCTGAGGGTAGGCAAGAAGCTCTTAACAATCTTCTATCTCCCACCTGCTGAGGGGCCAGACAAGCTCGGATACTATTAGTCGTGTCCACCCTCGTACCGATGAACAAGCTGGTCAAGCGATAGGGGCGCGCCCATCCGTTCGAGAAAGAGATCGAGCCAGCTGGCGAGCTGGACGCTATCCCAAGGCAGCACCGCGGCGAGGGATTGGCGGAGCGCGGGGACGGTAAGAGCGCGGAGGCGCAGCGGCGCATCGCGCGCGGCGCGCAGGGCTTGGCCAATCTCCACCTCATCCCCGAGCGCCGCCGCCACCTCGCCCCGCGAAACCGCGTCCACCATCTCTGGCACCCAGTTGGCATAGCGACGAATCGCCGCCTCCGGCAGCAGCGAGCGGAGCGCCGCCTCCGGACGATCGGCGCGAAGCGCGATCGTGACATCGGCGCGGTTGAGCGCCGCGAGCGGATCGGGTGCATCGGCTTGGGCCAAGCGTGCGCGATTCGCTAGGAGCGCCGCTTCGATCACGGCGTAGGGCCGGGAAAAGCGCACGCGCTTGGCGCGTTCGAGGTCGATGGCGATGCCGCCCATACCAAGATCGGCCTCGCGGCGCATGACGCGTTGGATCACGCCATCGATGCCGCCCGCGCGCCGATCGAGCGCGAGCGCAACGCCGAAAGTCTGGGCGATCTCGCGCGCAAGCGCTACATCGGTGCCGCCGAGCCGGTCCTCGCTGCGCTCGAGAAAAGGCGGTGACGTGCCGTCGGGGATGGCAACGATGAGGCGGCCGCGCTCGAGAATGCGGGCGATGTCCGGTGCCAATCCCGGCTCGGGCGCCGCGGCAACCGGCATGGCACTCAGCGTCAAGAGCCCCGCAAGGACCGATCGCCGCGTCGGTAGCGGGCAATCGCAGCGGCGCCGATGCGCGCTCAGAGCACGAGCTTGCCGCCGACGACGATGAGCGTCGCCGCGAGCGTGAGGCGCAGCACCGCATCGGGAACGCGCGTCGAAACGTAGCTGCCGACGACGATGCCCGGCAGCGAGCCGATGAGGAGCGAGCCGATGAGCGACCAGTCGGTCGTGCCCATAATGCCGTGGCCCAGTCCGGCCACCAGGGTAAGCGGCACGGCATGGGCGATGTCGGAGCCGACGATGGTGGCCGTCGGCAGGCGCGGATAGAGCAGCACGAGCGCGGTGACGCCGATGGCGCCGGCGCCGACCGATGAAATCGAGACGAGGACGCCGAGCACAGCGCCGGCGACGACGGTCAGTTGCGCCGTGCGCCGCGGATCGAGCTCGCCGATATGGGTGGTGTAAAGAGCGATGATCGGCTTGCGCAGAATGAGGACGGCGGCGGTGAAGAAGAGCGCCCCGCTCAGCACGACAGTGATGAGGCCGCTGGCGACACTGCCGGAGAGATCGAGCTTTGAAAGAAAGAAGAGCGTGAGCGCCGTCATCGGCACGCTGCCGCAGGCAAGCCGCGCGACGACGCGCCAGTCGATCGTGCCGCTCAAGCCATGGATGAAAGTGCCGCCGGTCTTGGTGATGGCGGCGTAGAGGAGATCGCTGCCCACCGCGATGGCGGGCTGGACGCCGAAGAGCAGGATGAGGAGCGGCGTCATCAAGGAGCCGCCGCCCACCCCCGTCATCCCCACCAGCATGCCGACGCCGAAGCCCGAAATCGAGTAGAGCAGGTTGATGATATGCATCATCCCCTCACGCCGCACCCTCCCGCCGCGCGTCGCGCCCTACCATGAATGCCGCCATCGCTCTTGTCCAGCCCGCGCCATTGGCCGGCGCGGATGCAACGCAAATGCGCTGAGGATCGGCGAGTTAAGGAAGCGGAGATCGGGGGCGGCGCTCCTCCGCCGAGCGACTTACTCCCCGGCGCTCACGGCAGCGCAACCTCGTTTGATTCGTCATCCTGGGCCACTAGGGTTGCGATCTGCGATCCTTTCAGGGGATGGGTACATGCGACGGCTTCTTTTCTCGATGGCATTGCTCGTGGGCTTGTCTGGTATCGCATTCGGGCAGACGTCGCCCGCGTCGGAAATCGCGCCAGCCGGAACACTGCGCGTTGGCATGATTGCCATTACAGTGCTCGGCGGCGTGGCTGAGCCAGTCGCGAGGTTCATCGGACAGAAGCTCGGCGCAGCCGTCGAACCGGTGATGTATCCGAGCCCCGAGGCGTATTTACAAAGCTTCGGGAACGGTGAATGGGACATCGCCATTGGGCCGCGCGTTCTTGCTCCCGCGGACAAAGCGGATTCCACTGCGGACCTTTGGGTCATCAGCCTTATTTACGTCGCCGCGCCGGGAAAGGAATTTCCCGATATCGCCTCGGTCGACAAGACAGGTGTGAAGATTGGCACGATCCTCGGCGCGCCATCCGAGCGTGTGCTGACGCGGGAGATCAAGGCCGCCGAGATTATCCGTATCCCGCTGAGCCCCACCATCTCGGCTGACGCAGCCGACCTGCTGCGCTCTGGGAAGGCGGATGTCTTTGGGGCAGACTCAGGTGTTGGGTATCCCGCCGCTGAGGCCCTGCAGGGTGCCAAGATCGTGCCGGGCGCCTTTGCGATGGTTCGCGTGGCGGCCGCGCTGCCGAAAGGTCGCAGTACCGCGGCGCAGACTACACTCGCGAGGCTCGTCACCGAAGCAAAGCAGACCGGCGTCGTGCAGAAGGCGATCGACGCGAAGGGCCTCAAAGGCGTGAACGTCGCGCCGAATTAAACCGGACATCCGACTTCGGAGAACGGAAGCAAAGCGGATCTGTCTATAAATTGGTGTCCAAAAACTACGGCTGGAGATGGAGGACAAAGAAATCCCCCTCATCTCCCCTTATCTCCTCATCCCCTTGAAGACGCCGAAAACCGGTGGCGCGGCGGCACGTGCTTCAGCGGTCGGCGGCGGCGACACGCGGGAGAATGCCGGCGGGACTCAAAATGCGGCTGGCGGGAAGCCAGACCGTGGCGGTGGTGCCGCGGCCCGGCGTGCTTTCGAGCACCAGCTTGCCGCCATGGAGCTCGGTCATCGAGCGCGCGAGCGGCAGGCCGAGGCCAGTCCCCTGGTACTTGCGCGCCAACCGGCTGTCGATCTGGCCGAAGGGACGGAGCGCCTTTTCGAGATCGTTGGGCGCAATGCCGATGCCGCTGTCCTCGACGATCAGGCGAAGCCCATCCGCGCCGTCGCTCGCGCGGATCATCACGCGACCGCCCGGCGGCGTGAACTTGACGGCGTTCGAGAGCAGATTAAGCACGATCTGCTTCAAGCGGCGGCTGTCCGCTTGAATCTGCGGCAGGCTCCGCGGCAGCTCCTGTTGGAGGCGGATGCCCGCCGTCTCCGCGCGCTCGCGCATGAGGCGGATGCAAGCTTCCACCACGCCCATCACATCGACCGTTTCCTCGAGCAGCTCCACCTTGCCGAACTCCACCTTCGAGACGTCGAGCACGTCGTTGATGAGGTTCAACAGGTGTTGGCCGCTATCGCGGATGTCGCGGGCATAGTCGCGGTAGCGCGAATCGCCCAACGGTCCGAAGATCTGGCCGATCAATATGTCGGAGAAGCCGATCACGGCGTTGAGCGGCGTGCGCAGCTCATGGCTCATATTGGCGAGGAACTCGGTCTTGCTGCGGCTCGCCATCTCCGCCTCGTCCTTGGCGCGGCGGAGATGAGCCTCGACCTGCTTCGCTTCGGTGATATCGGCGAAGGTGAGGAGGAGGCCGCCGTCGGGCATGGCGCTCCGCCGCACCTCGACGACCCGACCGGTGCCGCTGTCGATCTGACCCACGGCGGCGCTCGGGTGGCGAAGCTGCTCCTTGCGCCGCGCCGCGAGGACGGCGGGATCGCCCGGACCATAGTCGCCGCGTCGCGCGGCGAATTCGATCACGGGCTCGATCGGGCGTCCGACACCGATGAGCGCGCGCGGCACGTCGTGGAGATCGAGCCAGCGGTCGTTCCACATCTTGATGCGGAAGGACGCGTCGAGCACGAGAAGCCCTTGCTCCATGTTGTCGAGCGTCGCGCGCAGCAGCGCGGTCTTCTCCGCGAGCTCCTGCTCGCGGCGCTTGAGGGCGGTAATGTCGGTGTGGATGACGACGGTACCGCCGTTATGCGTCCGCCGCTCGGTGATGTGGAACCAGCGATCGCCGACCTGCCGCTCCTCGATCTCCGCATCGGCGGTGCGATGGCGCGCGAGCCGCTCGCGCACCCATGCCTCGGCGCGGCCCTTGGCTGCCTCGGGCAACCCCACAGCCGCCGTGGCACGGCAAATCTCCTCGAAGGAGGTGCCGGGCACGAGCTTGTCGGCGATCGCCGCGTGAAGCTCGCGATAGCGGCTGTTGCAAAGCACCAGCCGATCCGCGGCATCGAGCAGCAGGAAGCATTGCGGGATGCTCTCGACCGCCGCCATGAGCTGCGATTGCGCGGTCGCCGCGCGTTCCTCCGCCAGCGTCTCCTTCGTCGAGTCGCGGCCGGTGCCGCGATAACCCACGAAGCGGCCGGTGCCGTCGAAGATCGGCATGCCGCTGACGGCGAGATGGCGAACTCCCTCGGCGGTGCGGCGGATGAAGCGGAACTCGCGGAATGGCGCGCGCTTGTCGAGAGCGCGAAACAGCGGCCGCCAATCGACCTCGTCGAAGCCCGGCAGCCTCACCTCGTCGATGCGCTTGCCGAGGAAGTGCCTGGCGAAGGCCGCGGCGGGACCATCGATGACGCTCGCCATGGAGATGAAGCGCAGCTCGGCGTCCTTTTCCCAGAACCAGTCGGAGCCGATCTCGGCGAAGGCGCGCAGCCGTTCCTCTTCCGAGGTGACGGCCGACGGCACCAAATTGCTGGCTGCGGTGGGCGATCTCGACATGGCCGGCGGCTTCGCTCGCGGCGGCGCTCGCCGCTTTCAAGGGACGATCGAATCGACAATGCTAGGCACAGTTGGTTAACAGAAGGTCAACCGGCCACTGGAGGGTATCCATCTATCCCTTTGAAATCATTCGCCCGAGCCGGCGGCCGCCGAAAATATGAACATGAAAGTGCGGCACTTCTTGATGGGCATCGGGGCCATGGTTGGCGAGAATCCGATACCCCGATTGGGCGACCCCGTGCTCGCGCGCAATCTGCCCGAGCGCGCGGAGGAAGGCGGCAAGCTCGGCCGCGGTCGCCTTGACCGAGAAATCGTCGAGCGAGACATAGGCGCCCTTGGGAATGACGAGGATATGGACGGGCGTCTGGGGATGGATGTCATGGAAGGCGAGCACGTGCTCGTCCTCAAACACTTTCCGACATGGCAGCTCGCCACGAAGAATGCGGGCAAAGACATTGCTCGGGTCGTAGGCCATGGCGCGCTCCTCAGGGCTTGGGACGCGACTTCTTCTCCTCGAGACCTGAGCGCCCGACGCGCGCCTCGAGCGCCTGCCAAACCTGCTCAGGCGCGACCCCGGTTTCGGCCCAGAGCACGAGCAGATGGTAGAGGAGATCGGCGCTTTCTTGGGCGAGCCGCGCGCCGTCGCCGCGCACGCCTTCGATCACCGCCTCGACCGCTTCCTCGCCGAGCTTCTGCGCGATCTTGGCTCTGCCCTGGCTGAAGAGCTTCGCCGTATAAGACGTGGCGGGATCGCCGCCGCGGCGAGCGGCGATCACCCCATAAAGCCGGTCGAGCACCGTCCCGTCGATTGCCGCCATCGAGCCCCTCCTATGGAGTGCGCACCGGAATTCCCGCCGCGGCGATCGCCGCTTTGGCTTGGGAAATCCGGTATGTTCCGAAATGGAAGATCGAGGCGGCGAGCACGGCGCTCGCATGGCCGTCGCGGATGCCCGCGACGAGATGCTCAAGCGTGCCGACGCCGCCCGAGGCGATCACCGGCACGCGCACCGCGTCAGCCACGGCGCGGGTCAAGGCGATGTCGAAGCCCGCTTTGGTGCCGTCGCGGTCCATCGAGGTGAGCAGGATTTCGCCCGCGCCATGGGACGCCATGCGCTTTGCCCAGTCGACCGCATCGAGACCGGTGCCGCGTCGACCGCCATGCGTAAAAACTTCCCAGCGGCCGGGCGAGACGGCTTTTGCATCGACGGCCACGACGATGCACTGGCTGCCGAATTTCTCAGCCGCTTCCTTGACGAACGCTGGCCGCGCCACCGCCGCGGTGTTGATCGAGGCCTTGTCGGCACCCGCGAGCAGCAGCGTGCGAATGTCCTCCACCGTGCGCACGCCGCCGCCCACGGTGAGCGGCATGAAGCAGCGCTCTGCCGTGCGCGCCACCACATCCAAAAGCGTCGCGCGATTTTCGTGCGATGCGGTGATGTCGAGAAAGCAGAGCTCGTCCGCGCCCTCGCGATCGTAGAGCGACGCTTGCTCGACGGGATCGCCGGCATCGACGAGATCGACGAAGTTGACGCCCTTCACCGTGCGTCCGTCCTTCACGTCGAGGCAGGGGATGATGCGCGTCTTCAGCATGGGCGGCTCCCTGCGGCGGCTCCCCCCTCCCTACCCTCCCCCACAAGGGGGGAGGGGCCCACGACATCAAAATCGAGAATCCCCCTCCCCCCGTGAGGGGGAGGGAGGGGTGGGGGGTAGGCCGCCCGCACCTCGCCTCGCATCATCATCCCTCCACCACCGCGAGCGCGGCGCGCAAATCGATGCGCCCATCGTAAAGCGCGCGGCCGCAGATGACGCCGGCGATGCCGTCCCTCTCTCGCGCCTTCAAGGCGCGGAGATCGTCGAGCGAGGCGACGCCGCCCGATGCGATGACCTTCGTGGTGAGCCGCCGCGCGAGCGCCGCCGTCCCCTCGACATTGGCGCCGCCGAGCGCGCCGTCGCGCTCGATGTCGGTGTAGATGATGGCAGCGACGCCGGCATCCTCGAAGTTGAGCGCGAGGTCGAGCGCCCGCATGCTCGACGTCTCCGCCCAACCCCCCACCGCCACCATGCCGGCGCGCGCATCGATGCCGACGGCGATGCGGCCGGGATGCGCCGCGCACGCGGCTTTCACCAAAGCAGGATCGCGCAAGGCAAGCGTTCCGAGCACGACCCGCGCTACGCCGCGCTCGAGCCAGGCGTCGATGGCGGCGCGGTCGCGAATACCGCCGCCCAGCTGCACCGGCACACCCGCCACCGCGACGATCGCTTCGACGGCGCGCGTATTCATCGGCTTTCCCTGAAACGCGCCGTCGAGATCGACGACATGGAGAAAGCGGCAGCCGGCAGCGGCGAAGGCGCGCGCCTGCGCCGCGGGATCGTCGTTGAAGACGGTCGCCGTGCTCATCTCGCCGCGCAGCAGGCGGACGCACTTGCCGTCCTTGAGGTCGATCGCGGGATAGAGGATCACCGCGACGGCGCCTCGCCGCCGAGCCGCTTGAAATAATAGTGGCCGAGGATCTCGCGCCCGTCGACGCGGGCGTAAGCGGGGTGCGTGCCCCAGCGCACATAACCCAGGCTCTCATAGAGCTGGATCGCCGCGGTCTGGGTATCGCGCACATCGAGATTGAGGATGGTGAAGCCCGCGGCCCGCGCCGCATCCTCGACGACAAGCACAATATGCCGCGCCAGCCCGTGGCCACGCGCCCAGGGGGCAATGAAGTTGCCGGAGAGCTGCGCCGCGAAACTTTGCGCCTCGTTGTTGCGCGGGGGACGCGCGAGCTGCGCCGAGCCGCAGATGGTGCCGTCGAGCCGCGCGACGAAGACCTGCCGCTCCGGCACTAAGAGCAAGCCCCGCCAATACGCCTCCATGATGTGGCGCGGCGGCACCGAGAGCCAGCCGAAGCCGCCGCCGCCCTTGATGGCGGCTTCCGCGGCATCGCAGAGATCGTGCAGATCCGTGCCGGCGAATTTCTCCAACCGCTCCACCGCGGTCGGCGGCGAACGTCCTTCGTTCATGGCCGCCACCGCAGGAAATTGGCGATGAGCTGCAGGCCCACCGCTTGGCTCTTCTCGGGATGGAATTGCGTGCCGAAGAGATTGTCGCGGCCCACCGCTGCCACCACCTCGCCGCCATAGTCGGTCACCGCCAGCGTGTCGCGCCGTTCGCGACAGTAAAAGGCATAGCTGTGCACGAAATAGACATGGGCGCCGCGCTCGATCCCGGCGAGCACGGGATGCGCCGCAACGGGCGCGAGCTCGTTCCAGCCCATATGCGGGATTTTGAGCGCCGCATCCCGCGGGGTCATCGCCTGCACTTCGCCGGGAATCCAACCGAGGCCGGTCACGGTCTCGAATTCGCGGCCGTACTCCGCCATGAGCTGCATGCCGACGCAGATGCCGAAGAAGGGGCGGCCGCGCCGTCGCACCGCTTCATCGAGCGCCGCCTCCATGCCAGCGACCGCAGCAAGACCGCGCCGACACTCGGCGAAGGCGCCCTGGCCCGGCAGAACGACGCGCTCCGCCTGGCGCACGGTCTCGGCGTCGCTCGTCACCACCACCTCGGTCGCGACGCCGATCTCGCGCGCGGCGCGCTCGAAGGCTTTCGCCGCGGATCGGAGATTGCCCGAGCCGTAATCGATGATCGCGGTGATCATGGAGCGGCTCTAGAGCACGCCCTTGGTCGAGGGCACCTCGCCCGCGCGGCGCGGATCGATCGCCACCGCCTGCCGCAAGGACCGCGCCAGGCCCTTGTAGCAGGACTCGACGATATGATGATTGTTCTCGCCGTAGAGAGTCTCGACATGGAGGGTCACGCCCGCCGATTGAGCAAAGGCTTGGAACCACTCCTTGAACAGCTCGGTGTCCATCTCTCCGAGCTTGGGCTTGGAGAAATTGACCTTCCAGACCAGGTACGGCCGGTTCGAGGCATCGAGTGCCACGCGCGTCAGCGTCTCGTCCATCGGCACCAACGCATCACCCCAGCGGGCGATGCCGCGGCGATCGCCGAGCGCTTTCGACACCGCCTCGCCCACCACATAGCCCGTATCCTCGGTGGTGTGGTGGAAGTCGATGTGAAGATCGCCTTCCGCGCGCAAGGTCAAGTCGATGAGGCTGTGGCGCGAGAGCTGCTGCAGCATGTGGTCGAGGAAGCCGATGCCGGTGGCGATATCGAAGCTGCCGGTGCCGTCGAGATTGACGCTGCCGCGGATCTTGGTCTCGCGGGTGATGCGCTCGACGCTCGCTTGGCGCTGCGGCGCTTGAACGGCCGGCGATCGAGCCTGGGCCACCGGGGCTCTCCTCAAAACGACGCGCCTTCCATGGGCCGAGCCACCCATCGGCTCGGCGCGCGTGGTTTTAGCAAGAACCGGCTTCCGCCGCCAGTAGCGGCGGGACGACGTTCAGTGAACGAGGCGGCGGCAATGCCCGCTTATTTCACCACGACGCTCATCTTCATCTTGGGATGGATGCCGCATTCCACTTGGTAGGTGCCGGCCTTGTCGAATTGAAACGCCGCGGCCTCGCCCGGCTCCTGCACACCGCTGTTCCTCAGCTCATCTTTGGGGCCGGTGATCAGAACATTATGCTGCGTGGCATCATCATTGATGAATTTGATGGTATCGCCAGGCTTGAGCGTGGCGGTGTCCATGCTGAAGGTCTTGGCCTTCTGGCCAACCGTGATCTCATCGGCGTAGGCTGGCGATGCGGCGACAGCGACGAGCAGCGCGGCAGCAAGCATGCGGGACATCATCTCAACTCCTTGTGGGCGCGCCGGTCGGCGCGAGACGCGCATCGCGGCCGATGATCTCAGCAAAAAGCCGGCAGATAATGTCGGGCGGTCCTTACCAGGACGTAAAACGGACAATGGCGCCAAATAAGAACTGGTGACGACTTGGGTGACGGCGAATAGCGACGAGCGCCTTATCTGGCCCTTACATTCGAGAGTTTGGTTACCGCTCTCATCTATATTCGTTTTCATCTATTTCCTCCTTGCGATAGCGGCACGGCGCGATTCGGCTTGATCGTCGCCCGGGCGGCCCCACATTGTGGGCCACCCTTCCCGGGCAAGGCCCACCATGCAGAACGCATCCCCCGAGACCTGGCACGGCACCACCATCCTGTGCGTACGCAAGGAGGGGCGCGTGGTGATCGCCGGCGACGGCCAGGTGTCGATGGGCCAGACGATCGTCAAGTCGAACGCCAAGAAGCTGCGGCGCCTCGGTAACGGCACGGTGATCGCGGGCTTCGCCGGCGCCACCGCCGACGCGCTCACCTTGTTCGAGCGGCTCGAAGCCAAACTTGAGCAACATCCCGGGCAATTGCCGCGCGCCTGCGTCGAGCTTGCCAAGGACTGGCGCACCGATCGCTATCTGCGCCGACTCGAGGCGATGATGGCGGTAGCCGACAGCAAGGTGTCGCTCATCCTCTCCGGCACCGGCGACGTGCTCGAGCCCGAGGATGGGCTCATCGGCATCGGCTCGGGCGGGGGATATGCGCTCGCAGCGGCGCGCGCGCTCATCGATCGCGCCGAGCTCGACGCCGAAGCGATCGCCAAGAAGGCGATGGCGATTGCCGCCGGGATTTGCGTTTACACCAACGACAAAGTCACCATCGAAAGCCTATGAGCGCCTTCAGCCCGCGCGAGATCGTCTCCGAGCTCGACCGTCACATCGTCGGCCAGAACGACGCCAAGCGCGCCGTCGCCATCGCCCTGCGCAATCGCTGGCGCCGCCAGCAGCTTCCCGAGGATCTGCGCGAGGAGGTGCTGCCCAAGAACATCCTGATGATCGGCCCGACCGGGATCGGCAAGACCGAGATCGCGCGACGCCTCGCGCGCCTGGCGCAAGCGCCCTTCATCAAGGTCGAAGCCACCAAATTCACCGAGGTGGGTTATGTCGGCCGCGATGTCGAGCAGATCGTGCGCGATCTCCTGGAGGTCGCCATCACCATGATGCGCGAGCGTTTGCGCAAGGAGGTGGCGTCGCGCGCCGAGCTTCACGCCGAGGAGCGCGTGCTCGACGCGCTGGTCGGGCAGAACGCGGGCGCCGAGACGCGGCAGAAGTTCCGCAAGATGCTCCGCGAAGGTCAGCTCGACGACAAGGAGATCGAAGTCCAGGTGCAGGACTCGCCGGCGGCGAGCCTCCCCACTTTCGAGATTCCCGGCATGCCCGGCGCGTCGATGGGCATGGTCAATTTGGGCGAGATCTTCGGCAAGGCCTTCGGCACCCGCACCAAGCCGCGCCGCATGAGCGTGCACGAAAGCCACGCGGTGCTCATGGCCGAGGAAAGCGACAAGCTTCTCGATCAGGAAAAAGTCCTCAAAGAGGCAATCACCGCCGTCGAACAAAGCGGCATCGTCTTTATCGACGAGATCGACAAGATCTGCGCGCGAAGCGAGGCACGGATCGCCGGCGATGTGAGCCGCGAAGGCGTGCAGCGCGATCTCCTGCCGCTCATCGAAGGCACCACGGTCGCGACCAAACACGGCTCGGTCAAAACCGACCACGTGCTCTTCATCGCCTCGGGCGCCTTCCACCTGGCGAAACCCTCCGACCTCTTGCCGGAGCTGCAGGGGCGCTTGCCGATCCGGGTCGAGCTGAAGCCGCTCAACCGCGACGATTTTCGCCGCATCCTGGTCGAGCCGGAAGCGAGCCTCATCAAGCAATACAAGGCGCTGCTTGCCACCGAAGGCGTCACGCTTCACTTCACCGACGACGCCATCGACGAGATCGCCGCTCTCGCCGAGGAGATCAACACGGCGGTCGAGAATATCGGCGCGCGCCGGCTCCATACCGTCCTCGAACGGCTCCTCGAAGAGGTGAGCTTCACGGCCGCCGACAAATCACCGGGTACGGTCGTGAGCATCGATCGCACCTATGTGCGCGACCACGTGGCGGCATTGGCGAAGAACGCGGATTTGTCGAAGTTCATTTTGTGAGCTCTCAGCGCCGCAAGGACGCCCGGCATCAATGCCCGCGAACTTCATGCACTATTGCCCGATTACCCGGTCCACATTGTATGCCTTGTGCGTGATGAGCCATTCGCCGTCGGCGCGGTGATATGTCAGGCAATCCACGAAGACCGTCGCGCCGATGCGCACGCGCACTTTCGCGTGAACTTGATCCGCTGCGGCGAAATCGAATGAGAGGATCGCCTCCTCGCGCGGCGCGGCCTGCGCTCGCGGCGAAGGCCGGCTCGCCATCATTTCCTTGAATTGTCCCGCCGACCATAGGGTGAGGCGGCCGTCGCGAAAGCCGTGGAGTTGGGCCGTCGGTGCGAAGACGCGATCGAAGTGCCCGAGGTCGGAATCGTACATCAACTCGAAATAGCGCCGCACCGCCACCAGTAATCCTTCGACATCGCCGCTCATCATTGGGACCCTTCTCAAGGAATCGTCGGCGGAAGTATCGCGGACAGCGGCGGGGCATGTCCTGGCAAAGGATGGCTGGAAAGGAAGTCCTTGTCGCAATATTCTGCTCTAGATCAGTGATCTATGGGTGATTTATGCCAACGACTGACCTTGATGCGATCGATCATCGCATTCTCCGCGCGCTCCAGGAGGAGGGGCGGCTGAGCAACGTCGAGCTGGCGGCGCAGGTCGGCCTCTCGCCTTCGCCGTGCCTGCGCCGCGTCAAGCGGCTGGAAGAGGACGGCTACATCGACGCCTATCGCGCCGTCTTGAAGCGTCAGCGCATCGGCCTCGGCCTGACCGTTTTCATCGGCGTCAAGATCGAGGCGCACGCCGATGAACGCGCCGATGCGCTCCAGGACGCGATCATCGCCATGCCCGAGGTGATCGCCTGTCACATGGTCTCGGGCGATATCGACTATCTCCTCGAGGTGGTTGTGCCGGATCTCCAACGCTATGAGCGCTTCCTGCTCGACCGCCTCCTCGCCTTCTCGATGATCAAGGAAGTGCGCAGCAACATCGCCATCTCGACGCGCAAAGTCGCGGCACCCTTGCCGCTCGATCACCTTGGCTGATGCGCGCCGCCATCGACGACGGCGGCGCATCGTGCGAGAATGCGCCTGCACTCCGTCGCGGCGAGGCCGGTGATGGCCGATATCGTGCTCATCAATCCGCGCTTCGAGGTGTCGTTCTGGGGTCTTGAGCACGCGCTCCCCCTGATCGGCAAGCGCGCGGCGCTGCCGGTGGCGGCGCTGCCGCTCCTCGCCGCGCTCACGCCCGCCGAGCATCGCGTTACCATCATCGACGAGAATGTCGAGGCGATCGATTTCGCGCGATGCGCGCGCGCCGACATCGTCGGCGTCACCGGCATGGTGGTGCAGCGCCGGCGCATGCGCGAGATCCTCACCGAACTCAAGCGGCGCGGCGCCTTCACGGTGGTCGGCGGACCCTGGGTGAGCGTCAGCGAGGACTACTTCGGCGACCTTGCCGATGTCGTCTTCGTCGGCGAGGCCGAGGAAACCTGGCCGCGCTTTCTCGCCGACCGGGCGCAAGGGCACGCGGCGCGCCGTTATGAGCAAAGCGAAAAGACCGACATGACGCGCGTGCCGGCGCCGCGGCTCGATCTCTTGGCGATGCGGCATTACGCCTTCGGCAGCGTGCAGTTCTCGCGCGGTTGTCCCTTCCAGTGCGAGTTCTGCGACATCATCGTCGTCTTCGGTCGCCGGCCGCGCCTCAAGACGCCGCCGCAGATTACCGCCGAGCTCGACGGCCTTCGCGCGCAAGGGATGGCGATCGCCTTCATCGTCGACGACAACCTCATCGGCAACAAGAAGGCGGTGAAGGAGCTGCTCTCTCACGTCATCGGCTGGCAGCGCTCGCATGGTTATCCCATGATCTTCGTCACCGAGGCCTCGGTCGATCTCGCCGACGACGCGGAGATGATGCGGCTCATGGTCGAGGCCAACATCGTCATCGTCTTTGTCGGCATCGAAAGCCCCAACGAGGAGTCGCTGCGCGAGACCAAGAAGCTGCAGAATCTCCGCCGCGGCGGCAGCCTCGTCGAAAAAGTGCGGCGCATCCAGGACGCCGGCATGGAGGTCTGGGCCGGGATGATCTTGGGCTTCGACAACGACGACGAGCGCGTTTTCGCCGCGCATCGAAATTTCCTCGCAGAGGCTCGCGTTTCAACGGCGATGGTCGGCATGCTGTCGGCGATTCCCAAGACACCGCTTCATGCGCGCCTCGCCACAGCGGGCCGTCTCGATCCCGCCGACGAGCCCGCGAGCGGCACCAATGTGCTGCCGCTCAACTTGAGCCGCGAGGCGTTGAGCGAAGGTTATGTCCGCCTCATGGCCGAGCTCTACGAGCCCAAGGCCTATTTCGATCGCCTCGACGATCTCTACCTTGCTGGGGGGGCCGTCACCGAGCGCGGCTGGCGCAACTACGCGCAGAACCATGCCTGGCGGCGGCGCCTCTATCACGCGGGGCTTGTGCTGCAAGCCCTGGGGCTTGCCGCGCGGCTCATGTGGCACGTGCGTGAGCAATCCCTGCGCCGAGCCTATCGCCAGCGCCTCTGGCGTGCGCTCACGCGACGGCATGACCCAATCGTCCTGCGCATCTACGCGGTGAAATGCGCCATGCACTATCACGTGCATCGCCTCGTTGGGGCACTCCGCCGCCGGGACGATGCCGTGATCAACACGTTCTGAAGTGGTTGCCATCGCCGCGGAACCGGCGGATGATCATTCGTTCAGCACCAACATCGCCCAACGGGAGGATTGCCATGCCGTCGCTGCCGCAAGCCGACCTCGTCCTGCGCAAGGGAATCGACAATGGAGATGTTCCCGGCGTCGTTGCCACCGCAGCGACGCGCGAGGGGACGATTTATGAAGGCGCCTTCGGCCGCCGCGCGCTGCCGGAAGGGCCGCAGATGACGGTCGATTCGGTGTTCTGGATCGCCTCGATGACGAAGGCCATCACCTCGACGGCGGCGATGCAGCTCGCCGAGCGCGGCAAGCTCGCGCTCGACAGCCCCATCCGCGAGGTGCTGCCGGAATTGGCGCATCCCCAGGTGCTCGAAGGCTTCGACGCTGCGGGCGAGCCCAAGCTGCGTCCCGCCAAGCGGCCGATCACGCTCCGCCATCTCATCACCCACACGGCCGGCTTCGGCTACGACATCTGGAACCCGGACCTCCTCCGCTATGAAGAGAAGAAGGGCATTCCCGGCATCATCTCGTGCGAGAACAAGGCGCTTACGATGCCGCTTACCTTTGATCCTGGCGACAAGTGGGAATACGGCATCAACATCGACTGGATCGGCAAGGCGGTGGAGCGCGTGAGCGGTCAGAAGCTCGGGGATTATTTCCGCGACAATCTTTTCGGCCCGCTTGGGATGAAGGACACGAGCTTCAAGATCACGGACAGCCAGCGCGCCAAGCTGGTCGGCATGAATGCGCGCGATGCCGACGGCGCGCTCGCGCCCATGCCCTTCGAGATTCCGCAAGAGCCCGAATTCCAGATGGGCGGCGGCGGCCTCTACGGTACCGCTTCCGACTACCTCGCCTTCACCCGCATGTTCTTGAACGAGGGGCGCGGCCCTGACGGCAAGCCGGTGCTGAAGCCCGAGACGGCGAAGGCGGCGGCGCAGAACCAGATGGGCGACATCAATGTGCGCCTCTTGAAGACGGCGATCCCGCCCTACTCCAACGACGCCGAATTCTTCCCGGGCATGGTGAAGAAATGGGGCCTGGGCTTCATGATCAGCACCGAGCGCGTGCCGGGCGGCCGTAGCGCCGGCAGCTTGGCCTGGGCGGGTCTCGGCAACACCTATTTCTGGATCGACCCCGCCGCCGGCATCGCCGGCGTCATCCTGATGCAGCTCGTGCCCTTCGCCGATGCGAAGGCGCTCGCGCTCTTCGCCAAGTTCGAGAACGCCGTCTACGCCTCGCGCGCCTAGCAGTTCGGTCAGATCCTTCCGCCGTACCCCCGGGGATTAACCCGGGGGATGGTGCGAAGCGCCGCGTCGCGAAGAACGCGCTGCAGACTTGCAGGGTATCTCGTCATCCCGACGCGCCGCGGGCGTCGAGGATCTCGCGGAGATAGGCGACATGCTCGGTGAAGGCGCGGCGCCCCGCAGGCGTCGCCTTGATGCGGGTCTGTGGCTTCTTGCCAACGAAGAGCTTCTCGATGGTGACATAGCCCGCGCGCTCGAGCGTATCGAGATGCGCGCCGAGATTGCCATCGGTGGCGCCGACCAGCCCCTTGAGGCGCGTGAATTCGAGCGCCGTCTCGGGATGCAGCACATTGAGCGCCGTCATGATCTTGAGCCGCATCGACTGATGGATGGTCTCGTTCGCACCGTTCATCGCGATCAGCCCATCCGCCGCAGCCACAGGCCGCTCGCGATCAAACCGCCGCCGACCGATACCGCAAGCCAGAGCGGATACCAGGGGCCGCTCCAGACATAGCCGATGACGATCAATGCCGTGACGGTGAGGCCGCTCAGCAGGAAGAACCGGCCGAGCCAGATACCCGCCAGGAAATGACAGAACATGACGAGCGTGGGCCAAAACGCTTCCATCTGCCGATCGCTGATCGGGGAGATCAGCCACGCCAGGACGAGACCGAAGCCAATCAGCGCGAGCTGAGCGTATCCCAGCCGTTGGCCGAGCTTGCTGTCGCGCGAGGACGGTGCGCGTCGCACGCGCCGCAAGGCAAAGCTGCCGCTGACGCCGGCCGCGGCTACCACGATCCAGCCGAGCCTCGCATGCTCCGGCGACAAGAAGCACCAGAGATAGCCGCAGAAGACCAGCGCGCCCCACCAAATGAATTGGAAGCTGCTGTGGTCGTAGGTGATCGCCTGGTAGGTAAGTCGCTCGACCGCGGCGATGTCGTCGAGCGATGTCCTGGCGTCGTTCGGGTCGATGGTCATGCGCGGCGCTCCCTCTTCGCCCGGGATCAGTAATAGCGTGCGATCTTGAGGATCGCGGTCGCGCTCTGGGGAAGGCTGCCCTGGGCCGAGCGACCGCGGCCGAAAGTCGCCGCCACGAGCGCGCCGATGCTCCAGGTGTCGGAAAGCGCGTAATCGGCGGTCGCCTGCGTCAGGGTCGAGCCGTCCTGCAGATCGACGCTGGCGAAGGCCGTCAGCTCGAGATGCGGCACGAAAGCGTCCACCCAGTCGGCGCGGAAGAAGGCAGCGTGCGTGGTGGTGGGCTCCTGCTGCTCCGCCGCATAGCCGCGAATGAACCACAGTGCCGCGCGGACGGGTGGCGTGCTCAGCCCCGACGTGCCGGTCGCGAACCAGTTGTGCCAATCCCGGAGCGAGAAGCCTGCCTGGTGGAATTGGTATTCGACATTGAACACGACCTTCGATTCGGTGGTGTAGGAGCCGCCGGCCGAGAGATCGTTCTGGAAATGCCGGCGCGGATCCAACGGCAGCACGTTCGGCACGTTGCCGGGGATCGTGCCGGTATCGACGCCGTAGCGCAGCGCGTCGGCGATGAGGCTGGTGCGCCGGCCTCCGGCCCATTCCGCATAGAGGATGGTGCTCTTGCCGACGCTTTCGGCGAGATTCGCGCCGAACTCGGTTCGGTTGCCTTCGTGATAGACGAGCAGCTCCGGGCTCAGATCGCCGACGATGGTTGCGCCGCCTTTGAGGAGAAAACGGTCATGCGCATTGGTGCGGTCGAACATCGGGTTGAGGCTCGGCAGCGTGGTCGCGGTATAGACGCGGCTCGGGCTGTAGAGGGCGGGCGCGAAGGCGACCAGAGCGGAACCGCCTTCGCCGATATGCTGCCCCGTCACCATGACCGTGCCGAGACGGTCCTCGCGCAGGATCGCCGGATCGGCCGAGAGCGGCTCAACCACGGCGCGCGTCTTGAAGAAATCGGTCGGGTTGAAGCCCGCGGCGACACCGTTCTTGAGGTTGATTCGTCCGGCGTCGAGATAGTCGCCGGGGAGCGTCTGCCAGCTCACGAAGCCTTCACGGAACTCGTTGCGTACCGTCTGGCGCGTCGGGAAATTTTCCCGGTCCTCCGCTTGCAGGTTGAAGCGATCGCTGAGGCCGAGCGTCGCGCCGGCGCCGAGCAGCCATTCCTTGCGGCCATCCAGGAAAAGCCGCTCCTGCCAGTCGGGACCCGTGGGCGGCGGCGGCGCCACGACCGTGGTGCGAAAACTATCGAGTGTCAGCGCGTTTTCGAGATAGATGCGCTGACGCAGATCGCGCGTCGGCTCGTCGGCGGCGGGTCGCTCGGTGGGCGCACGCACGCTTTCGGGAATGAGCTCGAGATCCTTGTTCTCGTCCGCCCAGGCCGGCGCCGCGGTCAGCGCGAGGAGGAGCGGCAGGATAGGGGCGGCGCGCGCCGTCATTCGATGCGAAGCCGCGGCAGGTAGTCGCGCTGGAACCAGGTCTCGGGGATTTCTTGGAACTGGTAGTCGCCGAAGACGAGCTTGGTGACGAGCGCGCTGTCGACCGCATCGATGATGATGGCCTCGGTCGGGCGGATGCCTCCTAGCCGCTCGACGAAGGCGCGGTAATAGAGGATCTTCAGCAGTCTTCCGCTATCGGAATAGAACTTGCCCTTGATCGGGTAATAGGTGCCTTTCTCGATCCAGTATTCGACGCGGTTGTATGTTGCATGCTCGTTGGCCGCCTTCATGTCGAGGTGCCAGCAGTCATGCGCCTGCCGCTGGCTGTCCTGGATGCTTTCGGCGCCGATCAGCGTGCCGGTGTAGTCCTGCGCGAGGTTGACGGTGAGCACGTCGCCGATCGAGGCTTGGCCGATGAGGCGCTGCTGCGGCGAGATGCGTACGCTTGCCTTCGATGCCGGGTCGTAGAACCACAGCACCGTGCCGTCGAGCAGCGCCATCTTCCCGGCATCGCGCGCCGGCTCGATGTAGCGCACGAGATCGCGGAATTGTCCGCTCGCGGCATCGACCTTGGCGTAGACCACCAGCGTGCTGCTGTTGCGCGCGCTCCCCGAGACATATTCGGTGAGCGTGTTGGTGACGCGGAAGGGCTTCCCCGGGTTCCGCACCTTGTCGGATGCGGCGATGATCTCCTGTGCGCTCTGCGCCGCGGCAGAAGCCGCGACGGCGAAGAGCATGAGAGCGGCAAGAGCGAGGGCGGATGCGGTGCGGGTCATGCGCGCCTCATACATGGCGGAGCGCGTCGACCACGGGGAGCTTGGCGGCGCGATTGGCGGGGATGAGCGCCGCGATGGTCGCCACCAGCACAAGCCCGAGCCAAGTGCCGATGAAAAGCGCGGGGCTCTCGAGATAGAGCCCGAGGGGAACGGAATTGGCATTGCCCGGCGGCGTCCAAGTGAGACCGGAGCGGTTGACGATTGCCGCAACGATGACGGCGAGCACCACGCCGAGGCTGGCGCCGATCACGCCGAGCATCGAGCCTTCGAGCAGGAACTGGCGGCGGATGCCGGAGCGGCGGACGCCCATGGCGCGCGTCGTGCCGATCTCGTTGGTGCGCTCCATCACCGCCATGGTCATGGTGTTGACCACCGTGAAGAGCACGATGACGCCGATGATCACGGTGATGAAGAGGAAGATGGAGCGGAAGAAGGTGAGGGTCTGGTTGTAGTTGGGCGTGAGCTCCGCGAAATCGCGCGTCTCGAGCGGCAGCCCCTTCTCCTTGAAGAGCGCGGCGAGCCGGGCGCGCGCGGCTGGCATGTCCTCGCTGCGATGGAGCTGCAGCACAATGCCGGTCACCTTGTGCTCGCCGCGGCCATAGAGCAGCTGCTGGGCAAGCGCCAAATGCATGCCGATGTAGTTGTCGTCGAACTCCTTGACGCCTTGCGGATCGGCGCCGGCGAGATAGAGGCTCACGACATTGGGCGCGCCGCCGGCCGTCGCGGCCAGCAGGTCGATATGCGGCATGCCGCGCACCGCATCGGGCGAGCGATCGAGATCGCCGGCGACCAGCGCGCTGAAATCCTCCTGGGGCGCGTCCGCCGCGGCAAGCTTGCGGGTGGTGGATGTCGGCGGCGTCGGACAATTGGCGATCTTGAGCGGGCCGCAGAGATTGAGGATGCGCGCGAGCCCGACGCCGATCAGGCCGCGCGTCTCGTCGTCATCGGCGAGGCGGAGATCCGGCAGGTAGGGGCTGGCGATGCGGAACTGGTCCCATTGGCGCATGCGCTCGCGGGCGGAGGGAACGACACCAATGCCGAGGAATGTCTTGGCGGCATCGTTCTCGCCCTGGAAATTGCCGGCGATGCCGAAGAGCGACAGCGTCGGCGTGACGACGTTGAGCATCGGCTTCAAGGTCGGATCATCAGCGATGAGCGCCAGCACCGATTTGTAGTCGTCAATGCCGTAGGCCGCGGGGTTGCCGGCGCCGTAGAGGAAATAGCCGTCGCGGAAGACGGTGAAGTGGCCGCGCCCGCGCACCACCTGCGTCTGGAAGCCGGCGAAGATGAAGCTCTGGAAGGTGCCGAAGACGAGCAGCGCCAGCGCGCCCACGGCAATCGCAAGCCCAGTCACCGCCGAGCGGCGGCGGTTGCGCAGGATGTTGCGCAGCCCGACCTTGAACAGCATCACGGGGCACCTCCCGGAGGGCGCGCGCCGATCAACTCGCCGTCGCGGATGGTGAAGGTCTCATCGGCATGCGAGATGAGCTGCGGATCATGCGTCGAGAAGATGAAGGTGGTCGCGAACTCCGCCTGGACGCGGTGCATGAGCTCGATGATCTGCGCGCCCGTGCGGGTATCGAGGTTGGCGGTGGGCTCGTCGGCGAGCACGATCTCCGGATGCTTCACGAGGGCGCGGGCGATGGCGACGCGCTGCTTCTGGCCGCCGGAAAGCTCGTTCGGCCGCTGCTTTTCCTGCTCGTCGAGACCGACGGCGTTCAACATGGCGAGCGTGCGCTCGTGCCGCTCCTTGGCCGGCGTTCCCACCAGCAGCAGCGGGTACTCGACATTCTCATAGGCCGAGAGCACCGGGATCAGGCTGAAGCCCTGGAAGATGAAGCCGATGTTGCGCGCGCGGAAATCCGACAACGCATTGTCGCCGAGCCGGCCCACCGCCTCGCCGCAGACTTCGACCGTGCCCGATGTCGGCACGTCGATGCAGCCGATGAGATTGAGCAGCGTCGTTTTGCCGCTGCCGGATGGGCCGACCACCATTGAGAAGCGATGCCGCGGGATATCGAGGCTGATGCCCTTGAGCGCGGCCACCGCCACCGCCCCGGTGGCATAGGTCTTGGACAACCCCCTCAGCCTTACGACCGGCTCTTCCGCGCTGGCGTTCATGAGTTGCCTTTTTCGACAGAATACTCTGGACTACAGAGCACTCTGATTCTTTATCACGGCGTAAGGGCTTGTGCAAGGGCAATCCGCTGCTGTCTGCACCCGGGCTTGTCCCTGGATTATTCTTGCTCGTCCGGCCGGTCCGCGCCGCACCACATGAAGGAAAGCGGGCGACGCCATCGTCGGCGCGATGACACTAGCGACCCGCGAAAAATCCGAGCACCGTGCCGAGCGTCAGCACCGAGAGCAGGTTCGACAGCACCACCGCGCTCGCAGATTGCGCAACATAGAGTTGGTAGCGCTGCGCCATGATGAAGGCGTTCATGCCGATGGGCAGCGCCGCCGCCATGGTGACGACAGCAAGATCGAGTGGCGCCAAGCCGAGGGCGCGGGCGAAGAGCCACACGGCGACGGGCTGCGCCACGAGCTTCAACGCGACGAGAAATGCGATGTCGCCGAGATCCGCCGCCAGGCGAAAGCCCGCGAGCGAGGCGCCCAAGGCGAAGAGCGCGCAGGGGCTCGCGCCGTCGGCCAAGAGGTCGATGAGGCGCGTGAGTGCGGTCGGGAGAGCGAGACCGGCCTCGCGCCAGAAAAAGCCCGCGACGATCGCCATGATGATGGGGTTGGTGACGAGCGCCTTGAGGACGGCGCGGATGCTCCGCCCCAGCGCGGCACCGCCGCGCCAGCCGCCGAGCTCGATGACGATGGTGGCGAGCGTCAGGAGAATGACCGATTGCAGCGCGATCACGAGCGCCATCGCGTGCATGCCTTGCGGTCCGAATGCGGCGAGCACCAGCGGCACGCCCATCTGCACGCTGTTGCCGAAGGAGGCATTGACGCCCACCACGCCCTGCTCGCTCAAGCTCATGCCGAAGCGCAAGCGCGCGAGCAGCATGCCCAGCACGAAGAGAATGACGGCGCCGCCGAAGAAGGCGGCGATGATGGCGCAGCCGCCGCTCTCGCCGGGCGGCGGTGTCGCCGTGCTGCGGAAGAGCAGCGCCGGCAGCGCCACGTAATAGACGAAGCTGCCGAGCCCGCGCACGCCCTCGGTCTTGAGCAAAGGCGTCCGCGCCATGCCGTAGCCGATGGCGATAAGGCCGAACACCGGCAGCAAAATGCCGAAAACGATGAACATGCGAGGACGCGGGATAGCTCGCGTGGCGCGATGCGGCAAACGGCCATGCAACCTGTCATTCGCATGGCCAACCGGGCTGTCGCGCGATAAACTTGCATCGCGCGCCGATTGCAAGGGACCTCACCGATGCTTTCCATGGCGCTCGCCGCACTCTTCTGGATCGCGCTGCATCTCGTGATCGCAGGACCGTTGCGCATCTCGCTCGCGGAGCGCCTTGGCGAAAAGGGCTTTCGCGGCCTTTTCTCACTCTTGAGCCTCGGAGGACTAATCTGGCTCATCCGCGCGTATCGCCTCGCGGATTTCGTTCCGTTGTGGGGACACTTGCCGGGGGCGCGTTCGCTCGCGATCGTCCTCGTGCTCGTCGCCTTCGTGCTGCTGGTGTTCAGCATCGCCCCCAGCAATCCCACGCTCGTACGGGCTGATGCGACCTTCAAAGGCGACCTCGCCGCCACCGGCATCTTCCGCATCACGCGCCATCCCGGTCTATGCGCCTTCGCGCTTTGGGCCGCGGCCCATCTCTATGCCAATGGCGATCTCGCCTCGCTGTTGCTCTTCGGCGCCATTCTCGTCACGGCACTGAACGGCATGGCGTCGATCGACCGCAAACGGCAGCGCGCCATGGGGGCGCGCTGGGAGGCGTTTGCCGCACAGACCTCGCGCATCCCCTTTGCCGCCATCATCGCCGGCCGCAACGAGCTTCGTCTCGCCGAGCTCTCGCTCTGGCGCGCGGCGCTCGGCGTCATGCTCTTCCTCGCCGCGCTTTTTCTCCACGGCTTGGTCTTGGGCGTGTCGCTAATTGCCGGCTGAGGCGGAACCGCGGCCAGGGCGCCATCGTTACGGGCGAGAGGTCACCGACAGCGATGGAGCCCTTTCCCATGCGGTTCACCTTCCCATTGCTTGCCTGCGCCCTTCTTGCCGCCTGCGGGGGCTCGCGCGAGGTCACGTCGACGCCGCCCACCGTCTCCTACCAGGTGAGGGGCAACGACGTCTCGCAAACCAATGTGCAGGCGCAGAATTACTGTGCGCGCTACGACCGCGCCGCCATCTTCCAGGGGGTGCAGCCGAGCTCTTCCGGCAATCTCGCCGTCTATAGCTGCGAGGGTCCGGCCGCGAGCGCCACAGCGCCCGCGCCGCTCGCCGGCACCACCGTCGGACCGCCGACGCCGCTCAATGCTGGCGTGCAATGTGCCGATGCGCTTCATCAGGATCGTCCAGGGGGCAGCGACTATCACGGCCCGCCGGTCGTGGGCTGCCCGCAGCGCTAAGGGACGCCGGGGCAGTCTCCCACTCGCTCTAGACTAGGCTTTACGGCTCGGCGTCCATTTGCGGATCCGCTTCGGTTTTGCCCCGGCGGGACGCGTGGCGGGTCCGCCCGCTCGGAAGTGCCGCACGAAATGCTCGTAGCGGCGCTTCAGCTCGGCACGCTCGGAAGGGGTCATATCCTGCAGCCGGAGGTCTGACAAATCGGCTTGATGCAACGCTTGCCCATCCGCCGCGCTGCGGCAATTGGCATCTCTCGGATGACGCACCATGCACCCAACGATTGATGGGAATTGCTTAAGGACGGGTTAAGCGCCCCGCAATTCATCCGAAAGCACAAGTTTTGCTCAATTTGTACGCGAATTTTTCCCGCCTCATCGGCATTTTGAGCTATGTCTTGTGGCCGAGCCGCTCGATCGAGCGGCCATGTCCGGCATGGAGGAAAGCCGTCCGGTGGCCGATGTCGTGCCCAACCCGCTATTGAACCAGCTCTACCAGTATTGGCGGAGCAAACGCGGAACACGGCGCATGCCGCGGCGTGCGGACATCGATCCCTTGGAGATTCCCGCCGACATCTGGCCGCACACCATGCTGCTCGACGTCATCTGGGAAGGCGCGGCGCCGCGCTTTCGCTATCGCCGCGTCGGCGAGGTGTTCTGGCGCGACTCGCCGCACGATCCCACCGGCCATTTCATCGACGAGGCGCTGCCGGAGCAGGTAGGCTATCGCCAGTACGTCGTCGGCATCTATGAGGAGATGGCGCGCCGCCGCGCCGCGATGTACACGGCGAGCAGCTTCACCCTCGAAGGGAGACCCGAGCCGGCGGTGACCCAGCGCGTGAGCCTGCCGCTTTCCAACGACGGCGCGACCGTCAACATGGTGCTCGCCGCGCACGCCTTTGAGCACGGCATCATCAGCCGCGACATGGCGCTCGCGCGCGCCACCGCGCTCACCGAGCTTGCCCGCGTCATCCTCGACGATTGACCCCGCGGTCTCTACCCCGAGATGCTCGATGCGCTCCTCTCGGCCCTCGGGGGCGGCGAGGTGGGGCGAGGTCGGGGAATGACGATGTCTGCCTGCACCGTCGCGCCAGCGGAGCCACCCACCTCCTCGTCCTCCTCCGCCCTGAAGGGCGGAGGAGGACGAGTCAGGTGCCGCCTTCTCTCCTACGCCCTTCGCCGTCGCCGGCGGGCTGACGTGAGCGGCGCGGTCTGCACCAGCTCGAGGAGGCGCTCGACGCGCTCCGGCGGCAGCTTGCGAATGCGTTCGGCGAGCAGGTTGGCGAGCTCGGTAGCGGCGGGCGACAAGCCCGCGGTGTCGACGGTGACGCGCGGATGCGACAGCCGCGCCAGACGATGAAGCTCGTCCGCCTCGTCCCAGATGATGTTGAGGAGCGCGCAGATCGCCACCACCATGGCATGGGTTGGTCGGCCGCGCCGGCCGTGCTCGAGCGCCGAGAGATAAGCGGCGGAGACGCCGAGCGCTTCCGCCATGTCCTTGAGCGCGATGCCGCGCTCGGCGCGAAGTTGGCGCAAGCGCACGCCGAAGGGCGTCATCGCCGTCGCTTCAGCAAGATGTAGAGTGCGCCCGCGCCGCCATGCGGCGGCTGCGCCAGCACGAAAGCGAGGAGCCGGGCGCGGTTGGGTGGCTCGTTAAGCCAGCGCGGCACCGCGGCGCGCAGCACGCCGTCGCCTGAGCTGCGACCGCCTTTGCCGGTGATCACTAGCACGCAGCGCTTCCCCGCCGCTGCGGCACGAGCGAGGAACGCGTCGAGCGCGCGATGCGCTTCTTCCTGCGTCATGCCATGCAGGTCGAGCCTCGCTTCGATGGGAAGCGCGCCCTGACGTAAGCGCTCGGCGGTGCGGCGATCGAGCCCGGGCGAGGCATCGTGTGTCAGTGGCGGCAGATGCTTGGCGGGATGGCGACGCGCCCCCACCCCTCCCTCCCGCGCTTGCGGGTCCTTCGACGAGCGCCCAGGAGGGTTCGGGAGGGGGCTTTCGGGCGGTCGCGCCGGCGTCGCCGCAAGCGGCGCCACGTCGCGCGTGGCGGCGCGCCAGAGCGCGCGCTCTTCGCGGCTAGGCGCGCGCCTCGTCATCGATGAGCACGATGTGAAGCCGCCGCGGACCATGCGCGCCCAGTTCGATGCGCTGCTCGATGTCGCCGGTGCGCGAGGGACCGGTAATGAAATTGACCGTGCGCGGCATCGGCGATTGCCCGGCCGCCGCCCGCTCGGCACGCAACCGCGCCCAGCCATCCTCATAGCTCGCCACCACCTGCGCGCCGCGCATCACGACGATGTGCGTATCGGGGAGGAAATTGTTGCGCGTCGGACTCTCCGGTCCCGAGGTGAGCATCAGCGTACCGGTCTCGGCGATCGCCGCGAAGCAGGCGGTGACGCCCACCTGATCGCCATCCTCGGCGCGGCCGCGGCGGATCTCCAGCATCGGCCGGTCGCTCCAGGGAATGTCGTCGAGGCGCGGATCTGGCGTCATCACCAAACGTGACGGGAGATTCTGCTGCGCCAGATAATCGGCGACGGCGCCCGGCACCGCGCCGGCATCGACGACGCGCATCACCGTCGTCTGCACCTCCTCCGCCATGGCGACGAAGAGGTCCACCTGGCCTTGGTGTTGGAGGCTTGCCGCGCGCGCTGGGATGAGATTGCGCGTGGGCTGCGCGAGGCGATCGGCGAGTGCCTTCTCCGCCTCGGTGGTGAGCGCGCCGCGCTTCAAGGCGCGGCGGATCGATTGGATGATCTGGTCGCGCGCCTCGCTCATGACGATGGCGTCCGTTTCTGCCGCTCGGCCCAGAGGCTCATGAAGCTGCGCCCTTGCGGCGCCGGCATGTCGCGCCCTTCGGTCCATCCCGAAGCCAGCGGCAGCGAGCGGAAGCGGCCGCGCGCGCCGCCGAATGCGCCGAGCAGGCGGGCCGCGGCATTGGCGGCGAAGTGGTAAAGCAGCGGGTTCTTGGCGAAGAACGCCCAGAGGCCGAGGCCGGCGCGGTATGTCGCCGGCGAGAGCTTCTTCTCGAATTCGCGCTCGCGCCAGTGCCGCATCATCTTCGGCAGCGGAATGCGCATCGGGCAGACGCTTTCGCAGCGCCCGCAGAAGGTGGACGCGTTCGGCAGGTGGCCGGCTTCGTCGATGCCGACAAGGCTCGGCGTCAGCACCGCGCCCATGGGACCGGGATAAACCCAGCCGTAAGCGTGGCCGCCGACGCTGGCATAGACCGGACAGTGATTCATGCACGCGCCGCAGCGGATGCAGCGCAGCATGTCCTGAAACTCGGTGCCGAGCATGGCGCTGCGGCCATTGTCGAGGAAGACCACGTGGAACTCGCCCGGCCCGTCGGTGTCCTCGGCGCGCCGCGGGCCCGTCGACACCGTCGTGTAAGCCGAGAACTCCTGGCCCGTCGCCGAGCGCGCGAGCACGCGCAAGATGGTCGATGCGTCCTCGAGCGTCGGCACCAGCTTTTCGAGGCTCGCCAGCACGATATGCGCCTTGGTGAGGGTTTGCGTCAGATCGCCGTTTCCCTCGTTGGTGACGATGATGGTGGAGCCGGTCTCGGCAATACAGAAATTGGCGCCGGTGATGCCGATATCGGCGCTCTGAAATTTCTGGCGCAGCACCTGGCGCGCTTCAGCGACGAGCGTCGGCGCTTCGTCGAGGATCCGCGCGGGGTCGAGATCGCGATGCGTCTCGCGGAAACTGTCGGCCACCTGCTTTTTCACGAGATGGATGGCGGGCGCGATGATGTGGCTCGGATATTCCTTGCGAATCTGGATGATGTACTCGCCGAGATCGGTCTCGATCGGCGTGATGGCGTTTGCTTCGAGGTAATCGTTGAGCGCGATCTCCTCGGCGATCATGCTCTTGCCCTTGGTCACCATCTTGGCATCAAGCCGGCGACAGATGGCGAGCACCGCCTCGCACGCCTCCTTGGGCGTGCGGCACCAATGCACCTCCCCGCCTTGCGCCACGACATTGCGCTCGAACGTCTCGAGATAGAAATCGAGATGCGCCAGCACGTGATCCTTGATCGCCTTCGACTCGTCGCGGAGCGCGTCGAATTCGGGAAGCTTCGCGATCGCCGCGGCGCGCCGGCCGGGAAATCCCGTGCGCATGAGCTGGAGCGCCTGCTGCAGGTTGGCGTTGCCGAGCGCGCCTTGCGCGTTCTCCTTGAAGGCGTGGCTAGTCGGCTGCATCAGAGGTCCGCCTTGCCGGCGCCGATCGGCGGCGCCTCGCCCGTCATGTCGGCGAGCACCTCGGCGACATGGCGCACGCGAACCTCCTTGCCGAGGCGCGAGAGCTTTCCGGCCATGTTGAGGAGGCAGCCCATATCGCCGGCGATGAGCGTGTCGGCGCCGCTGGCGGCGATGTCGGCCACCTTGTCGCCGACCATCTTGTCGGAGATCGCCGGGTACTTGATCGAGAAGGTGCCGCCGAAGCCGCAGCACACCTCGGCGCCGGGCAATTCGGCCAGGCGCAAGCCCGCGACGCTGCGGAGAAGCTGCCGCGGCTGCTGCTTGACGCCGAGCTCGCGCAGGCCCGAGCAGGCATCGTGATATGTCGCAACGCCCTCATAACGCGCGTCGACGCGCTCGACTTTCATCACGTCGACGAGAAACGAGACGAGTTCGTAGGTCCGTTGCGCCAGATGCTGCGCGCGCTGGAACATCGCCGGCTCGTCGGCGAAGAGCTCGGGATAATGCACGCGGATCATGCCGCCGCAGGAGCCCGAGGGGACGACGACATAGTCGAAATTCTCGAAGGCGGCGATCACTTGGCGCGCAATCGCCTTGGTATCGGCTTTGTCGCCGGAATTATAGGCAGGCTGGCCGCAGCAGGTCTGGGCGAGCGGCACCTCGACGGTGCAGCCCGCCTCTTCCAGGAGCTTCACTGCGGCGAAGCCCACGGCCGGCCGATAGAGATCGACGAGGCAGGTGACGAAAAGCCCCACGCGGGGCGCTGTTGCGGGCATCGTGCGACGGTGCTGAATGGCGCTTTAGAGGGGCGATTTCCTCATGTCGAACACGGCGTAGAGGATGGTAAGCCGCGCCGGCAAAAGCAATCGCCAAAGCAAAGCGCCCGCCGAGGCCGGCGGGCGCGTCGCTGCTAAATGCGCAAACTCCGGATCAGGTCCGCGGCGGCGGTGGCGGCGGATAGGCGCCCGGAGGCGGTGGCGGCGCGCCCGGAGGCGGTGGCGGATAAGCGCCGGGCGGTGGCGGCGGCGGCGCCGCAGCTGCCGGCGCGTAGTAGCCAGGCACTTGGTTGCCGCGCGAATACATGCATTGCGTATAGGCGTTGTTGTAGATCTGCTGCGCGGTGAGCGTGCCTCGCGCCGCCGCATTGGAGCCGACGGCGGTGCCACCCAGCGCGCCGGCGCCGGCGCCGATCGCCGCACCGCGGCCGCCGCCGATCGCCGCGCCGAGGCCGGCGCCGAGCAGCGTGCCGACGACGGCGGTCCCCACCTGCTGATTGTTGCCGCTCTCCGCCACGCCGGCCGATGATTGCTGCGCATAATTGCGGCAGATCACGTCATCTTCCTGGAAGGCGGCGAAGGGCTTGTTGGGCGCTGGCATCACCTGCACCGTCGGCGCAAGCGGCTGCTGCGCGCAGGCAGCGAGCAGGCTCACCGCCGATACGGCGGCGATCTTGGCGCGGAAGTTCTTCACCATCTCGACTCCTTACCGAGCGGGCTGCGGTTGTGCGGGAACTTGACGCCAGCCGCTGGCGCAGTTGGCGACGTAGGGATAATAGCCCTGGGGATTGTCGCAGTAGTACCAGCTCTGTGCTTGCGGCGCGACATAGGTGGGCGCCGGCTGCTGCACCACCACGGGCGGCGCGTAGTAAGCGGGCGGCGGTGCGTAAACCACGGGCGGCGGGTACCAATAGGGATCATAATACCCATACCCCAGCGGCACGCCGACACCGATGGCGACGAAGGTCCGCGCCTCGGCTGGAGGTGCCACCAGCAAAGCGCCCCCAGCCAGCAGGGCGGCCGCGAAGCTTGCCTTGAGCGCAGTGAGCTTCACCATGATGACCCTTCCTTCATTGAAGCAGGGGTTCGCTCGAACGTCTCATTATATAAGCATTGTAGGGTCGGAGAGCGCGTTTTCTCCCCAGAGCCTAGCGGCTTTGCGTCGCGGCGACCGGCCGCCACGCTTCCGGGCAATCCGCCACATAAGGGTAATAACCTCCGGCAGAGTCACAATAATACCAAAATTGTGGCGGCGGCGCGCCTGGCTGCGGTGGCGGCGGGGCTGCAACGACGACGGGCGGGGGAGGAGGCGGCGGGGCCGGTGGCGGCGCCGCCACCACAACGGGCGGCGGCGCCGGTTCGATCACCACCTCGCTGGCGATGTAGGTGGGATAGGGGTAGACCGGCTCAGGGTAGAAATACCAGACGCCACCCACCTCCCACCACCAGCCGAAGCGCCCGCCATACCAATCGTGGTGCCAGCGGCCGCCGATCCAGATGGCGCGCTCGCGCTCGTCGAAATGATGGAAGTCGCGGCCACGGAAATCGTGGGGATGGCGCCCCTGGCCGTGCCATTCCTCATGCCGCTCATGCTCGCGCCAGCGCTCATCGGCGAGCGCGGGCGCGGCGAGCACGGCCAGCAGCGGCAATGCCAACAAGGTTCGACAAATGCGCGGTGTCATGCGGCGATTCCTCGACGAGGGTCGAAGCGCCATCTAGCCGATAAACTCGTTGACGCCCTGTGAATGCGATCACCCCAGCGGACATCAATCCGCCAGTCTCAGCGGGATCAGTCCCTCGCCAGCTTCGGCGAGCACCTCAGCGCCTGAGGCGAAGCGCGCTCACGCCCGCTGCGGCGACGGCGAAAATCGCGGCGATGGCGAGCGCCGCGCGCGTGGCGCCGCTGTCGAAGAGGCCGCACATGAGCGCCGCCAGCGCCGCGCCCAAGGTTTGGCCCAGGAGCCGCGCCGTTCCGAGCATGCCGCTCGCGCCGCCGGTCCGCTCTTGCGGCGCCGAGGTGATGATGGCGCGGTTGTTCGGCGACTGGAACATGCCGAAGCCGAAGCCGCAGACCGCCATGCGCCAGCTGATGTCGAAAGCCGTCGGCTGCGCCGGCAACAGCGCCAAGAGCGCGAGCCCGATCGCGAAGGCGACGAGCCCGATGCCGCCCAGGAGGCCCGCGGGATAGCGATCGGCGAGCCGCCCGGCGATCGGCGCGGCCAATCCCGTCATGACCGGCCAGGGCGTCATCAGCAATCCCGTCTCGACCTGGTCACGGCCGAGGGCGTCCTGCAGATAAAAAGGTAGCGAGACATAGGCGAGCATCTGTCCCGTGAAGGAGCAGATGGACGTGCCGATCGAGAGCGCGAACATGGGAATGCGCAGGAGATCGATCGGCAGCAGCGGCGAGGTCTGCGGCAATTGCCGCACCACGAGCGCGATGCCCGCAACCGCCGCACCGACGAATTGCAGCCCGGCACTCGTCAGGTTCTCGCCATGGCCCACGCCGTCGATCGCAGTGATGAGGAGGCCGAAGAACACCGCGTTCAAAAGCGCGCTCCAAATGTCGAACCGGCGCGGCGCGCCCTCGATGCGCGGCAGGGTGCGGGCGACGACGAGCGTCAGAATGCCCGTCGGCACGTTGACGGCGAAGAGCCAGGGCCAGGACGCGACCGAGAGAATGCCGGCCGCCACCGTCGGCCCCAGTGCCGATGATGCCGCCACCACCAGCGCATTGATGCCGATGCCGCGGCCGAGGTAGCGCCGCGGCCAGACGAAGCGGACGAGCGCCGTGTTGACGCTGAGCACGCCCGCGGCGCCGATCCCCTGAATGATGCGCGCGAGTGTGAGCAACGGCAGCGACGGCGCCAGCGCACAGCCGAGCGAGGCCACGGTGAAGACGAGAAGGCCGATGCGGTAGAGCCGGTGATAGCCCCAGATCTCGCCCAGCGAAGCGAAGGGCAGCATCAAGATGACAATGACGAGCTGATAGGCGTTCACCACCCAGATCGAGGCGGCCGCACTCGCATTCAGATCGCGCGCGATGGTGGGAAGCGCCACATTGGCAATGGCGCCGTCGAGCACCGAAAGAATGATCGCCAGCGCGATCGCCGCCACCGCCCAATAGCGCTGCGGCAGCGGCAGGCCGTCGCGGGGTTCGGTCGTGTCGCTCATGTCGGCGGATCGCTAGCGCTCCGGCCCCGGGGTGACAAGCGGCGGGGGCGCGGCTAAGCTCACCTCTTCTGCACAAGTTCCGACGCAAGAACCATCGGGAGGGATTATGACCGACGTGACGATCCGCGCCGCGGACGGCGGCAGCTTTTCCGCTTATCTCGCCACGCCCAAGAGCGGCAAGGGGCCGGGCATCGTGCTTATCCAGGAAATCTTCGGCGTCAACAAGGTGATGCGCGATCTGGCCGACGGCTTCGCCGCGCAAGGCTATACCGTGATGTGCCCCGATCTTTTCTGGCGCCAGGAGCCGGGCATCCAGATCACCGACAAGACGCAAGAGGAATGGAACAAGGCCTTCTCGCTCTACCAAGGCTTCAATGTCGAGAAGGGCGTCGATGATCTGAAGGCGACGCTCGCCGCATTGCGCAAGCATCCGGCGTGCACCGGCAAGGTGGGCTCCGTCGGCTACTGCCTCGGTGGCAAGCTCGCCTATCTCATGGGGACGCGCACCGACGCCGATGCCAACGTCGGCTATTACGGCGTCGGCATTCAGGATTCGCTGGGTGAGGCGAAGAGCATCAAGAAGCCGCTGCTGCTGCACGTCGCCGCCAAGGACCAGTTCGTGCCGCCCGATGCACAGGCCAAGGTCAAGGACGCGCTCAAAGGCAATTCGCTCGTCGCCATCTACACATATAACGAGCAAGATCACGCCTTTGCCCGCGTCGGCGGCGCGCATTACGACAAGGCCGCGGCCGATCAAGCGAACGCGCGCACCGCCGAATTCTTCAAGAAAAATCTCGCCTGAGGGAGGAGCCCACATGCCCCATGCCATTCGCTTTCACAAGACCGGCGGCCCCGAAGTCCTGCAATGGGAAGAGGTGCAGGTCGGCAAGCCCGGACCCGGCGAGGCGCGCGTGCGCCACACCGCCATCGGCCTCAACTACGTCGAGACCTATGTGAGGAGCGGCCTTTATCCCGTGCCGCTGCCCAGCGCCCTCGGCACCGAGGGCGCGGGCGTCGTCGAAGAGGTCGGCCCCGGCGTCACCGACGTGAAAGCCGGCGACCGCGTCGCCTACGTCGGCGGCCCGCAAGGCGCTTACTCCGAGGTGCGCGTCATGCCGGCCGAGCGACTCGTCGTGCTGCCCAAAGGCATCAGCGAACAGCAAGGCGCCGCGATGATGCTGAAAGGCCTTACGACGCAATACCTCATCCGGCAAATCTTCAAGGTGAAGCAGGGCGACACCATCCTCTTCCACGCCGCCGCGGGCGGCGTCGGCCTCTTCGCTTGCCAATGGGCGAAGGCGCTCGGCGCCACCGTCATCGGCACCGTCGGCAGTGAGGAAAAGGCGAAGCTCGCGCGCGATCACGGTTGCGATCATCCCATCATCTACACGAAGGAAGACTTCGTCGCGCGCGTCAACGAGCTCACCAAGGGCGAGAAGCTGGCGGTGGTCTACGACTCCGTCGGCAAGGACACCTTCTTCAAATCGCTCGATTGCTTGCGGCCCTGCGGTCTGATGGTGAGCTTCGGCCAGGCCTCGGGCGCGGTGCCGCCGGTCGAGCTCGGCATCTTCGCGCAGAAGGGCTCACTCTTCTTTACGCGGCCGACGCTCAATACCTATGCCGCAAAGCGCGCCGACTACGTGGCGATGGCGAAGGACCTCTTCGACGTCGTGCAGTCGGGCAAGGTCAAGATCGAGATCCACCAGACCTACCCGCTCAAAGAGGCGGCGCAAGCGCATCGCGATCTGACGAGCCGCAAGACCACGGGACAGACGATCCTCACCGTCTGACGTGGAGTAAGCGGAGAGAGACCCCCCACCCCTCCCTCCCCCTCAAGGGGGGAGGGGGATTCGAAATCTGTGGCGGCAAAAACAAACTGCCCCTTCCCCCTTTGAGGGGGAGGGGTAGGGAGGGGGAATGCGCGCTCAGCGGATGACCTTCACGAGCGCAGTGATAGGCCGTGTTCAACTTCTGGACGAATGCCTGGATGCACGGTATTAGTGTAGCCCTTTGAGCAGGGGAGTACATTCCGATGTTTCAGGTGCGCGCGTTTGCGGCCGTGTTGCTTGCCAGTCTCGTCGCCGCCTGCGGGGCGGGCAGAAACTTCGCCATGCCAGCCGATGGGGCGCTGAAGCTCGGCGTCACCACGACCAGTGACGCCCTCTCTCTCTTGGGAGCGCCATACCAGAAAAACCAGGAGACGGTGACAAGTGTGGCGACGACGGGCGGGCCGGTATCGGTCTTCAGCCCGATCAAGCAACCTGGCACCTACGACCGGTTCACGTACATCTTCCTCGACACATCGCGCCAGGGTGTCATTAGCGGGGCCCTCGCCGGCGGGAGGCAGAGGCCAGAGCGCGTGCTTCAGCTCGTGTTCTGGAACGGCAAGCTCGTCAGTTACGGCTCGAACAGCAGCTTCGAGAATGACAGCACCAATTTCGATGAGAACCGCATCGCGCAGATCGAGCGCGGCCGGACTCGTGGTGCCGAGGTGGTGCAGATGATGGGCAAGCTTCCGTCGGGCACCGCGATCTATCCCATGATCGCGGCCCCTGAAGGGCGCACGATCACCTACAATTTCAGTGAAGCCGATCTGCCCAACAACGAGCGCCACCGCAAATTCCTGGCGGTTTACCTCGACCGCGATGATGTCGTGCGCGACATGCAGTCGGAGAACACCACCAATCCGCTGCCGATCCAGCCGGCGGCGCCAGCACCGGGGGTGGTCCCCATCTTCGTGCCGCGGGGAAAGTAGGCCCCGCTCAGCTTTTTCCGAACAATCTCGCCGACGCGATCCGCGCACCGTCGCGGAGCGCGCGGAGCTTCGCCCACACCACGTCCTCGGCGACGCGGCCCATGCCGGCCGAGGTGTCGAAGCCGCAATCAGTGCCGGCGATGACGCGCGCGGGATCGCCCATCGCCTCGGCGACGCGCACGAGGCGATCGGCCACCACCTCGGGATGCTCGACGAAGTTGGTGAGGCTGTCGATGACGCCGGCGATGACGAGCTGGTCATCGTCGAGCGGCGTCTCCTTGAGGCAACGCACTTCGTGCGCGTGGCGCGGATTGGCAAACGGCAGCACCAGCGCACCCACCTTGGCCTGGCGGAGGATCGGCAGGATCTCCGCCAGCGGCACATCGCAATCATGCGGCGCCTCGTAGTTGCCCCAGCACACATGCATGCGCACCCGCTCGCGCGGAACGGTCTCGAGCGCAGAATTGATCGTCGCCACCACGCGCTCGACGAAGGCGAGAAAATCGCCGATCGGCCGGTCCTGATAGGAGACGTGCCGCTCGAGCGCGAGGTCGGGACAATCGAGCTGCAAGAGAAATCCGGCGCGGTGGATCGCCTCGTATTCATGCTGCAACGCCGCGCCTAACGCCGCGAGATACTTCTCTTCGCTGTCGTAGTGCTCGTTGCGGATCGCCGCGGCGACGATGCCGGGTGACGGCGCGGTCATGAAAGGCTCGACGAACGGCTCCTCCATCTCCGCGAGCACGGCGCGGAGCTGCGCACATTCTTCGGCGATGGCGCTGTCGTCGACATAGCGCACCTCGGCGATCGCTTTCGGCATCGCGAAGTTGCTCACCGCTTCCTTGCCGGCGAGCTGCGCCTCGAGCGCCGATTTGAACATGGGGTAACGCTCGATATCGGCGCGCGGCCAGCGCTTCCAGCTGCCGCCGAAGCCGCTCATGCGGTGGCGCAGATAAAGGAAGAATCCCTCGCGCTGCTGCTCGCCATTGTTGGCGATGTCGACGCCCGCCTCCGCCTGCTTCGCCACCACCCCGCGCACCGCGTCGAGCGCCGCCGCCGCGAGCGCGTCATTGTCGACCGCCTCGCCGCGCGCGCGCCGCACATAGAGGTGCGTGAGCGCCCCCGGCCGCGGCAGGCTCCCGGTGTGGGTCGTCAGAATCCGCTCGTCGCTTCGTTGCATACCTCAACCTCCGCCGCGGCATCATGCGCATTGCCGCGCTCCGCCTCAACCGTGGCGCGGCGGTAGTGAAACGACTAAGCGCCCGAGAATGACCCTTTCCGCCCTTTAGGGGGAGAGGAAGGGGCCCACGCCGCAGGCGTGGGAAGGTGAGGTGGGTGCCCCACAGGCACGCTGACGCTACGGAGACACACCTTATCCTCCCATCGCTGACGCGATGGGTCCCTCCTTCTCCCCGCTTCGCGCGGAGAGGGGCACAAAATGGCGCAGAGATGTAAGCGAGCGAGCGACGCTACGTATTCATCGCGTCGAAGAAGTCGTGGTTGTTCTTCGATTGCTTCAGCTTGTCGATGAGGAATTCGAGTCCGTCCATCGGGCCCATCGGCATCAGCACGCGGCGCAGCACCCACATCTTCGAGAGCACGCCCTTGTCGACGAGGAGCTCTTCCTTGCGCGTGCCGGACTTGGTGATGTCGAGCGCCGGGAAGGTGCGCTTGTCCGCCACTTTGCGGTCGAGGACGATTTCCGAATTGCCGGTGCCCTTGAACTCTTCGAAGATCACCTCGTCCATGCGCGAGCCGGTGTCGATAAGCGCGGTGGCGATGATGGTGAGCGAGCCCCCTTCCTCGATGTTGCGCGCGGCGCCGAAGAAGCGCTTCGGCCGCTGCAGCGCGTTGGCATCGACGCCGCCCGTCAGTACCTTGCCCGAGGAGGGCACGACGGTGTTGTAGGCGCGCGCGAGACGCGTGATCGAATCCAGGAGGATCACCACGTCGCGCTTGTGCTCGACGAGGCGCTTTGCCTTCTCGATCACCATTTCCGCCACCTGCACATGGCGCACCGCGGGCTCGTCGAAGGTGGAGCTCACCACCTCGCCTTTGACGGTGCGCGCCATGTCCGTCACCTCCTCCGGCCGCTCGTCAATGAGCAGCACGAGGAGGTAGACCTCGGGATGGTTGGCGGCGACGGCATGGGCGATGTTCTGCAGCATCACCGTCTTGCCGGTGCGCGGCGGCGAGACGATGAGCGCGCGCTGTCCCTTGCCAAGCGGCGTGATCAAATCGATGACGCGGGTGGTGAGGTCCTTCTTGGTGGGATCGTCGAGCTCGAGCTTGATCTTCTCGTCGGGATAAAGCGGCGTCAGGTTGTCGAAGTTGATGCGGTGCCGCAGCTTGTCAGGCTCGTCGAAATTGATCGAGTTGACCTTGAGGAGGGCGAAGTATCGCTCGCCGTCCTTGGGCGAGCGGATCTCGCCTTCGACCGTGTCGCCGGTGCGGAGCCCGAAACGGCGCACCTGGCTCGGGCTCACATAGATGTCGTCGGGACCGGGAAGGTAGTTCGCTTCTGGCGAGCGCAGGAAGCCGAACCCATCCTGCAGCACCTCGAGCACGCCATCGCCATAGATGGCCTGATCGTTGTTGGCGAGCTGCTTCAGGATCGCGAACATCATGTCCTGCTTGCGGAGCGAGGACGCGTTCTCGATCTGCAGCTCTTCGGCGAAATGGAGGAGTTCGGCCGGGGTCTTCTGCTTCAGTTCCTGGAGGTTCATGGTGGAGTCGTCGCCTTGACGGGGAGGCGGGCCCAAAGGGTTAAGGGAAGGAATGCCGGAAAGGACGAGCGAAGGTCGCGCACGCCCGAACGCTCTCTTTTTTTCCGACGATTCTTGAGGTGGCGTGGAGGCGCCGCGATCGGGCGCCATCACCCATATCGAAATCTGTCTGCGGAGTCAAATGGCATCGCGAGCGCGCATTTAAAAGGGGCGCGCGACAACCATGATCAAGATCAACAGCAGCAGCAGCGTGGGGATCTCGTTAATGAAGCGGAAGAAGCGCGGGGCGTGCGTGTCGCTGCCGTCGGCCAACCCTTTGCGCCAGCGCGCGAGGCGATGGTGAAACTCGGTGAGGCCAGCCACGGCGGCGAGCTTGAGGTAGATCCAGCCCTGGTGCCAATCGACGATGCCCGGCGTCAGCGCCAGCGCGATGCCGAAAACCCAGGCGGCAATCATCGCGGGGTTCATGATCCCCCGCAGCAATCGCCGCTCCATCAGCGCCAGCGTCGCTGCCGTCTCAGAGCCGCGTGCGGCGGCGGCGTGATAGACGAAAAGCCGCGGCAGATAGAAGAGCCCGGCCATCCAAGCAATGATGGCGAAAAGATGCGCGGCTTTAAGCCACGGATAGGCGGCGGTGAGCCAGGTCATCGCCACGCGGGCCCCCTCACCCTGTCCCTCTCCCCGTTGGGGAGAGGGAACGCGCGGTGCCCTTCTTGCCCCTCGCCCCAGCGGGGAGAGGGAGGGGCCCGCCGCACAGCGGCGAGAGGGTGAGGGGGAACATTGGAGCGGCCGATCACGATGATGCGCAGGCGCATCGGCCGAACTCACCTGGGCAAAGCCTGCGGCCGTCGCTCGGTGCCGGCCCCGGTGCCGGCGCATTCTGCGCGAGCCGCGCGAGACCGGCGATGAAGCCGGGCGCGGTGCCCACCGCGGGAATCCGCACATAGCGCGGCACGCCGGCGCTTTCGGCGAGGTGACCGTACTCCCCATCGAGCTCGACCAAGGTCTCGGAATGCTCGGAGACGAAGGCGACCGGGGCAACGATCACGCCGATCGAGTCCTTGCCGGCGCGGCGGATCTCCGCATCGGTGGCGGGCTCGAGCCATTTGAGCGGCCCGACGCGGCTCTGGTAGCAGATAACGCTGTCGAGATCGGCGCGGCCGAGCGCGGCACGCAGCGCCGCCACCGTCCGCTCCACCTGCCATTGATAGGGATCGCCGGCGGCGACGATCTTCTGCGGCAAGCCATGCGCCGAGAACAGCAGGCGGAAGGGCTCGCCTTTGGGCCATGCGTCGATCGCCGCGCCAATCGACGCGGCGAGTGCGGCGATGAAGCCGGGCTCGTCGGGATGGCAGCAAATGGCGCGATGGGGCGCGGCGAGGCCCGCCACCGCCGCCGCCTCGCGCCACGCCGCGAGCGAGGACCCCGTGCTGGTGGTGGAGAATTGCGGATAGAGCGGCAATAGCACGACTTCGTCGGCGCCCCAGGCCTTCACCGCCGCGGCGGTCTCGGTGCTCAGAGGATGCCAATGCCGCATCGCCACGAAGACGCGATAGGCGTCGCCAAGCTGCGCGCCCAGTGCTGCCGCTTGCGCGCGCGTGTTGGCGAGAAGCGGCGAGCCGCCGCCCAGACGCTGGTAGATCGCCCGCGCCACCGGCGCGCGGCGGCGGGCGATGAGCGCCGCGAGCATCCGGCGCAGCGGCTGCGGCAAGGTGATGATCGCGGCATCGTTGAACAGGCTGAACAGGAACGGTTGCACCGCCGCGGTCGAATCCGGTGCGCCGAGATTGAGTAGGACCACCGCGGTTTTTCTCACGTCGCCGCCGCCGGCATGCGCCGCACCAATTCCACCAGCGCACCGACATGCTCGGGCGGCGTTTCCGGCACGAGACCGTGGCCGAGATTGAAGATGAAGGGACCGTCGCGAAGCGCGTGCAGCACATCCTGAGCCGCTTTTTCCATCGCCTCGCCGCCGATCACCACCAAAAGCGGATCGAGATTGCCTTGCACCGGTCCCATCGGCTGCAGCGCCTTGCGCGCGATGGCGAGCGGCACCATGGTATCGAGGCCGAGCACGCTGACGCCGGTTTCGGCAAAATAGGCGCGGTACATCAGGCCCGCGCCACGGGGAAAGCCGATCACCGGCACTTTTGGCGCCGTCTCCTTCAACGCTGCGACGATGCGGCGGGTAGGCTCGATCACCCAGCGGCGAAAGGCGTGCTCCGGCAAGACGCCGGCCCAACTGTCGAAAAGCTGCACCACTTCGGCGCCGGCAGCGATCTGCGCCGCGAGATACCGGATCGTCGCTTCGGTCACGCGATCAATGAGCTCGGCGAAGCTCTCGGGCGCGCCGAGCGCCCAACGGCGCACTGTCGCGAAGTCGCGGCTCGTGCCGCCCTCCACCATGTAGGTCGCGACGGTCCAGGGCGCGCCGGCGAAACCGATCAGCGTGGTCGAGGACGAGAGCACCGTGGCGACGCGGCGCACCGTCTCATAGACTGGCGCCACCCGCTCGTCGAACGCCTCCAGGGTCAATGCACCGACTTCGGCGGCTGTGCGGATCGGATCAAGCACCGGCCCCTCGCCTTCGTGGAAGCTCACGGGACGGCCGAGCCCATAAGCCACCACGAGAATGTCGGAGAAGAGGATCGCCGCGTCCAAGGCATAACGCCGGATCGGCTGCAAGGTGGCCTCGGCGGCAAGCGCGGGGTTGAAGCAGAGATCGAGGAAGCTCGGCACCCGCTGACGCAGCTCACGATATTCCGGCAGGTAGCGGCCGGCCTGCCGCATCAACCAGATCGGCGGCGGGATCACGCTTTCGCCGCGCACGGCGCGCAGCAGCGGCTTCGTCTCCACCCCCAATCCGATCCTTTCCATCGTTCTTTCTCTTACCCCTTCTTTTCTTGAATCTAAAGGTAGAGATAGGAGTGGTGGCGAGGATATCGGGGATTGATTTTGTTCATCGATCAATCCCGAGCCTCTCGCCCGCCGCCTGAAAAACCCGGCGAAAGCGTGTATAAGGGACGCGAAGCCGCGCGTTCCTGCGGCTTCGATGTCGCTTAAAGATGGGGATAGTCGCCCTGCCAATGCCACTTCTTCCCAGAATGCGAACGGTTTGGTTGCGCTTCTCCCACGACGGCGAACGCCGCGGCAGCGAAATGGCGAGCGAGGATAGATTGGCGCGACAAGTGCCCTGCCATCGCAGAACGGGGATAAGCCGACGCTTCTCCACACCGCTCGCTGGGGATATCGCGTGACCCGGTTTCATCTTCATCTCGTCTCCGACGCCACCGGCGACACCGTTCATTCCGTGGCGCGCGCCTGCCTCGTGCAGTTCGAAGGCGCCGAGGCGATCGAGCATATCTGGTCGATGGTTCGCACCAAGAGCCAGGTCGAGCGTATCGTCACCGCCATCGCCGCCCATCCCGGCGTGGTCCTTTACACGCTGGTGAACGAGACGCTCCGCCAACCCTTGATCGAGGGCTGTCGCCGGCTTCAGGTACCAGCCATTCCCGTGCTCGATCCAGTGATCGGCGCGCTTGCCTCATATCTCGGCCGGCAAAGCCGCGGCCTTCCCGGTCAGCAGCATCTCCTCGACAGCGAATATTTCCATCGCATCGACGCCATGACCTTCGCGCTCGCCCACGATGACGGCCAGTCGGCCTTTGGCATTGACACTGCCGATGTGGTGTTGGTCGGCGTCTCCCGCACCTCGAAGACGCCCACCTGCATCTATCTCGCCAATCGCGGCATCAAGGCGGCGAACGTGCCGGTGGTGCCGGGCATGCCGCTCCCGCCCGAGCTCCTGGTGGCGAAGCGGCCGCTCATCGTCGGCCTCACCAACGATCCCGAGCGCCTCATCCAAGTGCGCCGCAACCGCTTGAGCATGCTGCATCAGGACGAGCGCACCGACTACACCGACATCGAGGCGGTGCGCAAAGAGGTGGCGAATGCGCGGCGTGTCTTTGCCGAGCATCATTGGCCCGTGATCGACGTCACGCGGCGCTCGATTGAAGAGACGGCGGCGGCGATCCTGAAGCTCTTGGCGCGCCGGCACGGCGAGGACGCATGACCATTCTCGCGCGCCGCGCCGTGGTGCTCGCCTCGGCCAGCGTGGCGCGCGCCAAGCTCCTGGAGCAAGCCGGGATCGAGGTCATCCGCGATTCCGCCGGCATCGACGAAGCGGCGGTCAAGGCCTCCTTTCGTGAAGACGGTCTCGATGCCGCAAGCTGCGCCACGGCGCTGGCCGAAACAAAAGCGGCGCGCGTCTCGGCGCGCCATGCCGACGCCCTAGTGATTGGCGCCGACCAGATCCTCGTCCATGACGAGCATTGGCTCGACAAGCCGCGCGACAAGGCGGAAGCGCGCGCTCAGCTCGCGGGCTTGCGCGGCGCGTCCCACGAGCTTGTCACCGCTGTCGCCGTGGCGCGGAACGGCGCCGCGATCTGGCGCGAGGTCGACCGCGCCTTTCTTCACATGCGTGCGTTCAGCGACGACTTCCTCGCCGCATATCTCGCCGCCGCCGGCGATGATGTGCTGACCTCCGTGGGCGCCTATCAGCTCGAAGGCCTGGGGGCGCAGCTTTTTGCCCGCATCGAAGGCGATTACTTCTCAATCCTCGGCTTGCCGCTGCTGCCGCTTCTCGAGTTCCTGCGCAGCCATGGCGTCGTGCCGCCATGATCCGCGCCGGCGTCATGGGCTGGCCGGTCGAGCATTCGCGCTCGCCGACGCTGCATGGTTTTTGGCTGAAGCACTACGGGATTGCCGGCGAATACGTGACGCTGCCGGTGCCGCCCGGCGAGCTCGCGCGGGCGCTCCGCGCGCTTCCGCGAGAGGGCTTTGCCGGCTGTAACCTGACGCTGCCGCATAAGGAGGCGGCGCTCGCGATCATCGACCACATCGATCCCTCGGCGCGGCGGATCGGCGCGGTGAACACGATCGTCGTCGGCGCTGATCAGAGCCTCGAAGGGCGCAATACCGACGCCTTCGGCTTCATCGAGAATCTGCGCGCTGGTGCACCGGAGTGGCGCGCAGAGCGCGGCGCGGCGGTGGTGTTGGGCGCCGGCGGCGCGGCGCGGGCCGTGGTGGCGGCGCTCCTCGACGCCGGCGTTCCCGACCTTCGTCTCCTCAACCGCCATCGCGCGCGGGCGGAAAGTCTCGCCGCGGCGCTCGGCGGCAAGATCCGCGTGCTCGATTGGGAGGCGCGCGCTGGCGCACTCGCCGGCGCGGCGCTTCTCGTCAACACCACGAGCCTCGGCATGCATGGCGCGCCGGCGCTCGATCTTCCGCTCGACGCGCTCGATCCTGCTGCGGTCGTCAACGATATCGTCTATGTCCCGCTCGAGACGCCGCTGCTGGCGGCAGCGCGGCGGCGCGGCAACACCGTCGTCGACGGGCTCGGCATGCTGCTCCATCAGGCGCGGCCCGCTTTTGCCGCGTGGTTCGGCGTCATGCCCGAGGTGACGCAGGCTCTCCGCCGCACCGTCGAGGCGACGCTCCAGCCATGATCGTCCTCGGCCTCACCGGCTCGGTCGGCATGGGCAAGAGCACGGCCGCCGCCATGTTCCGGCGCATGCGCGTGCCGGTCCATGACAGCGACGCCGCCGTCCATCGGTTGCTGGCGCCGGGCGGCGCGGGGGTGAAGCCGGTGGTGGCGGTGTTTCCTGGCGTCAGCGACAGGGCCGGCGGCATCGACCGCGGCACCTTGGGTGCGCGCGTCTTCGGTGATGCGCCGGCGTTGAAGCGGCTCGAGCGGATCCTCCATCCACTGGTGCGGCAGAGCCAGGCGCGGTTCCTGAAAGCGGCACGCGCGCGTCGCGCGCCGCTCGTGGTGCTCGACATCCCCCTCTTCTTCGAGACCGGCGGCGAAAAGCGCTGCGACGCCGTGGTCGTGGTCTCGGCGCCGCCTTGGGTGCAGCGCGCCCGCGTCATGGCGCGGCCCAACATGACCGAGGGGCGCTTCCGCGCCATCCTCGCCAAACAAATGCCCGACCGCGAGAAGCGCCGCCGCGCGCAGTATGTCGTGCCGACCGGCTTGGGCCGCGCCGTGACCTACCGCGCGCTCACCCGCATCGTGCGCGCGCTCAAAGAGGGCGCGAGGAAGCGGCCGCGCGGCATTTGAACGCTTGCATCGCGGAATCCGCAGAGGCACACTCCCTCGCGATGCGCGAAGTCGTTCTCGACACGGAAACCACCGGTCTCGATCCCAATGACGGCCACCGCATCGTCGAGATCGCCTGCATCGAGCTCTTCAATCATCTGCCGACCGGCCGCGTCTTTCACCGCTACATCAATCCGGAACGCGAGGTCTCGTTCGAGGCGCAGGCGGTGCACGGTCTCTCCGCCGAGTTTCTCGCCGATCATCCGCCCTTCGGCGCGCTCGCCGACGAGCTCTTGGCTTTCATCGGCAGCGACCGGCTCATCATTCACAATGCCGAGTTCGACCTCGCTTTCGTCAATGCCGAGCTGAAGCGGCTTGGCCGCTCGGCCTTTGGCGGCGAGTTCGAGGACACGGTGGCGCTGGCGCGGCGCCGCTTTCCCGGCGCGCAAGCCAATCTCGATGCGCTCTGCCGCCGCTTCGGCATCGATCTCACGGCGCGCACCAAGCACGGCGCGCGCATCGATTGCGAGCTGCTCGCCGCCGTCTATCTCGAGCTGGTGGGCGGGCGCCAGCCCGGCCTCGACCTCGCCGTCGCCATCGGCGCTGCGGCGCATTCGATCATCGACCGCCCGGTACGCGCGGCGCGGCCGCATGCGCCGAGCGACGCGGAGCTCGCCGCCCATGCCGCCATGCTCGCCCGTCTCAAGGAGCCGCTCTGGCTCGCGGCGTAGCGCGGAAGCGCGCTATGCCGTCGCCGTCGTCGGCCCTTGCGCCGCCGCTTGTTGTTGGCGGCGGAGCAGGTCAGCGAAATCGACGGGATGGATGAGGAGCGGCGGAAAGCCGCCCTCGCGCGTGGCGTTGCTGATGATGGCGCGGGCGAAGGGAAACATCAGGCGCGGGGTCTCAACCAAGAGAAGCGGCGCCAGCAATTCCTGCGGCGCGCCGCGCGCCGTCACGAGCGCGGCATAAGTGAGCTCGACCATGAAGACCGCGTCGGCGCCGCTCTTTGCGTTGGCGTTGATGGTGAGCAGCACTTCGTAGATATCCTGGCCCAGGCTCTGCGCCTTGACGTCGACGCCGATCTGCACTTCGGGCGGCTGCGCCTGCTGCATCAGGCTTTGCGGCGCGCGCGGATTCTCGAAGGAGAGGTCCTTCACATATTGCGCGTTGACGACGAGCTGCTGCTGCGGCGCCGCCTCGCCATTGCCGGCCGCCGCGCCGGCGCCTCCCACCGTTTCCGCCATCCCCTGCTCCTCTCGATTGCGACCCGCTGGCTAGCACGGATCGCCGCCGCGGCACAACCGCACTTCGCGCGCGCCGGCCGACAGCGAGGCGGCGCTTGCCGTTTCCCCCGCGTCGGCCTATCTACGGGGGAAGACCCGGTCTCGAGCCTGGGGTGGCGATGGGCGGCGACGGCACTCAGTACCTGGAGATTTTCGTCCTGGCCGTGATCGCCGGGTTTCTCGTCTTGCGCCTCAGGAGCGTCCTTGGCCGGCGCACCGGCACGGAGCGGCGCCGCGAGGCCTTCGGTGCCCCCGATGCGGCGCCTGAAAAAGTCGTGCCATTGCCGCCGCGCTCCCAAGTTCCGACGCCGTCGTCGGCCGATACCGCCGGTGTATCGGGCCTCGCCGCGCTCAAAGCCGCCGACCGCAGCTTCGAGGAGAAGCATTTCCTCGAGGGCGCCCGCGCCGCCTTCGAGATCATCGTCAATGCCTTCGCCAAAGGCGACGCGGCGGCGTTGAAGCCGCTCTTGAGCGATGCCGTCTTCGCCTCCTTCGCCCAGGCGATCCGCGAGCGGGAAGCCCACGAGGAGCGGCACGAGACCAATCTCCTCACCGTCAAAACGGTCGAGCTCGCCGAGGGGGCGCTGCAAGGCGACGCGGCGCTCGTCACGGTGAAATTCGTTTCCGATCAGATTAATGTCACGCGCGCCGCCGACGGCCATGTGGTTGATGGCAGTCCCGATCAGGTGGAGGAGAAGACCGATCTCTGGACCTTCTCGCGCTCGGTTCGCTCGCGCGATCCCAACTGGACACTGGTGGCGACGCACAGCCCGTAGCGCCGGCTCCGCGTTCATCGTCGCGCTCGCGCTCTTCGCCTGCAAGCCGACACCGCCGCCGCCCGACAAGCTGACGCTCGCTTCGGCCCAGTTCGCCGACCTTCCCGGCTGGCCGCAGGACGATCCGGCGCCCGCTTTGGCGGCGCTCCGCCGCTCCTGTGCCCCTCTCCTCCTCTCGAAACAGCCCATGAGCGCGCCGCTCGGCAATGGCGCCGCCGGCACCGTCGGCGACTGGCAGCCGATCTGTGCCGTGCTCGCATCAACGGAAGCCGATATTGGTGCGGCGGGAGCGCGGACGTTCTTCGAGACCTGGTTCCGCCCTTGGCGCGCCGGCAACAACGGCGAGAGCGAAGGCCTGTTCACCGGTTATTACGAGCCCGAGCTGCGCGGCGCGCGCCTGGCGGGCGGCGCCTACACCACGCCGCTGCTGCGCCGCCCGTCCGACCTGGTGATGGTGGAGCTGGGCCTATTCCGCCCCGCCTGGCGCGGCGAGCGCATCGCCGGCCGTGTCGTCGAGGGCCGTCTCAAGCCTTATGAGAGCCGGGCCGACATCGAGAAAGGCGCGCTCGACCGCTTGCATCTCGGCTTTCTCTGGGTCGACGACCCCGTCGATGCCTTCTTCCTCCAGATCCAAGGCTCGGGCCGCATTCGACTCGAGGACGGCACGCTGCTCCGCGTCGGCTATGATGGGCAGAACGGCCATCCCTATGTGCCGATCGGCCGACTTTTGGTCGAGCGCAGTGCGTTGCCGAAAGACGGCGTCTCGATGCAGGCGATCCGCGCCTGGATCAAGGAGCATCCGGAAGAGGGAAAGGCCTTGATGGCTGAGAACCCCTCCTATGTCTTTTTTCGTGAGATGAAGGGCGAGGGTCCGGTGGGCGCGCAAGGCGTGGTGCTGACCGCCGGCCGCAGCCTCGCCGTGGATCGCGAGTTCGTGCCGCTGGGCGTGCCGATCTACCTCGATGCCGGCGACGATCTCCGCCGCATGGTCATTGCGCAAGATACCGGTGGCGCGATCCGCGGCCCGGTGCGCGGCGATCTCTTCTGGGGCGCCGGCGCCGAGGCCGAAGCGCGCGCCGGTACCATGAAGGCGCGCGGCCGCTACTTCCTACTGCTGCCGAAGACGGTCACGCCGACGCCTGCATCATGACGCGCCGTTCCGCTTCGAGCGCATAGACCGCGATGGCGCTCGCCTTGCCGCGGAGTGGCAGCGGCCCGAGCGCCCGCGCGATGATGCCGGGCGGCAGCGTCTCGACGCGGTCGATGAGCGCCGCCGAGGCGAGCACGCGGTGCCCGGTGTCGCGGCAAGCCTGCTGGAGGCGCGCCGCCGTGTTCATGCTGTCGCCGAGGAGCGCGATCTCCTGCTTCACCGCGCCAAGCTCGCCAATCACGACGGGGCCGCAATGGAGCGCCGCGCGAAAATTGGCGCGCGCACCGAACTCGCGCTCGTACTCGGGCGCATGTTGCTCGAGACGATCGAGCGCGTCGAAGCAGCCGCGGACGCAGCGCGCGTCCCTGAGGCCGGCGGCAAGCTTCCAAGTGACAATGAGCTCGTCGCCGACATATTTGTGGATCTCGCCGCGTTCGCCGACGATCGCGTCACTGACATCGGCGATGAAGCGGTTGAGGAACACGAGAAACCGCACCTCGCCCAAGCGCTCGGCGATGCGCGTCGATGATTCAAGGTCGATGAAAAGCAGCACACGCTCTTCGATGCGCGGCTTGTGGTAGCGCCCGGCGACGAAGCTCACCAGCACGCCCTGCCCGAGCAGCCGGTTGATGCTGAAGACGAAGTTGATGGCGATGCTGGCGGCAATGCCGAAGATGAGGCTGTCGCGCTCAATCGTCACGCGACCCTCAACAAGCCAACGCGCGAGCACCAAGCCGAGCAAGATCACCGCGAGATAGACCGCGAAGCGTCCGGCCAGCAGCGCCGCGAAGGGCACGCGGTGAAAAATGCGCGCCCGCGGACCATTCAGGAGATAGATCTCGAGCGACGCAAGGGTGCTGGAGATGAGGACACCGGCGATGACACCGAGGACAACGCCCTGCAGCGGCAGTGCATCCGGCAACGGGTTGAGGTACCCGAAGAGCCCGCTGCACACGGCGCTCGTTGCCACGACCGTTGCCAGCAATCGCGCACGGGCGCGCCGCAGCGAATCGCCGCGTGCGGCGCTCACAGCAGCAAGGCGCCTTCGAGGACGAGAAGGCGCCGTTTGGTTTCGATGCCCTTGCCGCCGCTGTAGCCGCCGAGCCCGTTATGGGCGACGACGCGATGACACGGAATGAAGATCGGCAAGGGATTGCGGCCGCACGCCTCGCCGATCGCCTGGGCCTCGGCGTCGAGCCGTTGCGCAAGCTCGCCATAACGCTGCGTCTCGCCATAGGGAATGGCGGCCATGAGCTCCCAGACGCGTTGATCGAAGGCCTCGCCCGCAGGCGCAAGCGGCAGATCGAATGTCCTGCGCGTGCCGGCGAAGTATTCGCCGAGCTGACGCTCCGCGTCACGCAGCAGCGGACTCTCGTCATGCGCTTTGCGATCGCGCCATTCGATCGCAACGATCGCGTCGTTCTCGGCGACAATGGTGAGCGGCCCGAGCGGGCTTGCGACAGAGAGGCGCGGCATCACGTAGTCCGTAAGCGCAAACGCCGGCGGCAGCTAGCCCCTCTCCGCCCTTTAGGGGGGAGAGGGAGGGGCCGGCGCCGTAGGCGTGGGAGGGTGAGGTAGGTGGGAAACGCAAAGAGATCGGTCAGGTGGAGAGACACCTTCCCCTCCCCATTGCGGCTTGCGCCGCAACGGGTCCCCTCCCTCTCCCCACTTTGTGCGGGGGGTATAGGGATCGAAGAGGTCGTTGACACATTTGACAACAACTTGCCGGGATCTCGCCCTCGACCGACGCCGTTGTCGCGGCAAAATAATTCGGCAGAAAGCCAGCGCACGCAATGCCTGCTAAGGACGGGTATCCGGGCACACAGCCTCGGCGAACGACTTATCGATGAAATCCGCAGAGATTCCAAGGTCGATGAGCAGCTTCTGAAAGCACGGATGCTGCTTGAGGAGGAGCCGCCCAGCCATATCAACAGCGTCCAATTGCTCGAGCGAGATACTCCACAAACTCATCGTCTTGTTGACAATGGCTTGAAGTTGTCTCTGCGATGGCAAGAGCTGGTCGAAATCGACCTCTATCGGATAGAAACGGGCTTTCTCCAAGCCAGCATTTCGGGGCGCTTCCGCAAGTGCAGCGCGAAGCATTGTGTTGGCGCTGGCGAGTGCAGCATTCGTCGAGTTCGAAATAACGCTACCTAGAACGGGCAGCATTCCAGGCGTATCGGGATCGTCGCCGCTGATACTTTGAGAGCTAGAGCGTGCGGCGACGGATATCACCACGAGCTCCCCGATCGCGCCATTATTAATTTCACGTAGAAGAGGCACGGAGCCGTGCAGTGACGTAGTCACCTCCATCAACGAGTTAATGGCGAAGTTATCTGCCAGGGTTCCATCCAAGAGATGCAAATATTGCAGACTTGCGAAAGCATCATTCCCGCGCCGCAACGCATTGGCATACCGTGCACGCTGAAATTCTGTATGGTCGATGTACGGCATAGCCTTCGCTTGCAGCGCGACTTGAATCCAGGAGGGTGATGGAACGTCGCCGGCGCAGTTTGGACCAGCGTAGTTCTTCAGGTCGACAGGCGAAAGAAGAATGGGATAGGCAGCAGACGCAGAGACGCCGACCGAGATCGGCAGTGACGAAATATCCGAGCAAATGTCGTTGAATCGGTCGGCTGTGAACTCGAACGTTGAACCCGACGCCATATCGAATGCGTTCAATACCACGATGGGATGCCGACGAGCGGCCATCGCCGCAAAGGTCTTTCTATCGAACAGTTGTTCGTCCAGCAAGTCGCGTAGTGCATTAATCCGAGTATAAGTACTAAATGCGAACCCTGCACGGTTCAAAAGGCTAGTGAGACCAACGAAGTAGGCGGAACTCCGCACGAACTGTTCCGGATCGACCTGCAGCGTTGCCATGTTGTCGTGCATCAGAAACTCTCTTAGCCGCAACGTGTCGTCCGGACCATAGAGCCCGAGATATGCGGCCGTTACGCTGCCGCCGGAGACTGAAGACACCACCTCTATGTCATCTACTAGTCGACGCTTCTGCGTGCCAATAGAATATGTGTATCGCTTCAGCTCCTCCAGCACGGCCAGCGCCAGCGCAGCGGCTCGCGAACCGTCGCCGGAGAACGCCATCAGTATGACTGGTCTGTTACGGGATAAATTCGGCTGCAATCCGCGCTCATCCACATTTTTCCCACCCGCGGGAAGCGGTGCATTCTCCATCTCAGCCGTTCTCAGCTCAGCCGACCCGTAGATGCTGAGAACGTACAGCGCAGCGCCTAGAAAGACGACAACTGCGACCGCGGCTACCGCGCCCTTGCGCAATCGAGCTCGGAAGAGCGATGCGCGCCAAAAACGATACGCTTCCCGGCTCAAATCGTCGCGACACCTTTTGCCCATTTCGTTCAATCGCCGGAGATCCGCGCCTCGCCATAGTTCGCCACGGTTCGATTTCCATTCTGCAGCCGCCAGAGACAGCCGCCGCTGTAGGCGTAGGTCAGAGCGGATGCGTCTGCTTTCCGCTTTATCGGCTACGTTGCCTAGCCATGCGCGTAGCAGATCCCAACTGGCGATCAACGCTTCATGCGCGAGTTCGTAGGTCGGCTCGCCATCCTCTTGAGACTCTTCGTGAGACACTCTAACGAGCCGCGTCTCCGTCGACGTGAACGGGAGCAGTACATTGCGGACGTGCTCTGGATCGTCACCCCTGCCGAGGAATTCCGATAGACGAGCGACTCGACGAGTATCCGCAGTGCCCTCACCTAATTGGACCATCGCAACGAAGGCTCGGCGGACTATCCGTTGATCGGCGGTTCTCGCATTCCTGGCAAGGTTGTCGTAGAGCCTTTGTGCCTCGCTAGCCAGGGCGCCACCGACGCCGCCAAGAGTCCTGATCGTTTCCGAAGGCGATGTGTTCTCGCCCAACCCGATCCAGATTCGGTTGAGCGCGAACTGCAAAAGCGGTAGCGCGCCCTCGCGGCCCGCGGTCTCGGCGATCAGCAGATCGACTATAGCCTTTTCGATTGGGTGTCCTGCCTGCTTCGCTGGCTCCGCAATTGCGGATCGCAGCTCAGGTTCGGTCATGGGTGGAACCGAAAAGCAGTTATGGGTCAATATATGATTGAGGTTAGGATGTTCGCGAGTCGCGCTGATAAAATCGTTCCGCAAGGTCAATATGATGGAGACTCGCATGTTTCGATCGCTACAGGCGACGAGAAGGTTCTCCACGAAGGCATCGCGCTCACGCTTGTCATCGCATAGCGAGTACAGTTCTTCGAATTGATCAACGAGCACAACGAGCGCGCGCCGATCAGCGTTCGGGAGTGCGTCGGCGATACGGCGCAGACCGTCATGCTCGCTGCGCGCATTTTGTCGTGCGAGCTCATCGGTGAACTCGCGTATCTTGCTTACGGGTCTATCATCGTTCGGTGCGTCGATACGGGCGAGGACTGCCGCTAGAGCCTCAAGAGGATGTGGCCCGGGAGCGCAAACTGCGATACGCGGTGATTTCAGCGCTGCTAGGGGGCGGCGCGCTAATTCGGGCACAAGGCCGGCACGCGCGAGCGACGACTTGCCGGATCCTGATGGACCGACGATGGGCAGTAGCCGCGACGCCGACTCAGCGCCTGGAACAGGTTCGTGGAGCGCATGAAAGCGTTCCCACAGCTCCTTTATCAGAGTCTCGCGTCCAAAAAAGCGATTCGCGTCGGTTTCCTCGAATGCGGCGAGGCCTTTATACGGATTAGGCCCTATTGCACCAACAGTAGGCGCTTCGGCTGCCTCGTAGTCTTCTTGTCTACGTCGGAGCGCCTCATAAATGATGACCGTGATATTTTCGCCTGCGACGGCGACATTGCCGTGACCGTCGTCACCGATCGTAGCCTGGTGCCCATCGGCCATTCGCTTGCCGTCCAACGTCAGATAGGGATGCCAATAAGGCTCAGCAATGGAGCTCCGTACGCGCCGAGCCAGCTTGCGAGCGCTGTCACATGTGGCGCTATCTTGGATGCGGTTTCGGTGAACTCTTCTCCTTCCTGAGCTAATTCTAGGGCGGTCTTCACCCAACTTCCGACCTTCTTCTTATCAGGCTCTTCCTTTGCCATTTCGTTTGCAGCTTCGTCGAGACGGTGGGTGACGCCGGGCGCGTCGTGCGCGGCGACAATCGCTGCCAGCAGCCGTTTGATCTCCGCAATCTCTCGCTGTGCGCTGGCGCCTTCTGCTGTCCGCGCCGTTGCCGGCAGCACGCCGACGCTGACTTTGTTGCCAACTCCTGCGACGGCGGCGCTGCCCCGAGCTCCCGCGCCAATAGACGCACTGTAACTAGCCCCGCTCGGCCGAGCCCTTGAGCTCAGATTCTTCTTCTTTCCTGCCATCAACGCCTCCCCTGCGATTGTTAAACCGGGAAACCGCCCGTTAACGGTGTTCAAATGTCAATCATACACTTGTTACGAACTAGAGCAATGCTCGCTTCACTAGTACGAGAGTTTCCAACGGTCTGAGGTCAGGTCGCCCACACCATCGGCACAAGTCAAGGGTGAAGACGATAGGATTGGTCTGCCGAGCCCAATCCGTTCATTTCCCCTGCATTTCTGTGCCGTCAGCACCAGACGTGCGCTGATCCGTAATCGTGAGCGCGCGCTTCAGCTTCTCGAACGCCCGCCTCGTGAGCTTGCGCTCACCGCTCACAAATCGCGATAAATTTCCGGCGTCCATACCGCATCGCATGGCGCACTGCCTGACACCGATTGTTTTAACTTGCGAGAGCAATGCATCTGCTTCGCGCAAATAGCTGTTCTCAGCGAGATCAAGAGCCATCGCTGCTTGGAGCAGTCTCTTGACCACGGCCTCGCTGGGAATTGCATCTCCGCTGATAATCGCGTGGAGATGCTGCCGTGAGACTTGCGCTGCGCGCGCCAGGACGGCGGAAGCATGACGGTCGGCACCTTTCTTGACCTGCGCCATCTCGCCACTCACATCCTGCGGCGGCGCGCCGTAGAAAATCTCAGCTTCGGGATCGATGCCGAGATATGACTGCTCCTCCCAGCGATTGGCTTCCTTGCCGATGTATTGGATGGCGCTAACCTTGACATGGCGGCGGCTCACGAGGCCGCGGTCAAGGAAGTCGGCGTTGATGAACTTTGTCTCAGGCCTAAGGTGATATTGCGCAAGCGCCTGTCGATAGGTCTTGAGCATGCTGGCCGGCACAGGCTTGCCGGTATCACGATCGAAACAGCGGCTGACCGCGCTCCTCAGGTCCTTGTCGTACGGTGCAATGATACAGGGCGATTTGAGTCCGGCGCCGATCGGGTCGAGGCCATTCGCAGCTCGCCATCCATCCCAGTCTGCAAGTGGATCAGGGTGATACATCAGCATGAAGTTGAACGGCCGCACTTGCTCGGGATAAGCCCGACCGCCATTAAATTTGTCGAACCACTGGGCCAAGTGGGCCGTGGTGACCGCGTATCTGCTGGCCGCCGGTTGATCGAACTTCGGCAGCTTTGAGAAGTCAGGATGATCAGGGTCGCCGGCCAGAGCCGCGCGGACGATGCAGTGCCAAACGTCATGCTGCCATCGCCGGACGCCAATTTCGTCTAGGCTGATGGCAGGCCGCGGAAGATCGCTCGGCGCGTCTTCGTCTTCATAGGGTGGAAGCAGATGGCCAAGGCCATGCGCCGTCGCCTTCCGAATAATCGGGTGCCCCGCACGATCGATGTTGAAGAGCGCGTAGCGTTTCGATGAGACCGCGAAGCAAAAGAGCGGTTCTAACTCGTTTGTAAGGTTGCCGCCGGATAGGCGGTAATTTGCGTCTTCGACTTTGAACAGGTCTACATCCGCGTTGTAGGGGTTGAGCGGTTTGAACCAATTCCGGACCGCTTGCGCTTTCTCAAAGAAATCTGTGTCGGGCATGCCCTCCGGCTTAGCAATTCCCATGCTGTCCGTATCGCAAAATGCCCAGCTCAGGCCCGAGTCGTCCACGAGTCGCTCCGCAATCGCGAGCATCAATCTGGCGGCGCTGGTGATCAGCGTGCCCAAAAGCGGATGGAAGAACTCGCCCGGCTCCTCCACCTTCTTCATATCGACAAGGAAGGGGCGGCCGGTCGCGGGGTAGCAGCGAATCGGCACTACCTCGCCACGCTCGTTGACATCCACCTGAACAAAGATTCCGTAGCCGGTGGCGTTGGCGATGAGCTTCAGCACATATCTTCCAGGCCCCTTCGTGCGCATCCGCAGTTCGATGAGGCGCTTGAACAAATCGTCCTTGAGGGGGTCGATGACGAAGTCCGGGTTTCCTGCGATTGCGACCGGCCGTAGCCCGTGCTGCGGCTCGCCCGGCTCAAACGCGATGGCCTTAAGGATTCGTGGAGGTCGCCAAAAGAGCAGCTTGGAAGCGATGCAATCGGCAAGCGTGCACCAAAGGGGCTCATCCGAGGTCAGATGATTGAGGCCGATGGTGTAGTTCTGGCGACTTTCGTCATACCCATATTTCGCACGCGTCGGAAGAATGTCGCCTTCCGGCTTGACCTGCACAATCACATGGAGCCGTCGCCACGTCTCTGATCGCTGCAAATCCTCAAGTGCCACTCGATCGAGGAATTTTTGCGTCTCGGCGGTCGCATCGCGCCAAGTTATGCCTTTTGCGATCACAAAGGGCCACAAGCGCATGAGCGTCGAAACGGTCGGATACATCGAGGTGAAGTCGCAATAAAGAACCTGGCTTACCACGCGACGGAGATGCACCTCTGTCCGACCGCCGAAATATGTCCCCATGATTTTGCCGATGAGATCGGGCGGAAAGTCCGGTTGCATCTCCCGCCACGGACGAATCTCCATCTCGCGCAAATACGCCTTACCGACGCTAGCTTCGCTCAAGATGCGATGGATCGGCGTGCGTCCGAGCCGATGATCGGCGTAGCGGCGCCGCAACTCGGTGAAGCACTCCCAAGTGACCTGCACATCTTGAAGCGCATAGTCGAGATATTTAGCTGTCAGCGCGCCGCCGTGCTCCCCCGCGTCCAGCTTCTGATGCGGTGTCTCTAATTCCTTGGCGAGGCCTCTCAAACTGAACGCGCGGCTGAGAAGCGCAGCGGCGAGCGTGCTCACGTCCACGAAAGTCGGGCGCCGCGACGGCGTGACGATTCTTCTCTTTCGCTGCCCTCTCGGCAATCTCTGGCCGACCCCGGAGAACTCGATCAATGATGCGCGGCGCGAAAGGTGCTTGACCCGGATACGGGGACCATTCCTTCCCGCCGGCGCCGTCGCGAAGCTGAAGCCCGGACGCATCTTGCCTCGCGCCGAGGAATGTGCTTCGGCAAGTCGGGATAGATCGAACGGAAGATTAAACCCGATGGTCGTCGCTTGGCAGTGGTACGAGAAGCGGACGAATATGCCATCAACGAACTCCCTGAGGGTCATCAATCGCAGCCGCTTGGCTGCGGCGTATTGAGCCAAGATTTGGCTCTCTTCCGCCGTCAGCGCGGTCGGATCGAAAAACAGCCCGTGCTCGCGCAAGCGATCCCCTTCGCGAAGCTGATAGGCTCCAATGCGGGGGCGCTGGCTTTCGTCTGATGTGGTCTCGATATCGAGAGTGAGGTGCCACGGTGACGGCCCACGACTGGGGAATTCCCATTCGATGGTCTTCTTCCCTTCCCGCACGCCGTAAGCTCGCACCGCAATGGGCAAAACGTCTGATATCGGGGGAACCGTCGTCTTTTGGCCGCCGGATGCATCGCGGCTCATGGCTCGGACGCCTTCCGCATACGCATATCCATGCCAGCTTCGATTAGGTACTCGCCGAACTCCCAAAGCTTGGCTGCGAGCATCAGCAACAGGTCGGCCAGCCCCAGCAGAAAGTGCCCGATGCTCTCGATCGTGGTAGGCTGTGCTCCCAACTGCGCTGGATGGTCCTTTTGCGCATCGCTGAGCTTGCGGTGGCAATTTCGGCAAACGATGACCAGAGTCTTGCCGAAGGCTTCGCCTTCCAGGTGGTGAAGCTCCATGCAGTGCCAATCGGTCTCATGGCCGAACGCGCATATGGGGTTGTTGGTGCCGAGGCGATTGAAAGCTTTTTGGCGACGTGTCTCGCGGCGTTTCTCCAGCTCGCTCATGGACGGGCTTGCGGCCGATTGCGATTGTGCGGTAAGCGGTGATTTTTCGACGATCTCTTTGAGGTGCTTGTCGCACAGGAAGAGATAGCGCGGGTGATCGCCTGTCCCGGTTAAGCAACAGCGATGAAGCTCACCTTCGTGTGGACCGGAACGAACACAGGCAGCTTCCGGAGGGATTGGCTGGTTCGAGCGCGTTTGCCCTTTGCTCATTTCAAGGAACTCCTTCATCTAGAAATTCATGTTTAGCAAAGTTGTTGATGATCACGTTTCGTCGCTATCTGGCGCTTCTCTGCGCACACGATCGATCAGCGCGTGCGCGAGAACCCAGCGACTTTGGGCGAGCGTGCTGAGGAAGTCGGCTTCGGCGAGCAGCGCCCCCGCGACGGACTCCAGATCGTCAAGCGGCGTCCATATCGGATCAGGCGGGATCGACGCGCGCTCCGCGAGACGGCGCCGACATCGTCTACATAACGTGATCTGAAGGCCGCTGATATTGTGGAATTCGAGACACGTTGGATCGTCTTCACCGCAGAAAATGCACGTGCGCAGCGATTTTGACGTAGAGTGGTTTGCATCGTGATCGGTCATAAAGGTTCTCCATCCTCAAGTGATGCGGCGATAGAATTCCTCGAGCGGCTCGATTGATGCGCTGAGCCGGTAAAGCACGTTCGGGCGTGTTTCGAGGGGGAAGACTGTTCCGCGCACGTCCTTGACGGACTTGCCGATGAATTGCTCCAAAGGCTCAATGTCGTTCGTGTCGCGGAACCTGCGAACGGCGCTGAGATAGCTGCCAACAACCCTCGTGGGTTTGCGGCTCAGGTCCGCCCTGACTGCTTTCGCATTGCTGAAGAACCGCATCGATGCATATGGCTTTCGACGCCGCAGCGTAGTCGACTTCCGGGTGGTGATTTTCTTGCGCAATCCGTCGGTCTTTGCGGAACGCATCGCCTCGGGAGCTTGGTTGTCGCGGCCAGTTTTGCGTTTTTGTGATCTTGGACTTTGCGCTTTCGGGCGCGTCGCAGCTTTTGCAGCGTCCTTAGGTGCTGTCACCCGCGCGCGCGTTGGTCGCGCCGCGGTTCGCTTGCGGCCACGTGACCGTCTTTTGCCAGGCTCCATTTGGACCTCTCTACATGCGAAAGAGGCCCGTTATGACGCCAGTTTCCCGGTAAAGTGGACTCCGAGGAATCAGCCTTCTTGCATGCCGGTTTGTAAGGCTGTAAAATTTCTCCAATGGATACAGCACGTTACACGGAACCCGCACGGGAGGTTCTTTCACGAGCTTCCCAGGCAGGGCATGCCGTATCGGAAACTACGTTGGCCCGATATCATCGGGACGGCATCATCCCGCGGCCATGGCAGAAGAGGCTTGGTCGCGGTAAAGGTAGTGAAACGCTCTATCCTACGGGAACAGCGGAGCAGCTCGTCGCCCTATGCGAAATACGCCGCCGGGATTGGCGGCTACAGTCCGCCGGCTGGCAGTTGTGGCTTGATGGCTTTTCCGTAGACGAGAAATTCTGGAAGCCAGTCATACGAGAGGGGGCGCGGTATTGGGACCACACCCTTAAGCGCCTTCAGCGACTCGTTTATCCCGACGACGGAGATCAGCCGAGTGCTAGGGCGCTTCGTCTATTTGCTCGAATGGCGACAGCTCGGATTGGCAATCCGATCGCGGCTCGAATGCGGAAGAGGGTCCGCACGCGAAAACGCAATCGGAAGCAAGCTTTACTATCATCATCGGCCGCGCAAGCGACCGACTACAGAGCGCATGCAGCTGAAGATTTCGTCGCGGCGATGCGGATTATCGTGGACATCGCTCTAGGCCGGTTTACCAATTGGCCATCAGCAGTTGACCGCGACGGAAGCACCGCGCACGTAGAAGAGCCGATCATGGACCGGGCGCTCGGCATCCATCGCGCCCGCGAAAATCAGTGGCCGAGCGTCGGGCCACTGATTCAAGGCGACATTGCGCCAGTGTTGAGGCAGATATCGGAGCTGCTCAAGACGCCGTTGCTGGATGTTGCCAACGCGATGTTCGATCAGGAGACGATTGACGCGCGCGACGAGTGGCGAACGATACTGACAATCCTCGATACTGTGGGTGAGCTTCTTGAGCATGTTTTCGGTAAACACGCGTTCGCGTTCAAGAATGCTGGCCAGTTTCTGCGCGAACTAGACCAGCGCGGGCAGGCTCTACAGATCGTTCTGTGGCATCTGATCCGAACCAGACTTGGGCTCAATGATCGTATCAACGAGATCACAAAACTTGTCCCGGTCGCAGCATCGGCGGCCTTCGCATCAGAGCACTTAGTCGTTTTGCGAGAGCAGGATCCGAAGTTTGCGGCGACTCTAACACCAAAGCGTCTGCGTGGCGCGCTTCGGAATCCGGAGAAGATGAGCGCGCTCAAGGCAGAGCTGCGCGACTTGGCTGCAAATAATCACCCCGATCAGAAGGACTAGTTGGCGATGTTTCGCCCTCGATCGATTGACGACGAAGCTTGGTCCGACCGATGCGAATACTGGGCCGAACAGCCGACCGCAGCGAAGCTGAAGCAAAGCCGCAAGAAGCGCGATAATCGTCCCCTGCTTGTCCTGAGCGGTCATGGCGCGCGGCTCTGCGTCGACAATGGCGCGCTGATAGTTCAGAACGGCTTCACACACTATCCGCAGAAGCGCGAGGAATGGCGCTTCTTTTCGGGTGAGTGGCGCACCCCCTCGCGGATTATCGTGCTCGACGGAAGCGGCGGGATCACGTTTCATGCGCTGCGGTGGCTTGCCGAGCGAGACATCCCGCTAGTTCAAATCGACTGGCGAGGTAACGTTGTTCACGTGGTTGGTGGCGGCGGCTATGCAATTGATCGCAAGCTCGCCGAGGCTCAGCTGGCAGCCCGGACAAACGGAACTGGATTGAAGCTGTCGCTGCAACTCATTGCCGAGAAGATCAACAACAGCATGGCTACGCTACTCAGCGCGTTTACGCCATCCCCAGCAATCGAGCGCGCGCTGCAAAAGTTGAAGAGGGAAGCTGATGTGCTGACCAGCAAGCCGCCTGCATCGATAGGTGGATTGCTCGGCATAGAGGGACGAGCCGGTTTCGCTTACTTCAGCGCGTGGCGATCGTTTCCATTGCAGTGGAAAGGAACCGATCGGAGGCCAATCCCAGACGATTGGCGACGGATCGGTCAGCGCGGCTCGTTTGCGAGCGGTCGTGATCGTCCAAACCAACACGCCACTCATCCCGTGAACGCGATGCTCAACTACACTTATGCAGTACTCGAATCTCAAGTCCGCGCTCGTGTGATCGGTGCGGGCCTCGATCCCACGGTAGGCTTGTTCCATGGCGCCTATCGCCAGAAACCCGCTCTAGTGTACGATCTGATGGAACCGCTAAGACCGCTTGTCGATCGGAACCTGTTGGAGTTTGTGCAGCAAACTGCGTTTTTGCCGGCCGATTTCATACTCACAAGTGGTGGTCTTTGTCGGCTGAGTCCTCAGCTGGCAAGGAACGTTGTCAGTTTCTCTGCGGACAGCGGGACATACGATTCAGCAGTTGCGCCCCTCCTTTCGCGGGTTCTCGGGGCTTAACCTCGAGCGGTGATCGACAGCAAGGTCCTGCTCGACAGTCATTTACCGTTAGGGGTAGGCTGCCGAAAAATGGATACTCCTGGGAGACACAAGTAATGGAACTGGGATGGCCGCTTCCGAAACGACGCGATATGATCCGGCGACTCGCGGAAGGCCCGGCGACGGAGACCTACCGATTACGGTTTCAAGGGCGATCTCAGGTATTTCCGATTCGCAGAGTACCTTTGGGATTCCCGAAGTACCGGCTTGACAACGGTCGGACTCAGGCGGCGCAAGCGGAGTATTTGGCGACGCACCCGGAATTGAGCGTGGACTTTTTCTCGCACGATCTTGAGTCCATTCAGACCCATCGTGTGCAGCACGATCTATTGAAGAGGATGATTCAAGACGATGGTGATAAAGATCTGCTGAGATTCTTCACCAGTCACGAGCAAGATCAGCCTTTCATTCTTTCGGATGATGGCTTCGTGATAAATGGCAATCGTCGGCTATGCGCACTGCGCGAGCTCTACGAGAGCAGTCGCGCAGATTTCGCGAAGTTTGAAGACATTGACGTTGTATTCCTGCCACCTGCCGACGCCCGCGATATCGATCGCCTTGAGGCGATATTGCAGATAACGGAAGATATCAAGGCGACATACAGCTGGACCGCGACGGCGTTCATGTTGCGTAAACGGCGCGACGAGCATCGCTTTACGGAAGAAGAGCTATCGCAGCTTTACGAGCTCTCAGAAACCGACATCAGGGAGCTTTTGGATATGCTCTCGCTTGCGGAATCGTATCTTGAAGATCGCGGGATAACCAAGCAGTACGGCAAGGTTGAGAAGTCAGAATATGCTTTTCGGCAGCTGCTCAAGATGAGGCGCAGATTCAAAACCGAACCTGAGAAGGAGGTATTTGAGCGCATCGCCTATTGTCTAATTGATCAACCGACTGCTGCTGGTGGGCGGGTTTACGCCGCGATACCAGACGTTCGTGAGCACTTCGAGCATATCATTCCGGCTCTACAGGAACACATCAAACCGCCTAAAAACGAGACCGCAAGCCGCACTGCAGTGACCCCCTTACTCGGTGGACAGCCATCGCCATTGTTAGGCCTCGCTGAGGCGCTCAGCGACAAGAAAAATTACGGCAAAACGCGCGACGTCGTCACAGAAGTAATAGCGACGCGTAAGAGCATTGAAAGAGAGACAAAGAAAGAGAATGCGGCGATTTCGTTGATCGGACGCGCGTTGTCTCTCCTTTCGGATGCTTCTATGGCGATCAGCGAGGGTGCGTCAACAACCGGCATCCTCGGAGATCTCGACAAATTGACAGCTCTGGTTCAGAAACTTCGCAGTCAGATTAATGGCAAAGCTTAGCATTACTTACGAGCACACGGACCTGCTCGCTATTCTTTCATCGGACCAATCAGGGTCCGCGTGGGAAGCCGTGCGACGCGTCTGCGAAGATTATTCTGACGAAGTAAGTGTGCTTTCTTCGACCGCTCTGCAAATGCCGTGGTGGGCTTTTCTGGGTTGCCGAAGTGCAATCGGATACTACGTATCACGCTTCAACATGGATCTCTCACTGGATGATGCGGCTCGCAGCGCCCTCGAGAATGCCGCAGAACAAGACAGCAGGATTTCCACAGCTGCGAAAATACCGGACCTTGATCAAACTGCAACGCTCAAACGATTACGAGGGGCGGGTTTTGAAAGAGACCTGAAAGCTTTTCAGCTACGGAATGTCGTAAAACTTGCGCGCTTGCCCGTCGGCGCTACGTTTTCCGTACCAGGGTCCGGGAAAACTACAGAGGCACTTGCTTTCTACGTGCTTCAAAAGCAAGCAGGCTCGCGGTTGTTGGTGATCTGTCCCAAAAACGCCTTCGCCGCATGGGAGGAGCAGCTATCGGAATGCATGCCCGGATATTCGCACGAATTCGTGCGGCTAACGGGTGGACCTATTTCCATTGCTCGTATATTGCGAGATCGTAACCCGTACCTAATGCTGATCACCTATCAACAGTTCCTCACCATATCGAGTCTCATTACGGCCTACCTGCATCGATTCGACAGCTTCATCTTTCTTGACGAGAGCCACCGTATCAAACGCGGGGTCGATGGCAAGATCGCAAATGCGATCCTTCGCGCTGCTCCCGTCGCGCGTGGGCGGTTAGTGATGACCGGCACGCCGCTCCCGAACTCAATTTCAGATCTGGTGCCGCAAATCAAATTTCTGACGCCCCAAGCTGTTATTGACGAAGATAGCGTTGAAGCTTTCATTAAGCCAATTTATGTGAGGACGAGAAAAAGTGAACTTGATCTCCCGGACATTAAGCGCATTCAATTGCCTATAAGCATGACACCGGGACAAAGACGCCTTTATCAGCTGATGCGGTCCGAGCTAGCGAGACAGATGAGCGAATTTATTACACAGCGAGATCGGCTACTTCTACGTCAAATGGGACGAAGCGCGCTGACGCTCCTGCAATTCGCTTCAAATCCGGCACTGCTTGGTAAAAGAGATTTTGCGCACGCCGAGTTGCTTGCTGATGTCCTCGACGAGGGCGATAGCCCCAAGGTCGAATACGCGTGCAAAAGAGCTCGGATGCTTGCGAAGCAAGGACGTAAAACAATCATCTGGTCGAGCTTCGTAGAGAACGTAGAAGTGATATCTGCGCGACTCGTGGACCTCGGCGCGGATTACATTCATGGAGGTGTCGAAGCAAGTTCTGATTTCGACGAAGATAGTCGAGAGGCAAAGATACGGACCTTCCACGACGATCCTCACGCGTTCGTCCTCGTTGCCAACCCGGCTGCCTGCGGCGAAGGGATCAGTCTGCATACTGTCTGTCATAATGCTATCTATGTGGATCGAACTTACAACGCAGCACAGTACCTCCAGTCAGAGGACCGCATTCATCGAATTGGCCTCAAGCCCACTGATGTTACTTATGTGGAAATCCTGTGTTGCAGCGATTCCGTCGATGAGTCGGTGGAACGTCGCTTGCGATCGAAAATCGCTCAGATGGCGCGCGTATTGGACGATGAGGACTTGAACATCGCGCCTATTCCACTGGATCCAGACGATCTGGCTCTCGACGACGACGATTTTAGTGACTTCCTGACCCACATCTTGGCGGAAGCGGCCATTTGAGCATGCGATGACGTTCTCAGTCGGCGTCCTCTACTCCGCCCAACGCTTCCTAGAACTAGTCGGCGAAGGCGGGATGCACGTGGCCGAGTTTGAGAAGGCGTTTCAGATTTTCGAAGTAGCCTCAGCGGCTGCAGTGCTAGTGGTACCAATCTGACATTTGGAATCCTATCCGCACGAGTCCGATCAATGGGATAGGAGATGCGGGCCGGAGCCAAGTGTCAGATTCGATCCACTAGGTGTAGCACAGGAGTGTGCTTGGGTGAGCCTTGGAACAGATGGAGCTGTTCGGTTAACTATTTCCGGGGTTGAAATCCTGTCACTAGAGCGCCCCGACGTTCGCTTACAACGTCAGGTGCGCGACCTAATTCTAAAGCTGGATCCTCCCTGGACGAAGCGCATTCAGTATGGGCGCGCTGAAGCGGTTCGGTTCATGCCACCCGATGCGGTACAAACTTTCGACGAAGCCGGATTGCTCTCCGACTGGAGTGATGAGCTAGTAGGTTGGTGGGATGATTTGGCGCTCTCCGTCCGTAGCAGGCGCGCCGACGCAAATTTAAAAATCGGGAGGCGTGCGGAAAAGTTGTCATTGCTGTACGAGCGTGATAGAACAGGCAGAGATCCAAAATGGCAAGCAATTGAATCGTCCTTTTCAGGGTTTGACATCCTGTCAATCGTGAGCGCTGACCTACCGGAGCCGTTGAAGGTAGAAGTGAAAGGATCAATGCTGCCAGTGCGTGAAGCTCATTTTTTCGTCACCCGGCATGAATGGGAAGTTGCCACGGTGCAAGGAACTTACTGTTTCCACATTTGGCCGTTGTCGCGCAATCCCACGAGTCCCATTGTAATTTCCTCTGAACATATGGCTCGACATATAGCGATGGACCAAGGCGAAGGAATGTGGGATCAGGTGAAGATTCCGTTTTCCGCGTTTACACCTCAGGCCCCGTAGACCCGTTTGCTGTAAAATTCGACGGTGGTTTAGAGACCTTCCAATTGGGATCCGGTATGATGACCGGCTGATCGCCACGAACGGCCAATTGCCCCCTCTTAGCGTATTTCACACGGCTGCAAGCGATTTTAAAGTATTGTTTTCGTTTCTCGATGCCGATGAACTTTCTGTTTTCCAGGACTGCAGCAACGGCTGTGGTTCCGGATCCTATGAACGGGTCGAGCACTAACCCATCCGGAGGGCAGAGTGCGCGAACCAAGCGCCGGACCAGGGCGATTGGAAATTGGCACGGGTGTGCCGTCTTTTCCGCGTGAGCCGCTTTTACATTTGGGAAATCCCAAACGTCAGAAGGATTTTTTCCAAGGGGATTGCCGCTCGGCTCACCATACCGAGCACCTTTGTAATGGCGCTTTCCGGGATACTTCTGCGGCACGCGAACGGCGTCGAGATCGAAAAAATATTCCTTGCCGATCGTGTACCATAAAATAACCTCGTGGCGCCCGCTGAAACGATGCATACTATGCAGTCCGTGTCCGAAGGTCCAGGCAATGCGGTTTCGCAGATAGATGTTTTCGTAATCGGCCATAATGGAGTGCACAATAAAATCTAGCGGCATGCAAACGCCATCTTTCAGATGATAGCCGACTTGCCAGCAAATACTCCCACCGTTCCGAGTTGCTCGAATGACCTCGGGGAGAATCTTTTCGTGTAGCTTCCTGAACTCGCTGAGATCGGTGGACACGTCATATGGCTTTCCAACGTAATAAGGGGGCGAGGTTACCGTCAGACTGACGGAGTGATCAGCCAAACGGGGAACTATGTCCAGAGAATCGCCTAACGTTAAGCCCATCTTTTTGAAGGTGGGCTTTCGACGGACCTTGTCAGTCATGGGTGTCTTCCATAAAAGTGCTATGCCAGAAGCGCCGCTACCCGAAACGTACCATACGGGAACACCGGGATCTAGTTCGAAGAAAATCTATCGGCTGATTCCGGCGTCAATTGTGCTGAAGAACAATCCCTTCGTGAACCGCACCTTTGATGACGGGAGCTAGTCCGCCAGAGCGTAAGTCCGCGATCAGCGTAACTGACTGACGAGCGCGGCTGGCTGCAAGGTACAGATTTGATCCAAAGCGGCTGCGGCCCAGTGATGACGGCCGTCCGATATCATCTCTCTCGTTCACATCTGCAACTATGACGTGATCAAATTGAACGCCGGCGACATATTCGGGCATGCTGAACACAATCCTGGAACCGACATACTGGAGTCGATTCAAGCTCTCGCGACTATCAACAACGTATAATCTGTCGGCATACCGGCTCGCTTTCGTTATAACGTCAAAAGACTTATGGCTCAGGGTTATAATAGCCGTTTTTCCACGCCCCGATTGCCTTTGTAGCCGCTCCGCTGCTGAAACGGCACCGTCATAAACTTCTAACTGGCCAGCAAACTCACTAGCAACAGGACGTTGACCTGAAGGCAATGCCGATTTGGCGAGGCCCGGCAACCATTCTTCCGATAAATCGCTTTCGGGAAAATGGTGATTGACGTATGCAAGAAAATGGGCGATTTCCGGCGTGTATCGAAACACGTCACTAAACTCAAAATCCCGAAGTTGCTTCGCCTGTCCAGCAGCCAGCGGAATGGCGCTGTCATCTGTTCCGAACGCGGCCTCAACGAAAACTGCACGCGGTGATTGTCTAGGATCGAGCGCCATTAACAAGATCGGCCATTCGGCTTCTGCATTGCGCATCAATGATGGGAATGCGGCTCGCTCAATTCTGTTAAAAAGATGATACTCATCCACGAAGATTGCGTCATAGCCAAGCCGCTGACGGCGTGCGTCCCATCGGAAGCTATCCAGATAGCCCAGGTAGTCGGCGACAAGCTGATCTACGCTGATGAACCCTTCGCGTCTCAACGAAGCTCGGTATTGGTCATAGAGAGCCAGAATCAATTCCCGATCGCCGGTGGACTCAAGAGGCATTAAATATCTTGGTCGGCGGCGCTCTTTAACATAAGCTTCGCGCTTTGCTTGATTGTCACGCACCCCTTCAGCGTCAAGTACGCAAGCGATCTCATTCATGAGATCCCAACAGAATTCCTCGTGAGATGGTGAATCAGGCGGTGCTTCGAAGGCTTTTCGGGTGGCTTCTGATGTTGTGCTCCTTTGTGTAATCCAAGCTCCATGCTGATACACCTTAACGATATCGGAAAGAATTATAAGTTGAAGTTTTTTTCCCTCATGAGCATCGTTGGAAATGGGTCGCAGGTCACCGAGATCTTCAGACAGATCGTGAATAGCAAGGCCAAGTAAGGTGTCGATCCGGATTAGCTGATCGTTCTGTGAACTTAGAATGAGATCGTTCTCGTCGAGGGCAATGGCATAATCTACTGCCAATTCCGCCGCGCTCGCGTTGTGCGTGAGAAACAGAAATCGATACGGCTTAGCCTCCGCCTTTCTTACCGTAGCCTCCCTCAAAAGTTTTGCGACCATCGCAAGCGACTTCCCAGTTCCAGCGGCTCCCTTCAAACGAATGGGACGGTCGAGGTCGGCATCGACGAACTCTCGTTGGCGCTTAGTAAGGCGCCTCTCATAGAGATACGTTAACTTCCATCCCTGAACGACCGTGTCCACCTGTTCAGGTAGGTCGCTCAAATTGAGCGTGGTCGGTCCAACATGGAGCGATTTCGTAGACTTATTGACTCGAAGAGCGAGAGCATTTCGTCGTTCACTAAGGACGTTCCCAAGCAAATCAAAATCGGGATTGAGTGTGTTATAGTCCTTTTGCGTGCGCGTAATATCAAACACATAAGCGACACGATCGCCTGAAAGCCGTCGCCACATTGCTAGGCGGCGTTGATCTGCCTTTGAAAGCGACTGAGCTTGAAAAGTAACGTATTTCCCGCCGGAGAAAGGCCTCCAGTAGTCAGGCAACTGGCCACTCCCATCAAGAACCAATACTCCCGCTTGCACAGCACGTCGGAGCGCTTCTAAACGCGAATCGTTGTCGCCAAAACACAAAAAAAGTTTTCCAGGTTCAATCCGAATTACAATCGATGGACCGATCTTGTCCTCATCTGTTCGGAAAACGTAGGAGACATCCTTGTGTTTTACCGTGAGGAGGGGAGCATCTTCCGCATCGAAAACGAGGGTGTCACTCCAATTTTCAGCTAGGGCAATTCCGGCGTGAAATCGGTGAGCTGCTGGCAGGCTAAAAACGAGTGCTTTTGTCATCGAGCGCCGTCCATTCCGGATATCGTGGCTTGATTGAGGCGATGAAGCGCCTGGCCATGTCGCACCGCATGATCGTCCGGTAGGCCGATTCTCTGGAAGAGAAAAGCGAAACGTTGGGCCATGGAGTATTTGTAGACGCGCGAGAGACGACCAAACCGATAGGCACGCTTCGATCCCTGGCGAACTTCCGCTAGTGAATCGGTAATTTGGTTGAGTCGTATAGCACCTATCTGGTCAAGCAAAATGTAGTAGCCAGTCTCATCACCTGGTTCAGTAATCCCTGTGATAAAAAAAATGTCGTCGGGCAGCTTTGCCAATTCATTTGACGCTTGCTTTAGGAGATCGGACCTACCCTGGCTACGACAACGCATCAGATGTTCAAGACATGCTGATCGTAGAGGGGCTTTACACTGTTCGACCACCGTCCTCGCGCGAGTCGCGTTATCGATCAATCTGGCTCGTTCTCTCTCCTCTGAGACTAACAAGGCATCACAGATGTCTGTTGCGTTCGTTGTGGTAATCCACCGCGCGACGTCCGTTTCGTCAAGTGCAGTAGCTTCAGCATCGACCGCTTTGCGGAGGCGATTTACCATCTGCGTGGTGTCGTGGACGAGTTTGTCGCGCGCACGCTCCAGTTTTGATCTGCTCCAAACAACATCGATGTAATCGGCCTGGGTGATTACCCGAAGAAAGACGAGCTCCTGTTCCGGCCGGGCCCGTTGAATATCACAGTCCGCGGTGATAATGACCCCATATTTCTCAAGTGGGTGCGCCCGAGTCCAATCCTCGAAACCCAGCAAATCACCTTGCCAGATCGGTGAGCCGGCTCTGAAATCGAGATCCAATTCCACTCTATCGTTCCCGACGCGAAAATCGACCGTGCCAACGCATCGATGCGGTTGGGAAATGGTAACATCGTTGCCAAGGCCGTCAACTCATGCCCTCATCCCTATACCCCCCCCACTTTGTGCGGAGAGGGACGAGGATGCGCGTGCGACGAGGGACATCGATTTCATCCGCGCGCCGCAAGATCGGCGGCGAGCGCGGCGGGATCGGCGAGGGGGAGTGAGCACACCGGTCCTTGGCACACATAGGCGGTGGCACGGCCGTCGACCATCGACTTGCCGGAAGCGGCATGCCGCGGATCGAGCTCTTCCGCGGGCGGCGCCACGAGGAGAATCCGGTTGGGAAGCCCGACGCCGATGATGGCGCGGATGAGCGCGTCGGTCTCCGCTTCGCCGCGCCTGCCGCGAATGACGATCTGCACCGCGCGCTGCAAGAGCTCGTTGCTGTTGACGAGTGTCGCATAGCCGTGGATTTGACGCACGGCATCGCCGGCGAAGGTCGCGACGATTTTCTCCGCGCGCGTGCGAAACGCCTCGTCGCCGCTCAGGTAGTAAAGACGGGCGAGCACGCCCACCATGACCCCGTTGCCGCTCGGGTTGGGATTGTCCTGCGCCGTCTTGGTGCGGGTGATGAGCGCCGGCGCGTCGTCGGCGGTGAAAAAATAGCCGCCGCCAGCGTCGTCCCAGTAATGCTCGTCGAGAATCTTGAGCCAGGCGCGCACCCAGCCGACATAGCGCCCGCGCCCCGTCGCCTCGAAGAGGGCAAAGGCGGCACGTGCCATGTTGGCGTAGTCGTCGAGGACAGCGGCATGGCGCTTCTGTCCGGCGCGCCAGGAATGAAAGAGACGTCCGTCGGGCGCGATCATCTCATGGGTGGCGAAGGAGAACGCGTCCTCGGCGAGCGAGAGCCAATCGGGCCGCTCGAAGACGAGCGCCGCCTCGGCGAGTGCTCCGATCATGAGTCCGTTCCAATCGGCGAGCACCTTGTCGTCGAGGCCGGGGCGCACGCGCTCGGCGCGCGCATGGAAAAGCACGGCGCGGCAGGCGGCGAGCTCTGCTTCGGTGGCGGGATCGGCGAGCGAAAGATGCTTCAGGCGATTGAGGATCGTGTGCCCTTCCCAATTGCCGCCTTCGGTCACGTCGTAGAATTCCTTGAAGCGCGCGGCGCGCTCGCCCAAGAGGCGATCGATCTCGCCCTCGCTCCAGACGTAGAATTTCCCTTCCTCGTGCTCGCTGTCGGCATCGAGGCTGCTCGCGAAGGCGCCTTCCGCGGTCATCATCGCGCGCGCCGCCCAATCGATCGTCTCGGCGACGCGCATGGCGTAAAGGCCGCTGTTGGTCTCCTGCCAGACGAGCGTCATGAGCTGGACGAGCGCGGCGTTGTCGTAGAGCATCTTCTCGAAATGCGGCACGAGCCAGCGCTCGTCGACGGCATAGCGCGCGAAGCCGCCGCCCACGTGATCGTAGATGCCGCCTTGACCGATGTGATCGAGCGTCAGCGTCACCGCCTGGCGGAAAGGCTCTTTCTTCGTCCGCTTCCAGGCGCGCCAAAGCAGCTCGATCAATCCGGTCTGCGGGAATTTCGGCGCGTTGCCGATGCCGCCATTGAAGGGATCAACGTCGCGCACGAGACGCTCGGCGATGCGGTCGGTGGTCTCGAGCGAGATCCCCTCGCCAGCTTGCGGCGAGGACAAGCGGCCGAGCGCGGCCTTGAGCGCGTCGGCGTTCTTGGCGATCTCGTCGCGCTGGTTGCTATAAGCGTGCGCGATCGCGCGCAGCACCTCGGGAAATCCGGGCCGCCCCCAGCGCGCGTTCGGCGGAAAGTACGTGCCGCCCCAGAAGGGCTCGCCTTCCGGCGTCAGGAACATCGTGAGCGGCCAGCCGCCCTGCTCGCCCATCAGCGCCAGCGCGTACTGGTAGATCGAATCGAGATCCGGCCGCTCTTCGCGATCGACCTTGATGTTGACGAAGAGCTCGTTCATGAGCCGCGCGGTCTCTTCGTTCTCGAAGCTCTCATGCGCCATGACATGGCACCAATGGCAGGCGGCATAGCCGACCGACAGCAGGATCGGCTTGTCCGCGGCTTTGGCGGCGGCGAGCACGGCGGGACTCCAGGCCTGCCAATGGACGGGGTTGTCCTTGTGCTGCAGGAGGTAGGGACTGGTCTCGTGCGCGAGGGCGTTCTGGTCCATACGAGATCAACGATGAAAGTGAGGCCGGTGACGCATTGCGTGGGCGTCATTCGAGACTATACTGTGGCGCCCTGCCGCAGCGCCAACCCAGCCGCCACGATCACACGATGAGCTCCGATCCGCCGCTCTTCTACCAGACGCACGTCTTTTGCTGCACCAACACGCGTCCGCCCGGACATCCCAAGGGCTGCTGTAGCGCCAAAGGCAGCGAGAAGCTGCGCAATTACATGAAGGTGCGCGCCAAGGAGATGGGCCTCGCCGAAACCCGCATCAACGCCGCCGGCTGTCTCGACCGCTGCTCGCACGGGCCCACCATGGTGATCTATCCCGAAGGCGTCTGGTATCGCTATGACAACACGGCCGACATCGACGAGATCCTAGAGACGCATCTCGTGAAAGGTGGACGCGTCGCGCGCCTCATGCTGACGCCCGATCAGCGCGAACCAGAATGAGGCGCCAGGCGCTGTCGCTTACCGTGACGGCGGCGCTTGTCGCGCTCGCGGCGTGCGGCGGCGGCCGCGGCGCTGAGACCGTCGATTGCCGCAAATTCAATGCGTCGCCCAGCGAATACTACAACAAGACCGCTGGCGTTCCCGGCGCCCTCAACAGTGAGGATCGGCAGTTCATCTGCCATGCCGCGATCGGCGAATCCGCCGGCGTGGTCTTCGCCCGCATGGCCTCGCGCCGCGCGGCGAGCCCGGCGGTACGCGATTATGCGCAGCGCATGGACTACGATCATGCAAAGACATATGAGGAGCTCGCGGCGCTGGCGCGCGGTGAAGCGGGCATCGCCGCGCCGGCGGGACTCGATGGCCCGCATCTCGCCGCACGCGACGAGCTCGCGGGCTTGAGCGGTCCGTCCTTCGACAGCGCCTATCTGCGAGCATCGCTCGATGAAGGGTCGAGGCTCATCGGCATCTACCAAAAGGAAATCAAAGACGGCGGCAGCCCAACCTTTCGACGCTTTGCCGCTGATAACCTGGAGATGCTGCAGCAACGCTTGCGGATGACGCAACGCGTGGGTGGTCAAACCACCTTCTGAATTCGCGCGAGTGGCGCGAAACCGGGAATGACCTCCGCATCGCGCTGTTATCTCTGCAGAGCAAACCAGCAGAGAGGGCTCTTCCCATGCGTACGAGCTTGATCGCCGCCGTCTCGGCGTTGGCGTTGCTGGCCGGGCCCGCGCTGGCGCAGACCACGAGCCCGGGCGGCGCCGGCACACGTCCGAGCACCACGCCGCCCGCGGCCGCGCCCGCGCCGAAGCCGATGCCCGATCCGTTGATGCAAGAGGATGTGTCGCAGATCAAAGGCTCTGCCGTCTATGGCAGCGACGACAAGAAGATCGGCAGCGTCTCCACCGTGCTGATGAAGCCCGACAGCAAGCAGATCGACCGCTTCGTCGTAACGGCGGGCGGCGTCCTCGGCGTCGGCGGCCGTGACGTGGCGCTTCCTTCAGACGACTTCAAATGGGATGCGAGCAAAGGCGGCTTCAAAATCTCGCAAACCGAGGATCAGCTGAAATCGATGCCGGAGTGGAAGGCCGCCGGCAGCGAGACCAGCACCGGCTCGAGCGCGCCGCCGTCGACGACGGCGCCGAGCTCGATCCCGAAGCAGTAGCGGCGCGCTCTGGGATGCTCACGCTCGCCGATGCGGGCGTGAGCTTTTCTCGCGCGGCGATCGCTGCCGCGATTGACAGCGCGCGCATTCTGCGCGACGCACCAACCTCGTGAAAGCCGACACGATCTTCGCGCTGGCGAGCGCGCCGGGCCGCGCCGGTGTCGCGGTGATGCGCCTTTCGGGACCGGCGGCGGGGACGGCGCTGGCGCAGCTCGCGGGCGCTCTTCCGTCGCCGCGCCGCGCCGCGCGCCGGCGCTTTGCCGATCCGCGCACGGGCGAGGCGATCGATGACGGCCTGGCGCTGTTCTTTCCCGCCCCCAACAGTTTCACCGGCGAGGATGTCGCCGAGCTCCATGTCCACGGCAGCCGCGCGGTCATCGCCGCCCTCTTGGATGCGCTCGCAGCGCTGCCGGGCCTGCGGCTCGCCGAGCCCGGCGAGTTCACCCGCCGCGCCTTCGAGCACGGCAAGCTCGACCTCACCGCCGCCGAGGGACTGGCCGATCTGGTGGCGGCGGAGACGGCAGCGCAACGACGCCAGGCGCTCCGGCAGCTCGAGGGCGCGCTTGGTCAGCTTTATGAGGATTGGCGCGGACGGCTGCTGCGCGCCCTCGCCCATCTCGAGGCGGCCATCGACTTTCCCGAGGAAGGCTTGCCCGAGGGCATTGCCGAGGAAGTACGCGAGAGCGCCGCCGCGCTCCGCGGCGAGATCGCGCGCCACCTCGCCGATGGCCATCGCGGCGAGCGCCTCAGGGACGGCGTCGCCGTCGCCATCATCGGCCCGCCCAATGCCGGAAAATCGAGCTTGATGAACGCGCTCGCCCGGCGCGACGTCGCCATCACCTCGGCCACGGCTGGCACCACCCGCGACGTCATCGAGGTGGCGCTCGATCTCGGGGGATATCCGATCGTGCTCGCCGATACGGCCGGCCTGCGGGACTCCGCCGATAGCATCGAGGAGGAAGGGGTACGCCGCGCCCGGGCGCGCGCCTCGGCGGCCGATTTGCGGCTCCTGGTGCTGGACGCAACCGAGGCGGTCCCGGCGCTCGCCGCCGGATTGGTGAATCGTGACACGATCGTCATCCTCAACAAGGTCGATCTGGGGGTCGATGCGGTGGGTGATGGGGCGGATCGCCTCGGCGGCGGGCCGCCACTGCGCCTTTCCGTCCTCACCGGCCTCGGCACGAGCGAGCTCCTCACCCGCCTCCAGAGCGAGGTGGCCGCCCGCTTTGCTCCGGGAGACGCGCCGCTCCTCACCCGCGCCCGCCACCGCGAAGCGCTTGAGGCCTGTGTCGCGGCGCTCGACCGCTTCGGCAAGCAGGCGGCGCTGGAACTCGCGGCCGAGGATCTAAGACTTGCCACCCAATCGCTCGGCCGCATTACCGGCCGGGTCGATATTGAGGACATGCTTGATATCATTTTCCGCGAATTCTGCATTGGGAAATAATAACGGTTTCTCCTGAAATCCCAATTGTTGGGATATTGTTATTGTGGTTATAGATTGAAACCCCAATTCATGAACATGTTTTATTGGGCGGGAAGCCATTTGTCCCATTGACCTGGTGGCGCTCTGGGGTGGCGAAGGCGCGTCCTTCGACAAGCTCGGGATGGGGTCCTTCTCTTGCTGCCATTATCCATTTTAGCGCCACGATTCATCAAATATCGCTCGTCCGGCTGACGGGCATTGCCTTTTGTCCCGTTGCCTGAGAAAGACCGCCATCCTCCTGTGCTCATCAAAAGCGCCCACAATGCCGATCCCATCCTGCGCGTAGCAATGGGGATGGCGAATTTAAAATATCAGATACCAGTAATTTGCGTCGATGTTTCACGTGAAACATGATTTACTCCGCTCCGTTTGATGGGATCGCAAGATGGTGTCGTTCGAGGTCATTGTGATCGGGGGCGGGCATGCCGGCTGCGAAGCAGCGGCGGCCGCCGCTCGTTTGGGCGCTCGCACCCTGCTACTGACGCACAAGATCGAGACCATTGGCGAAATGTCCTGCAATCCCGCGATCGGCGGGTTGGCGAAGGGACATCTGGTACGGGAGATCGACGCGCTCGACGGCATCATGGGCCGGGCGATTGATCGCGCCGGCATCCAGTTCCGCATCCTCAATCGAAGCAAGGGACCGGCCGTTCGCGGTCCTCGCGCCCAAGCAGATCGGAAGCTCTACCGAGCCGCCATCCAATCGCTGTTGCGGGAACAGTCCGGGCTAACGATCCGGTCGGGCTCGGCGGAGGCCTTTCTCACTGGTGCGGGCGGCACCGTCACCGGCATCGTCACGGGCGAGGGCGAGGCGATCGGTGCTGCCTGCGTCGTGCTGACGACTGGGACATTTCTGCGTGGGCTCATCCATATTGGTACAGAGAAGGTGCCCGCTGGGCGCGTCGGCGAGGCGCCGGCCCAAGGACTGTCGCAGGCGCTTCTCGCCGCAGGCCTGCGCCTCGGCCGGCTTAAGACGGGAACGCCGCCGCGCCTCGACGGGCGGACGATCGATTGGGCAGGCCTGGACGAGCAGCCGGGCGACGATCCCCCCGTCCCCTTCTCATTTCTGACTGAGCGAATCACCACGCCGCAGCTTTCCTGCCACATCACCGCGACCACCCCAGCGAGCCACGCCCTCATTCGCAGCCATCTGCATCTTTCGCCGATGTACTCCGGCCAGATCGAAAGCCTCGGTCCCCGTTATTGTCCGTCCATCGAGGATAAGGTGGTGCGTTTTGCCGAGCGCCAGCGCCACCAGGTCTTTCTTGAGCCCGAAGGCCTTGATGACGACACGGTCTACCCGAACGGTATTTCCACCTCGCTGCCGGCCAGCGTGCAGCTCGAGTTGCTCAAGACCATTCCCGGCCTGGAAAGGGCGGTGATGCGCCGTCCTGGCTACGCCATCGAATATGATTACGTCGATCCGCGCGAGCTCCGGTCGTCTCTTGAGACCCGCAAGATCTCGGGCCTTTTCCTGGCCGGGCAGATCAATGGGACCACCGGCTATGAAGAAGCGGCCGCCCAAGGGCTTGTCGCCGGCATCAACGCAGCTCTCTCAGCCGGGGACCGAGAGCCGCTGGTTCTCGATCGCGCCAGCTCGTATATCGGTGTTCTCATTGACGATCTCGTCACCAAGGGCACGAACGAGCCCTATCGCATGTTCACCTCCCGCGCCGAGTACCGCCTGCTCCTTCGCGCCGACAACGCCGATCAGCGGCTGACGCCGATTGGAATGGCGATCGGCTGTATCTCAAGCGAGCGTGAGGCGGCCTTCACCGAGAAGAGATGGGCGCTGGAGCAGGGCCGAGAGCTGGTCCGCAACTTATCCATGTCCCCTTCCGCCCTACGGAAGCGGGGGGTAACTGTGAATGCGGACGGGGTGCCCCGCTCGGCGGCGGAGCTGCTCGGCTATCCCACGATTGACTGGTCGACCCTGACCGCGCTTTGGCCAGCGCTCAGCGAGGTCGCTCCTCCGATCGTCGAACAGCTCGAGATCGAGGGCCGCTATGCCGGCTATATCGAACGCCAGGAGGCGGACATCCGGGCTTTTCGTCGGGACGAGGCGCTCCGCCTTCCATGCGACCTCGACTACGACGCCGTGGGCAGCCTCTCCAACGAAATTCGGGCGAAGCTGCGCACGGTGCGGCCTGAGACGTTGGGCGCTGCGGCTCGCGTCTCCGGGGTGACGCCGGCGGCACTGGTCGCGCTGCTCCGTTTCGTGCGCCGTCAGCCGGTGGCAGCGGAATGAGGGTCGCGCCGGGGGGAGGGCCACTGACAGCCGAGAGCTTTGCCAAGCTCACGAATGTTTCACGTGAAACACTTGATCGACTTTGTATCTATGTCGACCTTTTGACGTCGTGGAACCGCCGCATCAACCTCGTCGGGCGCAACACCATCGGGGATGTGTGGCGTCGACATATACTCGACTCGGCACAGCTCTATCCCCTGATTCCCGCCGAATCCCGCTGCCTCGTTGACCTCGGCAGTGGTGCCGGCCTGCCCGGACTCGTGCTCAGTATTTTTGGCGTACCAAACTGTCATCTCATCGATTCCGACGGGCGGAAAGCCGCGTTTCTGCGCGAGGCCATCCGCGTCACGAATGCCGATGCGACCGTGCATTTGGCGCGACTCGACCGCGCGAAAGCGCCGCCGGGCGATGTCGTGACCGCGCGAGCGCTCGCACCGCTCGCCCAGATCGTCGAAATTTCCCAACGTTTCCTGAAGCCCGGCGGCGTCTGCCTGTTCCTCAAAGGACGCAATGTCGAGGAAGAATTGACGGAACTCGCGACGCGATGGCAAATTCCTGTCGAGCGCCGCCCTAGCTTGTCCGATCCATCGGGGTCGATCATTCGCCTGGAGGCTATAGCTTGTGACCCTCACCCCCACGCTCCCCGATCCGTCCATAGCTGAGGCGACCGGGGCCACCCGCATCATCGCTCTCGCCAACCAGAAAGGTGGCGTTGGCAAAACCACTACGGCGATCAATCTCGCCACCGCTCTTGCCGCAGCCGAAAAGGAAGCCCTGTTGATCGACCTCGATCCTCAGGGCAACGCCAGCACGGGCCTCGGGATTTCCCGGCAAGCCCGATCGGTCAGCAGTTATGATGTCCTTCTTGGCCGCAAGCCGATCGACGCCGCCACCGTGGCCACCAGCATCCCCCACCTCTCGATCATTCCCGCCTCGGTCGACCTCACGGGGGCAGAGATCGAGTTGGTGGGTACGGCGCAGCGCGAATATCGCCTCCGCGATGCCCTTCTGCCCAAGCCCCTCGCCTATGATTATGTCCTGATCGACTGTCCGCCGTCCTTGGGCCTGCTGACGCTCAATGCCTTAGTGGCTGCCCAAGCGGTGCTGGTCCCGTTGCAATGCGAGTTCTATGCCCTTGAAGGCTTGAGCAACCTCATCCGCACCATCGAGCGCGTCAAACGCCATCTCAATCCCGCGCTCGAAATCCAGGGCGTCGTGCTCACCATGTTCGACAAGCGCAACAAGCTCTCCGACTTGGTGGCGTCGGACGTGCGCGACCATTTCGGTCCGAAAGTTTACGACACCGTCATTCCCCGCAATGTGCGCATCTCCGAAGCGCCCTCTCACGGCCAGCCGGTGCTGCTCTATGATTTCCGTTGCCCCGGTGCCCAGGCCTATATGCATCTTGCGGGCGAAGTGCTGAAGCGTGAGCAGAGGAGGCTCGACGCGGCATGACGGACGAGCGGCGCCTCGGCCGAGGCCTCTCGGCCTTGTTCGGCGAGGAAGCGGTGCCCGATGCCCGCGACTCGTCCACCGGCGTTCGCCAGATCCCGGTCGAGCTGATTCATCCCGGCCGCTATCAGCCGCGGCGCAATTTCGACGCCGAGAACCTCGCCGCCCTCGTCGAATCCATCCGCGCGCAAGGCATCCTTCAGCCGCTTCTCGTTCGCCCCCATCCCGAGCTTCCCGATCAATATGAGATCGTTGCCGGCGAACGGCGGTGGCGCGCCGCTCAGGCCGCCCAGCTTCACGAGGTCCCCGTCCTCCTTCGCGAGCTCGGCGACCGCGAGGCGCTCGAGATCGCCATTGTCGAGAATGTCCAGCGCCAGGATCTGTCACCGCTCGAGGAGGCCGAAGGATATCGCCGGCTGCTCGAGGAATTCGCCCATACCCAAGAGGACCTCGCGAAAGCGGTGGGGAAAAGCCGCAGCCACATCGCCAACATGCTGCGGCTGCTGACCCTGCCACCCGATGTCCGCCAGCTCCTCGAGGAGGGAAAGATTACGGCCGGTCATGCCCGTGCGCTGCTCGGCGTTGAGGATGCGGCCGAGCTCGCCAAGGAGATCGTCCGCCACGGCATGAGCGTCCGCCAGGTGGAGCGGGCGGCCAAAGCGCGGGCGCTCAAACCGCACCAAGCCGCCAGTCTCTATGGCGCGCGCGACGCTGACACAGCCGCGCTCGAGCGCGAACTCACTCAGCTGCTGGGGCTGAAAGTCCAGGTGATGTTCAGCGGCGAAGGCGGCATGCTCACCGTCCACTACCGCACCCTCGACCAGCTCGAAGATGTGCTGCGCCGCCTGCGCACGACAACCGCAACAACACCATCCGCTGACTGACCGACCATAAATAAGAAAGTAAGGTGAGGGGAGGGACGACCATGTCAGCCCAGCGCTGCCAACCCGCGCGCCGCGCAATCACGCCGCCCAAGGTGAAGGCGCCACCCGGCGCCGCCGACTGCCATTTCCATATCTTCGGGCCGGACGCCGGCTACCCCTATGCAGAACCCCGCGGCTATACCCCACCTGAGGCGCTCATCCCCCAATACGAAGCGATGATTGCCATGCTCGGCATCGAACGCATGGTGATCGTCCACCCCAGCGTCTACGGTACCGACAACCGCTGCTCGCTCGACGCGATGGCCGCGTTTGGCAGCGATCGCTGCCGCATGGTGGCGGTACTGAACGAGCACCTCCAGGTCTACGTCGAAGGCGAGCAGCTAGATGAGCTGGCGCCAGTTCTGGCAAGGCTGCCGGTTCCGGTCGTGGTCGACCATATGGGCCAGATCATGACCGGTCTGGGTGTCAACCACCCGGCCGTGGCCGCGCTGCGCCGGCTCATCGATAGCGGCCGCGGCTGGGTCAAGCTCTGCGGCTACCGCTGCTCGAGCGCCGGCTATCCCTATCGCGACGTGACGCCGCTCGCCCGGGCGCTCATCGGCGCGGCGGCCGAACGCTGCCTTTGGGGCACCGATTGGCCGCACCCCAATATAGAGGGCACCATGCCCGATGATGGAGAGCTCCTCGATCTCCTCACGGAGTGGGCACCCACGGCGGCAATCCGTCATAGGATTCTCGTCGAAAACCCAGCCGAGCTTTACGACTTTCCACGTTGATTTGTTTTCCTTTTGTTCCCGCCGCCAACCTCTACGCGCCTCGCTCGGTGAGCAGCGCCTCGCGAATGGCATGGGCAAGCTCGGCTTGGCGACACGGCTTGTCGAGAATCGCAATCCCGCCGATTTGGTTGTCGCGCGCGCCGATAGCAAAGCCGGAAATGAGCAACGCCTTCATGGCACGCCTCTCTCTCGCTGCGCGGACGAGCATATCGCCGGTCATGCCGTGCGGCATCGCATAGTCGGTGAGAAGCAGATCGACCGATGTCCCCGCAGCGCAAGGGCCGACGGCCCATCGCTGGCGGCGAGGACGCGATAGCCCAAGTCGCGGACCATCTCGGCCAAGAGCTCGCGCACACCGGGCTCGTCATCGACGATCAGGATCGTCTCGGCGCGGCTTCCGGCCGGAACCGGCGCCGGCACTACAACCGGCCACACGCAAGCGCCGGCTTCATCGAGAGACCGCCGAACCGCTGGGTTCTGCCGCTAGTCTAAGCGCCCCGCTTCTTCGGCAGCGCGTCGGTAAGACCGGCGCGTGGACGGAGCCCGTCGGTGACGCTGGTGGGGGATGATGCGAGCTGCTTCAGCGGCGTCTCGATCTTCGCTTTGATCTTGCCGTAGACGGCGGCGACGGTCTTGGGCGTGTGGTCGCCCCGCTCGAAGAAGAGCTGCGGGTTCTGCCGCGCTGCCGCCGGCAACACCGTCGCCGCCGGCTGAGCGGCGTCGGCCTCGCGCGCGCGAAGGAAGCGGATCGCGCCGGTCGTGCCGAGGAGATGGGCGAGGTGGAGGTCGGCGGCATCGGCCTTGCGATGGAGCGCCTTCTGCAGGGCCGCCGCATTGTGCTTCGCAAGCTCGCCGGCGAAGATGGCGGAGAGCCGCACATCCTTGCGCAGATCGAGGATCTTGTTGTCGAGCGCGCGGTCGGTGGTGCCGAGGCGGCCGTCGGCGAGCGTCGTGACGCGCGCGGCCAAGTCGCCGAGCCCGTTCTTGGCGCCGTGCTGGCGCACCATCTCCATCCAGGTCTGCTCGTTGAACTGGAAGAGGCCGGCGGCGCTCGAATGGCGCTGGCGCGCATGCACGCCGCCGCGCAAGCCGCTTTCCGCCGTCGCTTGCGCCACGAGGAAATCGAAATCGACGCCGGTCGTGGCGCTCGCTTCCTTCAGCGAGTCCATGATCTCTGGCGATAGACGATGCCCCGTCACCATCATGCCGGCCGCGGTCTCGCTCGTCATGTCTCAGCTCCGTTCCGTCATGGGCAACGCCGGCCGCGTCACGCCGATCATGCTGTCGCGCGTCACCAGCGCGGCGAGTCGTTCTTCGCTCCATCCTTCCGTGCCGGCGGGCCGCTTGGGCAGCACGAGATAGCGCATGTCGGCGGTCGAATCGTGGACGCGCACCTCGATCGCGGGATCGAGCACGGTGCCGAATTCCGCGAGCACGGCGCGCGGCTCGCGCACCGCGCGGCTCCGGTAAGCGCGGCTCTTGTACCAATCGGGCGGCAAGCCCAGCACCATGCGCGGATAACAGGAGCAGAGCGTGCAGACGACGAGGTTGTGGAGCCGCGATGTGTTCTCGACGACGATGAGCCGCGTCGCGCCGACATCGATGCCGAGTTCGCGCACGGCCTCGCTGCCGTCGGCGAGAAGCCGCGCCTTGTAGGCGGGATCGCTCCAGGCGCGCGCCACCACCCGCGCCCCTTGCGCCGGCGTGCGCGCATCCATCGCCTCGATAGCGCGCCGCACATCATCGGCGCTGATGATGCCCTTCTCGATCAGAAGCTCGCGCAGCGCGATCTCCATCACCTGGTAGTGCGTCAGCGGCGCGTCGTTGTCCGGCCGCGTCGGATGGTGATGCGTGTGATCGCCGTGATCATGGTGATGGTGAAGCTCGCTCATCGCTCTCTCTTTCAGGCCGGCTCGAGCCAGTGCTGATAGATCTCGACCTCGATCGTGTCGTTTGCCGCGCCCCGATAATCGGGCCAGAGCTCGCGCTGGCGGAACCGCACGCGATAAAGCGGCTGCGCCGGCAGGCCCGGTCGGTTGTAGGCGAGTTCTTCGGGATTGGGAAAGGCGCCGCAGAGGCGCTCGATCTCGCCGGTCTGGCCGCGGATGTACCAGGGCGTGCGGATATGGCCGGGCGGGTCGGCGCGGCGCACGCTGACGCGCGCGCCTGGCGCAAAGCGCGGCGCCACGCTCATTCCGCGGCGTGGCGCGCGGCCACGTCCGCCATCTTGCGGCCGAGCTCGTCCGTGGTGACGACGCCTCGCTGCAGCAAAGTGTTGGCGATCGAGGTCACCCAGCGCTCGTAGTAGCTCATCTTGTCGTAGGCATCGGGCGGCAGCGCCTCGATGTTGCGGCGGATCTCGTCGACCCGGATGAGGCGCCGCTCCGGCGACCCAAGCAATACCATCAAAGCATCGACGCGCTTTTCCCAGAGCGCGTAGTCATGCTCGCCGCGCTCCACCGGCCCCGCCGGCAATCCGCCCATATCATGATGACCGCGCATTCCGCCACCTCCGATGGGTAGAGTATCACCTCAGCCGGCTTGCGGCGGCAAGATGGATGGCGAGAGAGGCCGTAGCGAAGAGCAGCATGCACCCTCCGTGGTCAGAATGGGAATTTTCGCGGCAGGGACGCGAGGCCACGGCCCCGCCCGCAAGCGATCACCCTCCGCTGATTTCCGCGGTGACCATTTCGACGCCCCGGCGCTGCGCGCGCGTCACGCGCTCGAGGTGATCGGCAAGGCGCAATGCCATGGCGACGATGGTGAGTGTCGGCGGCGCCGCCCCGCAGGTCGGAAACACCGAGCTACCGGCAATGAAAAGGTTGGCGATGTCATGGACTTTCCCATTGGCATCGACAACCCCGCGACGCGGATCTGCGCTCATCCGTGTCGTGCCGATCTGATGCCAGCCGCCTTCGAGGTTCGCCGGCCACCCCTCGATCTCGCTCGAGTGCAACGGTGCAAGCTCGCCAATGCCGAGGCGGCGCAGTTCCTGGTCGATGATCTCCTCGGCGCGTATCACCGTTCGCCGGTCGACGGATAAGGTCCGCCAATCGAGCGCAACCCGATTGAGGCCGAAGGCATCCCGTTCGTGCTGGAGCCGCACACGGCTCGCCCAATTGGGCGCCTGCTCCGATTTGCTTTCAAGCAGGTAACCGGATGCGAGCGCGTTCGGCTGGAGGACGTGCAAGAACGCGGCAGCAACCACTTTGTCGAACCGCCGAGCGATCTCATAGAGTTGCGCGAGCGACACCTGTTTCTTTTCATAAGGGGCCATGCGGATATAGGGGTCGCACCGCCGGCGCGGGTCCAGCGACAGCGCCAGTTTTCGGAACGACAGCCAAGCGGCTGAGGTGTGCGCGCGATAGACGGGATGAATGTTGGCGCTGTAGTTGAGCAGCCCCTCCGCCGCCTGCAGGGCGGGGGGAAGAGAAAGGCGGACCGAAAGCGCGCGTTTCCGGAAGCCGATTCCGTAGAGGCTGAACGCCCCCGGCGGCTGCGTCGAGGTGAGGACGCGCATCGTATGCGGATGCTCCATGAAATAGCGTCCGACGAGGTCATGGCGATTGCCGATGCCGTTGGCGGCGATGTCATTCGAGAGCAGCAGTAGGCGCGCATTCTCGATGCCGCCTGCGGCGAGCACGAAGTGCCTTGCGACGACGCGAAAACCCGGCCCGCCCAAGCACCCGACCGAGACGGCTGTTGCCTGTCGCGCATCAGGCGTGAGGTTTATCCGGAGAACATTGGCGTTGAGGATGCAGGTGATGTTCCGCGCGGCGGCGATGACATCACGATAGACGCGGCCAAAGCGGGTCGGCGGACTGAACTGGTAGACAGTTGCTTCGAGCTTAGCGGGGTCCCAAGGAAGGGGCTTGGCGCCCAATCGTCGCGCAATCTCTTCCACCTCGTAATCGGGCGCCGGGATTTGGCACACCGTGTGAGCCGCGCGATAGTATGGCTCGAGTTCATCCAGTGAGAACGGCCAACCGCCTCCCTCCACCCACGGGCGGTCGCTGAAATCGAGCGCATCAAGGGGGCGGCACCAACCGCCCCAGCCATTGGTGTTGCCGCCGAAATAGCGAATCTGACACATGTCGAGAGCGAAGTATTTGAGTCCGACATTTCGGCCTTCGTAGAGGGCCTGCGTCTGCCAGTTGAAATCGAGGTCGCCGCTCTCGAGAAGACAAATGCGTGTCTCCGAATGAGCGAATTGGCGGGCGATCGTCAGACCCGCGGCGCCGGCGCCGACAATACAAATATCGGCGTCAACGACGATATGTCCGTCGATGTGGCGTCCGTCGACAAACATTTTAAGCGTGCTGCTCCCGCCTGTTAGTGAGGGCCCCAATACAACCTGGAGAGGGGTAACCCGAGAGTCGGTAAAAACTCGTTACGGTCGGACAAAATTCAGAAAACATCGCTGGCTTGACCATCGCCGCAGCCGGCGTTAGCTCAGCCGCAAGCCAAAAGAGGAGAGGCGCGATGGAGATCGGTTTTGCCGGCACCGGGCGCATGGGCGCGGCGATGGTGCTGCGGCTCATGGACGAGGGGCATCGCTTGACGGTGTGGAACCGCAGCGAGAGCAAGCTCAAGCCGCTCGTCGAGAAAGGCGCGCGATCGGCGCAAACGCCCCGCACGCTTGCCGCCGCCAATCCCGTCGTCATCACCATGCTGACGGACGCCGCCGCGATCGACGCGGTCTATCACGGCGCGCAAGGCCTCCTTGCCGGCGATGCCAAAGCGAAGCTCTTCATCGACATGAGCACAGTGACGCCGGCGACGGCGCGCGGGTTGGCCGAGCGCGTGCGCGCCGCCGGCGCCCAGTTCGTCGAATGCCCGGTGGGCGGCACGGTAGGGCCGGCGCGCGAAGGCAAGCTCTTGGGTCTCGCCGGCGGCGAGGCGGCCGATTTCGCTCGCGCAAGACCCATTCTCCAGCAGCTTTGCCGGCGCGTCGATCATCTGGGTCCGGCTGGCGTCGGTGCCGCGATGAAGCTCGCCGTCAACCTGCCGCTCATCGTCTATTGGGAAGCGCTCGGCGAAGCACTCTCGCTGATGCGCGATGCCGGCGTGGCGCCGGCAAAGCTCATCGAGATCATGAGCGAGAGCTCCGGTGGCACCAATGCGCTCAAGAACCGCGGGCCGAAGCTGGTGACGGCGCTCGAAGGCGGGTCGGCGGATGTCGGATTCGACATCGACGGCATGCGCAAGGATCTGCGCACCATCGCCGAGTATGTGCGCACGCTCGGCCTCGAGACGCCGCTCGCCGCCGCCGCGCTCCAAAGCTACGACGCCGCCGCGCGCGAAGGCTGGGGCAATCGCGACGGTTCCTCGCTCGTGGCTTGGCGCGTCGAGACGGCGAAAAAGCGCTGAGCCTATTCTCCAGCGCCCGTCGGCGCGCGGCGCCAGTGCTGGAGCGCAAGCCAGAGCAGGATCACTGCGGCGGCGATCGCGAACCAAAGCCAGAGCGGCGCGTGCAGCATTCCTTCGCCGGCGACCACCATGGCGACGGTGAGCGGCAAAATGCCGAACGCTGTCGTCCAGAGGAAGGGCCACCAGCCGACACCCAGCAGGCCCGCCGCGTAATTCACGAGATTGAACGAGATGAGCGGCACCAAGCGCACGAAGAGCAGCGTTGTCGGGGTGAGCGAAAGCGTCTCGATCTGGCGCCAGCGCCGCTCGCTCACCAGGAGACGCACGAAGGGCCGGCCGAGCGCGCGCGCCAGTGCGAAGGAGAGAACGGCGCCCAGCATCGCGCCCGCCCAGGTGAGTGCGATGCCGAGTCCGGTGCCGAACAGCATGCCGTTGGCGATGGCGATGATCTCCGCCGGGAGCGGCACGAAGGAGTGCAGCACCATCAGCAGCAGAGCGACGGCCGCGCTCCACGCGCCCCAGCTCGCGGCGAAGCGCTGCGCGTCGGCCGGGCTCATATCGGCAAGGTCGATGTCATGCTGGGCGAGCGTGCGCCACAGGAGGAACACGGCGACAAGCAGCGCCACCATGGCGAGCGCCCCGCTCCAGCGGGCCCAATTGCGGCGCCTTTCCTCCGTTCGCATCCCCTGACGATCCCCTCGGCGCGCGACTCTACCGTCGCAGCACAGGGGGCCGCAAATCCGATCGCCGTGTTATTGCGACATCGTCATCGCGAGGCGAAGCCGAAGCGATCCAGGGCGCGCGACGTGCGGTGGCCCTGGATTGCTTCGTCGCTTCGCTCCTCGCAATGACGAGGAACACAAGTGAGGAAATGTCGTCTAGGCCGGGGTCATGCCGGGCGCGGCTGCGGCCGGCGGTTCCTGCGGCTCCGCCGGCGCGTCCGCTGCCGCACTCGGGCGATCGAAATCGTCGAGCGACGGCGATTTCTCGATCACCTCTTCGAGGATCATGCGCGCCGTGTCGATATCGTCGAGGAGGCCCTCGGGAAGGCTCTCGGCCGGCGCCTTCTCGAGCAGCTGGCGCGACTGCTGCAGCGCGTCGATCTCATGGACGAAGGTCTCGCGCGCGCCGATCGGGAGCCAGGGATTGGCGGAAAGCGCGAAGCAGAATTTGAGGCACGCCTTGACCGTCAGCATGACGATCTCCTGCTCTTCGCGATCGATCGATTGCGCGAGCTGGTCGACGCCTTTGACCCGCAACTCGCGGAACGTCGCCAGCCGACCGCGCAGGACCGTCACCAACGCCGTGTGCTCTTCGATCTTGGCGCGGAAGGTCCAGTAGGGCTCGTAGGAATGGTGCTGAATGGCGATGTAGGCGTGTTCGGCGAGGCTCGCGGCCTCGGCCCACAGTCGCTTGAGCGCGGCGGCGAGCTCGGCGATCGATGCCGGCACCGGCTGTCGCCGCTCGCGCTCGCGGCCGCTCGATCTATGTCCGCTCGCCGCACCCATGGGTCACGCGGCAGCATTGTCACCGGGCATTTCTTGCCAAGGCGGAAACATTGCCGGCAATGCCCGGCAAATCAGCGGGCGAGATACTCCGCCAGCTCGCGCGAGAGCGTCGGATAGCGCCGGCTCAGCTCGACGACAAGATCGCCCCAGTCCTGCGGCGTCGGCAGCTCGTCCCCGCCCGCGACCCTCGCCGTGACGGCGTCACAGCCCGCCGGCCCAATCTCTCGCCAGATCTCAATGGAATGCGACATTTCCGCCGCCAGCCCCCATACCTTGGGTGGACTATCGCGGAACTTAGTTAATCAATGGTTACGCTGGGCCTATTGGGCGGCGGAGCGCCGCAGCGGGCGCGGGCCTGCGCCATCACTCGTCGGGCTATAGCGCTGACGCAGGGCGGAAAAGGCGCCCGCCGCCGCCCGCTCGATCGCCGCGACCAAGGCTAAGGCGTGGGCATCCTCGGCGAGCGCGCGCCGCTTCAGCTCCTGCGCCAAGGCCGCCACTTGGACGGCGCCGACGTTGCCAGAGGTACCGGCGAGGTTGTGTGCCTGCTGACCGAGCGCCGCGAAATCCGGCCGCTCTGCATCCTGGCGCAATCGCTCGAGGCGCTGTTCGGTATCGCTCACATAAGCGGCGACGATCTCGCTGAGTCGTGCCGGCGGCAGCGATCGACTGAGCGAGCCCAGCGGGCATTCGCTGCTCAAAACGTCGTCACTCTCGCTCGCCGCCGGCACCTCCGGCGCGGTGGCGGCGTGCGGCGACCAGCGCCTGAGCGCCGCCTCGAGTGCCTCCGACTGGATTGGTTTCGTCAGATAATCATTCATTCCGGCGGCGAGGTATTCCGCGCGATGCTCGGCGAGCGCGTTGGCGGTGAGTGCGATGATCGGCACCGCGTTCGCCGGCGGCGGCAGCGCGCGGATGGCGCGCGTCGCCGCGACGCCGTCCATCTCCGGCATCTGCACGTCCATGAGCACGAGATCCCAGGCGCGCCGTTCTGCGGCGGCGACGGCGGCGCGGCCGTCGTCCACCAGCTCGATGCGATGGCCGAGCCGCGCGAGCAGCGCAGAGACGAGCACGCGATTGATCTCGTTGTCCTCAGCGACGAGGATGTCGAGCGCGCGGGGCGCTTCGGCATCGAGCGGCGCGCTCGCGGCGTCCGCCGCTTTGATGGGCGTCACGGCACGGGTGCAACGCAGCGTGAACCAGAAGGTCGAGCCGCGGCTCGGCGCGCTCTCGAGACCGATCTTGCCGCCCATCAGCTCGCAGAGCTCCTTGCAGATGGCGAGCCCGAGCCCGGTGCCGCCGAAACGACGCGAGATCGAGCTGTCGGCTTGCGTGAAGCGCGTGAAGAGTCGGTCCTGCACCTCGGGCGCGATGCCGGCGCCGGTGTCGATGACGGCGATGTTGAGCTCGATCCCGTCGCCGTCGAGGGGCCGGTGCGCAACGGCGATCCTGACCGAGCCTTTGTCGGTGAATTTGATGGCGTTGCCGGTGAGATTGAGCAGCACTTGCCTGAGCCGTCCGGGATCGCCGTTGAGCATGCGCGGCACGTCGGGCGCGATGTCGGCGCTGAGCGCGAGACCCTTGCTCTGCGCGCGCGCCTCAAGCAGCGCGGTTGCGCCGGCGATGACCTCCTCGAGGTTGAAGTCGATGCTCTCGAGCGCCATGCGCTTCGCTTCAAGCTTCGAGAAGTCGAGGATGTCGTTGATGATGCCGAGCAGATTGTCGGCGCATTGCTTCACCGCCGCCGCGAACTGCCGCTGCTGCGCGGTGAGCGGCGTCTCGAGCAACAAGCTCGTCAAGCCGATGACGCCGTTCATGGGCGTGCGGATCTCGTGGCTCATGACCGCGAGGAAATCCGACTTGGCGCGGTTCGCCGCTTCCGCCGCGTCGCGCGCTGCCGCCAGGTCCTCGGTCATGAGCACGAGGTTGCGGCCCTGCTCCTCGACCCGCGCCTGCGATTCCTCGAGATCGGAGACCTTGCGCAGCAAGTCCCATTCGGCGCGCTGCAGCTGCTCCTCCTTGCGCTTCATCTCGGTGATCTCGGTATAGAGCGTGACGTAGCCGCCATCGGCGAGCCGCCGCTCGCGCACGAGATACCAGCGGCCGTCGGCGAGCTTGCGCTCGAAATCGTCGGGCAGATTGCCGAGCATCGCCATGCGCTCGCGGATAAATGTTTCCGGGTCTGAGTCGCCGACATCGAGCACGCCCGCCCGGATCGATTGGCGCAGGAGATCGTCGAGCCGGGTTCCCACCTTGAGCTCGCTCACGCCGAACGCCTGGCGCAGCCCGTCATTGCACAGCACGAGTCGCGCCTCGCCGTCCCACAACGCGAAGCCGTCCGCGATCGTCGTTACTGCCTCGATAAGGCGGAGCTCGGCAAGGCGCGCCCGCGCTTCGCTTGCCTGCGCGGCCGCTTCCGCCTGCTTCTCGCCGGTGACGTTGAGGAGGACGCCGTCCCATACCGCGGTGCCGTTCTCGCCGGCATGAACGCGCGCGCTGCCGCGCGCCCAGAGCACTTCAGCTTCCGCCGGTCCAATGAAGCGAAAATCGATCCGCCAATGCGATTGGGTGCGCGCGGACTCTTCAAGCGATGCAAGCACCGGCGCGGCGTCATCGGGATGAATGCGGGCGAAGAGCTCAGCGGCGTCGCGCACCAGCGCATCGCGGGGAATGCCGAAATCCTCGCTGACGCCGCCACTGACATAAGGAAAGACATAGCTGCCGTCGACGCGTCGCACGCAGCGAAAGATCGCGCCCGGCACGTTGGCGGCGACGCGCTCGGACTGCTCCGCCGCCTGACGGAGCTCGCGATGGGCGCGCTCGAGTGCGCGCGTCTGCCGGACGGCGAAGAACGCGCCGAAGGGAATGATGATGGCAAGCAGCGCGACGGCGGGACCGAAAATCTGAAGGTGCTGGTGCCAAGCGCGCAACACGTCGGCCCGGTCATAGCTCACGACGATGACGAGCGGCAGCCCGGGAACCGCGTTGTAGCCGATAATGCGATCGATGCCGTCAACGCGAGCCGTCACCTCATACGCGCCAGAGTCCGACTGCGGCAGGATGGTGGTGAAGAGCGCCGCGCTCTTGAACGACTCGGCCTTGGCCTCGCTCGCCCAAGGCGGCTCGCGCGTGATGACGGTGCCGTCGCGCTGCGCCAAGATGACGCTGCCGTTGGCGCCGGGTCGAACCGAGCGATAGATGTCGGCGAAATAGGTGAGATCGACGGGCGCCGTGACAATCCCGGCGAAGCTGCCATCGGGCTTGTTGAGCCGGCGCGAGGCGCCGATGATCCAATGGCCGTTGGCCATCGCGCGAAAGGGCGTGCTGACGAAGAATCCGGCGTCGCCGTCGCGCTGCGCGATGAAATGCGGCAGATCGGCAAGGCTCTCGCGCGGCGGCGCGATGTCCCACGACGTCGCTTGCGTGCGGCCCTCGGCGTCCGTCCACCCGACCGCCATCAGAACCGGCGAGCTCTGCTTCAGATGGCGAAGCGCGGCATTCACCTCCTGCGGCGAGGAATAACGGCCGGCGAGCGCATCCTCGCGGATGATCTCCGCCTCATGAAGTGCGCGGTCCACCGCTTCGAGCGTGCGCGCGGTGTGCTCGGCCAGCACCGCTGCATAGCTCGCGGTCGATTGCTTGGCGCCGGCGATGGCGGTGTGGTACCGGCTCCAGAGGTCGATGAGGAAGAGCGCGACGATGGCGGCGGCCGAGAGCAGGCTGAACACAGCAAGCGCGTGGCTCGGACGGGCTCTGAGCCAGGCGAGCGGCGATCGAAGGCTGTCGAGGATGCTCGTCACGGAACGATGGCGCCCCATTGGGCGCTGGCGGCGCGCCGGCAGGAGCTGCTTGGCGCGGATCGTCGGCCCCGGCAATTCTGCCGCAAACGGCGTTAATTGGCGGTTAACCGACTGTTTTTCTTAGGCTCGCGCCGTCACACGGCGACGCCCTCGGAGCGATCTTCTGAGTGTTCGATCTTGCCGGGGGTGGTGGCGCGCTCGGGGGCGGAATCGCGCACCAACGCCGTGCCCACGAGCGCCACCATGAGCGCCGCCGCGGCGCCGCGCAGCAGCATGCCGGGCCGCGGCAGGCGGCGCGCGCCGCGCCGGGCGCGGGCATTCCTGAGCGCCTCGATCTGCATCTCGAGCCGGCGCCGCTCGAGAAGCCAAAGCGAGCGCTCGTCATTGTGCATGACGGTAAGATCGGCGAGCGCACGGCGGTGCTGGTCGAGCGCCTGCTCGTGCTGGCGCTCTGCCGCATGGGTCGCGGCCCGCGCCGTGGCGAGCGCCGTGTCGAGGTCCTTGAGCGCCGTTTCCCAGCGCGAGCGTTCGTGGCCGCGCGCCGCTTCGAGCGCGCGCATCTCCGTCCGCAGAACCTCGACCTTGCCGTGGAGCTCGGTGAAGGCGCCAAACCACGCCATCCGTTCGCGCTCGTAAAGCGCCAGGAACTGGCGCATGAGCTCGATGAGCTTGTCACGCTCGGCGCGCTCAGCGCTGCGATCGACGCTGACGCTCATGGGTGGTGGCTCGGCCTTGATCGCCGCCACCATGTCCGCGACCCGCGCCGCCATCGAGCGGCCGTGGCTGCGCTCGCTCTCGGATTTGGCCTCGCCCTCGCCGGACCCGCGGCGCTCGCGCCAGCGGACGAGCTCGCTCTCCGAAACCTGCACCATGGCGCGTCCGGCGTCGTCATGGGCAATCGCCCAGCCGCGGCGGCGCGCCAGCGCGCGCGCACCGTCCGGGCTCAGCCCGAGCCGCACGCCCAGCTCGCGATAGGTGAGCGCAAGCGGCACCGCGGCGGCGGCCGGTGCCGACGGATCGGCTCCGCCCTCGGTCATCGGATGATCATCGACGCGATCGAGCATCGCAGCGGCTGCCTCGGCGCCCACGAGCGGTTCTGTCCGCTCAACGCCAGATTACCACAGGTTGAGCCTGCAGGAATGATGGTTAATTTTGTGTTGCCGCGACAAAAAAGGCCGCCAACCCCCGGGCCTGACGGCTATTTGGCTGGGTCCGAGGGCGAGAAGAGGCGGCGGAACATGGCGATGACGGCGGGTTCGGGTGTGCGGATGGGTGGCGCGGCCTGGTAACCCTCCCAGCCGCCGCCTAACCCTTTGAAAAGCGCCACCAGGTTCTCGGCCGCCGTCTGTTGCGCGGCGGCATATTGCTGCTCGAGATCGTATTCTTGCCGTTCGGCATCGAGGACGTTCAAAAAATCGGTGAGGCCGCGCTCGTAGCGCTCATTGGCGAGCGCCACCGCGCGCTGGCTTGCCACCAAGGCACGGCCGAGATTGCCGAGGCGGTCCTGTTGCGCCCGGTAGTTGCTGATGGCGGCGTCGACGTCTTGGACCGCAGCGAGAATGGTGCGCTTGTAGCGGACAAGCTGCTCATGGGTTTGCAGGTCCGCCAAATCCACGAGCGCGTCGAGCGTGCCGAAATCGAGGAGCGGCCAATAGGCGGTGGGACCCACGGACCAAATGTATTTGTCGACGGCGGGAGAAACGCCCAGCCCTTGCTGCTGGAAACCGGCACCACCGGTCAGAAGGAGCCGCGGGAAGAGATTGGCTGTGGCGACGCCGATGCGTGCGGTCGCGCCGGCTAGCCGGCGCTCCTCCTCGCGCACATCGGGTCGCCGGCGCAGCAGATCGAGAGGAAGGCCCGGTTGGATCTCGTCGGGCAAGGCCGGGATCGCTGCCGGTGTCGCAAGCTCCTTTGTTACCGCTTCCGGAAATTCGCCGATCAGCACCGCGATCACGTACTGGGCGGCGCTTGCCTGCGCCTCCAGCGGCGCCACCAGCGCCTCGAGCGTCGCGAGCTGCCGCTGCGCCAACGTGACGTCGAGCTCGTTGGTGAGCCCGCGGTTGAAGCGTGTCTCGACCACCTCGAGCGTGCGCCGCGCCGTCGCGATGTTCTGCCGGACCACAGCGAGCTGAGTCTGGAGGCCGCGCAAATCGACATAGGCGCGGGCCACGTCGGCGACGACGCTGATCAGGACCGCATCGCGCGCGGCGGCGGCCGCTTCCGTGTCATAGCGTGCCGCCTCGATTTCGCGGCGATAGAACCCGAAGAGATCGACGTCCCAGGCGGCGTCGACGCCGACCACGTCGGTGATGTGCTTCAAGCCGCTGGCATTGTCCGCGGAATGGAGCGCCGGCGTCGTTCGGCCGCGCGTCAAGTCGCTGCCCGTGCCCCGCCCGGCACCACCGCTCGCGACCACGGCGGGAAGGGCTTCGCCGAACAGCACGCCTTCGGCGGTGCGCGCCTCCTGGAGGCGCGTGAGCGCGATCTCGATATCGGGACTCGCTTTGATGGCGCGTTCGATCAGCGACTGAAGCTGGGCATCGTTGAGCGAGGCCCACCATTTCGTCAGGTCGACCGCCGGACGCGGCGCCCCACTCGTCGGCGCGCTCGCCGCGGCGGCGGCGAAGCCGGCGGGCATCGGCGTCTCGGGTGGATGATAATCGGGGCCCACCGTGCAGGCGGTGAGCGTTGCGGCTGAGATCATCACACCGACGAGAAGGTACTGCCGCATCGTCGAACCGCCGTTTTCAGCTCAACGCGCGGGCTTGCTGGCGCTGGCGAGCCCGTCATCGGCCTCGATGACCGTGACTTTGCTGCCATCCGCGATTTGGCTGCTGATGTTGAGGACGATCTTGTCGCCGGGTGAAACGCCAGTGGCGATATCGACCACGGGGCCGTTATCGCGTGCGATGGTCACGTCGCGGAAATGCACGGTACTGTCGCTGTTCACGACGGCGATTTGCGGCCCGCTCGAGCGGAACACGAGAGCGGCCGCAGGAACCTGGGCGAGCGCCTTGGTCTGAAGTCCGAAACGGACCGAAACATACATCCCCGGCACGAGTTTTCCGTCGGGGTTGGGAAGGTCGACTTCGACGCGAAGCGTCCGTGCGCGCGGATTGATGGCTTGCGATGTCCGTGTCACAGATCCTGAGAAATCGCTGTTGGGCAGGTCGGTGGTGGCGACATGAGCCGGCGCGCCGATCGCGATCTCGCCCGCCACCCGTTGTGGAACGTCGATAAAGACGCGCATCGGATCGTCCTGTGACATGCGGTAGAGCGGTGTCGTGTTGGCGGTGCTGCCGGCGGTGACAAGATTGCCGATGTCGATGCGCCGTTCGATGATGGTGCCTTCATAGGGCGCGGTCACTTGCTTGAAGGCGGTGAACGCGGTCAGGCGATCGACGTCGGCTTGATCGAGATTGACTTGCGCGCGCGCCGCATTGAGCCGCGCTGCGGCGCTATCAAAATCGGCTTTCTTGGCCTCGCGCTCCTGGTCGGAGACGACGCCCTTGGGCGAGCCGCGCCAGCGGTCATAGGTCGTCTTGGCGAAATCGGCTTCAGCCTCTCTCACCTTGACCAAGGCGTCCGATGAGCGGAGCTTGGCCTGAGCCGCCAGCAACTGCGCATCGAGCTCGGGCGTATCGATCGCCGCCAGAACTTGTCCCTTCTGAACGCGATCGCCGATATCGACGAACCACTTGGCGACGTAGCCGTTGACGCGCGCGTAAATCGTGCTCTCGTACCAGGCGGCGGTTTCACCCGGCAGCATAAGCGCCTGTGTCGCTGGCGAAGGGCGCGCGGTCACGATATCGACGGATGGCGCGACGCTCTGCTGCTCTGCCGTGGTTTGCGCCAGCAGGCTCTCGTCGCGCGAGCGGAATTGATGGACGAGGAAGAAACCGACAAGCAGCAGGATCGCCACCGCGCCGGCGAGAATTTGCATGCGACGCCCGGCACCAGGGGAGACGTCCATCGGCGAGCCGTCCCCCCGGGCGCGATCGTCCCGACGCGGTGCGGGTGCATGATCAAGTCGACGCAACGGTGTCCCTTTCAAGCGAAACATCGACCGGGCTCGCCTGCCGCGGCCGCCGCAGCAGTCGGTAGATCGTCGGCACGAAGACCAACGTCGCGAAGGTGGCAAAGAGCAGGCCGCCGATGACGGCGCGGGCAAGCGGCTCGTTCTGCTCGCCGCCTTCGCCGACGCCAAGCGCCATCGGGACCATGCCGAGGATCATCGCGCCCGCGGTCATGAGCACGGGACGAAGGCGCGTATAACCGGCAACCACCGCTGCGGTCGCGGGATCGTCGCCAGCCTCCATGCGCTGATTGGCGAAGGTCACGACGAGGATGCTGTTGGCGGTGGTGAGGCCGATGCCCATGAGCGTGCCGAGCAACGCCGGGACGCTCAAATGCGTGCCGGTGAGAAAGAGCATCCACATGATGCCGGAGAGTGTGAATGGCACGGCCAAGAGCACGATGAGCGGGTCGATCCAGCTCTGGAAATTGATGACGAGGAAGAGGTAGACGAGAATGACCGCGAGCGCGATGCCGGAGAAGAGGCCGGCATAGCTCTCCTGCATGGTCTCGACCTGTCCGCTCAACGTCACCGAGATCGCCTTCGACGGATCGGGGCGGTCAGCCGCGAGTACTTTGTTGATCTCCGCTGCCGCCGAGGCGAGGTCGCGCCCCTGCACATCCGCGTTGATGTCGAAGACAGGCCGGATGTTGAGCTGCGAGGTCACCATCGGCAGCCTGCCGCGCCCGAAGCGCGCGACGTTCATCAGCAGCTGACCGGGATTTTCGCCGCCCGTTCCGGTGGCGATCGGCAGTCGCCAAAGATCATGGGTCGAATCGATGTGGTACGTCGGAACTTGCACCACCAGCGGGTAGCTCACACCGTTCCTCGGATCGACCCAGAAATTGGGCGAAGTCTGCGCGCTCGAGTTGGTGGTAACGAGCACATCGTTCGCGGTCGCCTCCTGGTTCATTCCTATCTCTTGCGCCAACGTCCGGTCGACGTCGACGGTGATCGAGGGGGCGTCGGGCACTTGGAAGACGTGGGAATCCACGACCCCCGGTATTTGCTTGAGGTCGCGCGCGATCTTGGCGGCGAGCGCATAGGCCTCACCATTGTTCGGGCCCGAGACGCGCACATCGATCGGTGCCGACTGGCCGAAGTTCAGTACCTGATTGACGATATCGGCCGGTTGAAAGAAGAACTGCAGCTCGGGAAAACGCTTCGGCAGCTCGCGCCGAAGGTCGGCGATGTGTCCCGCCGTCGGCGTGTGCTTTTCCTTGAGCGAGATGAGTACCTCGCCGTCCATCGGCCCGACCGTGGCGGAGTCGCTGAGCGCGATGTTGATGCCGCTATAGGGAAGGCCGATGTTGTCGAGGATGACATCGATCTGATCATTGCCGACGATCTGGCGGATCGCCGCCTCGACCTGGGCGAAATCCCGCTGGGTCTGCTCGAGTCGAGTCCCCGGCGGCGCGCGTACGTGAAGCCGCATCTGGCCGGCATCGACTTGCGGAAAGAAGTCCTCGCCGAGCCGGGGAAAAAGCAGCAATGAACAGGCCATCAGGACGAAAAAGAAAAGCACGGTTGGCAGCGGTCTCGATGCCGCCCACGCGACGCTGTCACGATAAACTTCGCGGAAGCGCGAGAAACCGCCCTCGAAACCGAGATGGACGCGGCGGAAGATGTTTGGCCGTTTTGTTGCCGCCGCCGTGGCGCCGTCGTGCTCGCTCGAGGAGCCGTGCCCCGCCACCGACGAACGCATGAGATACTTGAAGAGGATCGGCACGAGGGTGAAGGAAAGCGCGAGGCTCGCGACCAGAGAGATGATCACCGAAAGCGACAGCGGCGAGAACAGGTACTTCGCGGTGCCTTGCAGCAAAAACACCGGGACGAAGACAATGGAAATGCAGAGCGTGGCCAGGAAAGTCGGAAGCCCGACCTCGCCCGCGCCGTGCAGGATGGCGTATTCAAGCGGCTCGCCCAAGCTCACATGGCGCTCTATGTTCTCGATCACCACCGTGCCATTGTCGACGAGGATTCCGACAGCAAGCGCGAAGCCGCCCAGGGTCAGCGTGTTGAGCGTCTGTCCGCCCAGATACATCACCAGCACGGCGGTGATGATCGAGAGCGGAATGGACGCGAGAATGATGAGTGTCAATCGCGCGTTGCCCAAGAACAGCAGGATCATCATCGCGGTCAGGCCGGCGGCCAAGGCGCCGCCGAGGCCGACGCTGTTGAGCGCCGCCTTGACGAAGACGGACTGATCGAAGATCGGCTTGATCGAGACGCCGCTCGGCAGCAGCTTCTGGATCTCCGGCAGGACTTCCTTGACGCCGTCGATCACCGCCAAAGTGGAGACGCCGCCAGTCTTGCGGATGACCATGAGCGCGCCGGGCGTGCCGTCGACGGCGACGGAATTGGTCTGTACTTGATAGCCGTCATGGACATGCGCCACGTCCTGGACAAAGACGGTGCGCCCATCCACCTGCTTCACCGGGAATTGGTTGATGGCGGCGATCACGCTGGGGCTGTTGTTCATTGCCAGCGTGTAGTCCTTGGTGCCGATCTTCACGTCGCCCGAGGGCAGGATCACGTTCTGCCGCTGCAGCGCCTGTGCCACGTCCGATGGCGAAAGCCCGCGCGACTGGAGCGCCTCTTGGTCGAGATCGAGCATGATGACACGCGGCTTGCCGCCATAGGGATAGGGCACTTCCGCGCCATGGACGACGGCGAGGTCGGGACGAATGATGTTCTGGCCCAAATCGTTGAGCTTGGTGTCGGGGAGCGACTTGCTCGAGAGGCTCAATTGGATGATCGGCACGTCGGTCGCGCCATAGCGCAGCACGAGCGGCGGCGTGATGTTGCGCGGCATGTATTTGAGGACGACGAGCGCGCTGCTGGCGAGCTGCGAGACGGCGCGGCTCACATCGGCGCCTTCGTGGAGATAGACCTTCTCGACGCCGACGCCCGCATAGCTCGTCGCCTCGATGCGCTCGATATCGTCGACAAGCGAGGCGAGCTGGCGCTCATGAAGCGTGAGGATGCGGTTCTGCATATCCTCCGCGCTCATGCCGCTATAGGTCCAGACAACGCTGACGACGGGGATGTTGATTTCCGGGAAAATGTCGACCGGCATGCGCAGGATGGCGCCTGCGCCCAAGAGGCAGATCAGGATCAGGACGGCAACGACCGTGTAAGGTCGCCTCAAGACGAAGCTGACGACCGACATGAACTCCCGTTCCTCAGGAGCCGGGATCGACCGCCCGCTCCTCAAGCCGCTGCCGCGTTAGCGGCACGCACCTTGCCCGCGGCGTTTTCCCTGTGCGCCCGCACCTTATCGCAGCCACCTCGATGGGGCGCACTAAATTAAATTTAATCTCTGTCTCATCGGCGGTCCATACTAGAATTGTGCCAAGGCCAAGGAGACGGAAAGTCAAAAAGGAACAACAGACATGGAAATTGAGGAAGCAGTACTTCTCAGAATCTTTGTTGGCGAAGACAAGCGCCATCAGGACAAGCCGCTTTACGAGGTGATCGCCCTCAAGGCGCGCGAGATGCACCTGCTTGGCGCCACCGTCTTGAACGGGCGACTGGGCTTCGGCCGCTCGACCCGGCTCCACACGACGCGCGCCCTCCTCTCGCAAGATTTGCCGCTCGTCATCGAGATTGTCGACAAGGCCGACAAGGTCGACGCCTTCCTGCAGGTGCTGGCGACGATGCCGGGGATCGCCCTCATCACGCGCGAGAAGGTCGGGATGGTCCGCGAGGACTCCGAGAGATGAGGCGGCCGACGACTCTGTGACGCCAAAGTCACATTCGTCTCTGACATTTATTTGCAATCTCACTGAAACACGACTGTCAACTTCGCTCCTTAGCATCGCTCGCAGCGGCGCGTAGGGGGGACCCAGCGTCGCGCTCTTGCTTGGGCGTCGCTCTTTGGGGGGTCATTTCAACCACGTTTGCCTTGTCATTCGCCGTGGGCGAGGAGCGCCGCGAGGTCGCGCCGCCGCTCGAGGTGCGCTGCCGAGGAAAGCGACCAGAGACGCGAGGCGGCTGGCGAGACCGTGCACACCGTCAAACTGAAGGACGAGCCATGTCATCGAGGTATTCCGCACTCCCAACCCTGTGGCGTCAGCTGTTGATCGGCGCCGCGCCCGCCGCCCTGCTCATTGCCAACCCCGCCGCCGCGCAGACGGCGCCGGCGCCATCGGTCGCTCAGCTCAACACCCAGGTCCAGCTGCTGCAGCAACAGATGCAACAGCTCCAGGACCAGATCAATGCAGCGCAAAGCCAGCTCAGCGCCCAACAGGCCCAACAGACGCAGCAGGCGCAGGTGACGCCGCCGCCGCCGGCGCCGCCCAGCATCGGCGGCATCCAGATCGGCGGCGTCAACCTCAAATTCGGCGGCTTCACCGAAGCGGCGGGCATCTTCCGCACCCGCAACGAGGTCGCCGATGTCGGCTCCGACTTCAACGGCATTCCCTTCAAGAACAATCCGCGCTTCCATGAGAGTGAGTTGCGCGGCAGCGCGCGGCAAAGCCGCATCTCCGGCCTCGTCACCGGCGACGTCGACAAGAACACGCACCTTTCGGCTTACGCCGAAGCCGACTTCCTCGGCGCCAGCGACGTCTCGAATGCGCGCGAGAGCAATAGCTTCCTGCTCCGCATGCGCCACTTCTACGGCGCCGTCGACAACGACGCCTCGGGCTTCCACTTCCTCGCCGGTCAAACCTGGAGCCTACTCACCACCAACACCCGCGGGATCATCCCGCGCAACGAGCAGATCCCGCTCACGATCGACGCGCAGTACGTCACTGGCTTCAACTGGACGCGCAACCCGCAGGCGCGCTTCGTCGAAGACTTTGGTGGCGGCATTTGGGCCGGCCTCTCGGTCGAGAGCCCGCAAGCGCTGGTCGGCGGCAACAACCCCGGCGGCACCACTTTCGCCAACAACCAAGCCAATCCCAACGCCAACAATCCCGGCGACGGCACCGGCCTCTTCTCCGGCAACCAGAACTTCACCACCGACACCTACCCCGACCTGGTCGCCAAGATCGCCGTCGATCCCGGCTTCGGCCACTACGAGCTGAAGGGCCTCGGCCGCATCTTCACCGACCGCTTCAACGGGAAGAACAACAACACCGTCGGCGGCGGCATCGGCGGTGCCGCGTCGATCCCGGTGGTGCCGCAACTCGTCGATCTTCAGCTGAGCGGGCTCGCCGGCTACGGCATCGGCCGCTATGGCTCGGGCCAGATCAACGACGTGAGCTTCAACAACGCTGGCGCCTTGAAGGCGACGCCGGAGGTCGAAGCGCTGGTCGGGGTCATCGCCCATCCCGCTCAGGGCACCGATATCTATCTCTATGGCGGCTACGAGCAGGTGGACTCGACGGGAACGCCCGAGGGCGCCGGCTTTGGCGCGTCCAACCTCAATCTCACCACCTGCAATGCTGAGACCGCCTTGGTCGGCAGCGCGAGCGCAACGCCGGCGTGCCCGGCGGTCACGCACCGCATCGCCCACGTGACGCTCGGCTTCTGGCAAGATCTCTACAAGGGCAATTTCGGCCGTATCGCCTTTGGCGCGCAGGGTGAATACCTCAAGAAATTCACCTTCCACGCCGGTGGCGGTGGACAGAACACAGCGCCCAACGTCGACGAAGCCATCGTCATGACCTCGTTCCGCTATTATCCGTTCTGATCGCGGGTCAACGAAGCGTGGCGGGCACCCTTGCGGTGCCCGCCGTTTTCTTTTTTGCCGCGACGAAGGGGCGCGCGGGTGCGCCGCACTAGTCCTTGAAGATGATGACGTCGGTCGACTTGATCACCGCCGTGACCTTGTCGCCTTTCTTGAGGGCGAGATCATCGTGCTGGCCAGTGGCGCCGCGTTGGCGCAGGAGCCGCGCGCCAAGAGCGCCGACAGCTATTCCGGCGCGAGCGAGGTGGCGCTCTCCGACCTCACGCTTGGGAATTTCTTCACCGCGGGCTGGGGCGAGCCCTATGCCCATCGCGAGCGCGCATCCGGCACGCCGGACATGGCGTTGCTGCGAGTCCAGACCAACTTCCTCGAGCGCGAGCTGCGCGTCGACTATGTCCACACTTCCGAAAACAAGGTTCCGACCCCGCGCTTCAGTCCGCTCAATTCGGCCGACGCCCTCATCGCCTATGGCCTCGACCGGCGTTGGATGGTCGAGGTGGTCACGAACTACGCATTCAACGACGTGTCCAACGGTGGCCAGGGAGCAAGCGGCGCCAACGGTGCCGCGGTCCTGCGGTTCGCGCTCATTGATACCGAGCTCACCTCCCTTTCAGCGCAGGTCCGCGTCGATTCGCCCAATCGCTCGCTGCCGAACAATACGCAGACCTCGATCCCATATGCGTTGGCGGGATTCAACGATCTCTACCCGCTGCTCGGCCTTTACCGCACTGGCCTCTATTATTCCTTCGTCTATCAGGAGCTGCTCGGGCACGACAATTTGGGCCAAACTCAGAACGACGTCATCTGCGACGTCTCTGGCGAAGAGCTGGACGGAGATGCGCACGCCGGTCTTCGGTCAGTTCACCACTTTCCTCGAGGCGAACTTCACCACCTACCTCGACGGCTTTGGGGTGGGTAACTTTCATGACGGGCATGCGATCGGTACCTTGACGCCGGGCGTGCGCTTCTGGTTCCTGCCTAAAAATTCGCTGACGCTCGGCGTCGACCTTCCCGTGACGAATTCCAAGCCGTTCGGCGAGGTCTACCGCGCCACATACATCCTTAATTTCTGAGCGCCACGCTGCCGCAGACGCGGCCCAGCCTTGCGGCAAGTTGGGTTGTCCCGGCGTGCCGCAAGGGGATAGGATCGCCGACCCCTAACGCCGGCCCGCCCGGCGCGATCAAGGAGGATGCGCGCATGGTTCTGCGCAACGGCCGTGAATTCCTGAGCATTCCCGGACCCACCACGGTGCCGGACGAGGTGCTGGCGGCGATGCATCGCCCGGCGCTCGACATCTACGGCAGCGAGATGATCGAGCTCACCGCAGGGTGCCTCCGCGATCTGCGCAAGGTGTTTTGCACGAAGGGCCAGACCTACATCTACGTCGCCAACGGCCACGGCGTCTGGGAAGCGGCGCTCTCGAACGTGCTCTCGCGCGGCGACAAGGTGCTGGTGCTGGAAAGCGGCCGCTTCGCCGTCGGCTGGGGCGAGATGGCGCGTGTGCTCGGCTGCGAGGTGGAGGTGCTGGCGGGCGTGCCGCGCGGCGCGGTCGATCTCGCCGCGGTCGAGGCGCGGCTCAAAGCCGACCGCGCCCAAACCATCAAGGCGGTGCTGGTGGTGCAGGTCGATACGGCCTCGAGCGTCGTGAACGACATTGCCGCGATCCGCGCGGCGATCGATCGCGCCAAGCACGGCGCGCTCTTGATGGTCGACACCATCGCCTCGCTCGCCACCATGCCCTTCGAGATGGACGAATGGGGTGTCGATGTCGCGGTGGCGGGATCGCAGAAGGGGCTCATGGTGCCGCCCGGCCTCGGCTTCATCGCGGTGAGCGAGCGCGCCAAGGATGCCCATCGCCAGGCGGGCCTCCGCACCAGCTATTGGGACTGGACGGCGCGCGAAGGCGAGGAGCATTACCAGAAATATTGCGGCACGCCGCCCGAGCATCTCCTCTTCGGCTTGCGTAAGTCACTCGACATGATCTTTGCCGAGGGGCTCGAGAATGTCTTCCGCCGCCACACGCTCTTGGCCGAAGCGGTGCGGCGCGCGGTCGAGCGCTGGAGCGCGGAGGGCGTGCTCGAGTTCAACATTCTCCGCCCGCAAGACCGCGCCAATTCCGTCACCATGATCCGCTTCAAGGACGGCGCCAATCCGGGAGCGCTGCAGCAGTATTGCAGCGAGATGCTGGGGGTGGTGCTGGGCGTTGCCTTGGGCGAGCTCAAGGGCAAGGGCATCCGCATCGCTCATATGGGCCACGTCAACGCGCCGATGATCATGGGCACGCTCTCGGCGGTCGAGATCGGCCTCGGCGCGCTCCGCATCCCCCACGGCAAAGGCGGCGTCCAGGCGGCGATCGAGTGGCTCGCGCAGCGGGTGCCGGGAAACGCGCGCTAAGTCTTCGAGAGGCTCGCCGCGCCGAGCGCGCGTGGCGCCTTCGCCGCGGCGATGCCGGCGAAGCTCCACAGCATCTGCGGATGGCGGAGGAAAAGGCCGAGCCAGGTGAGCCTCAGGATGATCAGCGACGGCAGCACGGCGAAATACTGATCGGCGATGACATGGGCGCAAATGGCGCCGCCCATATGCGCGGATATGATGAGCGCCGCCAGCGAGCGAATGGGCGGAACGAGCAGCAGCAACCCGCAGCCGATCTCCATCGCCGCCACCAGCGTGTACTTGCCGCCGGTGAGGCCGAGCAGCGTCATCTCTTCGACGGCAAGCTCACGCGATATTGTAACGGCCGATACGATACCTTCTTAGCAGGGCAGGGGCGTGAGCGGAACGCCGGACTTCAGCGCTCGCGAAAATATGAACTGCCGTGTGGGGTGGCGCGCCGCGAGGACGGGCGGTCGCTACGCCGGTTTGATGTTCGAGCGCCGCACGCGGTCGAGGTTCCGGCCCTCGATCCGCAAGAGCTTGGTGAGGCCGGTTCGCTTCGGCGAATGGACCGCGCCGACGTCATAGAAGTGGCACTCGCCGGGCTTCATCCGGTAAGTCGCGACCGGCTCGACGAGGCTCGGTTGATCGGCGCCGCCTTGCTTGACGATGCGCCAGTCGGTCATTTCGGTATCGCCCAGCGCCAAGCCGTAAATCGCCCAGGTGGGGCCGTGATCATGTGGTTCTCCGTGCGCCGGTTTTTCGTAGACATGGCCGCAAATGCAGAATCCCAACTCGGGATCTTCATACAAAACCTTGCGCGGACGGCATTGATCGGCGGTGAGATGCTGAGCGACGAACTCGCCGTCGAGCAGCGCCTTCGACACGAGTTTGCAGATCGCGTTCTTTCCGCCCTCGCCTGACTCCCCCCTTAGAGCATTGCGGATGTCGGCGCTCAGCTGCTCAAGCGTGTATGTCATTGCGTCGTTTCTCCCGGTCTCAGGCTCAGGGCGCGGCGCAGCGTCGTTCTCCAGCGGACTTTGCCGATGTCATCCTATCGGATGTTCTGCCACATCGTCTCCAGAGTGGCGGAACTATTGTCGAGCGGTCGCCGTTCAGCCCTGCGTCGTGACATCCGCTTAGGTTGCCGGCGACCTTCCGAAAATTCAACCACCGCATCCCGGCCGCGCCCAATTCTTGGGCATGAAGGATGACCTCCATGAGGCACCCGCCATAGGCAGGGCTTTTTTCCGATCATCGGCCTGCGCCAGCACCGTGTGGCTTTAATGTGAAATTGGAACCGCATCCAACCGTAAGCGTATTTCCCGGATGGGGGCAGTTAATCCTCGGTCGAACTTCATTTCGATCTCTTCCCCCCAACGTATCCATCAATCGCTGACGAAAGGACCGCGCCTCAACATGGCATGCGATGCACCGCTCGTCAGCATTATCGTCATCAATCACAACTATGCGCGATTTCTTCGTGATGCGATCGAGAGCGCGCTTGCCCAAACATACGAGAACGTCGAAATCATCGTTGTCGACGACGGCTCGACTGATGATTCAAGAGACGTCTTGCGCGACTATTCGCAACAGGTTCGCCTCCTCTTCCGCCCTCGCGGCGGACATGTGAGCGCGGTTAACGCCGGTTATGCGGCCTGCCGCGGCGCTATCGTATTTTTTCTCGATGCTGACGACGCCTTAGCTGAAAGCGCCCTCGACGCGGTCGTATCGGCTTGGCGCATTGCAACGAGGGTGGCATCAACCGACTGTTAACCATGCCAAACCGATCATGCCCAAGAACGACGTGCCCCCATGAAAGACCCCAGAACAGCGCCCCGGTGCTCGACTCGCGCTGACGTTTGGCAAACGGCCACACTCGGCGACGTCGCCGTTCCGATATCCCCGAAAGGGGCTCGCGGTTTCGTCGGCCTCGCGTCATGCGTGGCAATTCTGATCTCAGCGGCGGCCGCGGCCGCTCAGCCGCCCTGCTCTATGCCGAGAGCCGAAGTAAGAATCGAGCTCAATGTTCCATCGCCGAGCATTGACAACACGCTGCCACAGACGGCATTGCAAAGTCTCGCCGGAAAGCAATATCACGGCGGACGGACGATGGGCCTCTACCGGACGGAATTGAAGACATCTTTCACGGCGCACCTAGCGCGGCATCAGGTTCAGGACGAGGTCTGTGTCGCCGCCGATCGAGTGACGCTCCGCATCTCAATGCTGCTGCGAACGACTTACATTGTTCGCGCACGGCAGCCCGGTACCTGCGGCTATGAAACCGTCCTCGCTCATGAACGCAAGCACGAAGCCGTGGATGATGCCCTATTGGCGGAACAGGTTCCGCTCTTACGTGTCAATATCGCCGATGCTCTTGCCGCACTACCGCCGCCCTATCCCGTACCGACGCGCGACGTGGGCGCTGCCTCGGCAGAACTCTCCGAGCTGATCGCGACGGTCGTGAAGCGCGGCGCTTCGGCGCTCTTCGCCGCGCGTGCCACGCGCCAAGCCCAGATCGACAGCGCGCTGGAATATCGACGCGTACGCGCAGCATGCGGTTGACGACGCCATATCGCGCAGGCGCCAGCAGTGCCAGCAACGTCGCCGGCAGCGACTTTAAGCGTCTATGGGAAGCGACCCGTGCTCGGATCGAGTGTCGAGCGTTTGATTTTCCGAGCTTCCTCTTGTCCAGGCAGATGAAGACATCGGCGGGTGCAGCGGCTTTGTCGACCGCTTTGGCCGAGGTTCTCCAGCAATGCAGTGATTACCGTCACTCCACTGGCAAGTCCTGCCCATCAGGCAATTGGGCCCGAGCCCGAGGCATTTCCGTTGTCATCTCCAATGGAATTGAACGGTTCGTTTGGGGCAGGATAACCTCGACCGCGCCGCAGACGTCGGAGAGCGATCGTTGGAAAAACTGCGCGACGTGCGCATACGCATCATGGCGACGGTGCCCCTAGCTCGTTAGGAATTGCGTGATAACGACAGCGTGAGGTCGATTGCCGATGCATGCACTCCGAAATGTGATTCCCTCTCGCAAGATGACTTCGTAGCAGGACCTGGACGGTCCGAGCCGAATGGAGAGAATATCTTCGTCTTCGTTGAACTCTGCCGTCAGCTCAATGTGCACTGGCGGCCTTTCGATCAGAAAAATGACATCTTCAGACTGTCTCGCTCCCCACCTGACGATTCGGGGTGCGGGCGAGAGTTCGGCGCAGGTCGGTCGCCTTCAAGCATCTGATGTAACGCCGTTCGTGCGCGGCTCAACCGCGAACGGACGGTGCCAACGGGCACGTCGCAGATCTGCGCGACCTCTTCGTATTTCATTCCTTCAAGACTGATGAGCAGCAACGTCGTTCGCTGCTCATCTGGTAAGGATGCAATCGCGCGCTCGAGGTCGCGCAATTCCAGTCTCTCGATCTGGGATGGGCGCAGCTTAAGTGGCACCTTTTCTACTTCGATTTCGTGCCCGCGTCGCGCCGAACGCCGGACCGCATTGACATAATGATTGTGCATCATCGTGAAGAGCCAGGCGCGAAGATTGGTGCCGGGCTGGTAAAGATGAAGTTTTTCGAGGCCCCGAACGATCGTGTCCTGCACGAGGTCGTCGGCGCGGTCGCGGCTACGCATCAGAGCGCGGGCGTAGCGCCGCAGTCTCGGAATCTCAGCCTCGATAAGTTGGCGGAGGTCTTCCATCGAACATGCCTTTCCGGAGGCATCTTTCAAGAGATCGGCGGATTAAGGAAGGTAAATCTATGGTTAATTAGTAAAAAAATAATTCAACCTATTGGAACCCTCTCCCGAGGCCCCGCGTTCAAGGAGCGTCATCCGCCATCCTCGCCCTGAGTTAGCGAGCTTCTGTCTCTGAGTGAATTCCCCACAGGAACCTTCGCGAGTAGACCCATGAGCGCAGATGGAGGAATAGCGGTGATCCTTGCGGCCGCCGTTGCGATGTTTCTCTTCGTCGTCCTCGCGCTCTGACGCGCTCCTCGCCGCATTCTGACGCGACCTGAACGAGCGCGCCGCATGTCAAAATTGGCTTGCCGCTCCAACACTCCCCCTTTCACGAGGGCGCAAGGTTGATCCGGTGAAAGTCGCGGATCGAAACACCGCGACAAGGTCAGCAAGTGTTCCAAGAAACTGTGAGCGGAGTCTGCAAGGTGATGCTCTTCCGAGAGCTCACGCAGCCCCGCTTGTTCGATGGTTTCGCCCGCATCGACCCGACCTCGGGGGAGTGCGAGCTGTCCGGGATGAGCACAGAGCTTTGCTGCTCGAGCGGTCAAGAGGAATGCCGCTCCCGTGGTGTGTCCCGCGGTGCCTGGAATTGGGACGGCCCCCTCATCGCGAGCTCGATTCATCGTTCGAAGGCTGCGGCCCGAAGCTTCAGCACGAGCGGCGTCAGCTTCGGGACCGCACTCGTCACTGCCGCGGTTAATTCCCCCGGTAATCGAGCGTCTGGAAGTGCGGCCAGTCTCTGTAGCCGGTGCTGCGGTCGTCATGCGTGCTGCCGGCATCAACCGTACAGCCGAAAAGACCTCCGATGACGATCAACAGTAATAGCGCACGCATGATCGACCTCATTCTGCCACTGCCCTCACTTCATGCCGATGATTTTCGATCGCATCGAGAGCTGCCGCAAGCTCGTCGAGCGTGGGACGGTGGCCGTCCGCCACAACACTAACGGCGTAACCAGTCGCGACAAGTGTCCGCGGCCGAGTGAGGGGCCGTGCATCCGCCGAGGTCGTGCCGCTGGCCGCCGGCAGCTAAAGACGGGTGGAGCAGGCCGACGCGCCTCCTTCCGGTATCCGATCTGCATCTTGAAATTCGCACAGATATGTGCGATATCGATCAATGAACGGCAATGAATTCGAGCGTAAAATTAAGAAGCTTGGCCGGAAACGCGGAATCGTCGTCGCGTTCGACCGCGGACACGGCAAGGGGAGCCATGGGCGGCTCTACTACGGCAATCGGTTCACGACGCTCAAGGATCGCAAGAAGGAAATCGGCCCCGGCCTGCTCAACGCCATGCTTACGCAGCTCGGACTGACCAAGGCGGATTTGGAGGAGTGAAGATGGCATTCGGTTATCGCTACACGTTGGAGCGGCAAGAGAACGGCTGGTGGCTCTTGCGGTTTCCAGGCGTTCCGGAAGCGCTGACCGAAGGCGAGACCCAAGAGGAGGCGCGCGCCAACGCGGTCGATTGCGTGATCGCCGCCCTCGAAGGCTACATGAAGGCGGGCAAGCCGCTGCCGCGCGGCGGCGCGGGTCACACCGGGCGCGACCGCGCCGTGTTGCCGTCCCTCGTCACCGCCAAGCTTGCCGTCTACGAGACGATGCGCGCGCGCGGCTGGTCGAAGCTTAAACTCGCCAAGCAACTCGGCATGCCCGAGAACTCGGTGCGACGGCTTCTCAACCTGCGCCACAGCTCGCACATGTGGATCATCGATGAAGCCCTGGCGAAGATGAACGCGGAGCTGCCGATTGATTTGCCCAAGGTGCGTGCGCGGGGCAAGGCGGCGTAAAGCGAGGGCGAACTCGCGCCTGCTCGTGGCGAAAATCAAGCCTCTGACGTCATGCGCGAACATCCGCTCAGTCGACATGATGATAATCGATGACCTGTTCGAGATGGGCAGTGGGTACGTCCTGAACTTCAGCGGCGCACGGTTTCGTGCGACTGCCGGATTCGTTGAGGCTTGTCCTGCCGATGCGCCTCGCCGGCGGGAGGCCTAAGCGGTGAGCCTTATTTTACCGCCGCTATTTCGGGCAGAGGCCCGTTGGCTGCCAATCCGCCACCCTGGTGATCCATGGCTTCGTGCCATCATGCAGGACGAGAAGCACGAGCGGCGCGTCTCGGTGCCGACGCTCGATAACGCCATGGGCGGGCCTTCCGGCACCGCCGCGCCTTCGCCGGCGTGGGCAACAGTAATGCCGTCCGGCGTCTCAAGGCACTGCGCACCGGAGACCAGGTACCAGGCTTCCGGTCCCGAATGGCGATGGATGGCGGCGCGCATGCCCGGGGTGAAGACAGCTTCCATGTAGCGCGCGGTGTATTGCGTGCCCCCGGTTACAGGGAAGGGTCCAAGCATGGCGATGCGCTCGCCGGCCGATGGGCGCCACGTCTCCTCGGCGATGGTGTAGAGCCAAATCTTGCCGAAGGATTCGACGAGGGTGCTGGTGTCCGCGCCGTCTCGGCCGCAGCGCGCGTCGGATAGGTATAGAGACGCCAATAAACTGGCCCCGGTGCCAACGCTCCGAGCTCTTGAACGGTCGTGAGATAGCAACCGATGTCGCTCGCGCGCTCGCTGACCGGAGTCTCGCACCGACCGGGCGCTTGCGCGAAAGCGGCTGCCGCCAGGATGGTGGGAAGCAAACCTGGTAGCAAGGCACGACTGACCGTGCGGTGAATGGATTTCACAGAAGCACCCTCGCGCTTCTGAAACGAGAATCTGGAGCGGGCGAAGGGATTCGAACCCTCGACCCCAACCTTGGCAAGGGTGTCGCATGAGCTTTCCCTACTGCGCCCGCGTACTCTCCAGCACTCCTAACCTAGTTCTTTCAGATATTTAGCTGCGCCTTCGCTTGCTCATCTACGCCGTCATTCTCCTGTGCGGTGGCCACCATGTGGACACCATCGAGTCCGCGTTCTCATAATGGTCTCGCACGTTTTAGGAGCGGACATTGTGAAAACCACGGGCCTGCGGCTCACCAAACGAATTGTGAACGCCGCCACACCGCAAAGGGATCGGTATCACCTTTGGGACAGCGACCTCCCAGGATTTGGTCTGCGCATCGAAAAGAGCGGCACCAAGACCTTCATTGTCCGATATCGGGCCGATGGTGGCGGCAGAAGCGCACCGCGTCGCTTCATTACGGTCGGCCGGCTCGGAACGCTCACCGTCGATGAGGCGCGCCGTCGCGCCAAGTCCCTGTTGGGCGCGGCCGCGGTTGGCGAGGACCCGGCCGCCGAACGAAGCGCCAAACGCCGTGAGATGACGGTATCGGCGCTCGTCGACCTCTATGAGGAGGAGGGGTGTTTCATCCAGCGCGGCCTGAACCAAGGCCGACCGATGAAGCCCCGGACCAAAGCTTACACGCTGGCGCGGCTGCGGCATCACGCGATCCCTCTGTTGGGCCACAAGCGGGTGAGCGAGGTGGACGCCCGGCAGGTCGAACGGTTCGTCCGTGATGTCTCGCTGGGCAAGACCGCGCAGGATCAGAAGATCCGCCCGCGGGTCAGGATCATAGTCCGCGGGGGCGAAGGTGCTGCTCGCAAGGTCGTGCGTGACCTTTCTGCGGTGTTCAGCTTCGCTGTCCGGAGGGGTATTGTCGCGACGAACCCCTGTGCCACCGCCGCTGTCCGCAAGACCGATAACAGGCGCGATCGCTATCTCTCGCTTGAAGAGATCAAGAAACTTGGCCGAGCATTTACTGCGCTCGAGGCAGAGGGCGCGAACACGATGGCTGTCAATATTGCTCGACTGTGGGCGCTCACTGGCTGTCGTCGTGATGAGATTGCAGGGCTACGGTGGTCGGAGGTCGATCTCGCTCGCGGTCTGTTAACGTTCGCCGACACCAAGACCGGCAAGTCGGTGCGGCCACTCGGCGCTGCGGCTTGTGCTTTGCTGGCCAGCATCACGCCGAAACTCGGGTCTGATTTCGTTTTTCCGGCGGTCAAGGGAAAGGCCCATTACCAGGGCACGAAGCGGGTCTGGCGCAAGGCGATCGCGAAAGCGGGCCTCTGCGGTATTACGCCTCATTCGTTGCGACACACGATGGGTTCGACCGCGATATCGACGGGCGAGGCCTTGGCAATGACCGGCGCGATCCTTGGTCATGCGAATGCTCGCTCGAGCTCGATCTATGCCCATGTGCAGCGCGACCCGGCGAAACGCGCGGCCGACCGTGTCTCGAAACGCAGCGCTGCTGCTTTAGGAGAGAGGCGGGTTCTAAAGGATCCTCAGCGGAAGCCGAAGAGTCGCGACGCTGCTTAGATTGCTAACTTTCACTATGTTGCTGGCCCACCACCACCTCCAGTGCCCCGCAGGACCTTGTGACGAAATTTCCGGGAGGCACCCATGCCGATAGACCCGCAAAAGCTGATCGAGAGCGTGGATCGGAGGAGCAGCCTCGAGTTCTTGGCGCGCATGGTTCGCTTCAAGAGCTACAGCAACACCGCGGGAGAGCTGGAGCTCGCCCGATTCATGACGCAAGCGATGCGCGAGCTCGGGCTCGAGGCCGAGCGCCAGCCGGTGGAGGGTGAGCGATGCAACGCAATCGGCCGCTGGCGCGGCGCGGGCGGCGGAAAGAGCCTCCTGTTCAACGGCCACATGGATACCAACCCGGTCACCGAGGGTTGGACTGTCGACCCCTGGGCCGGCAAGGTCGATGACAACTTCATCTATGGGATCGGCGTTTCCAACATGAAGGCCGGTGATGCCGCCTACTACTGCGCCGTGAAGACGCTGATCGATCGCGGCGTGCGCCTTAGAGGTGACGTGATTCTCACCTATGTCGTGGGCGAACTCCAAGGCGGAATCGGCACCGTGCGGATGATCGAGCAGGGAACGCGGGCGGATTACTTCATCAATTCGGAGCCCACCGATCTCGCCGCGCTGACCTTGCATGCTGGTGCCTTCAACTACGTCGTCGAGCTCACCGGTGTGACGCGCCACATCTCCAAGCGCGAGGAGGCGGTGGACGCGATTGCGATTGCCGCCGAGATTATTCCTCGCATCAACTCGATGACGTTCTCTGGCGCCACCCGCGCTGAGCACCGCTCCGTAAACCGCGCGAATGTCGGCGTCATTCGCGGCTCGCTCAGCCCCGAATTCCACGACTGGCGGCCGCCGCAGATCGCCGATTTCGTGCGCATGACCGGCACCTGCCGATACGCGCCGAGCCAATCCGAGGAGAGCTGCCTCGCCGATTTGCGGACACTCCTTGACGAGTTCGAACGGAGATATCCGGGACTGAGGGCGAGTATTGCGAGAGCACCGCGCGCCCAGCCCATTGGGATGCTGCCCTTCGAGGTCGACAAGAACGCACGGATCGTCCGCGCCCTCAACAGCGCCTACCAGTCCGTACGAGGCACGGCACAGCCCACCGGCGCCATTCCACCGCCTTGCTTCTATGGCACCGATGCTTCTCATCTCCTCCATCGCGCGCACACGGAGGGCATCGTGTGTGGCCCCGGTGGGCGCTACAATACGATGCCGGATGAACGCGTCGACATCGCCGATTTTCTTGACATGATTCGCATCTACATGCTGGCCATCCTCGATATCTGCGAGCCAGCATGAGAGCGAGAGGAGGCAGAGCGATGCAAGGGACGACCGGACGCCCGTCCTTGATGACGCGCCGTGGCTTTGGGCTCGCCAGCGCCGGCGCCGCGGCGGGCTTGCTCTTGCCCAATACGATCATTCGCCCGGCGCGCGGCGCGCCCCAGGCCGGCGGACAATTGACAGTCGCGCTCTTCAAGGATTTGCGCACGCTCAATCCGACCATGGGCATCTTCGGAAACGAATGGCGGGCGACGGTCAATCTTTACGACAATCTGACACAACTCACGCCGGGCGGCGGCGTCGAGGGTGCGCTGGCAGAATCATTCGAGCCCGGGGAGGACGGTCGCGTCTGGACATTCAAGCTGAGGCGCGGCATCAAATTCCAGGATGGCGCCGATTTCGGCAGCGCCGATGTCGTGGCGACCATCGAAAAGATTCTCGATCCCAAAACCGCCGCGCCGTACAAGGCGGAGCTGGGACCAATCGCGGCGGTAAAAGCGATCGACAGCTACACCGTGCGTTTCGAGCTCTCGTCGCCTTATGCCGATCTGCCGAAGGCGCTGGCGAGCGCCACGGCGCGGATCGTTTCGCAAAGCGGCATCGCCGATTTCGCTAAGCTCGACACCACGCCGCGCGGGACCGGACCCTTCATCCTTAAGGAATTCGTTCCGAATGACCGTGTGGTGATGGAGCGCAATCCCAATTATTTCCGCTCGGGCCGGCCGCTCCTCGATCGCGTGGTGATGCGCGTCCTGCCGGATACGAGCACGCAAGTGGCGGCGCTGCGCAACCGCGAGGTCGACGCCATCGCCGATGTCGAGGCCGACACTTTCAAAGAGATCGGCGCAATCGCCAGTGTCAACGCCGTTCAGGTGGTAGGCGGTACCTTCAATAACCTCGTGCTCTATGCCAACAAACCTCCCTTCGACGATCCGAGGGTGCGCACGGCGGTCAAGCTCGCGATGGACCGTGGTCCAATGACCGCCGCCATCACCGGCGATACCGGCACGCCTGCCAACGATCAGCCGATCTCCGCAGCCTATGAGTATGTCGATCGGTCGGCCGGCGTGCGCAAGCCGGATTTGGCGGAGGCGCGCCGTCTGCTCAAAGAAGCGGGACACGGCAACGGGTTCGAGCACAAGGTGGTGGTCTCCAACAGCCCCGCCTCGCGCGAGAAGACCGCCGTGGTGATACAGGCGATGGCGCAGCAGATCGGCATCCAGTTCAATCTCGAACTCATGGACAATGCTCGCTACGGCAGCACCATCTGGAACAAGGGGATCGACTCTTACATCGGCAATTACACGACACGGCCGACCGAAGATGCGATTCTCTCCAAGCTTTACTCGAAAGCCTATGGCATCGACGAAGGCCGCTGGTCGACGCCCGAGACAGAGAAAATGCTTGAAACCGGCCGAGCGACGACCGAGCCCGCCAAGCGTCGCGAGATCTATCTCGCGTTCGAGCGCCTCGCCAGCGACCAGGGTCCATTCATCATTCCAAATTTCTTCAACTCGCTAGGCGCGTCGTGGAATTATGTGAACGAGTGGCCGGTGCGCGCGATCACCACCGAGCAGAAGCTCGACACGACGTGGCTCTCGCCGGACGCGCCGGGGCGCAAGCGCATTTGACGCGCCCATGAGTCCGGCGTTCCTGCTGCGCCGGCTCTTCTCAGGCCTGCTTTCGCTCGCCATTCTCTCGTTGCTGATCTTTGCGTGCACCCATGTGCTGCCTGGCGACGCTGCAACGGCGATCCTCGGCGAGAACGCCACGCCAGAGGCGCTGCAGGCGATCCGCGTCCGGCTCGGTCTCGACCGCCCGCTCACGCTGCAATATGCGGGGTGGCTCGCCGGCGCCCTCCGTGGTGATCTTGGCGTCTCGGCCACCTTCAATCAGCCGGTTGCGGAAGTGATTGGACTTCATGTAGCGAATTCCATGACGCTCGCAGCGATAACGCTCGCCGCCGCCGCTCTCATCGCCATCCCGCTCGGCGTCATCGCCGCGGTTCGGCGCGGGAAGGCGCTCGATGCGACGATTCTCACCGGCTCCTATCTCGGCATCTCCGTTCCGGATTTCGTGATCGCGCCGCTGCTCATCCTCGTGTTCGCCGGGCCGCCGCTGCAGCTGTTGCCGTCAAGCGGCTATGTCCCGCTCGGCGAGTCGTCGCTCGGTTGGCTCGCGCACATCGCGCTCCCCACCGCGACGCTTACATTGGTGCTGATCGCGCATCTCATGCGGCAGACGCGCTCGGGCATGATCGATGTGCTCGCAAGCGAGTACGTGAGGACCGCGCGCCTCAAAGGACTGCCGGAACGCATGGTCCTCCTTCGCCATGCGCTTCGGAACGGGCTCACCACCAGCATAACCGTACTTGCCCTCGATTTTGGCTACCTCATGGGCAGCATCGTCATCGTCGAGGAGATCTTCGCTTATCCTGGGCTTGGCAGGCTCATCGTTTATGCCGTCGCCAATCGCGACTTGCCGCTCGTACAAGGAGCGGCTCTGTTGATCGGCGCGGTTTACGTCGGCGCCAATTTGCTGGCGGATTGGGTGCACGGACTGCTCAACCCGCGCGTCGCCGCTCACGCATGAGCACCGCTGCCGTTTCTTCAAAGCTACGGGATCCGCGGTCGCGGCTCGGCCACAACGCCTATCTGCGAATCGGTGGCGCGCTTACCGCCGCTGTCCTTCTGGTCGCGGTATTGGGCCTCATCTGGACACCTTATGCGCCGAGCGCAGTCGATCTGCTGCACCGTTCGGCGCCACCCGCAGCGGGCCATCTCTTCGGCACCGACCAATACGGACGCGATGTGCTGAGCCGCATCATGGCTGGGGCCTGGCGATCGGTGAGTCTTGGTTTGGCGGCGACGGCGCTGGCCGCGGCCGTTGGCGTGCCGCTCGGGCTCGCCGGCGCCTATTGGCGCGGCTGGCTAGACACGCTGATGATGCGCGTGATCGACGCTCTCCTATCGATTCCCAGCCTGATCTTTGCGCTGCTCATCGTCGCTGGATTGGGCACGGGCCATGCTCAGGCCATCGTGGCGCTCGGCATCGCCGCTGCCCCTCGCTTCACGCGCGTGGTGCGCGGCGCGGCAATTAATGCGGCGGAGCAGGACTACGTCACGGCGGCGCGCGCCCGCGGCGAAACGACTCTTTACATCCAGTACCGGGAGATACTTCCCAATGTCTGGCCGCCGATCGTGGTGGAGGCCAGCATCTTTGCGGGATTTGCGCTGATGGGGGGCGCCGCTCTCTCATTCTTGGGTCTCGGGACGCAACCGCCGGCCGCGGATTGGGGCGTAATGGTGCGCGATGCGCAGCGCTACGTCTCCCAGTCCTGGTCGCCGCTCGTCGCTCCCGCGGCGACGATTTCCCTGGCGATCGTCGGCTTCAATCTTCTCGGCGAGGGACTGCGCGATCGGCTGCAGCTGAGTGAGCGACCCGCCGATGAATGAGCCGCTGCTTGCGCTCGAAGGATTGAGCGTCGCCTATCGCGCGGGGGCGCAGGTCGGTCCGGTGCTGCGCAACATCAGCTTCACCATGTCGCGCGGCGAGGTCCTCGGTATCGTCGGCGAATCCGGCTCCGGGAAATCGACACTGCTCTTCACCATCGTGAATTATCTTCCAGCGAACGCGATGATCGAGGGAGGCATCGTCCGTTTCAACGGTCACGATCTCCTCTGTGCGGCGCCGGATGCTCTCCGCGCGACGCGCGGACGGCGGATCGCGATGGTCTATCAGGATCCCGCGACGGGATTGAATCCGGCCATGCGTGTCGGTGCTCAGATCGCGGAAGTGCGCCGACAGCATTTCGCGGAAACGGGATCGGCTGCTCGAAGGCGTGCGGCCGAGCTCCTTGGCGAGGTTGGAATCGATGCGCCACAACGTATCGCGGGCTCCTATCCGCATCAGCTCTCGGGTGGTCAGCAGCAGCGCGTCATGATTGCGATGGCGCTGGCGGGCGAGCCCGAGCTGGTGCTGATGGACGAGCCGACCACCGCGCTCGATGTCCTCGTTCAAGCGCGCCTGCTCGATCTCATCGGCGATCTCAAGCAACGCTTCGGCCTCTCGGTGCTGTTCGTCTCCCACGATCTCGGCGCGGTCGCGGCGATCGCCGACCGGATCGGCGTCCTCTACGCCGGCGAACTGATGGAGCTCGGCCCGGCGCGCGAGGTTCTCGAGAGGCCCGCCACTCCCTATACCCGCGCCCTCATAATGGCAATTCCGCGGATCGATGCGCAAACGCCCGCCCGAAGCATTAGCGGGCATGTGCCAGCGGTCGCGAGACCCAATGACGGCGGGGCGCCATTGTTGCAGGTAACTGAGCTCTCGGTGCGCTACCGTCATCCCCGCCTCTGGAGAGGCGGCCCTTCGGCGACGGTGCAGGCGGTCAAACGCGTATCATTCCGCCTTGAGCGCGAGCAAGTCCTTGCCATCGTTGGCGAGAGCGGCAGCGGCAAGACGACGGTGGCGCGGACCCTCCTTCGCTTGCTGCGACCGCACGCCGGAACCGTGGTGGTCGATGGCGAGGACTTATCCGCGCTGAGCTCAGCGCGATTGCGGCGCCTCCGCCGGCAGGTGCAGATCGTCTTCCAGAACCCCACCAGTTCGCTCAATCCGCGCAAGACGGTTTTGGATCTTGTGGCGCGCCCGCTGCGGCTTGCCGGCGCTTCGAGCGACGCGGCGCAAGCCGATGCGGCGGCCATGCTTGGTGCCGTTGGGTTGGGCCCAGAGTTTCTCAAGCGCTGGCCGCATCAGCTGAGCGGCGGCGAGAAGCAGCGCGTCGCCATCGCGCGCGCCTTCGTCACCGGACCGAAGCTCGTAATCCTCGACGAGCCGACGACTTCGCTCGATGTGTTGGTTCAAGCCGCAATTCTCGAGCTGCTCGAGCGGCTCAAACGCGAGCGGCGATGTTCATATCTGCTCATCACGCACGATCTCGCCGTCGTGCGGCACATCGCCGACCACGTTGTCGTCCTGCGAGCAGGCGAGGTTTGCGAGTCGGGGACGGTCGCGGCAGTATTCTCAAAGCCGCGCCATTCCTACACCAAGGCGCTGCTCGATGCGGCCCGACACGACTGAAGCGTGGAAATCTTGCGCCCCTTCGAGCGCGGATCACGCATTCTGGATTCCCAAACAAGCTGCACTTAGACGACAGCTTGCCGGCCGCGCGCCGCGATATTGTCTGCTAGATAATCGGCATCGCGCCAGACGCCCCAGATGAAGGCCGAAGCTCTTCGCGACAACCAGGGCAGTCCCAGAAAGTAAAGCCCGGGCACCTCTGAAACACCG
>DASZAN010000168.1:0-75460 GCA_035945115.1 Allostellaceae bacterium
CGCTGGTGATGCGGCCGATGACCGCACCCGCATCGTCGATGATCTCGGTGCCTTCGCGCGCCGGCGCGCGCCCGTCGGGCTGGATGCCGACGCGCTTGCGCCCCGCGCCCGCCGCGAGCTCGCGCGCGATGATGGGGGCGCCGGGAAAGCCCCCCTCGCTGCGGCGGCGCTTCTGGACGGCCCAGGCCAAATCCGCTTCGATGACCGTGGTGGTCGCGTCGATGTCGTGGCCGTAGAGGCAAAGCCCCGCCTCGAGGCGGAGCGAATCGCGCGCGCCGAGACCGATCGGCTTCACCTCGGGCTCGGCGAGAACGCGGCGGGCGATCCGCTCGGCTCTCTCGGCGGGGAGGGAAATTTCGAAGCCGTCCTCGCCGGTATAGCCGGAGCGCGTGACGAACGCGGCGATGCCCTCGAATGCCACCGGCGCGCCACTCATGAAGGGCATGCTCGCCACCGGCGCAAACCGCGCCAGCACGGTCGCGGCGGCCGGCCCCTGCAGCGCAAGGAGCGCGCGGTCGGGAAGCGGCGTCACCTTGGCCTTGCCGTCGAGATGGCGGCGGAGATGGGCGATGTCATGCGCCTTGCGCGCGGCATTCACCACGAGGAAGAGATGGTCGCCGGCATTCGTCACCATGAGGTCGTCGAGAATGCCGCCGGCCTCGTTGGTGAAGAGGGTGTAGCGCATGCGGCCGGGCTTGAGGCCGCGGATGTCGCCCACCACCAGCGCCTCGAGCGCGGGCGCCGCACCTTCGCCGTCGAGGCGCACCTGCCCCATATGCGAGACATCGAAGAGCCCCGCCGCGGCCCGGGTGTGGAGATGCTCCGCCATGATGCCGGTCGGGTACTGCACGGGCATGTCATAGCCGGCGAACGGCACCATCTTGCCGCCAAGGCTCAGATGAAGCGCGTGGAGCGGGGTGCGAAGGGGAGTGTCGTTGTCCATCGGTCCTCGGCTGAGCAGGCTTCGCCACCGCAGAAGCTGCGGCGGAAGCCCCCTCTGTCCTCGGACCTGAAAGATTCGCCGGAGGTCAGCGCGACATCCGGGTTACCTCGTCGGTGAGGCGCGCCGCATCAAGGTCCGGCGTGCCTACTTTCCAGAGTGCCCTTCCCCCAACGGTCCTTCTGCCTGAGAGTTTCCGGGGCGGTTGCTCCTTCGGCGCCGGCCAACGGCCGGCCTCTCCCATCAGGGTGCGACGGCAGCAAAGACCCTAGCACTCCAGCGCGGGGAGAGGTAGTGCCCGATGCCGCCGAAGAAAGGTCGAGCGACGCGCAGAACCCAAATAATTTCACTTGACGTGTGAACGTAAATAGCGTACAGACGCGCCGCGCGATGGAAAGGCACGCAGCGATGCCAACGAAGCGACGGAGCTGAAACCCGAAAATTGCGAAACGAACCCAATTCGAGACCCCCCATTCCGCTTCAGGGATTGAGCCATTCGGTGAGCCCCTCCCGGCGGCAAAGCTCGATAAAGGTCGGCCTCGCCCGCATGCGAGTCACATAAGGCGCGATGTGGTCCCAAGTGGTCGCGGGTCGCGGCATGTTGCGCGACCAGCGCATCAGCATCGTCGCGAGCAGGTCGGCAGTCGTCATGGCATCGCCCAGGAGATGGCGCCGGCCGTCGCTGAGCATACCGTCGAGCCGGTCCCAGACCCCCTCGATGCGCCGGCGCGCGAGCCGACGAATACCATCGGCATCCGCGGGATCGCCGTCTTTATCGGCATAGAACCAATCGCGCATCGCCGAGGAGAGGGTGTTGGTGAGATAGATCATCGTCTCGAGCCATCGCGCTCGCCGGGGATTGTCGAGAGCGGGTGCCAAGCCAACCGCAGGGTGTCGTTCGGCGAGCAGCATCAAGAGCGCCGCGGATTCGGTGTAGGCGTCACCATCGACGACAAGCGTCGGCACCCGTCCTTGGGGATTGACGCGCAAATAGGCGGGCAAGCGCTGATCGCCCGCGCTGAGGTCGAGTCGTTCGGTGCGGAATTCCGCGCCGAGCTCGATCAGCATCCAATGAACCGCGAAGCTCGCCGCTCCCGGTGCGTAGTAGAGCAGATACGGCATGGCTTGCTCACTCCTCACGTGTCCTCGAGCAGTAGTGTACCGCCTCCGCCGAGAAGCCCCAGCACCGGCTATCCGCGTTAGCGGCATCGGTGCCATGACGTGGCAGGCAGTTGCCGCGGCCCGAGCTGCGCCCGATGATCGCCGCCGTATCCACGGCGCTCTGCCGGCGGCGACAAAGAGGAGGAAAGCCGATGGCGCGCGCGGGAGAGAGTACGGTGTCGCCGCGCGGCGCCGCGTCGCGCCTCCCCTTCTTCTATGGCTGGGTCATCATCGCAGTGGCGTTCGTCAGCATGGGCGTCAGCGTCAACGCGCGCACGGCGTTTTCCTTGCTCTTCCCGCCCATTCTTGCCGAGTTCGGCTGGGAGCGCGGCGTCACCGCCGGCGCCTTCTCCTTCGGCTTCATCGTCTCGGCGGCGCTGAGCCCCTGGTTGGGCCGACTCATGGACCGGCGCGGTCCGCGCGTGGTGATGGAATTGGGCGTCCTGCTCATGGGCGCAGGTCTGCTGCTCGCCACCTTCGTGCGCGAGCCGTGGCAGCTTTACCTGACGCAGGGCGTCATGGTGGGCGGCGGCAGCGTCTGCCTCGGCTATAGCGGCCACTCGCTTTTTCTTCCCAACTGGTTCGTGCGCCGCCGCGGGCTTGCCATGAGCATCGCCTTCTCCGGCGTCGGCGCCGGCTCGATCGTGATGCTGCCCTGGGTGCAGATGCTAATCGACGGCGGCGGCTGGCGCGGCGCGTGCCGCGCCATGGGGATTCTCATCTTGGTTCTTTTGGTGCCGCTCAATCTGCTGTTGCGACGGCGCCCGGCGGATCTCGGCCTCCTGCCCGACGGTGACCGCGCGAGCGTCACCGCGCCCAAACCGAGCGTGCTTATCCTCGACCCCGCTTGGGCGGCGATCGATTGGACGCTGCGCCGCGCGCTTCGCACGACGCGGTTTTGGTGGATCGCCGTCGGATATTTCTGCGGGCTCTTCGCCTGGTATGCGGTGCAGGTGCACCAGACCAAATACCTCGAGGAAGTGGGCTTCGGCGCAAACGAAGCGGCTTGGGCGCTCGGCTTTGTGAGCCTCGCCGGCATTCCCGGGCAGATCGTGCTCGGGCATCTCTCCGACCGCATCGGCCGCGAATGGGTATGGGCCATCGGCAGCGGCGGCTTCGCTTTGACCTACCTCGCGCTGCTCGCGCTTGAGGCCGTGCCCGCCCCCTTCATGCTTTATCTGATGATCGCCGCGCAGGGCATGTTGGGCTATGGCGTCACGTCGGTGATCGGCGCCATTCCCGCCGAGATTTTCGAGGGCAAGCACTATGGCACCATCTTCGGCACGCTGATGCTCGCCTCGATCTTCGGCGGCGCCGCCGGCCCTTGGATCGTCGGCACGCTTCACGACGCGACCGGCAGCTACCGCCCGGGTTTCTGGCTCTCCTTCGCCGTCAGCCTCGTCGCCGCCATCGCAATTTGGCGCGCGGCGCCCGGCAAGGTGCGAGCCGTTGCGGGTCGCGCCGCACGCGCCACCCCCAAGTAGCGCGCCGGTGCGCTTCAGCGCTTTTTAACCCTCGCCGCGCAAGCTCGCGCTCCTGAGTTCCGGGCCCGATCCGGAGCCCGAGGGGAGCGGGAATGCGCGCGCGGCTCTTTGGCGCACTGACCATCGTTGCGGGCTTGCTGCTGGCGGCCGAGAGCGCCTCTGCGCAAGCGGATGTGGCGCTGGTGATGGCCGTCGACGTGTCCAGCTCGGTCAACGACGAGCGCTTTGCATTGCAGCGCGATGGTATCGCTAAAGGCCTGCAGAGCCCTGCCGTTCTCGATGCCGTCGCCGGCGGGCCGCAGCAGACGATCGAGCTCGCCATCATCGAGTGGAGCGAGGAGCAAAGCGTGCTGCTCGATTGGACGATCATTCGCACCAAGGCCGATCTCGATGAGGTGGTAGCGGCGCTGCATACGAAATTTCGTCCCAAAGTGGGGTGGAAGACCGATATCGGCGGCGGCATCGCCAAAGCTGTTGCCCTCCTCGATCGCGCGCCGCTGGCGGCCAGCCGCCGCGTCATCGATGTCAGCGGCGACGGTCAGCAGAATTGCGGTCACATCTCGGCCGAGGAGGCGCGCAGCGCCGCGGTTGCGAGGGACATCACGATCAATGGCCTGCCCATCACCTCGGGCGATGAGCCCGAGGTGGATCGCTGGTACGAAGAGCACGTCGTCGGCGGCGACGGCGCCTTCATGATCGTCGCCAACGGCCATGAGCGCTTCGCCGACGCCATGCGGAAGAAGCTGGCCTTGGAGATCGCGGGAGTGACGCCGCCGTCGCACTTTGCGGCTACCAATTTAGAATCGTCGGCCCGATGATGGGAGCGAGGCGACCGCGCCTCGTTGCTCCAGCCGGTCAATCTCGTCCGCGGCGTAGCCCAGTTCCTGGAGGACCTCGCGCGTGTCGGCCGAGGGAAGCGGCGGCGCGCGCAACGCCGGTCGACCGCTGCTGCCGAGCTTGAAGCCGACATTGGGTACCCTGATCGTGCGGTCGATTCCGGGAACGCGATCGATGTCGAGGAGGAGATCCCGGCCGCCGATGTGGGGATCGCCGAGAATCTCGCTGAGATCACGCACTCTGCCCGCGGGAACATCGGCCGCGGATAAAGCGAGCTCCCATTCTGCCGCGGTTCGCGTCCCGTAGCTTGCCGCGAGGATCGGCCGGAGTTCGCTGACAAGCTCGGGATGGGCCTGCCACTGCGCAATCCGCGGATCTTCCGCAAGCTCAGGGTGACCAAGCACATCGCAAATCGCGCGGCACTGCTTCCTCGTGCTGCCGACCACCGCGAGGAGCCCGTCGGCCGTGGTAAAGATTCCCGAGAAAGGACTACCGCCGAACGGCGAATTGCCCGTAAGACGCGCGTTCTGCCCAGCCACCAGCACTTGGGTGATGAGCGGCCCCATGATGATGAGCGCAGCGTCGAGCATTGCCACATCGATCGATTCACCCTCGCCACTCCGCTCGCGGCGGAAGAGCGCGATCGCCACGGCGAAAGCGGCGAGGAGGCCGGCGACATAGTCGGTGAGCGGAAATCCCACGCGCATGGGCCCGCTCTCCGGCGTTCCGGTTGTGGCCATCATGCCGCTCAGCGCTTGGATGACGTGGTCGTAGGCGGGGCGCTTCTTGAGCGGGCCCTCCTGACCGAATCCCGAGACCGCACAATAGATGAGCCGCGAATTAATACGCCTGAGCGCGCCCGCCCCGAGACCGAGGCGCTCCAGCGCACCGGGGCGAAAATTCTCCACAAGGACATCCGACTGCGCGGCGAGGCGGCGAAAAATCGCCTGTCCGTCGGGATGCTTGAGGTCGAGGCCGATTGAGCGCTTGCCGGCGTTTTGCGCCAGGAACGAAGTGCCCATGCCTCGCCGATTGAGTTCGGCGTCAGCACCGTGCATGCGAACGGGATCGGTGACGCTAAGCGGCTCGACGCGTATGACGTCGGCGCCAAGGAGCGCCAGCTGATAGGTGCAGAACGGACCTGCCATGACGTGGGTGGCATCGAGCACGCGAATGCCAGCGAGCGGCGAGCGGTTAGCGACGGACCTCTCCGGCGCCTCGCCGTCAGCCACCGACGATGCCACCGAAGAGAACCCAACGCGTGCCGTCGAACCGCTGCAGCTGCATGTGCCGGATCGGACGAAAATTCGTCGGATTCGTGTTGATGAGGATACCCGGCAGCATCATCGGCAATTGCACGTCTCTGAGATTGGCGGCTTGGCGCATGACGTTTGCGCGCGTCAAGTCATCGCCGCATTGTCGCAGAACGATTTCCAGCGTCTGCGCGGCGCTGTAGCCATAGACGTTGAATCGGTCGGCGACATCTGCGTCCGGATTGTACCTCTTCATCCAGGCGAGCCAGTCCTTGTAGCTTTGCTCGCTTTGCCACTGCACATCAGTCGGATCTTTGATGTAGCCGGCGGAGACGATGCCGATCGATTTTTCAAGCCCGGCCGGCTGCAGCACGGCCGCAACCGAGCTCGATCCACTCGTCAGGTACTGACGCGGCTTCCAGCCGATGTTGTACGCCTTGCGAATGGCTTGGGCCGCAAATTTCGGCGAGCTGACGTTGAAGAGGACATCGGCATCGGACGCTTGCAGCGTCACGATTTGCGAATCGACATTGGCATCGGTCGTTTCGTAGGACGCCGTCGCAACGATCATCTTGTCGGCGTCGCCGGCGAGCCCGTCCCTGAAGCCACGCAGGTAATCCTTGCCGTAATCGTCATTCTGATAGAGCACCCCGATCCTCGCCCGCGGCTTTGCCGTCAGCACGTCCTTGGCGAAGATCGCGCCTTCCGTCTGCAAGTCCGGCTGCCATCCCATCGTCCAGGGAAAATGCTCGGGATCGGCCCACAGCGAGGCGCCCGTCGCCAGGAAGAGGTGGGGCACCTTCTTGTCGTTGACGTATTTGTGGATAGCGTTGTTGGTGGCGGTGCCCATCGTCTGGAAGAGGAGCAGTACTTCTTCCTGTTCGACGAGCTTGCGAATTTGCTCGACGGTCTTGGGCGGGCTGTAGCCGTCGTCGAGGGTCAAGAACTTGATCTTCCGCCCGTTGATGCCGCCCTGCTCATTCAGCATGGCGAAGTATGCGGCCTCCGCCTTGCCGATGGCGCCATAGGCCGAAGCGGGGCCGCTGTACGGCATGGTCTGGCCGATCTTTATCTCAGCGTCCGTAACGCCCGGCCCATAACGCTTTTCGCCGGCAGCCGGCGGCGCCCCGACGAGAATTCCCAAAAGCATCGGAAGCCACAGCCATCGCGGCATTGCGTGCCCTCCGCTCTAAAACGCTCGGCCGTCGCAAGCACTCGCAGGGTCACGCTCCACGAGCGTGACCCTGCAGTGGACGAGAAGCCCGACGCTGCCCTCAGCCGGCGCGGACGTAGCCGTAGCGCAGGTTGGTGGGCGCGTACGCGGCAAGCTCGTACTCGCGCTTCAGCCCTGCCAGCCGATCGTGCGAGTAGGCCGGCATCGGCGTGTTCGCCGCGCTCTTGAGATTGACCTTGTAGAGCCGCACCGAGTTGGCGCCGAGGATCATCTGCTTGGTGGCGCTATTGGCGCCGCCCAATGGAGCGAAGCCGTACTTCTTCTGCATATCCTCGGGGATTTCGAGGCGGCGCATCGCTTCGATCTGCCACTGCGGTGAGCCATACCAGAGGGTGTCCGTCCCCCAGACCACGTGATCGGCGCCCAACCCCTTGACGAGGGTGCCGACGAGCGCCGCGGCGAACTTGGGATTCGTCACCGCCGAATTGGCGAAGGAGGTACCGAGTTCGCCGTAGACGTTGGTGACGCCGTACTTCGCCGGGATTTCCGCGAGATCGGACGCCCACTTAATACGGCCGGAAGCCTCGAATTCCGCCCACGCCTGATCGGGCAGCTCGAGGAATGGCCTGAGCGCCGAGTGGTAGACGACGAAGTTCATCTGCGGCCAGTCCTTCGCTGCCTTGCCGAGGTCGGCAACGGTCGCGTACTCCCACACATTGGCGAAGGATTTCTCGTAGTCGGGCGGCAGCAGGCCTTTGTGGATACAGATGGTGGTGATGCCCGCCTTCACCGCCTTCTCGTAGAAGGGGTACATCAGCTTCTCGTCATCGAGCCGCCACGGGAACTTGGAGGGCGCGAGCGGGTCGCCGATGGTATAAGATTTCCAGGAATCGGGCTTGTAGACGGCGATCGCTTTGTCGACCTCCTCCATCCAGCCCGGCTGCTTGGGCGTGATCACCGTGTGCGCGTACATGCGCCGCGAGCCCGCGAAGTCGTTGATCATGTCGCGGGCGCGGACGATCTGCTCGTTCGAGAGGAGCCACCACGTGGGATCGTCGAAGGGCGCACCGCTTAGGAGCGCGATGTTGGTGTCGCTGTCGTAGAAGATTTCCTTGACGTAGTTCTGGAACTTGTAGCGGGTGAGCGTGACCCCCTCTTCTTTGAGCTTGGGGTTCCAGTGCTCGGCAGCAAAGTCGCCAAGCCCCAGGAGCTCCTTGTGGTCGAAATCGTCGCGGATGAAATGCGTCTGATCGTCAAAGATGAATTGACCAGCGAGGCTTTGCGCCCGGGCCAGCATCATCTCGGGCTCGCGTGCTTCGGCTTCGTCGACTTGGAAGACGTTGACGCCGAAGACTTCCTTCATCGCGATGAAGGCCGCCGCCATGCCGCAGCTGGTGCGCAGAAACTGACGGCGGTTGAGACCCAAGCGCTTGCCGTGGATGTCGGCAAGCTCATAGATGCGCCGCTCGAGACGCTTTTGCGTCTCGCTTTGCGGCGGCGGCAGATATTCGCCGTTCGAGACGATCTGCGTCGGAATGGGCGTCGCTGCCGACGCCGTCTCAGCCCCTGTGACGAGCCGCTGCTCGCGCTCGCTTAGCCAATTCGCCATATCTTCCTCCCCTCGTGGTGGTCGCCTTGAATGCCGCGAATATTCTTGTTCAACGAAAAGCCTATACCTTCGATTTCGGCTTGACAATTGAGTCGAAGTCTCCGCCCGCCGCCGACAGTTCCTCCATCTCGCCATCCCTATGGGTAATGAGCGCGCGCACGGCGGGAAAGCTGGCGATAAGCGCTCGCGCTCGCTCGGGCGATGCGACGTAGAGGGCGGTCGACAGGCCGTCGGCCACGGTCGCGCTCGGCGCCAGCACGGAGACGGCAAGCAAGCGATTGGCGCTGACGCCTCGTTTGGGATCGAAGAGATGATGATGGCGCCCGCTCGGCTCGAAGATCGTGCCGTAGCCGCCCGAGGTACAGAGCGCGCCGTCGCGGAGATCAAGGACGCGCGCGAATGCCTCGGGTCGGCGCGGATCGACCAAGCCGATGCGCCACGCCAGGCCGTCGGGATGGGCACCCATCGCCTCGATCTCGCTCCGTCCCAGATCCGCCAGCACCCGCTCGCAGCCCTGCCCCCGCAGAATCTCGGTGACGCGATCGGTGACATAGCCTTGCGCGATGCCGTTCAGGGTCACGCCCATGCCCGGGCGCGCGAGGCGAACCAGGCGCGTGCCGATCTCCATGTCGCGCCAGCTCACAAGTTTCAGCGCGTCGTCGATGGCGCGGCGCGATGGTCCCTCCGCCGGCGGCATCGCCATGGCAAAAAAATGTCGGGCATAGAGCGTCCAGAGCGGTTGAACCGTGATGTCGAAGGCGCCCTCGCTGAGCCCGGAAAGCTGCGCACTCCGCGACAGCAGCAGCAACAGGTCTTGTGAGGGCGCGGCGAGGCGGCCCTCGCGATTGAGCCGGGCGATTTCGCTGTCCTCGCGATAGAGCGCGAAGCTGCGCTCGAGCCGCTCGATCTCGGCGACGCAACGGCCGATCGCCTGCGCAGCCGCCTCCCGGTCCGTGTGATAAAGCAGAACCCGCGCCGGCGAGCCGAGCGATGTTCCTTCCCAACGGTAAAGCCGAAGCGGGCGGCGCGCGCGATCGCCGGCGCAGAGGAAAGCCGCGCCGCCGGCCATTCCGAGCATCACCAGGGCTCGCCGGCGCGAAATCTGCCGTACGGTCTCGCTCATCGCGGCGTCTCCACAGCGGCGTCCAGCCCCTTGCGGCGCCAAACCAGCGGTGGACAAATCTGCTGATCGTAATGCGTCACCTGGCAATCGAGGCAATAGAAGCATTCGTTGTAGTCGATGGCGCCGCTCCGCTTGATCGCGCCCACCGGACACACGCTTTCACAGATATGGCAGCGCGCACCGCATTCCGGACGGCGCTTCAGCGGCTTCAACAGATGCACGCGGCCCAGTATCGCCAAGCCGCCGCCCAAGGGGCAGACGAAGCGGCAATAGAAGCGCTCGACGAAGAGGCCAGCGGCAAGGAGCGCGAGCGCGTACGCTACCATCGGCCAAGCCGTCATGAACCGCAGGATGATCGCGGCCTTGAACGGCTCGACCTCCGTGCCAGCCATGGCGACATCCCAGGAGAGGAACGACGCCGCGACCAATCCCAGGCACATGGCATATTTGAGCCAGGTGAGGCGCTCCCCAAGGGCCGCGGGAATCTCGAGCTGAGGCACGCGCAGCTGTCGGGCAACGGTGTTGGCGATCTCCTGCAAGGCGCCGAATGGGCAGAGCCAGCCACAGAACGGCGCCCGGCCCCACAGCACGAGGCCGATCGCGGTAAAGGCCGAGATCAACAGCATGAGCGGATCGGCCAGCACATAACCCCAACGGAAATCGCTCGCGAGGGTGTGGAGGTATGTGAGGAGATTGACGATCGTGAGTTGCGCGCCGGCATACCAGCCGAGCCAAGCCAGCGTCCAACTCAAGAAGGCGACGCGGACGGTGCGATGAAGCCGTCGATAGCGGCTCAGCTTATCTTCGAAGACGAAAATCAGAGTGAGGGCGGCGAGGGCGAAAATCAGGATCGCGATCTTGACAAGATGGGCCTGCCAGATCGTGCGCCAGCCGAGCCCGTCCTCGCCGGACGGAGCCGGGGCCGGCTCGTCCGCCTTGACGAGATAGTCTGCGGGAAGCTGGTAAGGAAGCGCGAAACGCGCGAATACCGGGCGCTCGCCCGCCTTGCCGCTCACCAGCAAATTGAGCTGCCACGGCTGCGTCGGGTCGAGCTCGCGGCTGCCGCGGAAGAAGATCAGCGCGCGCTCGGAGAGCTCCGGCGCTTTCTTGGCGTGAAGAAACGGCAGGCCGCGGACCTGTTGGCCGGCGACGTGAATGGTATTGCCCGCCTGTGTAAGCTCGATCGAGCTCAAGGCGGCGGCGTGCCCCCAATCGCCCTCCAGGATGCGATAGGCGCCGGCAGCGGCGACGAGAACCAACTGGTCGTCGAAGGAACGACCGGCGGTGTACTGATTGTACCAAGTCTCGCCCAACAGATTGATGCCGATTCCCGCGGGCGTCGCGAGCGCAACGAAGAGATCGATGAAGAGATCGTCAGGCGCGGCGCTCGGCTCGCCGATCATCACCCGCGGCTCGCCGCTTTCGGCAAACTTGGCGCGGACATCGCCATAGGTGAGGCGAAGGCGCGCGATCGCCCCTGTCGCCGCCAGGCTCGCCCAGTCGCTGGCGACGAAGTGGTCGACGTCGACGCGCAAACTGCCGGCGCCGACGGGGGCGAGAATGCCGCGGCTCCGCGCGACAACGCGGGCGCCGCGCACGATGGCGTCGCTCATCAGCACCGAGCTGGTGGTCGCCCGTGAAACCGCATCGACCTTTGCGGCAGACTCCGCGCCAGGAAAGGAGCGCTGCGAGAAACTCCCCGCGCCGAGCACTGAGGAGGAGAGCTCGCTCACGATGTCGACGCCCGTCGTGATGTCATGGCCGATATAGTGCTGCGTGAAAGCGTGGAGCGCGTCGTCCTTGAGGCCGAGGATGGCGATGGGCTCGCTGTGATGGACGAGCCTGACCCCGACGATGCGCCCTTTGAGATCGAGCCCGACCAGCAACACGATTGCGCGGTTGGAGAAACCCTTGGACTGCGTCACATCCCAGGTCGAGAAGATGTAACCGGCGGTCTTACCGTCGCGATAGGCAGCAGCGGCGGGCGGCATGCCCTCGGCGGGACCGATCCGATCCGCACCGGGAAAGACGACGGGCAGGATCTCCGGCGTAAGGTATTGCGTGACAGTTTCACCGGGACGCGGCTCTTCGCCGAGCGCAGCGACGGCGGGAAGCGCTGGGCCAGCGGCGAGGCAAGCAATAAGCGCGAAAAGCGCCAGCGCCTTGCGCCATTGCCGAGCCATCGCCCGCCCCTCCCTAGTCGAGCAATCCTATCACGGCGAGAGCTCGCTCGGTCGCACCCTTCAGGAGGAGATGCGACCGCAGCAGCACGCCAAGTACTGGCACGGCATCACGCGAGCGCTTGGACTGCGCCAGCTTCGCGGTTCGACATGCCAATCGCCGCCCGGCGGCGCGCGATGATCTCCGCCATGATCGAGAGCGCAATTTCCGCCGGCTCGATGGCGTGAATGTCGAGACCGGCCGGCGCCTTGAGCCGCGCGATCCTGTCCTCGCTGAGGACGCCTTGCTCGCGGATTTGGCGCGACAGGACCTGCGCTTTCCGCCGACTGCCGACGAAGGCGACATAGTTGGCGCCGCTGGCGAGCGCGGCGGCGAGCGCTTCGCGATCGCGCTTGCCTTGCGTCGCCACCGCGATCCAATCGTCGGCGATGATGGCGAGGGATGAAAGGTCGAAGCCGCTCACGCGCTCGTCGGCCTCACCGAATAGGCCCTGGTCGTCGGCCAGCGCGGCGACCGCGATACGGTAGCCCAAGCGCCGGCCGAGATCGGCGAGCGCCAGCGCCACCGGTGATGCGCCGCAGACGATGAGACGTGGCGCGCGGCGGAGCGGTTCGACAAAGAGATCGACGGTGCCACCGCTTGGGCAGGCGCTGCGATGGAGCTCGGTGCCGTCGATATCGACGCTCGCCGTCGCCTGATCCTGGGGCTTGACGCGGATGAGCCGCGGCCGACCTTCCGCCAGGACGGCGGCGGCGGTCTTGCGGATCGCCGCCTGGACACACCCACCCCCCAGCAACCCGCGGATTGTGCCGTCCCTCAGCACCACGGCCTTCGCCCCCGCTTTGGCGGAGGTCGCGTCTTGCGTGCGCACGACCGTGACGACGCAGAAATCCTCGCCGCGTTGCCGGAGATCGGCGATGAGCGCGAACGGGTCTTCGACGGCGGGAGTCATGACCTCCTCCTCTCAGAGTCGCGCAAACTCGTCTTCGAGCGTCGCCAGGCTCGCCAGCGAATGCGCCGCAGCGAAGCAATCGATGAACGGCATCGCCGCCGCCATGGCCCGCGCCACCGGCGCATAGTCGCGCCAGCCCAGGAGCGGGTTGAGCCAAATCAGGCGGCGGGCGCGGCCCTTCAATCGCCGCAGCTCGACGGCAATCATCTCGGGCGGATCGGTATCGTAGCCGTCGCTCATGATGATGACGACGCTGCGAGAATTCAGCGCCTCGCGCGCGTAACGGTCATTGAAGGTCTTGAGCGCAGTGGCGATCTGCGTACCGCCGCCGAAGCCTTCCACCATCAGCGAGAGCCGGTCCATGGCGCGGCGGCGATCGCCCTCGCGCAGCACATCGGTCAAATGGATGAGCCGGGTGTGGAAAGCGAAAGCGTCGGCCTTGAGCCAACAGCCGAGCAGGCCGCGGACGAAACTTAGGAGAAAGCGGCTGTAGAGGCGCATCGATCCGGATACGTCGAGGAGGAGGACGAGATTGACCGGCCGCTCCGGGCGCTGCTTGCGCAGCAGCTCGATGGGCTCTCCGCCACGAGAGAGATTGCGCCGGAGCGTGCGGCGGAGGTCGACGACGTCGCCGCGGCGCGCCGGCAAGCGCCGGCGGCTCAAGCGATAGCGCAAGGCGCGCGCTAAGCTCTCGGCGATGCGCTCGGCTTCTGCGATATCTTCGGCACGGCTGAGGCGGGCGAGATCGGCGCGCATCAGCGCCTCGCGCCGGCTCGCGATGATCGGCGCTGGCGTTTCCGGCGCATCCCCGCCGTCGCCGGCCTCGTCCGGCTCGAGCGGCCGCACCGCTTCGGCTTGCGCGCCTGCCGGCAGCACGCGGCGCCAGATCGGCGAGGGGCCGCGCTCGCGCTCACCGCCGCCCGGCGTTAGTGTGGCCGCCGTCTTGATCCCGCGCCCGAACCAATAAGCGGCGAAGAGCTCATCGAAGCGCTCCCACTCCCCGCGCTCGCCCGCAAGCATGGTCTTGAGGCCGAGCCGGGTTGCGACCGCGTCGGGCGGGTCGATGGCGGCGATGAGCGACACTGCGGCTTCCGCTTCCGCCGGACCCACGGTGAAACCGTTGTTCCGAAGGTGCGCTAGAAAGCCGCGCACGCGCGCGACAGGCGCCGCCCCGGTCATGCCCGGCGCGCCGCTCATGCGACCTTGCCGATGAGCCGGGCGCTTACTTCCGCCGGCACCGATTTGAGATCGGCCTCGGTCTTGAGGAGGCAGAGCAGGCTCGCCTGCACGGCGCGGTGATCGGTGTCGAGCGCGCGAATGTCGAGCCCTATGAGCGCGCTCGCCCAGTCGATGGTCTCGGCGATGCCTGGCTTCTTTTCGAGATTTTCACGGCGCAACAATTGAACGAAACGTACGATTTGCGCGGCGAGCCGCTCGTCGACGCCCGGCAGGCGGGCGCGCAGAATCGTCAGCTCCTTGGTCTCATCGGGGAAATCGACGTAGCTGTAGAGACAGCGGCGGCGCAGCGCGTCCGAGAGAGCGCGCGTGCCGTTGGAGGTCAGAATCACATGCGGGACCGAGCGCGCGCGAATGGTGCCGAGCTCGGGGATCGTCACTTGGAAATCGGAAAGGATTTCGAGGAGAAAAGCCTCGAACTCCTCATCGGCGCGGTCGATCTCGTCGATCAACAGGACGGGCGACGTCTCCTGCGAGATCGATTCCAGGAGTGGGCGGCGCAACAGGTAAGGCTCGGAAAAAACCTGCCGCTCGATGGCGTCGGCCGAAAGCTGGTCCCGCTCATGGGCGCGAATCGCCAGCAGCTGTCGTTGGTAATTCCACTCATAGAGCGTCGCGTTAGCGTCGAGGCCCTCGTAGCACTGGAGTCGGATGAGGCGGGTTTCGAGCACCGCCGCCATCGCCTTCGCCACCTCGGTCTTGCCGACACCCGCCTCGCCTTCGATGAGCAGCGGCCGCTTCAACCCGACCATGAGGCAAAGCGCCATCGCCAGGCTGTCACCGGCGATATAGCCGACACCGGCGAGGTCTTGCTGCAGCGGCTTGAAGTCGAGCGTCACGGGCGATGCCGGCTACGCCGTGATTCGCTGCCCGCCCGTCTCAGCGGGTGAGCCCCAACCGCTGTGCCGTCTTCCATACGCGCCAATGGTCGTGCGGCATCGGCGTGTGCGTCAGCCCCAAATGCGCGAAGGCATCGTTGACCGCGTTCGAGAACGCCGAGACGCCGCCGACATTGGGCGATTCGCCCACGCCCTTGGCGCCGATCGGATGATGCGGCGAGGGCGTCGTCGTGTAGTCGGTCTCCCACGCCGGGGTCTCGACCGCGGTCGGGAGGAAGTAGTCGAGCAGGCTGGCGTTCTTGACGTTGCCGTACTCGTCGTAGGCGATCTCTTGTCCCATGGCGATGCCGAGCGCTTCGGTCAATCCGCCATGCACCTGGCCCTCGATGATCATCGGGTTGATGCGCGTGCCGCAATCATCGAGCGCATAAAAGCGGCGGACGTCGGTGACGCCGGTGTCGACATCGATATCGACGACGCAAACATAGGCGCCGAAGGGGTAGGTCATGTTGGGGGGATCGTAGTAGCTTACCGCCTCGAGTCCCGGCTCCATGCCGGGTGGCACCTTGTTGTAGGCGGCAAAGGCGAGCTCGGCCATGGTCTTGAACCGCTCTGGCGCGCCTTTGACGCGGAAGCGGTCGACATCCCATTCGAGATCGTCGTCGTGCACCTCGAGCAAGTACGCCGCGATCATCTGCGCCTTGGCGCGAATCTTGCGGCCCGCCATCGCCGTGGCCGCACCCGCGACCGGCGTCGAGCGCGAGCCGTAAGTGCCGAGGCCATAGGGCGCCGTATCGGTATCGCCCTCTTCCACCGTGATGTTGGCGGCGGGAATGCCGATCTCGGAGGCGAGGATCTGCGCGAAGGTCGTGGCGTGACCCTGGCCCTGGCTGATGGTGCCAAGGCGCGCGATCGCGCTTCCGGTCGGATGGACGCGGATTTCGCAGCTGTCGAACATGCCGAGGCCCAAGATGTCGCAATTCTTGATCGGCCCAGCACCGACAATCTCGGTGAAGAAGCTGACGCCGACGCCCATCAGCTTTCGCGTCTGCCCGCGGGCAAAGGCGTCGCGGTTCTTGCGCTGCTCCTCGCGCAAGCCCGCGTAATCGACCGCGTTCATAGCCTTGTCGAGCGCCGTGTGATAATCGCCGCTGTCGTATTCCCAGCCCAAGGCCGATTGGTAGGGGAATTGCTCCTTCTTGATGAAGTTGCGGCGACGCACGTCGGCCGGGTCGAGGTTCAGCTTGCGGGCGAGCACGTCCATCATGCGCTCGATGAAATAAGATGCTTCGGTGACGCGGAACGAGCAGCGATAAGCGACGCCGCCCGGCGCCTTGTTGGTGTAGACGCCGTCGACGCTGAGATGCGCCACCGGAATGTCGTATGAGCCCGTGCAGATGCTGAAGAAGCCCGCCGGATACTTGGTGGGATCAGCGCAGGCATCGAAGGCGCCGTGATCGGCGAGCACATGGCAGCGCAAGCCTGTGATGCGGCCGTCCTTGGTCGCGGCAATCTCGCCGGTCATGTGGTAGTCGCGGGCGAAGGCCGTAGCGATGAGATTCTCCATGCGGTCTTCGACCCATTTCACCGGCACGCCCAGGACGATCGAGGCGACGATCGAGCAGATGTATCCGGGATAGACGCCGACCTTGTTGCCGAAGCCGCCGCCGATATCGGGCGAGATGATGCGGATCTTGTGCTCGGGAATGCCGGAGATGAGCGAGGCGACCGTGCGCACCGCGTGCGGCGCCTGGAACGTCCCCCAGACGGTGAGCTGGCCGTTCACCTTGTCCATCGAGGCGACGCAGCCGCAGGTCTCGAGCGGACAGGGATGGACACGCTGATAGACGATGAGCTCTTTCGCCACCACCTCGGCACCCGCCAAGGCGCGAGCCGTGCCGTCGGCATCGCCTACTTCCCAGGTGAAGATGTGGTTATGGTGCTTGCGCTTGCCATGCGCGCCTTCGGTCTTGCCGGCGAGATCGTCGCGCAGAACCGGCGCATTCGGTACCATCGACTTGTTGGGATCGACGATCGCCGGCAGCTCCTCGTACTCGACCTCGATGAGGTCGGCGGCGTCGGCGGCGATATAGCGATTCTCGGCGACGACGAAGGCGACCTCTTGTCCCTGAAACAGCACCTTTTCGTCGGCGAGAACCGCCTGCACGTCACCCGCGAGCGTCGGCATGTAGTGGAGCTTGAGCGGCTTCAGATCGGCCGCGGTCAGCACCGCCTTGACGCCCGGCAGCGCCTTCGCCGCATCGATCTTGATCGATTTGATACGGGCATGGCCGTAGGGCGAGCGCACGAGATCGCCGAACAGCATGCCCGGCAGCTTCATGTCGTCGACGTAGTGGCCCTTACCCTGGGTGAAGCGCGCGTCCTCGACGCGTTTGCGCTTGGTGCCGAGACCTTCGAGCTTCTGGGTGCGGGCTTCGGCGGTTTCGACGGCGGCGCTCATTCTGCGGCCTCCTTCGCGGCATTCATGCGCTCGGCGGCGGCATGGATCGCCTTGGCGATGTTCTGATACCCGGTGCAGCGGCAGAGATTGCCGGAAATGCCGATGCGGATCTCGGCCTCGCTCGGGTTGGGATTTTCCTGCAGCAGACGGTAGGCACGTGTGATCATGCCCGGCGTGCAGAAGCCGCATTGCAGACCGTGATGCTCACGGAATGCCTCCTGCAGGGGATGAAGCGCACCGCCGGGATCGGCAAGACCTTCGATGGTGAGGATTTGCGCGCCATTGGCCTGTGCCGCAAACATGGTGCAGGACTTCACCGATTTGCCGTTGAGGTCGACCGTGCACGCCCCGCAATGGCTGGTGTCGCAGCCGATATGCGGTCCGGTGAGGCCGAGCTCCTCGCGCAGGAAATGGATGAGCAGCAGGCGCGGATCGGCCAAAGCTTCGACCGCGCGGCCGTTGACGGTCATCTTGAGATGAATCTTTGACATGAGCTTCCCCTCCGCTCCTCTCAGGCCGCACGTTCCCGGGCGCGCCGGATGGCACGCTCGACCATCACGCCCAGCACATGGGTGCGGAAATCCGCGGGACCGCGGCCGTCGGCCGCTGGTTGCGCGATCGCCGTCGCTTGGCGGACCGCGGCAACGATGGCCGTGCCGTCGAGCGCCGTGCCGACCAAGGCTTGACCGGCCGCCGCGGCGAAGAGCGGCGTGCCTGCGACATTGGTGAGGCCGACCGCGGCCGCCGTGCACTTCCCCTGCGCAACGGTGAGAATGATGGCTGCCGCCGCGGTCGCGTAGTCGCCGACCTTACGCTTTTGTTTCTCGTAGGCGTGGCCGTGACCAGGCGGCGGACTCGGAATGCGGACGGCGGTCAAGATTTCATTCGCCGCGAGGGCGGTGGCAAATGGCCCCTGATAGAACTCGCGCGCGCGAATCTCACGCTCGCCGCCCGGTCCCCGCACGCGATAGCGCGCATCGAGCGCCATCATCACCGCCGGCATGTCATTGCCGGGATCGCCATTGGCGACGTTGCCGCCGAGCGTACCGAGCGCTCGAACCTGCGGGTCTGCGATCTGCCGCGAGGTCTCGGCGATGATCGGGCATTTGGCGGCGAGCAAGGGATCGGCGATGAGCTCTTGCTGGGTGACGAGCGCGCCGATCGCAAGCACGCCAGCCTCCTCGCGCACGCCGCGCAATTCCTGGAGATCTTGCAGATCGACCAGATGGTCGGGTCGTGCCAGACGCAGCTTCATCATGGGAATGAGGCTGTGCCCCCCGGCGACGACCCGTGCAGCCTCGCCATGGGCCGCCAAGAGGCCGATCGCCTCGTCAATGCTGCGCGGACGATGATAGTCGAATGGCGCCGGTATCATGCGCACCCTCCCCCTATGGTCGCGGTCCGCGGTTTTTTCCGCTTCCGGCTGGGCCGGTTGGACCTCGTTATCGGATAGAGGATATCCCTCTCTCGCTCGCCTGAACAGAGCCTAATGCCGCGGCGATTGCTTCGCGGTTATTGTGCCGGGGCGTTGCGCTGGCGGTTGCTCTCGAGCTGCTGCTGGCTGAGCTGCAAGCCCACCAGCACGACATAGCTGCCGGCGCTCGCGGGATCCTTGAGCGGCAAATGCTCGGTGATGGTATCGGTGACGCGCATCCGGTCCTGCTTCGGCGCGAAAGCAGCACGGAGCGCGAAATTCTCCTTGGCGACGATGTTCTGCGCGCGATCGGCAATGGCGACGAAATAGGTGAAGTCACCGTTGCGGAATTGCGGGTCAGTGCGGATGACGACGAAGCTGATGGCGGTGTCGACGCGGACTCCGCCTTTCTCGCGATGACAGTTCGCAGTCGCCGATGCGAGCTTCACGCCGAATTGGATGTCTTGCGGATTGGTCGCGTCGGGCCGCGCGAGCGTGTAGGAATCGAGATTGGGCGCGATGAGCGCCGAGGGACAATCCGGGGCTTTGTCCTTGTCGCGGCTGCTGCATGCGACGAGCAGCGCAAGGACGCCAAGGGCCGTGGCGCGAAGGAGGCGCTGCCGCATCAGAGCCGGTTGTGCGAGCCGTCGCAGAAGGGCTTGGTGCCCGTTCCCTTGCAGCCGCAGAGCCAGACCTGCTGTGCCTCGGCTACGGTGAAGGGCACGGGCGTGATGCCGGTACCACGGTGCGAGCCATCGCAGAACGGCTGCGATTTGCTGCGGCCACAGGCGCACCACCAATATTCGCGCTCGGCTTCGACGGCGGCGGCGTAAGGACTCTTTTGCGCCGGGATCGCTTGGCTCATCTAGCTCTCTCTCGCCCTCCTCGCCTATACTGCGGCGTCCGCTCAGCGCCGCGGCGTCGCGCGGAACTCTATGCGACCGCCGCCGGCCATACAAGGGTTTGCGACGGCACGCGCGGCTCTGCCGCGCGAGGAAGACGGGATGGCCGTTTACACCGACGTTCCCGACGACGATCTCCGCGCCTTTGTAGCCGACTACGACATCGGCGAGGTGATCTCCTGCAAAGGCATCGCCGAGGGCGTTGAGAACTCGAACTTCCTGCTCCGCGCCGATGCCGGCACCTTTTTCCTGACGCTCTACGAAAAGCGGGTCGATCCCGCCGATTTGCCGTTCTTCATTGCGCTCATGGAGCATCTCGCCAAGAACGGCATCGCCTGTCCCCTTCCGGTGAAGGCGAAGGACGGGGTGGCGCTGCGCCGCCTTTGCGGGCGGCCCGCCGCGATCATCACCTTCTTGGACGGCATGTGGCCGCGGCGCATCCATCCCTTCCACTGCAGCGCCGTCGGCGAGGCGCTGGCGCGCCTCCACCTCGCGGGCGCATCCTTTCCCATGCGCCGCCCAAACAATCTGTCGCTCGCCGGCTGGAAGCATTATGTCGAGGCATGCGGTGCACGCGCCGATGAGGTGCGGCCCGGCCTTGCCGCGGAGCTCGCCGCCGAGATCGCCGCTCTCCGCTCATCTTGGCCGACGCATCTGCCGGAGGGCGTCATCCACGCCGACCTCTTCCCCGACAACATTCTTTTTCGCGGCGAGCGCGTCACCGGGATCATCGATTTCTACTTCGCCTGCACCGATTTCCTCGCTTACGACTTGGCGATCTGCCTCAACGCCTGGTGCTTCGAATCGGATGGCAGCTTCAACGTCACCAAGGCGCGCGCACTCATCGCCAGCTATCGCGCGGCGCGAGCGTTCACTGCGGCCGAGTTCGAAGCGCTGCCGCTCTTGGCGCGCGGCAGCGCGCTGCGATTCCTCCTGACGCGGCTCTACGACTGGCTCAACCATCCGCCGGGCGCCTTCGTCCGGCCCAAGGACCCCATCGAATATCTGCAAAAGCTGCGCTTCCACCGCGGCATCGCGCATCCCCGCGCCTACGGGGTGGATGCGTGAACGAGGCCGTCGCGCCATCGCCGAGCGGCGTCGTCGAAATCTTCACCGATGGCGCCTGCAGCGGCAATCCCGGTCCGGGCGGATGGGGCGCGATCTTGCGCTATGGCGCGCACGAGCGCGAGCTCATGGGGTTCGATGAGGCCACCACCAACAACCGCATGGAGCTGATGGCGGCAATCGCCGCGCTCGAAGCGCTGAAGCGGCCGAGCCGCGTCCACATCCACACCGACAGCCAGTATCTCCGCGATGGCATCACCCGCTTCATCCACGGCTGGAAGGCGCGCGGCTGGAAGACCGCGGACAAGAAGCCGGTCAAGAACATCGACCTCTGGCAGCGCCTGGAGGCGGCGATGAAGTCACATCAGGTGGAATGGTTTTGGGTGCGCGGCCACGCTGGCCACCCCGAGAACGAACGCGCCGACGCGCTGGCGCGCGCGGGGATTGCCAAAGTGAGGGAGAACAGCCGCAAGTAATCAGCCATCAGTCGCCAGTCTCGTAGGGGCTGACGACTGAGAACTGGCAACGGAAAACTCTAGAGCGCTTTAAGAACCGCGTCGGCGCTCGACACCTCGAAGCTGCCGGGCTTCTCGACGTTGAGCATCTTGACGGTGCCATCGTCGACGATCATGGCGTAGCGCTGCGAGCGCTTGCCGAGACCGTAGCCGCTGCCATCGAGCTCTAGGCCCATGGCGCGGGTGAAGTCGCCATTGCCGTCGGCGAGCATCTGCACCTTGCCGTCGGCCTTCTGTTCCTTGCCCCAGGCGTTCATGACGAAGGCGTCGTTGACCGAGAGGCAGGCGATGGCGGCGACACCCTTGCCCTTGATCTCCGCGGCCTTCTCGACGAAGCCGGGGAGGTGCTTGGCCGAGCAAGTGGGCGTGAAGGCGCCGGGCAGCGCGAACAGAACCACCTTCTTGCCCTTGAAGAACTCGCCGGTGTCGATGTCCTTCATGCCCTCCGGCGTCATCTGCTTCACCTTCACCGCCGGAACCTTGTCGCCAACTTTGATGGTCATCGCCTTTCCCCTTGCTTATGGCTCATTGGTTGGAATCTGGTCAGGGCTGCGCCCACGAAGGCGCCCACCATAGAGGGTCCCCGCGCCCCCGGTCTAGCGCGCGGCGCCGGCGATCTTGCTGCCCGGCCCGGCCGCGGCGGCGAGCGCGTCGAGCACGGCACCGGGCGTCAGCACTTCTGAAAGCGCGATGCCGCGCGGCGCGGCCGGACCGTAGACCGCATTGAAGGGAATGCCGTAGCGGCCGAAGCTCTTGAGATAGGCCGCGATCGCGTCGCTTGGGCGCGTCCAGTCGGCGCGCATGGCGATGATGCCCGGCGCAGCAAGCCGCGCGCGCACTTCGGGCTTTTCGATGACCAGCTCCTTGTTGACCTTGCAGGTGAGGCACCAGTCGGCGGTGACGTCGACGAACACGAGCTTGCCCGCGCCCACCGCGCGCTCGAGCTCGGCGCGGTCGAAGGGTTGCCAGAACGCGTCCGGCGGCGCCGCGCCGGGCGGAGCCGCCAACACCATCGGGACAAGGAAAGCGCCGAGCACCAGCGCGGCGGGCACGATCCGCCGCGCCAGCGGCGCGCGCAGCAGCTGCAGCGACGCCGCGGTCGCGAGCATCAAGAGGGCGACAGCGAGCGCAGCCGCACGGCCGATCTCCGCCACCAGCACCGAGACGAGCCAGAGCGCGGTGAGCGCCAGCGCCACGCCCATGACGCGGCGGAGCACCAGCATCCAGCGACCCGGGGGCGGCAGGAAGCGCGCCAGCTGCGGGACCATCGCTACGAGCACATAAGGGGCGGCGAGGCCGATGCCCAGCGCCAGGAAGATGGCGACGATCTCGACGGGGCCGGCGGCGAGTGCGAAGCCGACGGCGGTGCCGAGGAATGGCGCTGAGCAGGGCGTCGCGAGCAAGGTCGCAAACGCGCCGATCGCGACGTTGCCGGCAAAGGAGGTGGCGTCGCCGCGGGCCGCAAGCCCGCCCAGCCAAGCCGGCAGCCGCACCTCGAAAAAGCCCCAGAGGTTGGCGGCGAAGAGCGTAACGATTGCCACCATGGCGATGAGAAAGAGCGGCTCTTGGAACTGCACGCCCCAGCCGATGGCGACGCCCGCCGCTTTGAGCGCCGCCATCACCCCCGCGAGCGCCAGGAACGAGAGCAGGATGCCGAGCGCCGTCGCGAGAAAGCCGAGCCGCAGCGCACGGCGTGAACGGCCGCCCTGCTCGATCACGCTCAAGAGCTTGATCGACAGCACCGGCAGCACGCAGGGCATGAGATTGAGAATGAGCCCGCCCAGCAGCGCGATTGGTAGGATATCGAGGAGAAGGCCCAGCGCGCCTTCCGAGGGCGGCGCCGCAGCCGGGGCGACACGCGCCTCCAGCGCACGCGTGCCGTCGACCAGCGTCGCCGTGAGCGGCTCGCCGATAAGCCGCTCGACGGCCTTTCCATCGCCGAAGATCGGCAGGCGGAGCACACTCACGCCGTCCTCCTCGCGTACCGGGGAGAGTGGCTTCCCGAAGGCGACGCCCGCCGGCGCTTCGATGAAGGCGTCGGGCGCGGCAAGCAGCGGCGACGCGGCGACGCGGAGCGCGAGCTCGGGATGGCGGCCGGCCGAAATAGTGGCACCCTCGAGTTTGAACTCGGCGCTACCGCCCTTCGCCGGCACGCGCGCCTCATATCGGGCGATGAGCGCAGCGAAATTGCTGCCGCTCGCAGCACCGGCGGCGGCCACATTCATGTCGAAGACAGCGTCATAGGGGATGCAAATGTCGTCGCAGGTGAGATAGCTGAGCGCGACATGGAGGTGCGCCGGTTGACCCGGCCGCTCGAGCTTTGCCGCGATCGGGAACACCACCGCGTCGGTGTAGCCGATGGTCTCGAGCCCCAACACCGAGAAACGCTGCGGCGCGGGCCAATCCATCTCGGTCGCCGCAAGATTCGTCGAGCCCGCCCAGTCGAGCCGCGGCGGATAACCGGCATCGCCGGGCGAGCGCCAATAGATCTTCCAATTCGGCGCCAAGCGGAACTCGAGGCCGAGGCGAAGCTGCGCCCCGTCACCGGCGTCGGGCGCGGCCGCGACCAGCCGCACCCGGCCCTGGTCGGTCACGAACCAGTCGCTGGCGCCGCCATCGGCCATGGCCGGGGGCGCGAGACCGAGCGCCAGCGCCGCCGCGAGCACGGCCCGCCACACCCATTGTCTCATCACGTCAGCCATCGGCCCTCCAACCCGCCCGTTATATAGGGCTGAGCGCGGGGCGGCGCTCACAAAACTTCACACCCGCGCGATTGCTCGGGGACCCGCAGGTTCGGCTTGCAAGGCCCTGCCGCGGGGCCTATGTCAAAAGCCGACCATGAAGACCGCCGCCACCTCGCTTGCCGGCCAGCTCCTCATCGCCATGCCGCAAATGCAAGATCGGCGCTTCGAGCGCTCGGTCATCTTCCTCTGCGTCCACAATGCCGAGGGGGCGATGGGGCTGGTGGTCAACAAGACCATCGATTCCGTGAGCCTGCAGGAGCTTTTGGAGAAGCTCAAAGTGCCCTGCGCCGGACTCAAGGGCTCCTCGCGCGTCCACGCCGGCGGTCCCGTCGAGGAAGGCCGCGGCTTCGTGCTCCATTCCGACGACTACCTCGAGGAGAACAGCCTGGCCGTCGGCAACCACCTAGCGCTCACCGCGACCCTCGACATCCTCCGCGCGATTGGCCGCGGCGAAGGGCCGCGCCGGAGCCTCCTGGCCCTGGGATACGCCGGCTGGGGACCGGGCCAACTCGACCAAGAGATGCAGGCCAACAGCTGGATCCACGTGCCCGCCGACGAAGCGATCGTCTTCGACGAGCATCTCGGCGACAAATGGCAGCGCGCGCTCGCCAAGCTCGGCATCGACCCGCTGTCCCTCTCGGGCGACGCGGGGCACGCGTAGGCGCCGAACTAAATCCCGAGATACGCCGCCTGGACCTGCTTGTTGTTGGCGAGCTCGGCACTCGTCCCTTCCATGATGATGCGGCCGCTTTCGAGCACATAGGCGCGGTCGACCAGGCTGAGCGCCCGGCTCACATTCTGCTCGACGAGGAGGATCGCCGTGCCCATGGCGCGAATCTCCTCGATCTTGGCGAAGGTCACGTCGGTGATGACAGGGGCGAGGCCGAGCGAGGGCTCGTCGAGCATGAGCAGGCGCGGCTTCAGCATGAGGCCGCGTCCCACCGCCAGCATCTGCTGCTCGCCGCCGCTCATCGTGCCGGCGAGCTGCTGGCGGCGCTCGGCCAGCACGGGAAAGATCGTGAAGACGAGATCGAGCGAGCGGTGCCGCTCGGCCTTGGCGGCGGGAATGTAGGCGCCGATCTCGAGATTTTCCTTGACCGTGAGCTCGGGAAAGACCTGGCGCCCCTCCGGCACATGGGCGATGCCGAGTGCCGTGATCTTGTAGGGCGCGAGCTCGGTGATATCAGCACCGAGGAAGGTGATGCGCCCGGCGCTCGGCCGCACCAGGCCGGAGATGGCGCGCAAGGTGGTGCTCTTGCCGGCGCCGTTGGCGCCGAGCAACCCCACCGCCTCGCCTTCCCCCACCGAGAGGCTCACGCCGGTGATGGCCGGGACCGCGCCGTAGCCGGCGCTCACGCCCGAAAGCGCTAGCATGCGGCACCGCCCGCGGGCGCGGCGTGCGCATAGCCGGTACCGAGATAGGCGCGGATCACCTCGGGATTGGCGACGACCTCTTGGGGGCTGCCCTCGGCGATCTTTTGGCCGTGATCGAGCACGACGATGTGGCGCGCCACCGCCATGATGGCGCGCATGACATGCTCGACGATGACGATGGTAAGGCCCCGCGCCTTGAGCTTGCCGACGAGCGCCACCGCCTGATCGATCTCGGCGGGGTTGAGCCCGGCCATGACCTCGTCGAGCAGAAGGAGCCGCGGCTCGGTCGCGAGCGCGCGGGCGAGCTCGAGCCGCCGCTGATCGATGGTGGTGAGATCGCGCGCCGGCGTCTCGGCCTTGGCGCTGAGCCCAACGAAATCGATTGCCTCTTGCGCCTTCGCGCGTGCGAGGGCGAGGCGCCGGTCGCGCAACAGCGCGCCGGTCATGACGTTCGCGAGCACCGTCATCTTGCCGAAGGGCCGCGCCACCTGGAACGTGCGGGCAAGGCCATGCCCACAGATGTCGTAAGGCTGGAGGCCCGCGAGCTCGCGGCCGAAGGCCACGATCGAGCCGGCGTCGGCGCGGTGATAGCCGGTGATGAGATGGAAGCTCGTGGTCTTGCCGGCGCCGTTGGGGCCGATGAGCGCCACGGTCTCGCCTTCCGCGACCGCGAAGCTCAAGTCCTGCACCGCGCGCAAGCCGCCGAAGCGCTTGCTGAGGTTGCGGATGACGAGCGCTTCAGCCATCGCGCGCCGCCCCGACCGGCGCCGCGGCAGCGGGTGCAAGACGCTTCCAGGCGTCGCTCACGAAGCCGATGAGGCCCGCTGGCCGCCAGAGAATGACCGTCATCAGGATCAGGCTGTAGACAGTGAGCTGCACGCCGCCCAAGCCGCTGCCGAGCCAGCTTTGCAAGAGCGCCGACAGCGCCTCGAGAAGCACTGTGCCCAACACGGGCCCCCACAAGGTGCCGATGCCGCCGACGATCGACACGAGCGCCGCCTCGACGGAGATATTGAAGCTGAAGGCCGTGTTGGGATCGATGAAGTAGATGTACTGCACATAGAACGTGCCGGCGAGCGCCGTCAGAAAGGCGCTGATCATATAGATCTGGCGCTTGATGCGGAGCGCGTTGACGCCGACCGCTTCAGCCGCATCCTCGTCCTCGCCGACGGCGACGAGATAGTAGCCCATCCACGAGCGCTCGATGCGGTAGGTGATGAAGAGCCCGAGCGCCAGGAGTGCGAGCGCGATGTAGTAATAGGCGGCCTTGCCATCGAACTGCATCATCAAGGGATCGTCGCCGAGATTGGGAATGGTGGTGCCTTCCGCGCCCCAGGCGAAATCGCGGAACTTGAGGAACAGCAGCATCAGCACCTGCGCCGTGGCGATGGTGGCGATGGCGAAGTAGGGGCCGCGGAGACGGAAGCAAAGCGCACCGATCGGCAGGCTCGCCAGCATCGCCACGAGGCCGCCCGCCAGCATGCCGAGCCAGGGCGAGATGTCGAAGCGGATGAGGAGGATCGTCGAGGTATAGGCGCCCAAGCCGAAATAGGCGGCGTGCCCCAACGAGAGCTGCTTCGCATATCCGCCCATCAGGTTCCAGGCAACGCCGATGAAGGCGAAAAGCAGCACGCGGATGGCGATGTCGATGGCGAAGCGGTTGGCGACAACGAGCGGCAGCGCAACCGCCGCCGCCGCGAGCACGGCGACGGCGAGAGTGCGCCAGTGAGGTTGATACCTCACCGCGTCCAACCGCCGAAAAGCCCGTTGGGGCGGAATGCCAGCGTCGCCAGCAACATGAGGAAGACGACGATGAGACCGGAATCCGCGCCGACGAACTGAATGCCCAAGGACTCGGCGACGCCCATCATGAGGCTGGCGATGAGCGCGCCGGTGACATTGCCGAGCGTCCCCAGCACCACGGCGACAAAGGCCATCAGCACGAAGACTTGGCCCACCAAGGGATAGGCGGGATAGAACGGCATCAGCAGCGAGCCCGCCGCGCCGGCGAGCGCCAGCGCCACGCCCACGGCGACGGCGAAGACGCGGTCGGGGTTGATGCCCATCAGCATGGCGACATCCCGGTTCTGGGCTGCGGCGCGCATCGCCTTGCCGAGATCCGTGGCGCGGAGAAAGATCCAGAGGATGGCGCTCAACCCCATCGCCACGGCAAAGGCGATGAGCTTCGCCACGCTCACATAGAGCGTGCCGAGATGAAGCGCCGCTTCGGTATAGGGCGTCTGCACGGTGCGGTAGTTCGCGCTGAAGAGCAGCAAAACGACATTCATCAAGAGGAGCGAGAGCGCGAAGGTGAGGAAGATCTGCGGCATGTCGCCCAAGGCGAGCACGCGACGGATGAGAAAATGCTGCACCAGCATGCCAATGATGAAGAGCGCCGGCATGGTGAGGAGAAGCGAGGCAAGCGGATCGATGGCGAGGCGCGTCGCCAGAAAGAAGCTCATATACATGCCGATCATCACGAACTCGCCCTGGGCGAAGTTGACGATCTTGACGACGCCGAAGATGAGCGTAACGCCGATGCTCACGAGCGCGTAGATGCCGCCGATGAGCAAGCCGTTGATGACGGCCTGTGCGAGAGTGACGAGCATGTGCCGCGGACGGACCGCGCTTACGTCTTCAAGAGCGGCGCGCGCGCCTCTTCCGTCGGGAAGACACTGGCAAGATCGCCCTTTTGCCACTGCACGCCCACGGGATGTCCGTAGATGTTCTTGCCGTCCGGCCCGAACTTGACCTTGCCGCCGGGACACATCGCGGCGTAGCCCTGCGACACATCGAGCGATGCCAGCGCATCCCGCACCTTCTGCGGATCGGTCGAGGCCGCGCGCTCGAGCGCGTCGGCGATCATGAAGGTCTGCGCCACCAAGCCGCCCGCATATTCGAAAAGGAATTCGCCATGCCGCTTCTGGTATTCGGCATTGACCTTCTGTGCGTTGGCGTCGATGTCGTGGTTCCAATGGGCGACGCCGAGCAATCCTTCGGCGGCAGTGCCGACATTCTTGTAGAAGTCGGGAATGACGAAGCCGCCCGAGCCGCCATTGATGGCGACGTCGAGGCCGACCTGCTTGATGGTGCGGATGATGAGGATGAGGTCGTTCAAGTACGACACCGGGAAGAGCATGTTGGCGCCGGACGACTTCACCTTGTTCATGAGCGGCCCGGCATCGCTGATTCCCGCCGAATAGGGCTCGAAGAGCACGATCTCGGCGCCAACGCCGGGCGCCTGCTCGCGGAGGCCGTTCGAGGTCGCGGTGCCGAAGGCGGTGTTCTCGAAGATCACAGCCACCTTGGGCTTGTCGCTCACCAGCTTCGCCATTTGCAATTGCGCCTGGGCGAATTGCGAGGCGCGGGCGAAGGGGGTGAAGGTGTAGCGCCGGCCGCGGTTCAGCTGATCGCTGCTCGAGCCGGTGAGGATCGGCACCTTGGCGCGCTCCGCCACCTCACTGGCGATAAGGGTGAGCGCGCTCGCAAACGCGCCGTGAATGGCCGAGAGATTGTAGCTGTTGATGAGGCGGTCGGTCTCGGTGCGCGTCACCGTCGTGTCGCTCTGCACGTCGGAGACGATGAGGTTGAGCTTGGCGCCGCCCAGCGATTTGATGCCGCCCGCGTCGTTCACCATTTCGGCCGCAAGCTTCGCCGCAGCGACGCAGCCCTGACCGATCTGCGCGAAGCTGCCGGTGGTCGGATAGAGCGCGCCGATATTCACGGTCTGCTCCGCGCCGCGGCTGATGCGGGGCATGCCGATCGCGGCGAGGGTCCCCATCGCCACGGCGCCGCGTGCCGATTTGACAAGAAACTCGCGGCGGCGAAGCCGGTCGATTCGCTGATTGCGAGAAGCGCCCATCATCCTCCCCCGAGATCGTTCTTGTCGTTTTTAGAGCCGCCAGAATGGTCGGTGCGGCGGCGATTGTAAACGGGGCGATCTTCGGCCGCACCGCGTTTTCTTACCGCCCCGAGCTTTCACCCAGCCACTCCTCGCGCAGGATCGCGAAAAGCACGTGGTCCTGCCAGCGGCCGTCGATGCAGAGATATTCTCGGGCGAAGCCCTCCTCGCGGAAGCGGCTCTTGAGAAGAAGGCCGCGGCTCGGCGCGTTGTGCGGCAATGTCGCGGCTTCGATGCGATGGAGCTTCAGGCGCTGAAAGGCGAATCCAAGGACGAGCTGGAGACCCGCCGTCATGTAGCCCTGGCGGCCATAGCGCTCGCCGATCCAATAGCCGAGGCTGCCCGTCTCGGCGACGCCGCGGCGCACGTTGCTGAGGCCGATGCCGCCGACCAGCGCATCGTCCTCGAGGCGGAACACTAGGAAGCTGTAGCCCTGGTCGGTGCGCCAATCGGCGGCGTAGCGCTGGAGGCGGCGGCGAAAGGCGCCGCGCGTCAGCGAATCCGCCGACCAGCTCGGCTCCCAGGGCGTCAGGAAGGGCCGCGATTCGCCGCGGAGCGCCGCCCAGGCCTGCCAGTCGCCGCGTTCGGCAGGCCGCAGCAGAACGCGCTCGCCGAAGAGCCGGAGTGCCGGCGGCGCGGCGCCGAACAAGCGCGGTAGGCGCAGCAAGTCGGCGGCCAAGGATCGCCCCCTGCCCTCAGTGGCCGAGCCGCTCGGCGAGCCGCCCATAAGGCTCGATGCGGGAGATCGGACCGAGCGCGGCGAGCGTCGGCGGCGCCACCTTGAGCCGCTGCGCGACACGGCGCACGGCCTCGGCATCCACTGCATCGATACGCGCCACCATTTCGCCGAGATCGAGCGGCCGGCCGAACACCAGCATGTGCGCCGCCTGCTGCTCGCAGCGCGCCGTGGTGCTCTCGAGCGACATGAGGAGACCCGCCTTCAGCTGGGCGCGGGCGCGCTCGAGCTCGGCCGGCGCCAGGCCGTCGGCGAGCTTGCGAATCTCCTCGCAAAGCACCGGCATCAGCTCCTCCACCTCCTCCTCGCCGGTGCCGGCATAGACGCCGAAGAGGCCGCCGTCGCTATAGGCATGGGTGAAGGAGTAGATGGCATAGACGAGGCCGCGCTTCTCGCGGATCTCCTGGAAGAGCCGCGACGACATGCCGCCGCCCAGTGCGGAGGACACGACCGAGGCCGCGTAGTAATCGGGATCGCCGAAGGGGAAGCCGGGAAAGCCCAGCACCACATGCACTTGCTCGAGCTCGCGCGCCTCGCGGAGATCGCCGCCGACATAGCGCGCGGGGTCGCTGCGCGCGACGCGCTCGCGCGAGAGCTCGCTGAAGGCGCGCCGCGCCAGCGCCACCATCTTCTCGTGCTCGACATTGCCGGCGGCGGTCAGCAGCATGCCGGGCGCGGCATAGTTGCGGCGCATGTAGTGCGCGACACTGTCGCGATCGATGCGCCGAATGATCTCGGTCCGGCCGAGGACCGGACGGCCCATCGCCTGATCGGGAAAGGCGCGCTCCTGGAAGAGGTCGAAGATCAGATCGTCGGGCGTGTCGAACGCTTGGCCGATTTCCTGCAGAATGACGGTCCGTTCGCGCTCGAGCTCGTTGCGGTCGAAGACGGAGTGCTGAAGGATATCGGCGAGAATGTCGACGGCAAGCCCGACATCCTCCTTCAGCACCTTCGCGTAATAAGCGGTGTGCTCGCGTGAGGTATAAGCGTTCAAGTGCCCGCCCACCGCCTCGATCTCGGCGGCGATGTCGAGCGCGCTGCGGCGTTCCGTGCCCTTGAAGGCCATGTGCTCCAAGAGATGCGCCACCCCGTTGATCGGCGCCGGCTCGTGGCGCGTGCCGACATCGACCCAGACGCCGAGCGACACCGTCTCGACGCTGTCCATGGGGTCGGTGAGGACGCGCATGCCGCTCTCGAGCGTGGTGATGCGCGCGCTCATGCGACGCCTCCAGCCGCGACCGAGCGCGCATGCGCACGCACGAATTCCTTGACCGCTCGCACATCGTTCGCGAGCAGGGTGAGCCGCTCCGGCCGCTCCATGAGGTCGGCGAGCGCCGCCGGCAGCGTGGGACGCACGCCGGTCGCGCCTTCGACCGCGTCGGGGAATTTCGCGGGATGGGCGCAGGCAAGCGCCACCATGGCGAGACGCAGATCGCGCCGGGCCGTCTTCGCCGCCGCCACCGCGACCGCGCTATGGGGATCGATGAGCTCGCCGGCGTCGCGCCAGGTAGCGGCGATGGTGGCGCGCGTCTCGTCATCGTCGACACGGTGGGCGCTAAAGAGCGCGCGTGCGGCCTGCCACTCCTCGGTGCTCGCCGGCAGCGCACCGGTGCGACGGAACTGGGTCATGGTGTCGGCGACGGCGGCGCCGTCGCGCCCCTTCAATTCGAAGAGCAACCGCTCGAAGTTGCTCGACACCTGGATGTCCATGCTCGGGCTCAAGCTTGGCTCGACACTCTGAATCGTCATCGCCCCCTCGTTGAAGAAGCGCACGAGAATATCATTCCGGTTGGTGCCGATGACGAGCTCGTCGATGGGCACGCCCATGCAGCGCGCCGCGTGCGCGGCATAGACGTTGCCAAAATTGCCGGTCGGTACGGCAAAGCCCACGGGCCGGTCGGGCGCGCCCAGCGCCACCGCCGCGGCGAGGTAATAGACGATCTGCGCCATGATTCGCGCCCAGTTGATGGAATTGACGGCGGAGACGCTGAGGTCGTCGCGGAACGCGGCATCGGCGAACATCGCCTTCACCAGATCCTGGCAATCATCGAAGCTGCCGTCGATCGCGACAGCATGGACATTGGTGGAAGTCACCGTCGTCATTTGCCGGCGCTGCACCTCCGAGATGCGGCGATGCGGATAGAGGATGAACACGTCGAGCGCCGTCCGATCGCGACAGGCCTCGATCGCGGCGGAGCCGGTGTCACCCGAGGTAGCGCCGATGATGGTGACGCGCCGACGGCGCTTGCTGAGCACATGGTCGAAGAGCGGGCCCACCAGTTGCAACGCATAATCCTTGAAGGCGAGCGTCGGCCCGTGGAAGAGTTCCATCAGCCAAAGCGTGGGCTCGAGCTGCTTTAGGGGCGCCACGGCTTGATGACCGAAGCGGCTGTAGGCGGCATCGACGAGCGGGGCGAAACCCGTTGTATCGAAGGTCTCCCCGACAAACGGCGCCATCACCGCGGTCGCGACCTCGGCGTAGGAGCGTCCGCGCAGCCGGTGCAAATCGTCAGTAGCGAGGCGCGGCCACGCCGCAGGCACGTAAAGCCCGCCATCGCGCGCGAGGCCGCTGAGAAGCACGTCCTCGAAGGCGAGAAGTTGCGGCGGCGTACGGACATCGCGTGTGCTGACGTACTGCACGAGAGCATCCTCGGAGCTTCGGGAAGAGGCGCAGCCTATCGCCCCATGCCTCTCGCCGCAACTCTCGGCCGGACCGAATTTTTTATGGTTTTGCGCCGGCTGGTTTCTCGATCTTGGCGCCGCTCGCGGGATCGTAGTTGCAAGTCACTTGCGTGTAGCCGGCGCGGCCGCGCACCTCTAGGACGACCGTGTATCGGCCCTCACCCGAAGGGGTCGCTTGACGCTCGCCGGCAGCATCGAGCCCTTGGTGATCGGCCTCGCTCATGCAAGCCGACGCCGCGGGATTGGTGACGCGGGCATCGTCCGATCCGACAAAGGGGACGTAGGAGCAGCCCGCCAAGGCGAGCATCGCGGCGAGCGGAAAGACGAGACGGCACCGAATAGCCTTCATCAGCGCAAACGAAAGAGAGTCAAGAGGAGCTTGCCGATCAGAAACAGTACCAAGGACGACGACAGCACATAGACGGCGTCGGCGGCCCACGCGCTGCCGAAAAGCCGGGGGTCGCCGGCGAACAGGTTCCACGGTATCGCCCCGATCCAATCGTAGAAAAGCAGCGGCGGGACAAAGAAGGCGATAGTGAGCGCCTCCGAGAGCGGTCGGAGCGACGAGAACGCCTCTGATTGACCGATAAGATTGAGGACGAGCGTCAGGAATGGAAGCGCCGCAAGCAAGAACGGCGATCGGCTCGCCGAAGCGCCTTCATGCGAGGTAGCGCGTCTCAAGATGCTTCTCATATGTCGCCGCGTCGAGCGGCCGACCGGTGGCGGCTGTGATGATCTCGCCCGTCGTATCGCGTGAGGCCTTGGCGTGGACATGCTCGCGCAACCACGAGAGCAGAGGCGCGAAATCGCCGCGGGCAATCGAGGGCAAGATGCGCTCGTCGGCTCGTTTCGCCGCCGCGAACAGCTGCGCCGCGGTCATGGCGCCCAGGGTGTAGGTGGGAAAGTAGCCCCAGGCGCCATCGTACCAATGGATGTCCTGGAGGCAGCCCTCCCGATCATTGGCGGGGACGATGCCGACGAGATCGCGCATGCCGTCGTTCCATGCGGCCGGCAAATCGGCAAGCGCCAGGTCGCCCGCGATCATCGAGCGCTCGAGCCGATAGCGGAGGATGACGTGAGCGGGATATGTCACCTCGTCGGCATCGACGCGAATGAAGCTTCGCTCGACGCGCGTGTTGAGGCGGTAGAGGTTCTCCGCCTCCCATTCGGGGCCGCTACCGCCGAACGCCTGGCGCGCCAATGGCGCCAGGAATTCCATGAATTCGCGCGAGCGGCAGGCCTGCATCTCGATGAGCAGCGATTGGCTTTCGTGGATGCTCATGCCGCGCGCATGACCCACCGGCTGGCGGCGCCACGCCGGCGGCAAGCCCAGCTCGTAGAGCGCGTGGCCCGTCTCGTGCAGCACGCCCATGAGCGCGCGTCTGAAGTCGTCCTCTTCGTAGCGCGTGGTGAGCCGCACGTCGTCGGGCGTGCCGCCGCAGAAGGGATGGAGGCTCACGTCGAGACGTCCATGATTGAAGTCGAAACCGAGCCGACTCATCAGGGTGAGGCCGAGCTGGCGTTGCGCCTCGACGGGAAAGGTGCCGGTGATCGGCAGCGGCGGCGCTTCACGCGCCTGCCGTTCGATCGCCCCGCCGATGAGCTGCGGCAGGCGGGCGGCGAGATCGTCGAAGAGCGCGTCGATGGCGGCGGTGCTGCCGTCCGGCTCGTATTCGTCGAGGAGCGCCTCATAGGGACTCTTACCCAAGCGCGCGGCTTTGGCCGCGGCGCTCTCGCGCACGAGATCGAGGACGCGCTGCAAGGCCGGCCGCGCCGTGGCGAAGTTGCCAGCGGGACGGGCCTGACGCCACGCCATCTCGCAAGCCGAGCACGCCTTCGAAAGCGCCGCGACGAGATCGGGCGGGACCGCCGTCGCATGAGCGTGGAGACGGCGCATCGCCGCGAGATTGGCGCGCTGCCAAGGATCGAGCTCGCCTTGCGCGCTGGCGCCGCCGAACAAGTCCGGCAAGGCCGGATCGGTGAGGGTCTCGTGGCAGACGACCTTAAGCGCCGCCAGCTGCTCGGCGCGGGCATCGGCACCGCCTTCGGGCATGAAGGTGGCGCTGTCCCAATGAAGAAAGGACGTCGCTTCCTGCAGCGCGCCCAGGCGGGCGAAGCGAGCCTCGAGCTGCTGATAGGGCGCGATGGTCACGGCGATGCGGCTCCTTGCGCGAGGCGGCGGCGGATGAAGACGATATAGACGCCGAGAAGCCCTGCCGCGAGCGCGTACCAAGTGATGGCATATTGCAGATGATCGTTGGGCAGATCGAGCCGCGTCTGCCCACCGACCGGCAAGCCGCCGCGATTGGCAGTGGCATCGGCGTCGATGTAGAAGGGCAGCACGCCGTCGAGCCGCGCCGCTTTCGCCATGGCGGGTGGATCGACATAGAACCAGTAGTTCCGCTCGGCGCTGTTTTCCGGCAAGAACCAATAGGGCTTGCGGTCGAGCGGCAGGCGGAGCAGGCCGCTGACCGTGGTCGGGCCGTCGATCTCGCCGGCGGCGCGCGTCTCGGGCGCGCGCTTCTCCGTGGGCACGAAGCCGCGGTCGACGAGCAGGACGGCCCCGTCCGCGAGACGAAGCGGCGTCACGATGTGATAGCCGGGACGGCCCTCAGGGGATGTCGCGCCGAGGTAGAGCTCGCGGTCATTGAGGAAGGTGCCGCTGGCACCGACATGGCGGTAGTCCATGCCGCGCGCCGCCGCGGCGCTCCGCGGCAGATCGATCGCCGGCGCCGTGACGGCCGCGCTGCGCTCGGCGATGAGGCGCTCCTTCCAGTGCAGCCGTTCCACCTGCCAGGTGCCGAGCGCGAGGAGAACGAGAAAGGCGGCGCCCGCGAAGAGCGTGGGCCAAAGAATCCGTCGGGCGACCGGAAGGGCGGCGGACATCATCGCCGTCACGGTGCGTCGTCGCGACCCAAGGCGCGATGGCGATATTGCAACGCGATGAGGCCCGCTTTGAAGAGACGTAGCATGACGACACTGCCGACGAGGACGAAGGGCGTCCAGAGCAAGAGGTGAACCCACACCGGCGGAGCGAATTTCACTTCGACGATGGCGCCAAGCGCCACGACGATGGCGCCCAGGGCAAAGACGACGAACACCGCGGGTCCGTCGCCCGCGTCATGCGCGCCGAGATCGAGGCCGCAGCTCGCACAGCGGGGCGCGACCGAGAGGAGGCCGTCATAGAGCGCGCCTTTGCCACAGCGCGGACAGCGGCAGAGGAGGGCCGCGACGAGAACGGAAGGCGGCGGTGAGAACGCCTCGCTCATCGACCTCGCCGGCTGACGCCTACTCGGCGCCGACCGCGGCGCCGCTGCCCCACCAATAGATGCAGACGAAGAGGAAGAGCCAGACGACGTCGACGAAGTGCCAATACCACGCCGCCGCCTCGAAGCCGAAATGATGGTCGGGCTTGAAGTGGCCAGCGATGGCGCGAAAGAAATTCACGGTGAGGAAGGTGGTGCCGATGATGACATGGGCGCCGTGGAAGCCCGTCGCCATGAAGAAGGTCGAGGGGTAGATGCCATCCTTGAAACCGAAAGCGGCGTGGCTGTACTCCCAAGCCTGAAGGCTGGTGAAGCAGATGCCGAGGATGACCGTGAGGCCCAATCCTTGGATCAGGCCCTTGCGGTTGTTCTCGAGCAGCGCGTGATGCGCCCAAGTGACGGTCGTGCCCGAGCAGAGCAGGATGAGGGTGTTGAGGAACGGGATTTCCCAGGGATTGAAGGGATGGATCTCTTTGGGCGGCCAGACGCCGCCCACCGGGAAAAGCGCCGAGGTGAAGAAGGCCCAGAAGAAGGCGGCGAAGAACATCACCTCGGAGGCGATGAAAAGCGCCATGCCGTAGCGCAGCCCGATCTGCACCACCGGTGTGTGATGGCCCTGATAGACCGCCTCTTTGATGACGTCGCGCCACCACACCGCCATGATCGCGAGCACGCCCAAGAACCCCGGCGCGACGAGCCAAAGGCTTCCGCCGTGCATGTAAATGACGGCACCGCCGAACATGAGGCCGGCGAAAAGCGCGCCGATGATCGGCCAAGGGCTGGGATCGACGAGATGGTAGGGGTGCTTCGGTGCGCCGTGGCTGGTGCTCATTTTGGGCTCTCTGGGAAAGGCTCGTGGCGGCTCATCAATTGACGCGGGCGGACGCGCCGGGAAGCGCCGAGGAGCGCACGGGCTCCTCGGCCTTGGCGCGGAACATGGTGTAGGACAAGGTGATGGTGTCGACGTCGCGCGTGTCGGGGTCGCTCGCGATGTCGGGATCGACGAAGAACGACACGCTGAAATCGGCGCTCTGGCCGGGCTCCAGATGCTGCTTCGTAAAGCAGAAGCATTGCAGCTTGTCGAAATAGGGGCCGGCCTTGGCGGGCGTCACATTGTATGTGGCGGTGCCGGTCACCGGCGCCTTGGTGAGATTGACGGCGCGGTAGGCCACGACCTTCTCCTCGCCGGGATGGACGGTGACGGAGGCTTGGAGCGGCCGGAACTCCCAGCCGAGATCGGGCGCTTCGGACGCGTCGAAGCGGACGGTGATGAGCCGGTCGGCCACTTGCTTTTCGGGCGCCGCGCTCGCGCGCTGCGTCGTCCCGCCATAGCCCGTCACCTGGCAGAAGAGGCGGTAGAGCGGCACCGAGGCGGCAGTGAGGCCGAGCATCGCGGCGATGACCACAAGCAGCGCGCCCACCGTGGCGCGATTGCGGCGATCGCGTGAGGCCATCAGAAGACCCCCATTTTGACGAGCGCCATCACATAGAAGAGCGCGACGAGCGCCAGCAGGACGGCAAGCAGCGCCCGATTCTTGGCGCGGAGATGGCGCTGCCGCTCGTCGACCATCGCCACCATCGCTCAGCTCGCGCCACTGGCGCTCGCCTTGTCCACCAGGAGCAAGGCGAAGAGGAGGAAGAGATAGAGGATCGAGAAGGCGAACATCTGCTTCGCCGCCCGCTCGCCAGGATCGCGCCACACGCGCCACGCGGCGGCCGTGAAGAGCGCGGAGAGCAGCAGCGCCAGCCCGCCATAAAGCCAGCCGGCGAGCCCGACAAAAGCCGGCGCCAGCGCGATCGGCCAAAGGACGAGCGTGTAGGCCAGCATCTGCTTCTTGGTCTCGCGCGCGCCGGCCACGACGGGCAGCATCGGCACACCCGCCTTCTCGTAGTCGCCAGCGCGATAAAGCGCGAGCGCCCAGAAATGCGGCGGCGTCCAGAAGAAGATGAGCGCGAAGAGCAACAGCGCCGGCCAGCCGATATCGCCGGTCACCGCTGCCCAGCCGACGACCGGCGGAAACGCGCCAGCGGCACCGCCGATGACGATGTTTTGCGGCGTGCGGCGCTTCAGCCAGATTGTGTAGACGAAGACATAGAAGGCGATGGTGAGCGCGAGCAGCGCCGCCGCCGCCCAGTTGACGCCCACGCCCATCACCAGCACGGAGGCGACCGCGAGGACGGCGCCGAACCCCAGCGCGTCGCCCGCCGCCATACGGCCCGCCGGCAGAGGCCGGCCCGATGTGCGCCGCATCAAGCCATCGATGTCGCGGTCGTACCACATGTTGATGGCGCCGGAAGCGCCCGCGCCTACGGCAATGCACAGCATTGCCACCAGCGCCAGCACGGGATGGAGATGGCCGGGCGCGAGATAGAGGCCGACGAACCCGGTGAAGACGACGAGCGACATGACGCGCGGCTTCAGCAGCGCGACGTAGTCGCCGACGGCCGGGATCGGGCGGGCGAGTGACGTGGAGGTGATGTCCGTCATGCGGCTCCCCCCACCCCTACCCTCCCCCTCAGCGGGGGAGGGGGATTTACGAACCTCACGGCGCTATTCCCTCCCCCCTTGAGGGGGAGGGTAGGGAGGGGGGTGCGCACAGCGCCCATATGCCTCGCCTTTCTTCGAACCTCAATGCGCGCCCACCGGCGCGATGTGCGGGAGCTCCTCGTATGTGTGGAACGGCGGGGGCGACGGGAGGGTCCATTCCAAGGTGGTGGCGCCCTCGCCCCAGGGGTTGGCAGGCGCTTTGCGCCCCGCAAAGAAGGTGTGGAAGATGATGAAGACGAAGAAGAGCGTCGAGGCGAAGGAGATGAAGGCACCGATCGAGGCCACCATGTTCCAGCCGGCAAACGCATCGGGGTAGTCGCTGATGCGGCGCGGCATGCCGGCAAGACCCAAGAAGTGCATCGGGAAGAAGGTGAGGTTGACGCCGATGAAGGTGGTCCAGAAATGGATCTTGCCGAAGGTCTCGTTGTACTGGTGGCCGCTCATCTTGCCGATCCAGTAGTAGAAACCGGCGAAGAGCGAGAACACCGCGCCGAGCGACAGCACGTAATGGAAATGCGCGACGACGTAGTAGGTGTTGTGAAGCGCCACATCGACGCCGGCATTGGCGAGCACCACACCGGTGACGCCGCCCACGGTGAAGAGGAAGATGAAGCCGATCGCCCAGAGCATCGGCGTCTTGAACTCGATCGCGCCCTCCCACATCGTGGCGATCCACGAGAAGATCTTGATGCCGGTCGGCACCGCGATCACCATCGTCGCCGCGGTGAAATAAGCCCGCGTGTTGGCATTGATGCCGGTGGTGAACATGTGGTGCGCCCAGACGACGAAGCCGATGACGCCGATCGACACCATCGCATAGGCCATGCCGAGATAACCGAAGATCGGCTTCTTCGAAAAGGTGGAGACGATCTGGCTGACCATGCCGAAGCCCGGCAGGATCATGATGTAGACCTCGGGATGGCCGAAGAACCAGAAGAGGTGGAGGAAGAGCAAGGGGTCACCGCCGCCCGCCGGATCGAAGAAGGTCGTGCCGAAATTGCGGTCGGTCAAAAGCATCGTGATGGCGCCGCCCAGCACCGGCAGCGACAAGAGCAGCAGGAACGCCGTCACCAGGATCGACCACACGAAGAGCGGCATCTTGTGCAAGGTCATGCCCGGCGCGCGCATGTTGAAGATGGTGGTGATGAAATTGATCGCGCCCAGGATCGACGAGGCGCCCGCGAGGTGAAGCGAGAAGATCGCCATGTCGACGGAAGGACCGGGATGGCAGGTGCCGCAAGCCGAGGAGAGTGGCACGTAAACCGTCCAGCCGACACCGGCGCCCTCGCCGACGAAGGCGGAGCCCAGGAGCAAGCAGAAGGACGGCACCAAGAGCCAGAAGCTGATGTTGTTGAGGCGCGGGAACGCCATGTCGGGCGCGCCGATCATGATCGGCACGAACCAGTTGCCGAAGCCCCCGATCATCGCCGGCATCACCATGAAGAACACCATGATGAGGCCGTGCGCGGTGATGAAGACGTTGTAGAGCTGATGGTTGCCGTGGAGGAACAAGTCGCCCGGCTGCATCAGCTCGAGACGGATCAGCACCGACATCAAGCCGCCGACGAGCCCCCCGGCGATGGCGAAGACGAGATAGAGCGTACCGATGTCCTTGTGATTGGTGGAGAAGAGCCAGCGCGTTATGAAAGCGGGCCGGTGATCCGCGTGCTCGTCAGCGTGAGCGGTCGGTCCATACGCCATGATCTATCCTCGTCCTCTGCTAGCGCGCGGCGATGCGGGCGGCGGTCTTGTCGGTGGCCGGCGTCTCGCCGGCGCTTTTCTTCGGCACGTTCCACAGCGATTCCGGCTGCTTCAGCCATTTCTCGAAGTCTTCCTTCGCCACCGCCTTGATCTCGATCGGCATGAAGGGATGGTTGAGGCCGCAAATCTGATTGCACTGGCCGTAGTAGGTGCCGGGCTTCTCGACCTTCATCCAGGCCTCGTTCTCGCGCCCGACGACAGCGTACTCCTGAACGCCCATCGATGGCACGAACCAGCTATGGATGACGTCGCTGCCGCCCACCAGGATGCGCACGGTGGCGCCGACCGGGACGACGACCGGCTTGTCGACACCCAAGAGCCGCTTCTCGCCGTATTTCCCCACCTCGTCTTCCGCCAGCATGGTGCTGTCGAAAGAGAAATTGTTCTGATCGGGATATTCATAGCTCCAGTACCACTGGCGACCCGTGACCTTGAGCGTCATGTCCGCCTTCTGCACGCGGTCGACGTAATAGAGGAGCTTCATCGACGGGAAGAAGATGACCAGCAGGATCAGAATCGGGATCGCCGTCCAGATCACCTCGATGACCGTGTTGTGCGTGGTCTTCGTCGGCGTCGGGTGGCGCCGCGCGTCGTAGCGCACGATGACGTAGAGCAGCAGCCCCAGCACGAAGAGCGAGATGACAGTGATGATCGGCAGCAGGATGTCGTCGTGGAGGAAATCGATCTGATCGCGCACCGGCGAGGCGGCCGGCTGAAAGCCCATCTGCCATGGCAGCGGCTCCGCCGCCCAGGCCGCGGGCACGGCAAAGAGAGCGAGCGACAGCGTCGCCCAAGCGGCGCGGACGCCGCGCCCAAAGCTCACGAATTTGCCAAGCAACGCCATTCCCCCTCGAGGTTTCTCGTCCGCGATTCCGGCGAAAGCAGTGGCGCCTAGCGCCGCCATGCATGGCCAAAAAGCGGCGCGACCCTACACCAAAGGCCGCTGCAGCGACAACTCCGCCGCGCCGCCAAAAGATCGCGCGCTGTTGCGATTTGTCATAGCGCCGCGATGGGCGCCGCGCCAACGGCACCGTTGCGACCTTATGACGCATAAAGCGGTCGAGCAATGTGCCGTGGAGGAGCGGCTTCCGGCGACGGCCGCTGCCCCCTATATCAGCCTCAGCGCCCCTCCACCCCGCGCAACTTCTCCTGGAAAGCCGGAGCGGGTTCGTGGCAAGAAGCACGCGGCCGCGCCACAGGTGCCGTTCGCCAAGGAGCCGATGGAATGACCGATCTCGCCCGTACCGACGAGCTCTTCTTCACGCAGACCGGAATGGAACGCGCCCGCGTCGAGCGCATCGTCGAGGAGGCGCTCCACGGCATGGACGATGGCGAGCTCTTCCTTGAATACAGCCAGTCGGAAAGCCTCGCCTTCGATGATGGGCGGATCAAAAGTGCCTCCTTCGACACCTCGCAAGGCTTCGGGCTCCGGGCGCTCGCCGGCGAGGCGGCGGGCTATGCGCATGCCTCGGAGCTCAGCGAGCAAGCGATCCGCCGCGCCGCCGCCACCGTGCGCGCGGTGCGGCAGGGGCAAGGCGGGAGCCTGGCGCTGCCGCCCGCCGGCACCAATCAAAGCCTCTACACCGATGCCAACCCGCTCTCGCAAATCGATTTCGCGGAAAAGGCGAAGCTGCTCGGCGAGATCGACGCCTATGCGCGCAGCAAGGATCCGCGCGTCCGCCAGGTCATGGCGTCGCTCGCGGGCTCCTGGCAAGCGGTGCAGATCATCCGCCCCGGCGGGGCGCGCGTCGGCGACATCCGGCCGCTCGTCCGCCTCAACGTCACCATCGTCGTCGGCGACGGCGATCGCATGGAGACCGGCTCTTCCGGCGCGGGCGGGCGCGTCGAATACCAGCGCTATTTCGATCCCCGGCAATGGCGCGCGCAGGTTGACGAGGCGCTGCGTCAAGCCCTCGTCAATCTCGGCTCGGTGCCGGCGCCGGCCGGCGAGATGACGGTGGTGCTGGGCTCAGGCTGGCCCGGCGTCATGCTGCACGAAGCCGTGGGTCACGGACTCGAGGGCGACTTCAACCGCAAGAAAACCTCCGCATTCGCGGGGCTCATTGGTCAGCGCGTCGCCTCACCGGGCGTTACCGTTGTTGACGACGGTACGCTACGCGACCGCCGCGGCTCACTTACCGTCGATGACGAGGGCACCCCCTCCTCTTGCACCGTCCTCATCGAGGACGGCATCTTGAGGGGCTACATGCAGGACCGGCTCAATGCCGGCCTCATGGGCATGAAGCCCACCGGCAACGGCCGCCGCCAGGACCACGCCCACGCGCCGATGCCGCGCATGACCAACACCTACATGCTCGCCGGGAAGACACCGCCGTCGGAGATCATCGCCTCGGTGAAGCGCGGCCTCTACGCCGTCAATTTCGGCGGCGGTCAGGTCGACATCACCTCGGGCAAGTTCGTGTTCTCCGCCTCCGAGGCCTATCTCATCGAGGACGGCAAGGTGGGACCGGCGGTCAAGGGCGCGACCCTCATCGGCAACGGTCCCGATGCCCTCACCAAGATCAGCATGATCGGCGACGATCTGAAGCTCGACGACGGCATCGGCACCTGCGGCAAGGACGGCCAAGGCGTGCCCGTCGGCGTCGGTCAGCCGACGCTGCGCATGGACGGCCTGACGGTCGGCGGCACCGCCGCATGAGCTTTGAGCGCGCCGGTTGGCGTGCGCTCGCCGCCGCCGCGCTCCTCGCCGCCGCCCCGACACCAGTCACTGCCTGCGACCTCGCAACCGCGCCCACGACACGCTGGACGACGATGCGCGATGCAGGTGGTGTCGCCTGGCTCAAGACGCCCTGCGGCGAGCGCTTTCTCTCGCTCGGCGTCAATGTCGTCGATGGCGGCGCTTCCGGCGCGCGGCTCACACGCCCGCACTATGACTGGCCGCAATCGGCGCCGCCGCTCGAGGCGTGGATCGAGGCGACGCGTCGGCGGCTTGCCAGTTGGGGCTTCAATTCCGCCGGCGCCTGGTCGCTGCCGCCGCAAGAGCTGAGGCTGCCGACGGTCATCAATCTCGAGCTCGGGCGGCTCGCCCGCTTCCATTGGTTCGACCCCTTCGATCCGACCATGCCGACACGCCTGCGCGAGGAAGCGGCGCGGCTCACCGCGCCCTACCGCCACTCGCCCTATCGGATCGGCTACTTCTCCGACAACGAAGTCGGCTGGTGGGGCGGTGCGCTCTTCGTGTTCTATTCGGCGAAACCCGCCAGCAGCTACACGAAGCAGCGCTGGGTGGCTGAGCTGCGCCGGCGATATCGCGGCGATTGGCGGCGGTTCGTCGCCGACTTCGTCCCGCCCGACGGCGTCGCGAGCTGGGACGGGCTGCTCAAGGCCGAGGCGATCACGCGGCTCAGACCCGGCAGCCATGGCAGCAGCGCCGTGCGGGAATGGACCCGCATCGTCGCCGAGCGCTACTACACCCTCGCCGCTGACGCCATCCACGCCGCCGATCCCGAGGCGCTTTTCTTGGGCGACCGCTTGCCCATCTATTACGATCCGATGGCGGTCAAGGCCGCGGCGCGCCACGTCGACGTCATCGCCGCCAACGAGAACGTCGACAGCCCGGAAGGTTGGATCGCGCCCTATTTCTTCGATGGCCTCCATGCGCTCTCCGGCGGCAAGCCGGTGCTCGTCTCCGAATGGTTCTTCGCCGCGCGCGAGAACCGCACCGGCAACCGCAACAACGGCCATCTGATGACCGTCGACACCCAGGCCGAGCGCGCCGCGGGCGCTGCGGCAGCGGCCACCAATTTGGCGGCTTTCCGCGACATCGTCGGCATGCATTGGTTCCAGTACTACGACTATCCGGTGGGCGGCCGGCAGGACAGCGAGGACTACAATTTCGGGCTCGTCGACATTCGCGACACGCCCTACGAGCCGCTGGTGACGGCGTTCGCCGAGACCAACCCCGTGCTTCCCGCCGTCCACGCCGCGGCGCATCCGTTGCCGCGCCAGCCGCTCGCGCGCTTCGTGGTGCCATATGCCGCGATCGATCCGGCGCATCGCTCGCTCGTCGAATGGCCGAAACCGGCCTCGCTGCTGCCGGCCTTGCGCGCCAGTCCCGGCGAGGTGCGGTTCGGGGAAGCTTATCTCAGTTGGAGCGAGCGGGGCCTCGCCCTCGCCACCATCGGCCAGGACTACTACGATCTCGACCTCCTCGCGTTCACCGGCGACTTTCCCTTGGGCGAAGCCTACCGAATTGAGCTCGACGCCGATGCGGGTGCCGGGCCAAGTCGCTTCACCCTCTACTTCGTCCCGCCACGCACCAAGGCGCGGGACCATCCGCCGATGACACCGAGGCTATGCCTGGGCGCGCCGGTGGAGCACCAGGCAACTGGCTGTCATGAAGTGCCCGGCGCCGAGGCGCTCTACTTCGGCGCCGATCAGCCGCGGATCGTCGGCGAGATGCTCATTCCCTGGAGCGCGCTCGGCCTTGAGGGACCGCCGTTACGGCACCGCATCAAAATCGAGGTCTCTGCCTCGGCCTGGTTCCATTCGCGCTGGATGTCGCTCTCGGGCATGGCGCCTGCGCGGGGCTCGGCCGATCCCAGCCGCTGGATCGAGATGCGGCTCGGCGATGAGCCGGCCCGCAAGAGCGCCGGTGGATGAGCGCGGCGCTCGCGGTTCTCACAGATGGACGCGCCCCGCATCTAGGGGGAAGGATGCGGGGCGCTGGGGGACAAGTAGTGCAACCTTGGTGATTGCAAGCCACAAACGTTGCCGCCCAAAATGCCGTTCCGCGGCAGCACGCAAAAGTTGGGGAAAACCCCAAGACGGTTAATAAGCCTCCTGGGCGAAGATCGGGTCGATCCGCTGCTGCCATTTGCCGGCATAGTCGTCGAGGAGCCGATCCGCCGTGGTGCGGCCGGTCTCGGCGATCTCCGCCAGGGTGGCGAGGAAATGGGTCTCGTCCTGGCCGCTTGAATCGCGCCGCGCGCGCCGGCGCAAGCCGTCGCGCGCGATCGCCACCACCTCGACCGCGACGGCGCGCAGGGTGCCGCCGCGGAAGGGCGCCTTGAGCGCGAGGCGCGGCACCGCGCGGCGAAGCGCCTGGCGCTCAGCCTCGGTCCAATCGGCAACGAGCGCCGATGCCGCGTCGAGCGCCTGGCGGTCATAAAAGAGCCCGGTCCACAGGGCCGGCAGCGCGCAAAGCCGGCGCCAACGGCCGCCATCGGCGCCGCGCATCTCCATGTACCGCTTGAGCCGCACATCCGGGAACACCGTGGTGAGGTGATCCTCCCAATCGCTCATGGTCGGAACCTCGCCGGGGAGCGCCGGCAAGCGGCCTTTGAGGAAATCGCGGAAGGACTGCCCGCTGGCATCGATGTAGCGGCCGTCGCGGTAGACGAAATACATGGGCACGTCGAGCATGTAATCGACATAGCGCTCGAAGCCGAAGCCATCCTCGAAGACGAAAGGCAAGAGCCCGGTGCGGTCGGGGTCGACGTCCGTCCAGACATGGCTGCGGAAGCTCAAATAACCGCTGGGCGTGCCCTCGACGAAAGGCGAGTTGGCGAAGAGTGCCGAGGCGACGGGCTGGAGCGCGAGGCTCATGCGCATCTTCTGCACCATGTCGGCCTCGGACGCGAAGTCGAGATTGACCTGAACCGTGCAGGTGCGAAGCATCATGTCGAGGCCGAGCTTGCCCTTCTGGGGCATGTATTGGCGCATCACTTGGTAGCGGCCCTTGGGCATCCAGGGGATGTCCTCGCGCCGTGCGGTCGGATGGAAGCCCAAGCCAAGCACGCCCAGGCCCAGCTCGCTCGCTACCGCGCGCACCTGTTTTAAGTGCTCGTTCACCTCATCGCAGGTCTGATGCAGCGTCTCGAGCGGCGCGCCGGAGAGCTCGAACTGGCCGCCGGGCTCGAGCGAGATGGCGCCGCCCTTGCCGTTGGAAAGCCCGACGAGATTGTCGGCATCGCGCACCGGCGCCCAGCCGAAGCGCTGCAGCCCCTCAAGCAGCGCCCGGATGCCGTTGTTGCCGTCATAAGGCGCGGGCTTGTGGTCGGCGAGGCGGAAGACGAATTTTTCGTGCTCGGTGCCGATGCGCCATTGCGCCGCCGGCTTGCAGCCGGCGGCGAGATGCTCGACGAGCTGGTGCTTTGCCGTGATCGGCACGCCGCCTGAATGCGATGGAGCGGACACGGAACGACCTCGGCTTTCCCCTTGTGCAACGGCCGCGGACGCCGCTTGCCGTCAGCCCCGGCGCGGCGTGTGCCAATCACCCGCCAACGCCTGGAGAACCGCCAATGCCGCCACCGCCGCCGTATCGGCGCGCAGCACGCGCGGCCCCAAACTGACCGGCGAAACAAAGGCAAGTTTGCGCAAAGCGTCAAGCTCCGTTTCGGCAAAGCCGCCCTCCGGCCCCACCAGCACCGCCCAGGCTTCCGCTCGAGATTCCTGGAGCACCGCGGCGATGGGCGGCGCCGACCCGCTTTCATCGCATAGCAGCAATCGCCGTCCGGCGGGCCAGCGCGCGATGACGTCGTCGAGCGGCGCGGGCGCGGCGACGATCGGCACCGACAATCGTTCCGTCTGCTCCGCCGCCTCGATGGCGTGCGCCCGGAGCCGCTCGAGATTGACCCGCTCGGCGATGGTGCGCTGGGTCACCACCGGGCAAAGATGGGAGACGCCGAGCTCGGTCGCCTTCTCCACCAGGAAATCGATGCGGGCGCGCTTCAGCGGCGCGAACAGGAGCCAGAGATCGGGCTCGGATTTCTGTGGCCGGCCCTGTTCTAAGATCGTGACCGTGCCCGGGCGCTTGGCGAACCCGTCGATCCGCCCCGTCCACTCGCCGTCGCGGCCATTGAAGAGCGCCACCAGGGCGCCCGGTTCGAGGCGCAGCACGTTTTTCAAATAGTGCGCCTGCGGCTCTGTGAGCGCGAGCGAAGTGCCGGCTATGAGATCATCGCTAACGTAGAGCCGCGCCTTAATGGGATGGGTCATTGCGCTCCGTCCCCTCACCCTGTCCCTCTCCCACAAGGGGAGAGGGGACGCGCGGCACCGTTCTTTCCCTCTCCCCTTGCGGGAGAGGGAGGGGCCCATCGCGACGCGATGGGAGGGTGAGGGGGGCGGCGCCCGAAATCAAGAAATTGGAGAAGGCGGGCTTGGCTACGGCAGAAGCCACCACCAAGATGGTCGCGCTATGACCAGCTGCGCCAGAACCGAGACATGACCGACATCCGCAGCGGCGACTGGGCGGACCGCTACGCACCACCGGCGCTCCGGCCCTATATCCGGTTGGCGCGGCTCGATCGGCCCATCGGGACGTGGCTCTTGCTGTTTCCCGGCTGGTGGGCGATCGCCCTCGCCGCGCCAGGGTGGCCCGATTGGCGGCTGATGCTGCTTTTCGGCATCGGCGCGATGGCCATGCGCGGCGCCGGCTGCACACTCAACGACATCATCGACCGCGAGTTCGATGCCCAAGTGGTGCGGACGCGCACCCGGCCTTTGCCGAGCGGCGCCGTCTCCGTGCCGCAAGCCTTCCTCTTCCTCGCGATCGAGCTCGCCATCGGCGCCGCCGTGCTGGCGAGCCTCGACCGCCTCGCCATCCTCCTGGGATTTCTCGTGCTGCTGCTGATCGGCACATATCCGCTGATGAAGCGCGTCACTTATTGGCCGCAATTTTTCCTGGGCCTCAACTTCAATTGGGGCGCGATCATGGGCTGGGCAGCGGTGACCGGGCGCGTCGAGCTGCCGGCGATCCTGCTCTATCTCGGCGGCATCGCCTGGACACTCGGCTACGACACGATCTACGCGCATCAGGACAAAGAGGACGACGTATTGATCGGCGTCAAATCCTCGGCCCTCGCCTTGGGCGCGCGAACGCGGCGGTGGCTCTTTGTCTTCTATATCCTGGCGGTAGCGCTCTGGAGCGGCGCGGGCGCCGCGACGGGTATGACCTGGCCGTTCTGGGTCGGCCTCGGCCTCGTCCTCCTCCAGCTTCTCTGGCAAGCCGCCCGGGTCGACACGGGATCGCCCGAGGATTGCCTCGCCAAATTCCGCTCCAATCGTTGGACGGGATGGCTTCTCCTCATCGGCATCGTCGCCGCGCATGTCGCCGGCTGAGATCGCCCGGTTCATCCGCGCCAACACGGTCGTTGCGGCACCGCCCTTGGTGCCGCAAATCACGCTGCACCTCGCCACCGAAATCACGCCGCTCTGGCAGGCGACCGAGGCGATGCTCGCGGCATCGCAATTGCCGCCGCCCTATTGGGCCTTCGCCTGGGCGGGCGGCCAAGCGCTGGCCCGCCACGTGCTCGATCATCCCGAGCTGGTGCGCGGCCGCGACGTGCTCGATTTCGGCGCGGGCTCCGGCCTGCTCGCGATCGCCGCAGCGCACTTGGGCGCGCGCACCGTGGTGGCGGCAGAGATCGATTCCGTCGCGGCCCAGGCGATCGCGCTCAACGCCGGGCTCAACGGAGTCGCCGTCGCCGTCGAAACCGCCGATGTCATCGGCCGCCGCCCCGCGCCTTGGCAGGTCATCCTCGTGGGCGACATGTGCTACGAGCGTCCGCTCGCGGAGCGGCTCACGACGTGGCTACGGGAATTGGCGCAGGACGGCGCCACCGTCTTGCTCGGCGATCCCGGCCGCAATTATCTGCCGCAAACCGGGCTAGAGGCGCTGGCGCGCTATCGCGTGGTGACGCCGCTCGACCTCGAAGATCGGGAGTGGCGCGAGGGCGTGGTGTGGCAGCTTATGCCGCGGGGCTGATGCCCGCGGGCGGCTCCTCGATGATGCGGAAGCGGATGAGGGCGTCGTCGACCGTAGCGCGGGCGCGGCTACGCCAGGTATCGTAGGCGTCATCATAGCTCGCGAAGGGCCCGAGCCGCTCCTCGCGGGCGCCCGGCGCGAGCTGCTTGAAGTTCGTATCCGCGTATTCGCCGCCGATCACCCAATATCGCGCCATCCCTCGCCCTCTTCCCGTCAACACCGCGGGCGGCCGAAGTGGCTCCAGACGCGCGGTCGACCTATAGTTACCTGCTCCTCGTTAACACAAGGTTTTCCATGCCCTACGCCTCGCTGCGCGAGTTCATGGGCCGGCTCGAAGCGGCGGGACGGCTGGTCCGCGTCACGACGCCGGTGTCGCCGCGGCTCGAGATCACGGAAATCCACACCCGTCTCCTCGCCGAGAAGGGGCCGGCGGTGCTCTTCGAGCATGTCGAGCGGCCAGAGGGCGGGCGCTATGCCATGCCGGTGCTGACCAATCTCTTCGGTACGGTCGAGCGCGTGGCCTGGGGCATGGACCGCGAGCCATCGCAGCTCCGCGAGGTGGGCGAGACCCTCGCCTTCCTGAAGCAGCCCGAGCCGCCTGGCGGCTGGCGCGAGGCGCTGAACATGCTGCCGCTGTTGCGCACGGTCCTGGCGATGAAGCCGAAGACGGTGGCGAGCGCCCCCTGCCAGGAGGTGGTGCTGACCAACAAGGAGATCGACCTCGCCGAGCTTCCCATCCAGACCTGCTGGCCCGAGGAGCCGGCGCCGCTCATCACCTGGCCGCTCGTCGTCACCAAGGGGCCGAGCGAGCGGCGCGAAGACGACTTCAATCTTGGCATCTACCGCATGCAGGTGACGGGACGCGACACGACCTTGATGCGCTGGTTGAAGCATCGCGGCGGCGCGCAGCAGCATCGCCGCTGGGCGCAAGAAAAGCGCGAGCCCTTTCCCGCTGCCGCCGTCATCGGCGCCGATCCCGCCACCATTCTCGCTGCGGTGACGCCGGTGCCGGACACGCTCTCGGAATATCAATTTGCGGGCCTCTTGCGCGGCCGCAAGGTGGAGCTCGTCCCCTGCAAGACGGTGCCGCTCAAGGTGCCGGCGCAGGCCGAGATCGTGCTCGAAGGCCATGTCTCGCTCGACGAGGACGGCGATGAAGGCCCCTATGGCGACCACACCGGCTATTACAACGCGGTGGAGCGATTTCCCGTCTTCCGCATTTCCGCCATCACGCGCCGGCGCGAGCCGATCTATCTCTCGACATTCACCGGACGGCCGCCCGACGAGCCCTCGGTTCTGGGCGAGGCCCTCAACGAGGTCTTCATTCCGCTCTTGACGCAGCAGTTTCCCGAGATCGTCGATTTCTGGCTGCCGCCCGAGGGCTGCTCCTATCGCATTGCCGTCGTCTCGATGCGCAAGGCTTATCCGGGCCATGCCAAGCGCGTGATGATGGGCGTGTGGTCCTTCTTGCGCCAATTCGTCTACACGAAATTCGTCATCGTCGTCGATGACGACATCGATGCGCGCGATTGGAAGGACGTGATGTGGGCGGTGTCGACGCGCATGGACCCTGCGCGCGACATCACCGTCGTCGACAACACGCCCATCGACTATCTCGACTTCGCCTCGCCCGAGTCGGGGCTCGGCGGCAAGATCGGCCTCGACGCCACCAACAAATGGCCACCCGAGACGAAGCGTCCCTGGGGCCGCAAGATCCGCATGAGCGACGAGATCATCGCCGCGGTGACGGCGAAGTGGCCGCTCTACGGATTGCCGGGAACGGGTAAGTCGATTTGGAAGTAGCTGCGAGCGCTCCTTATCCGTTTGCTGGCCAAAGCCAAGCGGCGCCGCGGACACCGCTCGAATCGCCGTGCTTGGCGCGGCGGATGGGCGTGTCGATGCGGTCGGAAAAGGCATAGCGGCCAACGAGTGGCGGCACGCGCTCATAAAGCCGCGCGATATTCGAGAGGCCGCCGCCCAGCACGATGGTGTCGGGATCGAGGATGTTGATGAGCGCGGCGAGGCTGCGCGCCAAGCGGTCCTCGTAGCGATCGAGTGCGGCCGACGCCGCGCCGTCGCCACGCGCTGCTGCGCTGGCGATATCTTCCGCCGAGGCCGCGTCGCCGCCCTGGCGGCGGAACTCGCGCAAGAGGCCGGCGCCTGAAAGAAACGTCTCGATGCAGCCGGCGCGGCCGCAATAGCAGGCGGCGCCCGGGCGTTCGTCATCGTGGGCCCAAGGCAGCGGGTTGTGGCCCCATTCGCCGGCGATGCGATTGCGTCCGCCGAGAAGCGACTTGCCGATGACAATCCCGCCACCGACCCCCGTGCCGAGAATGACGCCGAAGACAACGCGCGCATCGGCCGCGGCACCGTCGACCGCTTCGGAAAGGGCGAAGCAATTGGCGTCGTTCTCGAGCCGCACCGGGCGACCAAGCCGCAACGCCAGGTCGCGATCGAGCGGCTTGCCGTTGAGCGCGGTGCTGTTTGAGTTCTTGATGAGCCCGGTTCGCGTGGAGAGCGCGCCGGGCGTCGCGACGCCGACGGTGCCCTGCTCGCCCAGCTCGCGCTCGGTCTCGGCGACCAGGGCCGCGACCGCGTCCAAGATCCCGTCGTAGTCGCCCGCCGGCGTAGGCACGCGGCGCCGGAGGCGGACCGCGCCCGCGGCATCGAGCGCGATCGCCTCGATCTTGGTGCCGCCGAGATCGATGCCGATGCGCAGGCCGCGCCTCACGGCAGCACCGTGAATCCCTGCGCTTCGAAGATCGGCTTCGCCGCGGACGACGCGAGAAAATCGAGGAAGCGACGCGCTTCGGGATTCGCGCTGACAGCGGTGAGCGCGATCGGATAGACGATCGGCGGATGCGTGTCGTCGGGGAAGACGCCGACAATTTTCACCTGCGCCTCGGCCGTCGCATCCGTCGCGTAGACGATGCCGAGCGGCGCCTCGGCGCGCGCGACGAAAAAAAGCGCCGCGCGCACATTCTCGGCCGACGCGAGCCGATCCTTGACCGAAGGCCAGACACCGAGCGTCTCAAGCGTCGCTTTGGCGTATTTTCCCGCCGGCACCGCGTCAGGATCGGCGACAGCGAGCCGTCCGTCACCAAGCAGCGAGGCCAGCGGGAAGCCCGGCTTGATAGTGATATCGATCGCCTGCGCCGCCGGCGCCACCAAGACGAGGCGGTTGCCGAGTAGGTCTTTTCTCGTTTCGCTTTTGATGAGCCCGCGCGCTTCCGCCCAATCCATCCAGTCGCGATCGGCTGAGATGAAGAGATCGGCGGGAGCGCCGTTCTCGAGCTGCTTCGCCAACGCCGAGCTCGCGCCGTAAGAGACGCGAACCTCGGCCGCATCGTCGCGCCGAAAATCGGCGGCGGCGGCATCGATCGCATTCTTGAGGCTCGCCGCGGCAAGAACCACGACATCGCCGGCCGCGGCGGGCGCCGCCGCGACGGCTAAAAGAAGGCCAAGCAACGCGGCCAGGGTGCGAGCGCCGCTGTCCAGCCAGTCGTTCATGCGAAATTTACCCTCACAGGGGATCACTTTCCGGACATCGCGCCGATAGCAGCTGGTCCGCACACTATCCTCTCTCATATAAGGACGGCGGAAAAGCGGCTGTCGCGGACCGAGAACCGACGCTCCAACGAGAAGCTCCCGTTGCTCAAACAATTCCGCAAGGCCCCATGGCTCGACTACGGCGGGCGGTTTTCGCCGCTCAAGGCCGGTGGCTTCCTCGCCCTTTTCATCCCTGGCGTGATCGTCGCTTATGGCTACGCGAATGACCAGCTCGGCGCGCGGCCGCTCAACGAAGCCATTCATCAAATCGGCAATTGGTCGCTGAAGCTCATCTTCCTTTCGCTCGCCGTGACTCCCGCGCGCCATCTCTTGCAGTGGCCGCGGCTTATTCTGGTGCGCCGGATGGTGGGCGTCGCCGCCTTCGGCTATGCGGTTGCGCATCTCAGCCTCTATGTCGTCGATCAAGCATTTGATCTCGAAAAGGTCGCGGTCGAGATCGCGCTGCGTTTTTACCTCACGATCGGTTTTTCGGCGCTGGTCGTCCTGAGCGCCATGGCGGCGACGTCGACGGACGCGATGATGAGACGCCTCCGCGGGCGAGGTTGGCGCCGATTGCACCAGCTCATCTATGGCGGTGCGCTTCTCGCCGTGCTGCACTTCTTCATGCAGACCAAAGCCAGCGTGAACGAGCCGTGGGTCATGACCGGGCTCTACGCGTGGCTCGTGGGCTACCGTATTTTGGCATGGGCGCGCCGCTCGGAACGACGTGTGCCGCTATGGTCGATCGCCGGACTGAGCATCGCGAGCGCGCTTTTCACGGCGCTCGGTGAGGCCGCCTGTTTCTGGGCGAAGTTCGGCACCGATCCCGCCCTCGTTCTCTCGGCCAATCTCATGACGACGGTGGGAATGCGGCCGTCGTGGGTCGTGCTCACCATCACATTGGGCCTGCTCTTGGCGGGACAAGTGATGCAGCAAGAGCGACTGCGCTTGCGCCCGACGTAACCGCTCAGTTCAGGTCAGTCCGGCCATCAGCTTGTCCACCTCTTCCTGTGCGAGGTCGGGACCGCTGCCGGTGATCTCGGCGATGGCGCTGATCTTGTCGGGACGCGCGCACTCGACCGGCGCCTCTTTGCCGTTGCTGACGATGTTGGCGAGCTCGTCCTCCACCGTCTGCAGCTGCTGGAGCGCGCGACGCACGCGCTGACCGGTGAGATCCTGGAATGAACACGCCTCGAAGATCGTGTTCACTTGCTCGATGATGCGCGCCTTGTCGCCGATGTCGCTTTGCTCGATCGAGGCGCGGATTGTCTCGGCCGCGCCCATGATGCGGTTCGCGGCGTCCTCGGTCGCGTTGACGATGCCTTCGAGCTCGAGGCCGGAATTGCGTGTCTTCTCGGCGGGCAGCGCGATGACGCGCGCGAGCTGCTCGTGCATCTGCTGCAGCTTGCCCGCGAGATTGGTCTCGCTGTAGTCGACCATCTCGACAGTGGCGTGGATTTCCGTGCTGAGCTCGGAAATCCGGCGATCGACGAAGCGGCGGAGCTCCTCGAAGAGCGCGCCGACCTCGGCGCGGACGGCGTCGCGCACCAGCGCTTCGAGCCCGATGCCCGCTTCACCGTCCATTCCCTGCTCCCTCACCTTCGCGCTTTTCGCGTGCGATGCGCGGGCACTATCCGGTACAAGGGCTTAAGGCGCCGTAAATTGCCAGGGATGCCGCCTATTCCGGCAACGGAATGAAATCGTTGTCGCCCGCCACTCGGGCGAACCGCCCGTTTTTCCAGTCGCTTTTTGCCGTTTCGATGCGCTCGGGCCGGCTCGAGACGAAGTTCCACCAGATATGCCGGGGCCCCTCGAGCGGATCGCCGCCGAGCAGCATGAGCCGGGCGGCGCCGCCCGCGGCCGTGAGCGCGATCTCGGCACCGGCGCGGAACAGCAGCAACTGCCCTGCCGCATGCGTCTCGCCGTCCACGGCGACCGCGCCGCTCACCAAGAAGGTGGCGCGTTCCTCGTACTCGGCCGGGACCACGACGCGCTCACCCTGCTCGAGCGTCGCGTCCGCGTAGAACATCGGGGAGAAGGTCTCGACCGGCGCCTTCTTGCCGGACATCGCCCCGGCGATGAGGCGGACGCGCTTGCCGCGGCCCTCGATGAGCGGGAGCGTCGGCGTGCCGTGATGGCTGAACAGCGGCGCCATTTCTTCGTGCTCGCGCGGCAGGGCGACCCAGGATTGGATGCCACAGAGGCGGGTTTCCTTCTGCCGGAGCACCGCGTCGGTGCGCTCGGAATGAGCGATGCCACTTCCCGCTACCATCCAATTCACCTCGCCCGGCCGGATCGGCTGAACGTTGCCGAGGCTGTCGCGATGGAGGATCTCGCCGTCGAAAAGATATGTCACCGTGGCGAGGCCGATATGGGGATGAGGACGCACATCAAGGCCGGTGCCGGCGCGAAACACGGTTGGCCCCATCGCGTCGAAGAAGATGAAGGGCCCGACCATGCGCCGCTTCGCGAAGGGCAGGACGCGGCGCACGGTGAAGCCGTCGCCGAGATCGCGCGTCCGCGGCAGGATCGCCATCTCGACGGGGCCGGCGGGCGCGGGCGCAGCCGCCGCTTCCGGTGCCGGTTGCCAGCTCATGATCGCCTCCCTCGCGGATGGTTCAGCATACCAACAAGCGATGCCGCCCGCATGTTCGCCGCCTTGTGAGCGCCGGAGGCGCTTGCTAGCGTCTCCGCCGCACAAGGGAGATGGCCATGGCGGTGATCGACGTCCACACGCATATGCTCAACAAGGAGTGGCTCGAGTTGCTCCGCCGCCACGGCAAGCCGCGTTACGAGGTGCGGAAGAGCCTGGATGCGCCCGAAGGCATCTTCCTCGATGGCGCGCCTTTCATGACGCCGCAGCCGGGCCATTTCGACTACGACGCGCGCATCAAGGCGATGGACGAGGCGAAGGTCGACCTCGCGATCCTCTCGCTCACCTGCCCCAATGTCTATTGGGGCGGCGAGAGGGTGAGCCTCGAAGCGGCTGAGATCGCCAACGACGACATGGCGCGAGCCGAGAAGGCGTACCCCGGCCGCATCCGCTGGATGGCCTCGCTGCCCTGGGAATATCCCGAGGCGGCCGTAGGCGAGCTCCGGCGCTGCTGCGATCAAGGTGCGGTCGGCGTCATGGTGCTCGCGAACATCAACGGGCGCTCGCTCACCGAGCCACATTTCACACCTGTCTGGCAGGAGATCGACCGGCGGGGCTTGCCGGTGCTGGTGCATCCGACGGCGCCGCCCGGCACGCCCGAGATGGATCTCCGCGCCTACAATCTCATCGCGTCCATCGGCTTCATGTTCGACACCAGCCTCGCCGTCGCGCGGATGATCTTCGACGGCTTCTTCGACCGGTTCCCCAATCTGAAGCTCATCGCCTCGCACGCCGGCGCGGCGCTGCCCTATCTGGTCGGCCGGCTCGACATCTGCTTCGACAAGATGAACGCCGCGCGAACGCGCATAAACACGCCGCCGCGCGATTACCTCCGCCACATCTACTACGACAGCGTGACGTACCGGCAGGAGGCGCTCGATCTCTGCATCAATGTCGGCGGTGCCGATCACGTGCTTTACGGCTCCGACTATCCCCACAACATCGGGGACATGAAGGGCTGCTTGTCGCGCGTCGACGCGCTTCCGGAAAAGCAACGCCTCCAGGTGCGCGGCGAGAACGCCAAGCGGATTTTCAAGCTCTAGCGCTGGGTGGAAACGGCGGCTCTACCCATATAAAGCCTTTCCCATCAGGCGTAGTCTCGACCCATGTCCTCGCCCGACGCTCTCTCGCTCCTCGACGATCTCATCAAGAAAGCGCGCCGCGCCGGTGCCGACGCGGCCGATGGCGTGTTGGTCGAAGGCGTAAGCGTGAGCCACGCGCAGCGCTTGGGGCGCACGGAAAAGCTCGAGCGGTCCGAGAATTTCGACCTCGGGCTGCGCGTCCTCATCGGCAAACATCAGGCGATCGTTTCCTCGAACGACCGCCGCGCCGAGCAACTCGATGCGCTCGTCGAGCGCGCGATCGCCATGGCGAAAGCGGTGCCGGAAGATCCCTATTGCGGCCTCGCCGAGCCCGCCGAGATCGCGCGGCAATGGCCGGACCTCGATCTCGTCGATGATATGGAGCCGTCGCCCGAGCTGCTGATCGCCCGCGCCGCCGCGGCCGAGGACGCGGCACGAGCCGTGCCCGGCGTCACCAACTCGGAAGGGGCGGAGGCGAGCTGGCAGCGCTCGCGGCTCGCGCTTGCCGCATCGAACGGCTTTGGCGGGAGCTATGTCGGCAGCGGCCACAGCGTGAGCGCCAGCGTGCTCGCCGGCGAAGGCGCCGGCATGGAGCGCGATTACGATTACACCACCGCCATCCATGCCAGCGATCTCCGCGATCCCGCCGAGGTGGGGCGGCGCGCCGGCGAGCGAGCGGTGCGCCGTCTCGGGGCGCGCAAGGTCGCGACATGCCATGTGCCCGTCGTCTATGATCCGCGGGTCGCGCCGAGCCTCATCGGCCACCTCATCGGCGCCATCAATGGGCCGGCCATCGCGCGCGGCACGAGCTTCTTGAAGGAGAAGCGCGGCGAGCGCGTCTTTGCCGCGGGCATCACCATCATCGACGATCCGCACAAGCCGCGCGGCCTTCGCTCACGACCCTTCGATGGCGAAGGCATCGCACCCGAGCGCCGAGCGATCGTCGATGACGGCGTCCTGACGACGTGGCTCTTGGATCTTGCCTCGGCGCGCCAGCTCGGACTCAAGACCACCGGCCATGCCGCGCGCGGCACCTCCTCGCCGCCGAGCCCGTCGCCGAGCAATCTCTGGCTCGCACCGGGCGCCGTCACCCAGCGCGAGCTCATCGGCGACATCCCGCGCGGCCTTTACGTCACCGAGCTCATGGGCATGGGTGTCAACGGCGTCACCGGCGACTACAGCCGCGGCGCCGCCGGCTTCTGGATCGAGAACGGCGAACTCACCTTTCCCGTCAGCGAGATCACCATTGCCGGCAACCTCAAGGACATGTACCGCCAGCTCACCGCCGCCAACGATCTCGAGTTCAAGACCGGCATCGACGCGCCGACGATTCGCGTCGACGGGATGACCATCGCCGGCACGTAACGACGACGCCGCTATCCGCTAGTCGAAGAGACGCCGCAGAAGTGGCCCGAGGCCCGTTGCTCCAGAGGTGGGAGACTGGCCGGTCGCTTCCATGCGGCTGCGGATGTCGGCCACCTGCCACCCCGTGAGGTCGGCGAGCACATCCGCCTCCTGGGCAAAGCGCTGCGGCAGGCTATCGCGGTATCGATCGCCCGCGCGACACTCGGCGGCACCGACCCAGGGATGCCGCAGCACATATCGGCCCTGGAAATTCTCGCGGTCGCGCGTCTCCATGAGCGCGAGGTCTTCGGGGAAATGCGCGGCGTCGTAACGCAGGTGAAGCCGCGTTACATAGGCGCCGACGCCTGCACCGCCGCCACGAAAGGGCGTGTCATCGTCGCCGCCGATCCAGCGCGCACCAAGCTCGGCCACTTCCCTGTGGGTGAGCGGATCGGCGGCGCAAGGATCGCACCAGCCCATGTCCCAGGCGTATTCGAGAAACACGGCGCGCATGTCTTGGCGCGCGACCGCGCGATCGAACATCGCGGTATAGAACTTGCCGAACTCGTCCTTGACGTAGAGCGGCACATCCATCCCGGTCGGCAGCTTGACCGTACGATAGTTCGTGGTCTCGACCCGACCGCGCCGCGTCAGCGCCAGGACGATCAGATCCTGCGGACCGTCGGCGTTCACCGTACCCAAGCGCAACGGCAGCATGAATTTCTTGCTCTCGTAGCGCACTTGCAACGCTGGTCGCCGCATCCTTCCCTTCCTCCGCGAACGAAACGCTCAATCGCAAGTTGGACGGAACTAGGGCCGCGGCCGGGCAAAGCGGTGATTTGTGCTAGGGAAGCGGGCGGATGAGCGAGAGCGGCGTTGCCGCGATGCGTAGACTGACCGGCAAGGTGAGCTGGATGTCGCCATCGAGCTGCACTGGGGCGCCGGCGGGTTCGCGGAGTTGGATGCTTTTCGCGGGAATGACATGGAAGCTCGGCCAGCGCGGGAGAAGGCCGAGGCCCATGGCGGCCATATATCCCACAGCGGCGCTGCGCCCGGCGCGCCGGAACACCGCCACCTGAAAGAGCGGGTCGTCGAGCCGCGCCTCGGGCGCGAGCACGAAGCGCCCGCCATAGAAATGCGACTTCGCCGCAACCAGCGAGGCGGCTTCGAACGCGCTGCCATCGAGTTCGGCGCGATAGGCGGCGGGACGATAGTCGCGAAGCCGTCCGAGGATGCTCACGACGTAGGCCAGCTTGCCGGTGCCGCGCTTCAGCGCGAGATCGAGTGCCGCCACCACATCGGCATCGAAGCCCACGCCCGCCATCACGAGAAAGCGCCGCCCGGTGCTCGACCCCTCGGCCACGGCCTCGCCCGGCCAGACCGGCGATGCCGGCGCGAACGCCGCAAGGCGCGCGAGCGCGGCGACGCCGCGCGGCAGGCCGATCTCGGCCGCGAGCACATTGGCGGTGCCAAGCGGGAAGATGGCGAGCGGCAGCGGCGAGAGGGCCAAGCCGTTCACCGCCTCGTTGATCGTGCCGTCGCCGCCGGCGACGGCCACCGCCTCGAAGCGGGCGGGATCGGCACTGCGCGCCAAGGCCTCGGCGTGCCGCGGCCCGGTGGTCTCGTTCAGCGTGACGGGTGCCCGGAGCGCCGCGAGCGCCTCAAGCCAGCGTCGGAAGCGCCGCGTCTTGCGGCGGCCCGCCGTCGGATTGAAAATCACCAAGAGACGGCGCGGCCGCCGCTCGGCTCGGTCCATGCGCCCTCCCCGCGCTACCCTCATAACCGAGGGCGCGCGTTCCGTCATGCGTCTTTCTCGCTCCCGCCCCCCGCTTGGCCGGCGTGGCGAGCGGCGTGCTATGATGGGCCGATGAGGGGACCGGACTCGCTTTGAGCATCGCGATCGAGAGGCCGGCGCCGCGGGCTGCCGAGCCGCGCCAACCGACGCTCACACTTGTCGCGCGCCTCGCGCGCGACTTCTTGCGCCCCTATGGCGGGCGCATGGCCTTGGCCTTGCTGTGCATGGGCCTGATGGCCGCGGCGACGGCCAGCAACGCCTGGCTGATGGAGCCGACGCTCGACCGCGTCTTCGTCGGCCATGACGAGCGGCTCCTCGTCGTCATTTCCGTGGCGGTGATCGCGCTCGCCGTGGTCAAGGGTTTCGCCGGTTACTGGCAATCGGTGCTCATGACCACGGTGGGCCAGCGGGTCGTCGCCGACATCCAGCTCGCCCTCTTCGCCCGGCTGATGCGCGCAGACATCGCCTATTTCCACGCCAACCCCACGGGATCGCTCATCTCGCGTTTTACCAACGACGCCAACATGCTGCGCGCCGCCACCACCACCGTGCTCGCCGGCATCGGCAAGGAGGCGGTGACCGCGGTCTTCTTAGTGGCGCTAATGTTCTACCAGGACTGGGTGCTGGCGCTGCTGGCGTTGTTCGCTTTTCCGGTCGCCATCCGGCCCATCGTCAGCATCGGCCGGCGCATGCGCCGCGTCTCCGCCAACACGCAGAGCGAGATCGGTCAATTCACGACGCTCCTCGACCAGACGTTCCAGGGCGCTCGCCACGTCAAGGCCTATGGCATGGAGGGGTATGAGACAAAGCGCGCTCAGCGCATCATCGAAAGCCTTTATCGCCTGGTCGAGCGGGCGCAGCGCATCCGCTCGGTGGCCTCGCCGCTGATGGAGACCTTGGGCGGCATCGCCGTAGCGCTGGTCATCCTTTATGGCGGCCACCAGGTGATCAGCGAGGCGCGCAGTCCCGGTGCGTTCTTCTCCTTCATCACCGCGCTGCTCTTGGCCTATCAGCCGATGAAGGCGCTCGCTGGGCTCAATGCGAGCCTGCAGGAGGGCTTGGCGGCGGCGCAGCGCATCTTCGGCGTGCTCGACATCGAGCCGGAGATCCGCGAGCTGCCGGGGGCGAAGGCGCTGGCTATCAAAGGCGGCGCGATCCGCTTTGCCGATGTGCGCTTCCATTATCCGAATGGAGCGCGGGCGCTCGAGGGCGCGAGCTTCGCGGTGCCGGCGGGGAAGACGGTGGCGCTCGTCGGCGCCTCGGGCGCCGGCAAGTCGACGATCCTCAATCTCATCCCGCGCTTCTACGACGCGCAATCGGGCACGGTGGCAATCGACGGCAGCGATGTGCGCGAGGTGACGCTTGCCAGCCTCCGCGGCGCGATCGCGCTGGTGAGCCAGGAGGTGAGCCTCTTCGACGACAGCGTGCGTGCCAACATCGCTTATGGCCGCTTCGGTGCGAGCGAAGGGGAGATCGTCGCCGCGGCGCGGGCGGCGGCGGCGGACGAGTTCATCCGCCTCCTGCCGCAGGGTTACGAGACGCCGGTCGGCGAGCACGGCGTCAAGCTTTCGGGCGGCCAGCGCCAGCGCATCGCCATCGCCCGCGCCATGCTCAAGAACGCGCCAATCCTGCTCCTCGACGAGGCGACATCGGCGCTCGACACGGAATCGGAACGCCAGGTGCAAGCGGCGCTGAAGCAGCTCATGCGCGGCCGCACCACGCTCGTCATCGCCCACCGGCTTTCGACCGTCGTCGACGCCGATCTCATCCATGTCGTCGAGGCTGGCCGGATCGCCGAATCGGGGACGCACGGCGAGCTGCTCCGCCAGAACGGGCTCTACGCGCGGCTTTATGCGCTGCAATTCGCCGACCAGGCCAGGCACGGCGACGCCGCAGCCGGGCGCGGCGTGCACGCGCTCGGAGACTGAGCATGCCGAGTGCCAAACGCTTGCTGCGCTCCGATGCGGCGCAACGGTTCTCATGCTGGCTCGCCCACCTCTATGTCCGCTTCGTCTTCTGGACGAGCCGGTGGGAGACCGAGCGCGACGACATTCCGCGCAATCTCCGCCGAGACGGAAAATCCTTCATCGTCGCCTTCTGGCATGGTCGTCTCTTGATGTTGCCGCTCGCCTGGCACGGCATGGGATTGCTGCACATGTTGATCTCCGGCCATCGCGACGGCCGCTTGATTGCCGACATCGTCAGCTATTTTGGCATCCGCTCGATCGCCGGCTCGTCGAACCAAGGCGGCAGCGGCGCGCTTCGCGCCATGGTGCGCCAGATTCGCGCCGGCGATTGCGTCGGCATCACGCCCGATGGACCGGACGGGCCGGCGATGCGCAGCTCCGCCGGCATCGTCGGCGCGGCGCGACTGGCGCGCGTGCCGATCGTGCCCATCAGCTATGCCACGAGCCGGCGGCGCATCCTCAATACCTGGGACCGGTTTCACCTGCCGCTGCCGTGGAGCCGCGGCATTTTCATCTGGGGCGAGCCGATCGAGGTGCAGGCCGATCTCAGCGAGGACGCGGTCGAGACCTGGCGCCGCCACATCGAGGAGCGCATGATCGCGCAGACCGCGGAAGCCGACCGGCGCGTCGGCTGCGAGGCGACGGCGCCCGGCACGCTGGGACGCGACGCGTTTCGCGCCATGCACCGTCCCGCCGCTGAGGAAAGCCGATGAGCACGCTCCGTCTCTATCGCGCGCTCACCACGCTGGTGGGACCGCTCGTGATTCTTTACCTGCTGCGGCGCATGGCGCGGGGCAAGGAGGATCGCGCGCGCTTTGCCGAGCGCCGCGGCAATCCCGGGCGCGGGCGGCCCGAGGGACCGCTCGTCTGGGTGCACGCCGCCAGCATCGGCGAGGCGGTCTCCATGCTGGCGCTCATCGACGAGATTGCCGCGACGCATCCGGCGCTGTCCGTGCTCGTCACCACCGGCACCGTCACCTCGGCACGCCTCCTGGCGACGCGCCTTCCGGAAGGCCGCGCCTTCCACCAATACGTGCCGGTGGATCGGCCGGCTTACGTACGGCGCTTCCTTGACCATTGGCGGCCCGATCTTGCGCTCTGGGTCGAGTCGGAGCTCTGGCCCAATCTTGTCATGGCGACGCAGGCGCGAGGGATTCCGCTCCTCCTCGTGAACGGCCGCATGTCGCACGCTTCGTTCGCGCGCTGGCAGCGCTGGCCCGCCATCATCAATCCCGTGATCGGCGCGTTCGATCTTTGCCTCGCGCAGGACGCGGTGCAGGCCGAGCGGCTCCGCCAGCTCGGCGCCCGCCGCGCCCTTTCCGTCGGCAATCTCAAGGCGGCGGCAGGTCCGCTGCCGGTGAGCGAGCCCGAGCTCGCCAAGCTCGCGGCGCAAGCGGCGGGACGCCCGCTGTGGCTTGCCGCCAGCACGCACGAGGGCGAGGAGGTGATCGCGGCCAGGGTGCATCGCCGGCTTGAGGAGCGTTGGCCCGATCTCCTCACCATCATCGTGCCGCGCCATCCCGCGCGCGCCGCCGCCATCGCTGCTTTGCTGCGCCAGCGCGGGCTCCGCGTCGCGCGGCGCTCGGCGGCCGAGGCGATCGACGCCGCGGTCGACATCTATCTCGGCGATACCTTGGGCGAGCTCGGCCTCTTCTACCGCCTCGCCGGCGTTGCCTTCATCGGCGGCTCCATGGTGCCCGCGGGCGGGCACAACCCGCTCGAGGCGGCGCTCCTCGACTGCGCCGTTCTGCACGGGCCCGACATGAGCAATTGCGCCGCGATCGCCCGCGACCTCGCCGCCGCTGGTGCGGCGCTCACGGTACGCGATGCCGAAGAGTTCGCCACTGCTCTCGCCCGCCTTCTCGCCGATCCCGGCGAGCGCGCGCGGCGTGCTGCCGCCGGTCTCGACGTCGCCGCCGACAACCGCGCCGTGCTCGACGCCGTGATGGAGCGCATCGCGCCGTGGCTCGAGCGGCTCACGCCCCATGCCGCCTCCGCCTACGCCTGAGTTCTGGGCGCATCGCGGCCTCCTCTCCACTGTGCTTGCGCCCGCCGCCTGGGTCTATGGGATGGCAGGGGCGGCACGGCAGCGCTGGACGGCGCCGTGGCGCGCGCCGGTGCCGGTGGTCTGCGTCGGCAATCTTGTGGCAGGCGGCGCCGGTAAGACGCCAGTCAGCCTCTCGCTGGCGCGGCGCCTTCGCGAGCGCCGATGGCGCGTCCACATTCTGAGCCGCGGCTATGGCGGGCGGAGTCCCGGTCCCCTGGCGGTGGATCCCGCCCGGCACACCGCCGATGAGGTCGGCGACGAGCCGCTGCTCCTGGCCGAGGTCGCGCCCTGTTGGGTGGCGCCCGACCGCGTCGCTGGCGCCAAGGCGGCGATCGCCGCCGGCGCCGAGCTGCTTCTCCTCGATGACGGCTTCCAGAATCCGACGCTTGCCAAAGACCTCTCGCTGGTGGTCATCGACGGCGCTTACGGGCTCGGCAACGGCCGGGTCCTGCCCGCGGGACCGCTGCGCGAGCCGCTCGCCCGTGGCCTCGCGCGCGCCGACGCGATCGTGCTGATGGGCGATGATGCCGCCGGCGTCGCGGCGCTCACCGCCAGCAAGCCCCTGTGCCGGGCGCGGTTGGTGCCGGAAAATCCCGGTGACGTGGCAGGGCGAACCGTCGTCGCTCTTGCCGGAATCGGCCGGCCGGAGAAATTCTTCACGACACTCGAGGAGGCCGGCGCGCGGATCTTCAGAACCTACGCGTTTCCCGATCACCACCGCTATCGCGAGGACGAACTCGCGCGCCCGCTCGCCGAAGCCGAAGGCGCGGGCGCGATGCTGATCACGACCACGAAAGACTGGGTGCGGCTTCCGCCGGCGCTCCGCCCACAGATTCGCGCGCTGTCTGTGAGCGTCGTCTGGGACGATCTCGCCGCTCTCGACGCGCTGCTCGACCGCGTTCACTTGCCGCGCCGGCAACGGGGACAGGGCGGGGGAGTGGCGGACGAGGCCGAGACGCCTTGAGCAAGCGCCTTCTCGACTTTATCGAAGGCGCAGGCGCGGTGCTCGTCTATGCGCTTTTCCGCGCATTGCCGCTCGATGCCGCATCGTCGGTGGGCGGATTTCTTGCGCGCACGATCGGCCCGCGGCTCGGATTGAGCCGTCGCGCCCTCAAGAATCTTCGCCGCGCCCTGCCTGAGCTCGACGACGCCGCGGCATCGCGCGTCATCCTCGGCATGTGGGACAATTTGGGTCGCGTCATCGCCGAATACCCGCATCTCGGCCAATACCGCATCTATGCCGAGGACGGGCGCATCGAGATGGTGGGCACGGAGCACATCCGCGCGCAGAACGCGCCCGGCAAGCGCGCCATCTTCTTCTCCGGCCATTTCGGCAACTGGGAGGTGCCGGCGATGGCGCTGACGCAAGCGGGCCTTTCGGTCGTCGTGATGTACCGCGCCGCCAACAATCCCTTCGTCGACCGCCTCATCAATCACGCGCGCAGCGTCGTCGGCAGCGAGCTTGCCGCCAAGGGCAGCGCCGGCGCGCGACGCATGCTCGCGGCGATGAAGAGGGATCGGCACATCGCCATGCTCGTCGATCAGAAGCAGAATGACGGCATCGCCGTGCCGTTCTTCGGCCGCGATGCCATGACCGGACCGGCGCTCGCCACCTTCGCCTTGCGCTTCGATGCCGCTGTGGTGCCGGTGCGGGTCGACCGCCTCAAAGGCGCGCGCTTCCGCATCACCGCCGAGCCGCCGCTCGCCTATGCCAAGACCGGCGATGCCGAAGTCGACACGCTCGCCCTGATGACGAAGGTCAACCAAGTGCTCGAGCGCTGGATTCGCGAGCGCCCCGACCACTGGTTCTGGGTCCACCGCCGGTGGCCGGATTAATTCCCGGGCATCGGTCCTGCCGCCAGCATCGGATCGAGGCGCACGTCGTACCAGTTGAGGGACCAGTGGAGATGCGGGCCGGTGACGCGGCCCGTGGCGCCGACGATCCCGATGGGGGTACCGGCGTCCACATGCTGACCCGCGGTCACATCGACGCGGTCCATGTGCTGGTAGGTGGTGGCGAGGCCGTAGCCGTGATCGATGATCACGGTGCCGCCTGTAAAGAACAGGTCGCGCTCGGCGAGTGTCACAGTGCCGGCCGCGGCCGCCATCACAGGCGTGCCGCGGGGTGCGGCGATGTCGACACCCATATGCGGGGCGCGCGGCTCGCCGTTCAAAATACGCTGGCTGCCATAGACGCCGGAGATCGGCCCGAGCGCCGGCCAGCGCAGCGGCGCCTCAAAGAAGATGAGATCGCTGTCCACCTTCCGTGCCGCGGCGGTGAGTGCGCGCTCACGGTCGATGCGCTCCTGCGTCGCGGCATCGGGCGTCACCTGTTGTGGCGGCAAGCCGTCGATGCGCTGCACCTCGTATTGTCGCGTGGCGACAGCAAACGTGCGGTGCTCGCGGCCGCCATCGGGAAAGGTGACATCGAGGGTTGCTTCAGCCGGTGCGTCGCGGCCGAAGCCGAGAACAAAGCCTCCGTCGGGCGCCACTCGCACCGCGTGGCCGTCGAGCGTGACGGTCGCGCCCGGATCGGTCTTGCCGCGGACGAGACCGCCTTGCGTGAAAGCGCCTTCGAGGTTCACGGTGCCGGCCGCACAGGGCGAGGCCCAAACGGCGAGAGCGAGCGCGGCGGCAAGCCTCACAAGAGCGAACCCTGATCGGGATTGGAGGACTTCTTGCCGCGCGGCGTCGGCGGCCGTCTCGCCGCTTCGTCGGCGACGACGCGGAGCTTGCCGTCGTGGAAGACGAGCGTCAGCGAGTCGCCCGCCTTGATGCCTTGCACCGTGTCGAGAATCCGACCGGAGGCGTCGCGCACGAGCACATAGCCTTTGGCGAGAATCTGCTCGACCGCCTGGCGATAGCTATCGAGGCGGCCGGCGAGATTGTCGAGCCGGTGCCGCTGATGGTCGATGAGGCGCCGCAGGCATTGCTGGAGCCGCGGCGCCGCATCCTCGAGCCGCTCGCGCGCGCGCGTAAGCTGAGTCTCGAGGAGCCGCCGGCTTAATCGGCCGCCGGCCACCTCGAGCTGATGGCGCCGCATCGCCAGCATCTGCGCGAAGCCCACGACGAGGCGCTCGGCGCGGTCGTCGAGCCGCTGGCGCGCGCCGTCGAGAATGCTGCGGGGATCGGGAAGGCCGCGACCGAGGCCCTCGACGCGAGTCCGCCGCTCGGCGAGGAAGCGCGACATGCCGCGGCGGAGTCGCAGGCGCTTGGCATCGAGCTCGGTCACGAGGTCGAGCCGCACCGGCACCGCCATCTCCGCCGCGGCGGTCGGCGTCGGGGCGCGGCGGTCGCTCGCGTAGTCGATGAGCGTGGTGTCGGTCTCGTGCCCAACCGCGGAGATGAGCGGGATCGCCGAGGCCGCGGCGGCGCGCACCACGATCTCCTCGTTGAAGGCCATCAAATCCTCGAGGCTGCCGCCGCCGCGGGCGACGATGAGGAGATCGGGCCGCGGCAGACGGCCGCCGGGCTGAAGCGCGTTGAAGCCGGCGATCGCCGCCGCCACCTGCTCGGCCGCCCCCTCCCCCTGCACCGCCACCGGCCAGAGGAGGACGCGGCGCGGGAAGCGGTCCTCGAGGCGATGGAGGATGTCGCGAATGACCGCACCCGAAGGCGAAGTGACGACGCCGATGACGTCCGGCAGGAAAGGCAGCTTCTTCTTGCGCTCCTCGGCGAAGAGACCTTCGGCGGCAAGGCGCTTCCGCCGATCCTCGAGCATCTTGAGGAGCGCGCCGATGCCGGCGAGCTCCATCGAGTCGACCACGAGCTGATACTTGGAGCGCCCGGGATATGTCGTGATGCGGCCGGTGCACACCACCTCCATGCCGTCCTCGGGCTTGACGCTGAGGCGGAGCGCCGTGCCGCGCCAGCACACGGCGTCGAGGACGGCGTCCGTGTCCTTGAGCGCGAAATAGCAATGGCCGGAGCTGTGCCGCTTGAAGCCGGAGATCTCGCCGCGCACGCGCACATAGGAAAAGCGTTCCTCGATGCTGCGCCGAAGCGCAGCCGAGAGCTCGCTCACGGTATAGGCGGGCAAGTTGGCGCGAGCGGACGAGTCGGCGAGAGGAGGCGGCGAGTAAGGGCTTCCCGTCATTCCCCGCTATGATACAAGAGCGCCCGGGCACGGGGAAACCGTTGGCAAAAGCGAAGACTGCGAAAAGAGATGGAGATATGGGGATGAGTGGAGAAGGAGGGGAGCCAGTCCGAAAGCGCGATGAGGATCGCTCGAATCACCGCCGCATGGTGAGCTCCCTTCATCCCGTTCCATCCCCCTAATCCCCGTTTCCGGAGAGGCACATGCGAGTTCTGGTGGTCGGGTCGGGTGGGCGCGAGCATGCGTTGTGCTGGAAGCTCGCGGCATCGCCGCTGTGCGATGCGCTTTTTTGCGCGCCCGGCAATCCAGGCATCGCCGATGACGCGACCTGCGTGCCCGTCGCTGCCAGCGATCTCGGCGGCATTCTCGATCTCTGCCGGCGCGAGCGCATCGACTTCGTGGTCGTGGGACCGGAGGCACCGCTCGTCGCCGGGCTTGCCGACCGCTTGGAGGCGGCGGGCATCCGCACCTTCGGGCCGAGTGCCCAAGCGGCGATGCTCGAGGGCTCCAAAGGTTTCATGAAAGATCTCTCCGCCAAGTACGGCATCCCCACCGCCTCTTACACCCGCTTCCGCGACGTCGAGGCGGCCAAGGACTTCGTGCGCCGCCGCGGCGCGCCCATCGTGGTGAAGGCCGACGGGCTCGCCGCCGGCAAAGGCGTGACGGTGGCGATGACGGCGGCGGAAGCCTTCGCCGCGATCGATGCGGCGATGCTCGAACGACGCTTCGGCAACGCCGGCGCCGAGCTCGTCATCGAGGAATATCTCGAAGGCGAAGAGGCGAGCTTCCTCGCGCTCGTCGATGGTCGGAACGCGGTGCCGCTTGCGAGCGCCCAGGACCACAAGCGCGCCGGCGAGGGCGACACCGGCCCCAACACCGGCGGCATGGGCGCCTATTCGCCGGCGCCCTGCGTCACGCCGGAGATCGAGCAAGAGGTGATGGCGACGATCATGCTGCCGACGGTGCGCGGCATGGCGGCGGAAGGCCGGCCTTTCCGGGGCGTGCTCTATGCCGGGCTCATGCTGACGGCGAGCGGGCCCAAGCTCATCGAATACAATGTCCGCTTCGGCGATCCCGAATGTCAGGTGCTGCTGCCGCGGCTCATGAGCGACCTCTTGCCGGCGCTGGTTGCGGCGCGCGACGGCGTCCTCGACGAGTTCGATCTGCGCTGGTACGAGGAGGCCTCGGTCTGCGTCGTGCTCGCGGCCAAGGGCTATCCCGGCGAGCCCGTCAGAGGAACGGAGATCAAGGGCCTCGCCGAGGCCGCCAAAGGCGATCCCGCCGTCACCATCTTCCATGCCGGCACGAAGCGCGCCGGCGAGCGTCTCCTGGCCGATGGCGGGCGCGTGCTCAATGTGGTGGCGCTGGGCCCAGACGTGGCGGCGGCGCGGGCCAAGGCCTATGCGGCGATCGACCGCATCCAATGGCCCGAGGGCTTCTGCCGCCGCGACATCGGCTGGCGCGCGCTCGCACGCAAGACCTAAACGCTCACTCCGCCGGGGAAAGCGCCGCGCGCGCTATTGGCGCGGCGAGGCGCTGCTCGATCTGCGCTGCCACGACAATGGCAACCGCCGCAACGAGCGCCCCCGCGAAGACATCGACGAGATAGTGCCCGCCTTCGCTGGGGATCGAGAGCAGCATCAGCCCGTTCACGACGGCGCCGATCGCCAGCGCCAGGCGATGTTCCCGCAGCGCCGCGACGAAGAGCACGGCGAGCGTGGTGTGGAAGGACGGGAAGGTGATGAGCCCCTCCATGCGCGACAAGGAGATCTCGCGCATGGTGCCGCTCCGGAGCGCGGTGAAGTCGGGCATATGGACGGCGGGAATGAGATCGGTCACGGCGTAGTGCACCCAGGCGCTCGCGGCGGGCAACAAGGCCGAGAGCGGCACGATGACGGCGAGCGATAGCATCAATTCCCAAATCAAGCGGCTGTTGCGTTCCGCTTGGCCGCTGAGTGCGAGGTAAATGGGGATGAGCGCCAATTGCGGCGTGGCGCTCACATAAGCGAGCTGCAGCACGAGCGCGACGGTCGGCCGCTCGTGAACCCAGGTGAACCACTGAGGCCAATCGAAGCCGGTGGCGCGGTCGGCCGCCGCCAAGGCGTCGTCGACGAGCGGCGCGGCGCTTGCGGTGATGAGATAGCTGGCGGTGCCGATGGCGGCGAAGAAGGCCATCAACTGCGCCGCCGTCTGCGCCAGATCGGCGAGGCGCTCGCGCGGCCGCCAGTGCGTATAGGTGAGGCCAAGCGCGAAGAGCGTCAGCAGCGCGGCACCCAGCTTCAGCACACCGTTTGCCTCGAGGTGCATGCCAGTGAGGCGCAATCCCACGGCATCGGCCGCGGTAACCGCGAGAATGATGAGCCAGCGCACCCCGATACTCAGCGACACCGCAGCTCGCTCCGCCCAGAGGAGGCGAAAGAAGAGCCCAGATGGGTTGAGCAGCGGTTAAGCCCGAGCCGAAGCCGGCGGGATTTGCCCGGGATTTTAGCGGTCGCTGCCGCGTTTTTCCGCGAAGAACAGGCGCAGCAGCTCGCTCGCCCGGCGTTCCTCGATGCCGCCATAGACCTCGGGCCGGTGATGGCATGTCGCCTGGGCGAAGAAGCGCGGGCCATGTTCGACGGCGCCGCCCTTGGGGTCGTTGGCGCCGAAATAGAGCCGGCGGATGCGGGCAAAGGAGAGGGCGGCGGCGCACATGGCGCAAGGCTCGAGCGTGACGTAGAGGTCGCAATCCTCAAGCCGCGGCCGGCCGCGCAGGGCGGCGGCAGCGCGGAGCACCAGCATCTCGGCATGCGCGGTGGGATCGGCGAGCTCCTCGCTGCGGTTGCCGGACTGCGCCAGCACGGCGCCCGTCGTGCCATCGACCAGCACCGCGCCCACCGGCACCTCGCCGCGCGCCGCCGCCCGCTCGGCTTCGGCCAGCGCAATCGTCATGAAATCGCTGCGCGCGCCGCTCACGCGGGCTCCGACGGCGCGAAGCGGGCGCGCAGCGCGTCCGGCACGGGAATGGGACGGCGGGTCGAGAGGCGGATGAAGATGCCGGTCTGCTCGGCGCGCGCATGGACGGCATCGCCAACCACGAATTCCGCCGCCACATGCCAGCGGACGCGCGCCATCCGCGTCACCCACATCCGCCCCTTCACTGGATCGTGGATGGTGACGGGACGCTCGTAGTCGATTCGGGTTTCGAGGAGGATCGGCGCCGCGTCCTCCGCCAAAGCGCGGGCGATGGGATAGGCTTCCTCCAGCATGGCGAGACGCAAATCCTCGAGCCAGCGGATATAGACGATGTTGCTGACGACGCCGGCGAAATCGATGTCGTAGGTGCGCACGGGCAGCACGCGCTCGATGCTGTTTTTGGTGACAAAAGACGACAAAATTTTCGTTTCCCTCGTCTGGGCCCCGCCCTAGGATCGCCGCCAAGGTAGAGAGCATGGCACAACCGGTCATCGGCCTCACGCTCGATCGCGAGCCGCCCGGCGGCTATTCCAAGACCCATCACTGGTATGCGCTCCGCGAGAACTACTGCACGGCGGTGGTGGCGGCGGGCGGCTTGCCGGTGCTGTTGCCGCACGAGCCCACTGAGGCCGAGGCCTATCTCGCGCTCATCGACGGGCTCATCGTGACGGGGGGCGCCTTCGATGTCGACCCCGCGCTCTTCGGTGCCGCGACGCGGCACGCGAGCGTCACCACCAAGGACCGCCGCACCCAATTCGAGCTCGCCGTGACGCGCGGTGCGGTCGGGGCGGACAAGCCGGTCTTCGGCATTTGCGGCGGCCAGCAGCTCCTCAATGTCGCCTTGGGCGGCACGCTCATCCAGCACATCCCCGATGAGGTGGAGAATGCGCTCGCGCACGAGCAGGTCAATCCCCGCACCGAGGCGGGTCACACCGTCCGCGTAATGCCGGGCACGCGCCTCCACCAGATCACCGGCGCCGCGGAACTGCCAGTCAACAGCGCGCATCATCAGGCGGTGAAGGAGCTGGCGCCCGGCCTCGTCGTCGACGCGGTGGCGCCCGACGGCGTAATCGAAGGGATTGAGGATCCGCGCCGGCGCTTCCTCATCGGCGTGCAGTGGCACCCTGAGTATGGCATCAGCGAGGGCGACAAGCGCCTCTTTGCCGCCTTCATCGAGGCGTGCCGGCGCTGAGGATGACCGCCGCCGCAGCCGAGAAGCCCCAAAAGGGAGAGCGCATCGCCAAGCGGCTGGCGCGCGCCGGCCTCTGCTCGCGCCGCGACGCCGAGCGTTGGATCGCCGAGGGACGCGTCAGCGTCGACGGCAAGGTGCTCGAGAGTCCCGCGCTCGATGTCAGCGACGCCAGCGACATCCGCGTCGACGGCAAGCCGATCCCGGCGCCGGCACCGGCTCGCCTCTGGCGCTATCACAAGCCCGCAGGCCTCGTCACCACGCACAAGGACGAGCGCGGCAGGCCAACCGTGTTCGAGCGCCTGCCGCCCGACTTGCCGCGGCTCATCTCGGTGGGGCGCCTCGATCTCAATTCCGAGGGCTTGCTCCTTCTCACCAATGACGGCGATCTGGCGCGCGAACTCGAGCTGCCGGCGCGCGGCTGGCTGCGCCGCTATCGCGTCCGCGTCCATGGTGCCGTCGATCCCGCGCGCTTGGCGACGCTCGAGAAGGGTCTCACCATCGACGGCGTCGCCTATGGCCCGATCCGCGCCCAGCTCGATCGCGCGCAGGAGAGCAGCAACGCCTGGCTCACGGTGAGCCTGCGCGAAGGCAAGAACCGCGAGGTGCGCCGCGTCATGGAGCATCTCGGCCTCGGCGTGACGCGCCTCATCCGCATCGCCTACGGCCCCTTTCAGCTGGGCGAGCTCGCGCGCGGTCAGGTGGAGGAGGTGCCGCGCCGCGTGTTGCGCGAGCAGCTGGGCGCGAGCCCCGCGCTCAAGAAGACATCCCGTGCGCATCATCGCCGGCAAGCATAAGGGCCGCACGCTCACCGCGCCCGAGGGCGTCGCGGTCCGCCCCACCAGCGACCGCGCCCGCGAAGCGCTCTTCGATATTTTGGCGCACGGCCGCTTCGGCGAGGCGCCCGTGTTCCTCGATGCGATCGTGCTCGACGCCTTTGCCGGCACCGGCGCGTTGGGCCTCGAGGCGCTCTCGCGCGGCGCCGCGCACGCGACCTTCATCGAGAACGACCGCGCCGCGCTGGCGGCGTTGCGCGCCAACATCGCGGCACTCCGCGAGGAGAAGAACGCCGCAATTCTGCCGGCGGAAGCGCTTCATCCGCCGCGCGCCGGCCGTGCCGCCACCCTTGCCTTCCTCGATCCGCCCTATGGCGAGGACCTCGCCGCGCCGGTGCTCGCCGCCCTCGCCGCGGCCGGTTGGTTCGCGCCGGAGGCGCTGGTGGTGGTCGAGATGGCGGCGCGGCAGGACCTCGTGGTGCCAGCGGGATTGACGTTGCTCGAGGAGCGCCGCTATGGCGCGGCGCGGCTGGTGTTCTTGCGATTTAATTCATTGATTTAACAGCGCAAAACTTTTTAGTTGACATCGATACCGACCGGTTGGTATCATTGCGCCTATGAACGCCGCACAGACCAAGGCCGACGCCCGCACCCGCCTTCTCGACGCGGCGCTCCATGTGATCCGCGCGCAGGGCTATGCGGCAACCAGCGTCGACGATATTTGCCGGACGGCGGGGCTGACCAAAGGCGCCTTCTTCCACTACTTCAAGAGCAAGGAGGAGTTGGCGGTCGCTGCAGCCGCGCATTTCTCCGAAATGGCGGTGCGGCTTTTCGGCGAAGCCCCCTATCGCACGCTCGCGGATCCGCTCGACCGGTTGCTCGGCTACATCGATTTTCGCAGCGCCATTCTTGACGGACCCATTCCCGAGTTTACGTGTCTCCTCGGCACCATGGTGCAGGAGGCCTACGACACGCATCCGGCGATCCAACGCGCCTGCGACACCTACCTCGGCGTCAACATCGCCGATGTCGCCAAGGATGTTGAAGCGGCGAAAGCAGTCTATGCCCCCACGGCGGAATGGGGCGCCGAGAGCCTCGCGGCCTACACGCAGGCGGTGCTGCAAGGTGCCTTCGTCCTCGCCAAAGCCAAGGGCGGCCCCGAGATCGCGCGCGAATGCGTTACGCATCTCCGCCGCTACGTCGAGCAACTCTTCGATCGGCCCACCAGCAAAAGGGAGTGATGACCATGCCGGCACCACGCGGAAAGTTCGTCTGGTACGACGTCATGACCACCGACACCAAGGCGGCGGCCAAGTTCTATAGCGACGTCATCGGCTGGAAGGCGCAGGAGCATCCCATGGCCGATGGCGGCACCTACACGGTCTTCAGCAATGGACCCGTGATGGTGGCCGGGCTGATGGCGATCCCCGAGCCGATGCGCGCCGAGGGCATGCCGCCTTGCTGGTCCGGCTACATCTCGAGCGATGACGTCGATGCCGACGCCAAGCGCGTCGCGGCGGCAGGCGGCACGATCCAGCGCCCGCCCACCGACATCCCGAATGTCGGCCGCTTCGCCGTCGCGACCGATCCCGGCGGCGCCGTGTTCCTCCTTTTCAAGCCGAACACGACGGAGGAGCCGAAGCCTGTCGCCCCCATGACGCCCGGCCACATCGGCTGGCACGAGCTCATCGCCGGCGACCTCGAGCGCGAGTTTTCCTTCTATTCGCGGCTCTTCGGCTGGACCAAGGACCGCGCGCACGAGATGGGACCGATGGGCACCTATCAAACCTTCGCCACGGGCGGCGCGCCCTCTGGCGGCATGATGAAGGCCTGCGCGCAAGCGCCGCATCCCGGCTGGACCTACTACATCGCCGTCGAGAGCGTGGCGCGGGCCGCCGACCGCGCCATGACGCGCGGCGCCTCGGTGCTGAGCGGTCCGCTGGAAGTCCCCGGCGGCGTCTGGATCGTGCAAGCGCGCGACCCCCAAGGCGCTCACTTTGCGATGGTCAGCGCACAGAAGTAAGCGTCGGATGCGGGAGCTAACCCCCCACCCCAACCCTCCCCCTCAAGGGGGGAGGGGGTTTCTCTTCCACTACATTTTGCGCCTCCCCCCTTGAGGGGGAGGGTTGGGAGGGGGGAAGGCACGCGCGAATGCCAGCGAGAAGGAGTCCCTCATGCCCTCACATCCCATCGTCACGAAGCAAGATTGGATCGAGGCGCGCCGCGCGCTGCTCGCCAAAGAGAAGGAGCTGACGCGGCTCCGCGACCGGCTCGCGGAAGAGCGTCGCGCGCTACCGTGGGTGAAGATCGAGAAACCCTATGTCTTCGACGGACCCGCGGGAGAAGTGACTCTCGCCGAACTCTTCGACGGCCGCAGCCAGCTCTACCTCAAGCACTTCATGATGGGACCGGGCGCCGTCACGCAATGCGTCGGCTGCTCCTTCGAGGTCGACCATGTCGAAGGCATTTTGACCCATCTCAACAATCACGACGTGACCTATGCGGCCGTGGCGCGTGCGCCGATCGCGGAGATCGAGATCGTGCGCCGGCGCATGGGCTGGACCTTCCCGTGGGTCTCGTCATTCCACTCCGACTTCAACTACGACTTCGACGTCTCCTTCACGCGCGAGCAGATTGCATCCGGCCGCGCCCTCTATAATTTCGGCCGCGCGCCTGACTGGGCCGCTGGCCTCGAAGATCTCTCGGGCCGGAGCGTGTTCTTCAAGGACGAGGACGGCGAGATCTATCTCACCTATGCCAGCTTCGGCCGCGGCGGCGAGGATTTCCTCACCGCCTACCGCATCCTCGACGTCATGCCCAAAGGCCGCCAGGAGAACGGCCCTTTCCACAGCCTCGCCGACTGGGTGCGCCCGCACGATCGCTACGGCAAAGGCGGCAGCGTCGAGCCGAACGGCCGCTATCACGCCTCCGGCTGCGGCTGCGCCGTGCACGATCGCTAGACGAGACGAGCTGCACTTAAACGACAGCTTGCCGGCCGCGCGCCGCGATATTGTCTGCTAGATAATCGGCATCGCGCCAGACGCCCCAGATGAAGGCCGAAGCTCTTCGCGACAACCAGGGCAGTCCCAGAAAGTAAAGCCCGGGCACCTCTGAAACACCG
>DASZAN010000169.1:0-93329 GCA_035945115.1 Allostellaceae bacterium
CCTCAGTCCATCTAAGGACCAAGTCCTAGCACCAGTCCGCTCATCTGCTCGGAATTGACTTTCCATCAGATGCACGAACTTCAGCGCTCATACGCCGCCGCCCGCGCATCCCTTCCATTATAACCACGATGTCAAAGAACGAGGCTCCACAACGGGCCTTTCCCGACAGCCGACGAACCCACTTGCCGCTGCTTCGCGGCAGTGAAGCTCGAGCCGTTTGAGAAAGAGCCGCCAGGAGCGGCAAGGCGTAGATATAAAACGCCGGATGCCCGTTGTCTAGAGGGTGCCGCTCACAAAAGTCCGAGCGCGCGCAGCTCGCGCGCCATGCGCTCCGGCAGTTCGCTTTCGGGCGTGACGCCGCGCGAGCGGTCGAGCGGCGCGTCCTTCGGCATGAGATAGCGCCAACCCTGAAACGGCCGTTTCGGCTGCCAAATCGTCTCGACAAGTTTCAGCTCGTAACGCACAAGGCAATAACGCTCGCCGTCTTCTTCAACCACCGGGATGAATTCGAGAATGCGCTGGCGCGCGCGCACATAGCCTTTGATCACCCAGTAGATCGAGCCGCCATCCACGATCTCCGCCTCGCGCCGCGGCAGATGGCGGGTGTAAAAGACGGAGCGGCCGCGCTCGCGTCGCCGCTCTTTCTGCACCTGCCGCAAATGCGGCACGTCATCGATGCCGACGGCGAGCTTAATAAGATGAAGCGCCACGCTCAGGCCGCCTTGGCGGCAAGCGCACGCGCCACCCGCGACGCCGGCTCGCGCGCGAGCGCGTCCGAGATGAAGCGCCCGGCGGCGGCGAGCTTCGCGAGATCGACGCTAGTTTCGATGCCGAGCCCGTTCAAGAGATAAAGCACGTCTTCACTCGCGACATTACCGGTCGCACCCTTCGCGTAGGGACAACCGCCGAGACCCGCGACCGAGCTGTCGACGACGGCGATGCCGAGCTCGAGCGAGGCCAGCACATTGGCAAGCGCCTGCCCGTAGGTGTCGTGGAAATGGACGGCAAGACGCTCGCGCGGCACCACCGCGGCAACGCGCTCGATCATCGTCTGGACGCGCTGGGCGGTGCCGGTGCCGATGGTGTCGCCCAACGAAATCTCATAGCAGCCGAGCGCCAACAAGCGCCGGGCGACGTCCGCCACCGCTTCGGGCACGATCGGTCCCTCATACGGGCAATCGACGACGCAGGAGATATAGCCGCGCACGCGGACCCCATCCGTGCGAGCCGCCGACGCCACCGGCGTCACGCGCTCGAAGCTCTCGGCGATGGAGCAATTGGTGTTACGCCGCGAGAAGCTTTCGGACGCCGCGACGAAGAGCGCGATCTCCTCCACCTCGGCCGCGCGCGAGGCGAGATAACCCTGCATGTTGGGCACGAGTACGGGGTAGGAGACGCCGGGCCGGCGGTGGAGACCCGCAAGAACCGCGGCGGTGTCCGCCATTTGCGGGACCCATTTTGGTGAGACGAAGCTTCCGGACTCGATCGCAGTGAGACCGGCCTCGGCGAGCTGCTCGATGAGCGCGATCTTTGTCGCCGCCGGCACCGTCTTCGCCTCGTTCTGCAGCCCATCGCGCGGGCCCACTTCGACCATGCGGACTTGCTTCGGCAGACGCATCGCTCCCTCCTCTTCACTCCGCGGCGGCGCTGAAGGCGATGAGCTCGGCGCCCTCTTCTACGAGATCGCCCGGCGCGAAATGGACACGCTCGACGGTGCCATCGGCGGGCGCCGCAATGGTGTGCTCCATCTTCATCGCCTCTAGCACCATCAGCGCCTGGCCGCGCTTCACGGCGCCGCCGGCGGCGATCAGCACTTGCGCGACCTTCCCCGGCATCGGCGCCGTGAGCCGTCCGGCCGAGAGGGCTGCCGCCGCGCGCGGTGCCAGAGGATCGATATAGTAAAGCCGCCAGGTGCCGTCATCGGCGATAACGGTGACCTCGTCGCCTTGCCGCACCACGGCGACGCGGGTGCGGACGCCGTCGAGCGTGAGTGCGAGATCCCCCGCCGCTTCTTGATGCGCCGCCGCCGCCACGCGGGTCCCATCGATCTCGAGCGCGTAGCCTTCGCGGCGATAATGGACGCGCACCGATCGCTCGGTTTGGCCGTCGCGCCAGCGCAAATCGCGGTAGGTGTCGCCGTTGAGCCGCCAGCCGTCGCGTCGGTGCCACGGCGAATGGGGATCGCCGGTAGCCACGCCGCAGGTTGCCGCGGCATCGCCATCCCTAAGCAAGAGCGCGAGGCTCGCTGCGGCGAGCACCATCGCGGGTGCGGACGCCACCGGCGGAATGAGATCGGCACGATGGCGCTCGATGAAGCCGGTGTCGATCTCTCCGGCCGAGAAGGCGGAATGCCGCAAGAGGCGCACGAGGAAGTCGCGATTGGTGGCGGGCCCGGCGATGCGGTAAGCGGCGAGGCCGTGGGCCAGGCGATTCAGCGCCGCCGAGCGATCCTCGCCCCAGGCGATCACCTTGGCGATCATCGGATCGTAATGCATGGTGACGCTGTCGCCTTCGCGCACGCCACTGTCGATCCGGAGCTCCGCCGTTTCCGGCGGCGGCCGCAGCCGGTCGAGACGGCCAGTCGCGGGCAAGAAGTTGCGCTGGGGGTTCTCAGCATAAAGCCGCGCCTCGACTGCATGACCGTGCATCGTTATCTCGTCTTGGCCAAGCGGTAGGCTCTCGCCGGCGGCGATCCGGAGCTGCCATTCGACGAGATCGAGGCCGGTGATCATCTCGGTGACGGGATGTTCCACCTGAAGCCGCGTATTCATCTCCATGAAGTAGAAGGCCTCGCCCTCGGCGATGAACTCGACCGTACCGGCGCCGACATAGCCCACCGCGCGCGCCGCAGCGATCGCCGCCTCGCCCATGGCGCGGCGCCGCTCCGGCGTCATGCCCGGCGCCGGCGCCTCCTCGATCACCTTTTGATGGCGGCGCTGGATCGAGCAGTCGCGCTCGAAGAGGTGGATGACATTGCCCTGACGGTCGGCGAAGACCTGCATCTCGATATGACGCGGCCGCGTCAGGTACTTCTCGATGAGGACCCGGTCGTCACCGAAAGACGATGACGCCTCGCGCTTGGCGCTGGCGAGCGCCGCGGCGAATTTGGGCGCACTCTCGACGACGCGCATGCCCTTGCCGCCGCCGCCGGCCGAGGCCTTGATGAGCACGGGAAAGCCGACGCGCTGGGCGGCCTTGGTGAGGAAATCGCCCTCCTGCTCGTCGCCGTGATAGCCCGGCACGAGCGGCACGCCGGCCTTCTCCATGAGCGCCTTTGCCGCGGATTTCGAGCCCATGGCGCGGATCGCCGAGGCCGGCGGGCCGACGAAGACGATGCCGGCGCGCGCACAGGCTTGGGCAAAGTCGGCGTTCTCCGAGAGAAAGCCATAGCCGGGATGGATAGCGGTGGCGCCGGCGCGTTGCGCCACTTCAATGATGCGGTCGATGCGGAGATAACTCTCGCGCGCCGGTGCGGGACCAATGGGATAGGCTTCGTCGGCGTGTTCCACGTGAAACGCATCAGCATCTGCCTCGGAGTAGACCGCGACCGTAGCGATGCCGAGCCGCCGCGCCGTGCGGATGATGCGGCAGGCGATCTCGCCGCGATTGGCAATGAGGAGCTTCGAGAACATCGCGCTCAGCGCCGCCAGGCGGGCTTGCGCTTCTCGAAGAAGGCGGCGAGCCCTTCGCGCGCTTCGAGCGATGCCCGCCCCTCGGCGATGGCGCGCGCGCTCAACCGCCGCACCGCTTCGGTCACTGGCCAGCCGCTCACGTCGGCGACGAGGCGCTTCGCGCGCGCTTGCGCTTCGGGACCACCTTGCAGCAGGTTGCCGACGACGGCCGCGACGGCATCGTCGAGCGCGCTCAGTGGCGCCACGCCGTGCACCAGTCCAATGCGATGAGCTTCTGCCGCGGTGAATGGCTCGGCGGTGAGGAAGAAGCGCCGCGCCTCGCGCGCGCCGATCGCCGCCACGACATAGGGGCTGATCGTGCCGGGCACCAAGCCGAGACGTACCTCGGAGACCGCGAACGTCGCTTCCTCGGCGGCGACGGCGACGTCGCAGCAGCAGACAAGCCCGAGGCCGCCGGCATAGGCGGGGCCATTGACGCGCGCGACCGTCGGCTTCGGAAATTCGTTGAGGATACGCAACAGCTCGGCGAGCTGCATCGCGTCAGCGAAGTTCTCGGCGTCGGTGTACTGCGCCATCCGACGCATCCAGTTGAGATCGCCACCCGCCGAGAAGCAGCTGCCCCTGCCGGTGAGGAGGAGGAGACGCACGGTGGGATCAGTCTCGAGGCGCTGCAAGGCCGCGGTGAGATCGGCGATCAGCCGATCGTCGAAGGCGTTGCGCACCACCGGCCGGTTGAGCGTCACGGTCGCGACGCCGTGGCCATCGAAGTCGACGAGGAGGTTGGGCTCGCTCATGCCGTCACATCCGGAAGACGCCGAACTCGGTCTTCGCGATCGGTGCGTTGAGACTCGCGGAAATGGCGAGCGCCAGCACGCGCCGCGTCTCGGCGGGATCGATCACGCCGTCATCCCAGAGCCGCGCGCTCGCATAATAGGGATGACCCTGCGCTTCGTACTGCGCGAGGATCGGCGCCTTGAAAGCCGCCTCGTCCTCGGCACTCCAGCTGCCGCCGCGCCCCTCGATGTTGTCGCGCCGGACGGTCGCCAGCACGGCGGCCGCCTGCTCGCCACCCATCACGGAAATGCGGGCATTGGGCCACATCCAGAGGAAGCGCGGCGAATAGGCGCGGCCGCACATGCCGTAATTGCCGGCGCCGAAGCTGCCGCCGATGATGACGGTGAATTTCGGCACATTGGCGCAGGCGACCGCGGTCACCATTTTGGCGCCGTCCTTGGCGATGCCGCCCGCCTCGTATTTGCGCCCCACCATGAAGCCCGTGATGTTCTGCAGGAAAATAAGGGGAATGCCGCGCTTGGCGCAGAGCTCGATGAAATGCGACCCCTTGAGCGCGCTTTCCGAGAAGAGGATGCCGTTGTTGGCGACAATGCCGACGGGATAGCCCCAGATGCGGGCGAAGCCGGTCACCAGCGTCTGGCCATAGAGCTCCTTGAATTCATCCAGCTCGCTGCCATCGACGATGCGCGCGATCACCTCGCGCACGTCATAGGGCTTACGCGTATCGCTTGGTACGACGCCGTAGATCTCCACAGCGTCATAGAGCGGCTCGCGCAGTGCGGCGATGTCGAGCGTCGTCCGCTTCACCCGATTGAGGTGGCCGATGATGCCGCGTGCGATGCCGAGCGCATGCGCGTCGTCGAGCGCGTAGTGATCGGTGACCCCGGAAACACGCGAGTGCACCTCGGCGCCGCCGAGATCCTCGGCGCTCACCACCTCACCGATGGCCGCCTTCACCAGCGGCGGACCGCCGAGAAAGATCGTGCCTTGGTTGCGGACGATGACACATTCATCGGACATGGCTGGCACATAGGCGCCGCCGGCGGTACACGAGCCCATCACCACCGCGATCTGCGGGATGCCGGCGGCGGAGAGGGTCGCCTGGTTGTAGAAGATGCGGCCGAAATGTTCGCGGTCTGGAAAGACCTCGTCCTGGTTCGGCAGATTGGCGCCGCCGCTGTCGACGAGGTAGATGCAGGGAAGATGATTCTGCCGCGCGATCTCCTGCGCGCGGAGATGCTTCTTCACCGTCATCGGATAGTAGGTGCCGCCCTTTACGGTCGCGTCATTGGCGACGATGACGCATTCCCGGCCCATCACCGGGCCGATGCCGGTGATGATGCCGGCGGCCGGGATATCCTCGCCATACATGCCGTGGGCGGCGAGCTGCGAGAGCTCGAGAAAGGGCGCGCCGGGATCGATGAGCGTGCGCACGCGGTCGCGCGGCAGCAGCTTGCCGCGGGACAAATGGCGCTGCCGCGCCTCGACCCCGCCACCTTCGCGAATCGCTGCGATCTTCTGTCGCAAATCCTCGACAAGCCGCGCCAGCGCCGCGGCATTGGCGCGGAAGGCATCGGAGCGGGGATCGATGGCGGTTTCGAGAACGCGCATGCTGCTTCCTCGGTCCGCGAGCGACGCGGGCCCGCCGCCACCATGCAAAACGCCGCCCGGAGGGGCAAGGGGCATCCCGCCAGCTCCTCCGCCCCCTAGGGCGGAGGAGGATTTGTTCGGCGTCGGAAGTTCGTCCGATTACTCCGCGCAGCTCTCGTCGGAGGCTTCAAGTGCTTCCATGAGATAGGCCGGAGGCGCGGGATCGCCGATCATGAAATCCGCGCTTTTGTCGTCGATGGCGTCGCGCGCGGCGATGAGCGCATCGTCCCACTCCTCGATGCTGTGGTCGCCGCGCCCCAGCAGGATGAGCGCGAGCAGATGGGCCTGCTCTTCCGCGTCGAGGCCGGCGACGAAGGACACCATCTCGCGCCGGCGCGGATCGCTGCCATCCACAGGCTCGATCATAGTGGTGAACCGGCTATCGTCACCGGTGGTGGTGGCATCGCCCGCGGTCGACGGCACGAGCCCCGCCACTTCGCGCGCCGCCTCGATGAAGGCACAGATTTTCTCAGGATTGATCGCGAGTTCGGGCATGGCCACCCCCGTCATTTCCCTCATCTCGTGAACGACGGCCCCCGGCAGCTCGATCCCGCACCCTACTCCGCCAAGAGCTCGCGGCTGATGACGAGGCGCTGGATGTCGCTCGTTCCTTCATAGATCTGGCAGACGCGCACGTCGCGATAGATGCGCTCCACCGGGAAATCCTGGAGATAGCCGTAGCCGCCGTGGATCTGGATGGCGTCCGAGCAGATGCGCTCTGCCATCTCCGAAGCGAAAAGCTTCGCCATCGCTGCCTCCTTGAGGCAGGGCCGTCCGGCATCGCGCAAGGATGCGGCGTGAAGGATGAGCTGGCGCGCCGCCTCGATGCGAGTCGCCATGTCGGCAAGACGAAAGGCGACCGCTTGATGCTCGGCGATCACCTTGCCGAAGCTCCGGCGCTCCTTGGCATAAGATGTGGCCGCCTCGAGCGCGGCGCGGGCCATGCCGACCGATTGCGCGGCGATGCCGATGCGACCACCTTCGAGGTTGGCGAGCGCGATGCGATAGCCTTGGCCCTCCTCGCCCAGCAGCAGGTCGGGCGTCAGCGCCATCTCCTCGAAAACGATCTGCGCGGTGTCGGAGGCGCGCTGACCCAGCTTGTGCTCGAGGCGCGCGACGCGCCATCCGGTCGTGTCGGTCGGCACGATGAAGGCGCTGATGCCTTTCTTGCCGGCGTCGGGATCGGTCACGGCAAAGACGATCGCCACCTTGGCGTTGACCCCGGAGGTGATGAACTGCTTCGTGCCCGAAAGCACATAGCGATTGCCGACCCGCCGCGCCCGCGTCTTGATCGCCGCCGCATCGGAGCCTGCCTCGGGTTCCGTCAAGCAAAAGGCGGCGAGCATCGCGCCCGTCGCCATCGGCCTCAGAAAGCGCTCCTTCTGCTCCGCCGTGCCGAATTTTAGGAGCGGCATGCAGCCGACGGAATTGTGCACGCTCATGATGGTCGAGGTGGCACCGTCGCCCGCAGCGATTTCCTCGAGCGCCAGCGCGTAGGCCACGTGATCGGCGCCGGCGCCGCCATCGGCTTCCGGCACCAGCATGCCCATCAGGCCGAGCCGGCCCATCGCGGCAATGGCATCGGCGGGGAAGCGCGCCTCGCGATCCCAGTCCGCGGCAAAGGGCTTGAGCCGCGTCGCCGCGAAATTACGCGCCATGTCCCGGATCATGAGCTGTTCGTCGCTGAGCATCATCGCCGTCGACCCATCAGGGAATGTTCTCCAAGCCTAACCATCTCATCGCCGGTGCGAAAGCAGGGCGCCCAGGGCGAGCGACGGGAATGGCGGCGAGAGAAGGCCAACCTGTCCGTTCCCCGCCGCGGCGCTCCGCGTGTAGACTGAGGCGCCGGTTCGAGGAGGTCGCCATGACCGAGGGATCGTCGAGCGTGCCGCCCTTTGCCACCCATGAGGTCTCCAACCAGCCGCCGCCGCTCGTCGATTACGACGTCTTCTCGAGCGACCGCGCGCTCGCCGAGGCGGTGCGGCGTGAAGGCGCCGAAGCGGCAGTGCCGAAGCTCGCCGCGTTCGCTCGGCGCTTGGGCTCGGCGGAGGTGATCGACTGGGGCTTTCAGGCGAACCGGGTGACACCGGTGCTGCAGAGCTTCGACCGCTTCGGCCGGCCGCGCGACGTCGTCGAGTTCCATCCCGCCTGGCACGAGTTGATGGCGCTGGCCGTCGGCGAAGGTCTGCACACCGGCCCCTGGGCCGAGCCCAAGCCCGGCGCCCATGTGGCGCGCGCGGCGCAAGTCTACATGCAGTGCCAGATCGAAGCGGGCGTGCAGTGCCCGATCACCATGACCTATGGCGCCGTGCCCGCGCTCCGCCAGCAAGCCGAGATCGCCCAGGAGTGGCTGCCGCTTCTTTATTCGCGCCGCTATGACCGCCGCTTCCTGCCGGCGGACGAAAAGACCGGCGCGCTCATGGGCATGGGCATGACCGAGAAGCAGGGCGGCTCCGATCTCCGCACGAACACGACGACCGCGGCGCCGGCCGAGGGCGGAGGACCCGGCACGATGTATCGCCTCGTCGGCCACAAATGGTTCTTGTCGGCGCCGATGTGCGATGCCTTTCTCGTGCTGGCGCAGGCGGCGAAAGGTCCTTCCTGCTTTTTCCTGCCGCGCTGGACGCCCGACGGCGAAGTGAATGCGCTTCGGCTCCGCCGCCTCAAGGACAAGCTCGGCAATCGCTCGAATGCGTCGAGCGAGGTGGAATTCGAGAATGCCGCCGGTTGGCTCATCGGCGAGGAAGGCCGTGGCATTCCCGTGATCATTGAGATGGCGACATACACGCGGCTCGATTGCGCCGCGGCAAGCGCCGGATTGATGCGCCAAGCGCTGGCGCAAGCGACGCATCACGCCGCCAACCGCACCGCCTTCCAACGCCGCCTCATCGATCAGCCGGTGATGACCAACGTGCTGGCCGATCTCGCCCTCGAAGTCGAAGCGGCGACTGCGCTCGCCCTGCGTTTGGCGCGCGCCTTCGATCATCAGGAGGATGCGCGGGAAAGCGCGTTTCGCCGCCTGATGACGCCCGCTGCCAAATACTGGATCTGCAAGCGCGCCATAACGGTTGCCGGCGAAGCGATGGAGGTGTTGGGCGGCAACGGCTATGTCGAGGAAAGCCTGATGCCACGGCTTTACCGCGAGATGCCCGTCAATTCCATCTGGGAAGGCTCGGGCAACGTCATGTGCCTCGATGTGCTGCGCGCGCTCTCTCGGACGGCCGATGCCGCGGACGCCCTTCGGGCAGAACTTGCGCCGGCGCGCGGCGGCGATGCACGGCTCGATCGCGCCATCACCGAGCTCGAGGCGACACTCACGGCGCGGCCCGAGGAAGGGCAAGCGCGGCGGCTTGTGGAGCGCATCGTGCTCATGGTGCAAGCCGCCCTTCTCGTGCGCCACGCGCCGCCCGCCGTTGCCGACGCCTTCTGCGCGAGCCGGCTTGAGGGCGACCACGGCGGCGCCTTTGGCGCGCTCTCGCACGGCGCAGATCTCACGGGGATCGTCGAGCGCGCCCGGCCAGTGCTCGGTTAGGCGGTGAATAATTAGGAGATGGTGGGGATGATTGGAGATGAGGGGGATTTCTCCCCTCCATCTCTACTCATTCCCCTATCTCCATTCCCTTCTATCTGCCGTCACCGATTATTGATCCCGCGCCTGCTGGTCGATATTTGTCTAACTCCGCTTGCGGGCGGCGACGATGCTCGCACCGCCTTGCGCAGCGCGGTAGTGGACCTCGATATCGGCGAATCCCGCTTCGGCGAGCCAGGCGCGGTGCTCGCGTTCGCTACGCGCTTGCCCTTCGTCATATATGCTGAGGAAGGCGAGGTTCATGCCGACCGCCTCGGAAGGCGCCGTGCCGCTGTCGTCGACGACATGGCCGATGATGAGCAACAAGCCGCCGGGTGCGACCGCACGACCGATATTGGCGATCGCGCGGCGGGCGTCGTCGGGGCCGAGCACCTGAACCAGGTTGCGCAACGTCGCCACATCGAAGCGCCCCTCCGGCGCCCGCTCCACCACATTCGTCGCTTGCACCTTGATGCGCGCGGCAAACCCGGCATTGCGCACGAACTCCTCGGCGAAGGGCACGATGCGCGGCAGCTCGACGACGGTGGCGCTGAGATCGGCGCAGCTCTGACAAGCGGCGATCGCGAGCCCACCGGAGCCGCCGCCGACATCGAGAAGCGTGCTCACCCGATCGAAGCCGAAGCGCGCGGACAGTTGCCGCCCGACCGTGAGCGCGCCGGCATGGAGGCCGCGAAAGAAGGCGCCGAGCTCGTCGTCGGACATGACCGAGAAATCGTGCTTCACCTGCGGCATTCCGGTGCGGATTGATCGCCCCGTTTGCAGCGCCGCGTGCCAGAGATCGGCATAAAGCTCGTGCGCGCTCCCGACATAAGCGGGGGCGCCGCGCACAAGATAGGTCTGCGCCTCCGGCGTGTTGGCGAAGCGCTCGCCCTCGACCGTCAGCAAGTCAGCGTTCACCAGCGCGTAAAGCAGCGGCTGCAGCTTGTACGCATCGACGCCGATGGCGCGCGCCACCTCTGCCGCCGTCATCGGCCCGTCCTTGAGCGGCGTGAACACGTCGAGCTGCATCCCCGCGAGCATCGCCATCGACGGATAGATGCCGAAGGCGTGGCGGTAAATCGTCGCCGGCTTGATCTCGGGCCGTGTCGGCTGCGTGCTCACGAGCGTCTACGCCGTCTCGACAAAAAGCTCGCGGCCGATCAGCATGCGGCGGATTTCCGAGGTGCCGGCGCCGATCTCGTAGAGCTTGGCGTCGCGCAAGAGGCGGCCGGTCGGGAACTCGTTGATATAGCCGTTGCCGCCCAGCGCCTGCACCGCTTCGAGCGCCATCCAGGTCGCCTTCTCCGCCGCATAGAGGATGGCGCCCGCCGCGTCCTTGCGCGCTGTCTGGCCGCGGTCGCAGGCGCGCGCCACCGCATAGACATAGGCCTTGCAGGCGTTCATCGTCGTGTACATGTCGGCGAGCTTGCCCTGCATGAGCTGAAATTCGCCGATCGGCTGGCCGAATTGCTTCCGCTCATGCACATAGGGAACGACGGTCTCGAGGCAGGCCTGCATAATGCCGAGCGGACCCGCGGCGAGCACGGCGCGCTCGTAGTCGAGGCCGCTCATCAGCACCTTGACGCCGTCGTTCAGCTTGCCGAGGACATTCTCCTCCGGCACCTCGCAATCCTGAAAGACCAGCTCCGAGGTGGGCGAGCCGCGCATGCCGAGCTTGTCGAGCTTTTGCGCCGCCGCAAATCCCTTCATGCCTTTCTCGATGATGAAGGCGGTGATCCCGCGCGGCCCGGCATTGGGATCGGTCTTGGCGTAGACGACGAGCGTGTCCGCCTCTGGACCGTTGGTGATCCACATCTTGCTGCCATTCAGCACGTAGCGATCACCCTTCTTTTCGGCGCGGAGCCGCATGCCGACCACGTCGGAGCCGGCGTCCGGCTCGCTCATCGCGAGCGCGCCGACATGCGCGCCGTCAATCAGCTTCGGCAAGTATTTGCGCTTCTGCCGCTCGCTGCCGTTGCGGCGGATTTGGTTGACGCAAAGATTGGAATGGGCACCATAGGAAAGGCCGATCGCGGCCGAGCCGCGGCTCACCTCCTCCATGGCGACGACATGGGCGAGATAGCCCATGCCGGTGCCGCCATACTCCTCCTCGACGGTGATCCCATGGAGGCCGAGCGCGCCCATCTTCGGCCAGAGCTGGCGCGGAAACTTGTCGGTGCGGTCGATCTCGGCGGCGAGCGGCGCGACCTCGTCATCGGCGAAGGCGCGCACGCTGTCGCGGAGCTGGTCGATCTCGGCGCCGAGATCGAAGTCGAGCGCCGGATAGCGGTTGCTGGGCATGATCCGTCTCTCGCGTGTCCGCGGCAGTCTAATGCGAGATTACATCGGTGCAAGGAACCGCGCGCCGAGGGATACCGAGCGGGGGCGCGGCATAGAATGGGAACATCGGTCTTTGACCACCCTTCGGAGTACGTCTGATGAGCCCCCGCAAAACCGCCCTCCCGCTTGCGCTTGCCGCGCTTGTCGCGGGAACGGCCGGATTGAGCCTTCCCACCGTTCGCGACGCCATGGCGCAAGCGACCACCGCACCGCAACAGGCGCAGCAATCTGAACATCCCCGCTTCGATCCGATGCGCCACATCGAAGGGCGCATCGCCTTCTTGAAGGCCGAGCTCAAGATCACCGACGCGCAGGCACCGCAGTTCGAGAAGGTGGCGCAGGCGATGCGCGACAACGCCAAGGAGCGGGCGCAAGCCTTCGCACAATTCCGCGGCGACCGCGACCAACCGAAAACCGCGCTTGAGCGCTTGGAGATGCGGGCGCGCTTCGACCAGATGCGCTCGCAAGAAGCGGAGCGCTTCCTCGCCGCCTTCCGCCCGCTCTATCAGGGCCTCTCGGACGATCAGAAGAAGAGCGCCGACGAACTCTTGGCCCGCCCGCACCACTTCCACCGCCGCTGATACCCGGTCAATCACCAAACCAGGAGAGACGACCCATGAATCTTGACCGCCGCACCGTCCTCGCCGGCGTCACCATCGCCGGCGTGAGCACCGTGACCAACATCGCCGAGGCGCAAGAGCGGCACCCCGAAATCCGCCGCGCCATCGCCGCCTTGGAGCGCGCCAAGGACTATATGCAGCACGCCGCGCACGATTTCGGCGGCCACCGCGCCGAGGCGCTCGAGGATTGCGACCGCGCCCTCCGCCAGCTGCGATTGGCGCTGCAGTTCGACAAGCGGTAACGAGCGCGCCCCCTCACCCTCCCATCGCTGCGCGATGGGCCCCTCCCTCTCCCCGTTGGGGCTAGGGGCAAGAATAGAGCCGGAATGTTCCCTCTCCCCTCAGGGAGAGGGTTAGGGTGAGGGGGAGGGCTGCGCGCGCTCGCGGAGGCTAACGCGGTGGCGCGACCACCGCACCCGCCACTTGCGCGTGGGAGACGGCGACCGCCGTCATGTTGACGAGACCGCGCACCGTGACGGACGGCGTGACGATGTGCGCGGGCGCGTTGAGGCCGAGCAGGATTGGCCCCACCGGCTGTCCGTCCGCCAGCACGGTGAGCGCGTTGAAGGCGATGTTGGCGGCATCGAGATTGGGCATGATGAGGAGATTGGCCGAGCCTTTGAAGAGCGCGTTGGGAAAGATGCGCTGTCGGATCTCTTCGGAGAGCGCAGCGTCGGCGTGCATCTCGCCTTCCACCTCGAGCGTCGGCGCGCGCTCGCGCAAGAGCGCGAAGACCTGACGCATCTTCCGCGCCGAGGGCGCATCGGCGCTGCCGAAATTGGAATGCGAGAGCAGCCCCACCTTGGGCTCGAAGCCGAAATAGCGCAGCGCGTCGGCGGCGCGCATGGTCATTTCCGCGAGCTGCTCGGCCGAGGGATCGTCGACCACATAGGTGTCGCAGATGAAATAAGTGCCCTTGGGCAAGATGAGCGCCGAGAGCGCAGCGGGCGCGGTGGCACCCGGCACCAGCCCCAAAATGTCGACCATATGCCTCAAGTGCCGGTGATACTGGCCGATGGCGCCGCACAGCATGGCATCCGCTTCGCCGCGGCGGACCATGAGCGCGGCGATCACCGAGGTCCGCGTGCGCACCAGCGCGCGGGCGAAATCGGGCGAGACGCCCTTCCGCTCCATGAGGCTGTGGTAGAGCGCCCAATAGGCGTTGTAACGGGGATCGTCCTGGGGATCGACGAGCGTCACCCCCTCATCGAGCTTGAGCCGCAGATTGAGCCGTTCGATGCGCCGGCTTACCACCTCGCGCCGGCCGATGATGATGGGCTTGGCGAGCCCGTCATCGAGCACTTGCTGCACCGCGCGCAGTACGCGCTCATCCTCGCCTTCGGCAAAGACGACGCGCTTGGGATCGCTGCGCGCCCGATCGAAGAGCGGCTTCATCACCAGCCCCGAGCGGAACACGAATTGCGTGAGCCGCTGACGATAGGCGGAAAAGTCCGCGATCGGCCGCGTCGCCACGCCTGAGTCCATGGCGGCCTTCGCCACCGCCGGCGCGAGCTCGAGAATGAGGCGAGGATCGAATGGTTTGGGGATGAGATAATCGGGACCGAAGGTGAGCGGCGTGTCGCCGTAAGCGGCGGCAACCACGTCCGACGGCTCCGCGAGTGCCAGATTGGCGAGCGCCTCGACACAGGCGAGCTTCATCGCCTCGTTGATCGCGGTGGCGCCGACATCGAGCGCGCCGCGGAAGATGAAGGGAAAGCAGAGGACGTTGTTGACCTGGTTCGGATAGTCCGTGCGGCCGGTGGCGATGATGGCGTCGGGCCGAACCTGGCGCGCCGCCTCCGGCTTGATCTCGGGATCCGGATTGGCGAGCGCCAGGATGATCGGACGCGCCGCCATTTTCGCCACCATTTCCGGCTTCAGCACGTCGGGCGCCGAGAGACCGAGGAAAATGTCAGCACCGCCGATCACCTCGCCGAGGCTGCGCGCGTTCGTCGCCTTGGCATAGCGCTCCTTGCGCGGGTCCATCTCCTCTTTGCGGCCGCGCCAGACGACGCCGTATTTGTCGGTGACGATGATGTTCTCGACCGGCAGGCCCATGTCGACGAGAAGGTCGAGGCAAGCGATGGCAGCAGCGCCAGCGCCCGACGCTACCAGCTTCACCTGCGCCAGCGGCTTGCCGACGATGCGCAGCGCGTTGCGGATGGCGGCGCCGACGATAATGGCGGTGCCGTGCTGGTCATCGTGGAAGACGGGGATCTTGAGACGCTGACGCAGCTTCGCCTCGATCTCGAAGCATTCGGGCGCCTTGATGTCTTCGAGATTGATGCCGCCGAAGGTGGGCTCGAGCGCGGCGATGACGTCGACGAGCTTCGCGGGATCGCGCTCGGCGAGCTCGATATCGAAGACATCGATGCCGGCGAACTTCTTGAAGAGCACCGCCTTGCCTTCCATCACCGGCTTGGCGGCAAGCGGGCCGATGGCACCGAGGCCGAGCACGGCCGTCCCGTTCGTCACGACCGCGACGAGATTGGCGCGCGCGGTAAGGCTCGAGGCTTCCGTCCCGTCGGCGGCGATGGCGAGACACGCGGCGGCGACGCCCGGCGAATAGGCGAGCGCTAGATCGCGCTGATTGGCGAGCGGCTTGGTGGCGACGATGCCGATCTTGCCCGGCACCGGCAGGCGATGATATTCGAGCGCGCCCTCGCGCAATTCCTCCGTCATCAAAGGTTCCCCTCACGCAACGAGGCCGCTTCTATACCATACCGCCGCGCGCGTGCTCACTTAACCATCACGCAAGCAACGGCGCTATGCTCCTCACAGTTGCATCCACGCCGCTATGGGGAAAGACATGCCGGCCAAGATCTCGCCGCTGAACGCCGCGGAAAACGCCTATGTCACGCGGAAGCTCGGCGAAGCGCCTGCATTCGTCACGAGGTTCTCCCCCGGCGATGCCGACCGTGCGGTGACGCTCGACAGCATGGATCGAGCGTTTGCCGCGTGGTTGTCGAGCGACCCGCAGTCATCCGACGAAATCAACCAGACCATCAATCTCGTCGGTGCGGTGTTGGGCGACACGCTCTGCCGCGAAGCCGGGTTCGCTTGGGTCATCGCCAACGATGAATACGGCACCGATCTCGCGGTCATGGCGTTGCCCGACGAGGGCGACGTGCTGGTCTATCCCGCAAATTTCGTCGCCAAACGCTGGGAGCGGCGTGAGACCGGGTTCCTCGCGGCGTCGTGCAAAGCCATCGCGGCCGACACGAAGGCGATCGCAGCGACGCACCGGAGGTGACAGGGTCTTCTGCGCCTCTGATTAGAAAGGAAATGGTGCGGTCGAGAAGACTCGAACTTCCAAGGGGTTTCCCCCGCCAGCACCTCAAGCTGGTGCGTCTACCAATTCCGCCACGACCGCCGAGTGGAATGGGACCGATTAGCAAATTCCGCGGCCGCTCGCAAGATCATGTAGGATGCGCCGCGTGAGAACCACGGAAATCGACGCGATCGAATGGCGCGTGAGCGATGCGCCCGTGCCTTACGAGACCGCCGTCGCCGCCATGGAAGAGCGCGTGGCATCCATCCGCGCCGGCACCGCGCCCGAGCTCGTCTGGCTCTTGGAGCATCCGCCGCTCTACACCGCCGGGACGAGCGCGCGGGTGAGCGACCTCGTCGAGCCCAATCTCTTCCCCGTCTTCCGCACTGGGCGCGGCGGCCAATACACCTATCACGGGCCGGGCCAGCGCGTCGGCTACGTGATGCTCGACCTCCGCCGCCGCGGTGCCGACGTCCGGCGCTATGTGTGCGATCTCGAGGAATGGCTCATCCGCACCCTTGCCCTCTTCAACCTCAAGGGCGAGCGGCGGCCGGGCCGGGTCGGCATCTGGATCGACGAGGGCCGAGGCCGCGACAGCAAGATCGCCGCTATCGGCGTGCGGGTGCGCCACTGGGTGAGCTTCCACGGCGTCTCCCTCAACATCGATCCCGACCTCTCCCACTATCGCGGCATCGTCCCCTGCGGCATGGCCGAGCACGGCGTGACCTCGCTCGCGGCCCAGGGGATCATGGTGGCCACAGCGGAGGTTGATGCCGCACTGCGGCGCGCTTTCGCCGAGGTGTTCGGCGTTCGTTGAACGGCAAAAAGGCATGGACCCGCGGGTACCGAGCGTGGAACAAGTCTGCGGGAGAAATGATTTTCCACCATCAATTTTTCTTAAATATTTATGGATGTTTCATTACGCGCGATAAGGACTTTTTTAAGCAACGGCTCCATAAATATCATTCGATACTTGCCCCGGAGGGATCGGGAATATCGTAAGCTCGCGCGCTCGTTGGCCGAGACGGGCGTTCGGCGCGCGGCGCGGAAGGTTGGAGAGGTACATGCACATTATTGCCGTCGCATCACAGAAAGGCGGGTCGGGCAAGACCACGCTCGCGGGCCATCTCGCCGTGCAGGCCGATCGCGCCGGCTTCGGCACGGTGGCGCTCGTCGACACCGATCCGCAGGGCAGCCTGTCGGAATGGTGGAACGCGCGCACCGCGGAGACGCCGCTCTTCGCCCGCACCAGTGCCGGCCGGCTCGCCACCGACATCGAGCGTATGCGCGAGCTCGGCATCAAGCTTCTCGTCGTCGACACGCCCCCCGCCATCGAAGCGACCATCACCGAAGTGATCGGGCTTTGCGATCTCGTCGTGATCCCGGCGCGCCCGAGCCCGCACGATCTGCGCGCCGCCGGCGCCACGGTCGAGCTCGTCGAACGCATGGGCAAGCAGCTCGTTTTCGTCATCAACGCGGCGACGCCACGCGCCCGCATCACCGCCGAAGCGGTGATGGCGCTGTCGCAGCACGGCACGCTCGCACCGGTCATCCTCCACCACCGCACTGGATTCGCCGCCAGCATGATCGACGGCCGCACCGTGATGGAGGTGCCGGGCGAGGCGCGCTCGGCGGAAGAGATCGCGCTGCTTTGGGAATACCTCGCGAACCGCCTCAATCGCGACTTCCGCACCATGCTGCCGAACCAGATTCTCTCGGCCGCCGCCAAAGGCGAGGACCAGCCGATCGCCGTGGGTCAGCAGGGGGCGGATTGAGCATGCATCGCGCCGCGTCGCTCACGGGATTGTTGGTGACGAAACCAGCGGCGCCGGCGCCCCAATTCGTCGCCGAAGCCACGGTCAAGCCGCTGCCGCCGCGCCCCGCACCGAAGCGCGGCAATGATGGGCTGACGCGGGTCTCGCTCCGCCTCAACTCGGCGCGCCATCTGCGCCTCCGCCTCGCCGCCGCGCATCTCGGCCTCAGCAACCACGGCATGATGGTGGCGGCGATCGACCATTATCTCGACAACGTGCTGCCGATGCTCATGGCCGGCCGCTGCGCCTGCGTCGAAGAGGGTCGCGCGCCTGTCGGCAATTGCGCCGCCTTGGGCTTTGGCCGCGCCCATCCGGACCGCTGTCCATGAGCCCCGACGGCCTTCAAGAACAATCGCGCGAGTCGGGGGCGCCTGCCGCCTCGCTGACCCTGGTGCGCGTCCAGCGCCGCCGTTCCGCGCTGCAGCCGAGCCGGAAAGCCGGCGATTTGACGCAGCGCCTGATGGAGGAAAAGGCACTGGCGCCAACGCAGACGCCGGCATCGCCGACCCCGACACCCCTCACGATCACTCCCGCAGCACCCGCGCCCAGCGTTCCGCCCCCAGCACCGGAGCCCATGCTCCTGGCGCCGCCCGCGGAAGACACGGACGCGGTCATCGCGCTGCCGGGACCGAGCGAAAGCTTTGCGCCGGCGTCCGATGACGCCGCGCCCGCGCCGATCACCGTCGCCGCAGACCGCGAGCCGATCGTTTCAGCGGAACCCGAGCCAACCTCGTTCGCTCCCGCGGACGAACCCGAGCCGCCGGTGCCGGCGTTCGCGCCGATTGCCGAGCCGCAGCCGATGCCGCTCGCGGAGCCCGCCCTCGAGATGCCAGAGGTCGCGGCTCACGACGAGGTGCCTGAGCGCGATGCGGCACCGACCGGCGCCGATGCCTTGATCGACTACTGGGACGAACGTGCCGGCGACCGGCTCTTTCCTGCGCTGGCCGAGCTCGATCGCGAGCGCATCGCCGAGCAGTGGCCCAATACCGTTCTCCTCACCTTCGGCAACGGCGACATGCCGCGCATGACGCGGCTCGGCGAGCCCGACGGCGAGGTCGATTACAATCTCATGGTGACCGACTGGATCCTGTCGCGCGGCCGCCAAGCGGCCGAGCGCGCCGAAGCGCTTGAAGAAGAGCAGCGCTTCCCGATCGGTCGCGGCCGCGTGCGCTATCGCCTGGTCCTGCTGCCCTGCAGCAACGAAGGATCGCGCGTCGACCATATGCTCTGCCACGTCTCGCGCCTCCCCGAGCTGCCCAAGCTCGGCGCCGTCGCCTCCTTCAAACGCTGGCTCGCGTCTTAGTCTTTCCGACGATCTCCGCGCTGCAAGCTCAGCGTGCGTCCTTCGACAGGTTCAGGATGAGGTAGGTTTGGAAATGGCATCTGCGAAGTGCCACAAAGGAAGAACCTCGTCCTGAGCCTGTCGAAGGACGCACGAAACAGGCATGCAACGGCAAGCGCCGGCAATTTGACCCTCGCCCGCTCGCCCGGCACTATCGCGCCGCGAGAGGGGGACGCGCGGCGATGAAGCGGCTTCTTCTATCCCGCCGCGCCATCCTGGCGGGAGCGGCAGCGAGCGCGATGGCAGCGCCGACACGCCGCGGCCAAGCCGCCGTTCTCGAGATGCGACAATTCCACAACCAACCGGCCGACACGCCGCTCCACCGGCGCCTCGTCGAGCTGTGGGACGCCGTCGAGCGCGAGACTGAAGGACGGCTCAAGGTGCGCGTCTTCGCCGAGAATGGCGGCATTGCCGACGGCGATCCCCAGGCGCTCCGCATGCTGCGGTCGGGCGAACTCGACTTCTTCACGCTGATGGGCGGAATCCTCGGCGAGGTGGTCCCGGCCGCCGACGTGCAAAGCATTCCCTTCGCCTTTCGCAGCTCGGCCGAGGTCTATGGCGCACTCGACGGCGATCTCGGCGAGCATCTGCGACGAGAATGCGCCGCGGCGGGCATTTACATGCTGCCACGAAGCTGCTTCGAGAACGGCTTTCGCCACATCACCTCGGCGCGGAAGCCCATTCGCGACCTCACCGATCTCGCGGGTCTCAAGATCAGGACGCCGCAAAGCGAGCTCTTCCTCGACGCGTTCCGCACGCTTGGCGCCGAGCCCCTCGCCATCAACGTCAACCGGCTCTATGACGCGCTCAAGGCCGGCACCGTCGAGGCGCAGGAGAATCCGCTCATCGTCGCCGCCGCCTTCCGCCTCTTCGAGGTGCAGCATTATGTGAGTCTCACCCGGCATGCCTGGTCGGGCTTCAACCTGCTCGCACATCTCGAGCGCTGGCGCGCCTTGCCCGAGGACATCCGCCGCGTGATCGAGCGTCACGCCGGACGCGTCGCCGTGCTGCAGCGCGCCGATAACGACCGGCTCAACGAACGCCTGCGCGAGGCGCTGGCTGAGCGCGGCATGGTCTTCAACGAGACCGATGTCACCGGCTTCCGCGAGCGGTTGAAACCGTTCTATGCGCGCTGGCGGGAGCGCGTCGGCGCGAAAACCTGGGCCATTCTCGAAGCCCACGTCGGCGTGCTCGGGTGAACGGGCGCGAGGGAGGACGCGAATGATCTCGGCGAAGAACTTCGATGTGAGCGAACCCGCAGTGCTGCTGCGCATCACCTGCGGCATCTTTCACCTGCCGCATCTCATACAGAAGATGAACCCATTCGAGCGCGCGCTCGGCACCTTTGCCAATTCCGGCTTCCATCCGCCCGCCCCCTGGCTCGTGCTCGCCATCGTCGTCGAGGCGCTCTGCACCATCGGCCTCACGCTCGGGATTTACACGAAATGGGCGGCGATGCTCTCGGCGGGCTTCATGCTGGTGGTGATCTACGCGATCGTCTATGCCAAGGGGTGGGTGTTCCTGTGGAATTTCGGCGGGATCGAGTTCGCCCTCTTTTGGCTGCTCGTTTCCGTCGTGGTGGCGCTCCAGGCCTGGCGCCAGGAGCGCGCTCAACAACAACCGCTGCCGCTCGGCCGGGCGGCGCCTTCACTGGGGGAACCTTGATGATCCGTTTGCTGGGACTTTCCGCTTTCGCCCTCGTTCTCGCGCTCGGCCAAGCCGCCGCGCAAGGTGGGGGGGATGCCGTCTATGTCGTGACCCATGTCGACTTTACGCCACCCAATGCCGCGCCAGGCGAGGCGGCGCTCAAAGCATTCGCCGCCGAGGCCGGCAAGGATGCGGTGCGCTATGAGGTGCTGCAGGAGCCGACGCGCAAGAACCATTTCACGCTGGTGACCGTGTGGAAGGACCAGGCCGCCTTCGAGGCACACCTCTCCTCCCCCAAGACCCGCGAATTCCGCAACAAAATCGATCCGCTCCTCGGCAGCCCCTTCGACGAGCGCCTCCACCGGCTCGATCAATGAGCGCCGTGCGTCCGGTCTACTGGCCTGATCGACTCCTCTCCGCCCCTGGGGGCGGAGAGGTTGGGTGAGGTGGGAACTCTCGGTCTATGCAGGGATCGCTACAGCAGCCCAACCACCCACCTCCTCTAACTCCTCCGCCCTGAAAGGCGGAGGAGGACAAAAATGCGTTGGTTCTCTGCCTCATTGCTAATTGTCGCTCTCGCATTCCCAGCGGCGGCGCAGACGCGCGTGCCGCCGACGAGCCGCGAGCTCATTCATCTCTCCTTCGCACCAGTCGTGAAGAAAGCGGCGCCGACGGTGGTGAACGTGTTCTCGCGGCGCATCGTGCGCACCGCGCAGGGGCCCGCGGCGCTCTTCAACGATCCCTTCTTCCGGCGCTTCTTCGGCGATCAGTTTCCGTTGGGCGTGCCGCGCGAGCGCGTCGAGAATTCGCTCGGCTCGGGCGTCATCCTCGATCCCGGCGGGCTCGTCGTCACCAATCACCACGTCATCAAGGACGCGCAGGAAGTGCTTGTGGTGCTCGCCGATCGCCGCGAGTTCGAGGCGCACATTCTCCTCTCCGACGAGCGTGCCGACCTCGCCGTGCTCAAGATCGCGGCGCCGGACGAGAAGCTCCCGGCACTCGAGATTGGCGACAGCGATCAGCTCGAGGTGGGCGATCTCGTGCTGGCGATCGGCAATCCCTTCGGCGTCGGCCAGACCGTGACCAGCGGCATCGTCTCGGCGCTCGCGCGCACCATCGGCACCAACGATTTTCGCTCCTTCATCCAGACCGACGCGGCGATCAATCCCGGTAATTCCGGCGGGCCGCTGGTCGATTTGGACGGCCGGCTCGTTGGCATCAATACCGCGATCTTCTCGCAATCGGGGGGCTCGATCGGCATCGGCTTCGCGGTCCCCACCAATATGGTGCGCGTCGTCCTGCAAGCCGCGACGAACGGCGGCAAGGTGGTGCGGCCTTGGCTCGGCGCCTCGGCCCAAGGGGTCACCGCCGAAATCGCGCAATCGCTGGGCTTGCCGCGGCCCGAGGGCGTGCTCATCAAGGAGGTGACGCCGGGAAGCCCCGCCGCCGAGGCCGGCCTCCGCGTCGGCGACGTGGTGCTGCAGGTGGACGGCCACGCCGTCGAGGACCCGGAAGGCTTGCGCTTCCGCATCGCCACGCACGCGGCCAATTCGAGCGCGCAATTGACGCTCTGGCGCGACGGCTCGCTCCGCGAGGGAACGGCGGCCCTGACGACGCCGCCGGAGCAGCCGCCGCGCGACGTCACGACGATGAACGGCCGCAATCCGCTCGCCGGCGCGACGCTCGCCAACCTCAACCCCGCCTTGGCGGACGAGGTCGGGCTCGAGGGCTCGCAAAAGGGCGTCATCGTCACCAAGCTCGCCGACGGCAGCATCGCCCAGCAGCTAGGCATCGCACCCGGCGACATCGTGGTGAGCCTCAACAAGCGGCCGGTCGAGAGCGTGAGCCAGCTGAAGCAGGTCCTCGGCACCACGCCGGCGCCCTGGGTGTTGACGGTCAAGCGCGACGGCAAGCTCCTGAGCACGCCGCCGCTTCGTGGGTGAGATGAGCCTCTTCGAAAGCCAAGCCCCCCGCCCACTCGCCGACAAGCTGCGCCCCAAGACGCTGGCGGAAGTCGTCGGACAGGATCATCTCCTCAATCCGCAAGCCGCGATCGGCCGCATGGTGGCGGCGCATCGGCTCGCCTCGATGGTGCTGTGGGGACCGCCCGGCTGCGGCAAGACGACGATCGCGCGGCTCCTCGCCGAGGCGACCTCTCTCCATTTCGAGGCGATCTCGGCGGTGTTCTCCGGCGTCGCCGATCTCCGCAAAGTGTTCGACGCCGCGAAGAAACGGCGGCTCGGCGGCCAGGGCACGCTGCTCTTCGTCGACGAGATCCACCGCTTCAACCGCGCGCAGCAAGATGGATTCCTTCCCTATGTGGAAGACGGCACCGTCATTCTCGTCGGCGCCACGACGGAGAACCCGTCCTTCGAATTGAACGGCGCGCTCTTGTCGCGCTGCCAGGTGTTCGTGCTGCACCGCCTCGACGACGGAGCACTCGAGACGCTGCTTTCCCGCGCGGAAGTGGCGCTCGATCGCGCGCTCCCGCTCGACGACGGCGCGCGGCAGGCATTGAAGGCGATGGCCGACGGCGATGGGCGTTTTCTTCTGAACCTCGCCGAAGAGCTGGCGCAGCTCCCGGCGGCCAGCGTGCTCGACAGCGCCGAGCTCGCCGCCACCCTGCAGAAGCGCGCGCCGCTCTACGACAAGGCGCAGGAAGGCCACTACAACCTCATCAGCGCGCTGCACAAATCGGTGCGCGGCTCCGACGTGGACGCGGCACTCTATTGGCTCGCGCGCATGCTGGCGGGCGGCGAGCATCCCGAGTACATCGCGCGCCGGGTCGTGCGCATGGCGGTCGAAGATATCGGCCTCGCCGACCCGGAAGGACTAGTGCAGGCGATCGCGGCGTGGCAGGCCTATGAGCGCCTGGGCTCGCCCGAGGGCGAGCTCGCCATCGCACAAGCGGTCATCTATCTCGCGACCGCGCCCAAATCGGTCGCCGCCTACAAAGCCTTCGGCGCGGCGCGCGAGGCGGCGAGAGAGAGCGGCTCGCTGACGCCGCCGATGCACAGCCTCAACGCGCCGACACGGCTCATGCAGCAGCTCGGCTACGGCAAGGATTACGTTTACGATCCTGACACCGACGAAGGCTTTTCCGGTCTCAATTATTTTCCCGACGAACTGCCGCGCCGGCGCTTCTATCGGCCGATCGAGCGCGGCTTCGAGCGCGAGATCAAGAAACGGCTCGAGTACTGGGAGAAGCTTCGCCAGCGCAAATCCGATTGAGGGGCGCGGCGCGAGCCGCTTATTGCCACAACGTTCGTTGCCGGCCCTCTTATAGTTTCGGGCAATGGATGAACTTCAACAGGTGCATAGCGTCGCGGCGTTGCTCGTCGAGAAGCACGGCGTGCGCGCGGTCGCCGTGGCCGAGCATCGCGGCGGCGGCGGATCTGCTCAGGGGCGAGACCGGGGAGAATTAGAACTCCTCCGACCTAAAGGGCGGATGAGGACTCGTCCAGAACTATCGATGGAAACGGCGCATTCGCGTCAGCGCCGCGGTTTCTCAACCAGCCGTTCCATGGCGCGCGCCATCTTCTCGCAGTAGGCCGCGAGCTCAATGAGGAGATCGCGGCGCGCGGGGTCGTCGGCGGTTTCCGTCTTGTGGCGGTACTCGCAGGCCATGCCGCGCATGACGTCGTGATCGGCCATCGGCTCTCCTCCGATACTGAGCGTATGGAGCGTATGGCGAAGGAGTTGCACCGCTATTACAGGCTTGCGCGTCGCCGCAGCTAAGCTTGCGCCGACACGGGCGCGTGTTAACCGTTCTTTTATGAGCGGCAGAGCGTCAGAATCCGAGCGCGCGCGCCTGAATGACGTTGGGAATGGTGCGCACGCATTCAAGGATGTCGTCGGAGAGCGGCTGGTCCACCTGGATGAGGCAGACCGCGTCCTCGCCGGGCTCGGTGCGGCCAAGGTGGAATGTCGCGATGTTGATGCCGGCATCGCCCAAGGTACGGCCGAGATTGCCGATGAAGCCCGGCTTGTCGCGATTGCGCACGAAGAGCATGTGCTCGCCCAGCTCGGCCTCCATGGCGATGCCCTCGATCTCGACGATGCGCGGCCGCGCGCCGAAGAGTGTGCCCGCCAGCGTGCGCTTGTGGCGCTCGGTCGAAACGCTCACACGGATGAGCGTGTGATAATTCGCGAGCTCGGCGACGCGCGTTTCGCTGACGCGGATGTTGCGCTCGCGGCAGATGACGGGCGCGTTCACCATATTCACGGTGTCGAGCTGCGGCGCGAGAATCGCCGTGAGGATCACCGCGGTGAGCGGCTTCACGTTGAGCTCGGCGGCGTGGCCTTCATAGGAAATCTCGACGCTCTGCAGCTCGTATGTCGTGAGCTGGCCGGCAAATCCGCCGAGCTGTTCGGCGAGCTTCATATAAGGCTTGAGCCGCACCGCTTCCTCGGCCGAGAGCGAGGGCATGTTGAGCGCGTTCACCACCGCGCCAGTGGTGAGATAGTCGGACATCTGCTCGGCGATCTGCAGCGCGACGTTCTCCTGCGCTTCCGTGGTGGCGGCGCCCAGATGCGGCGTTGCAATCACGTCGTCGCGGCCGAAGAACGGGCTCTCGCGCGCGGGCTCGACGGGAAAGACGTCGATCGCCGCGCCCGCCACGTGACCCTCATCGAGCGCCGCCCGCAAATCCTCCTCGACGATGAGGCCGCCACGGGCGCAATTGATGAGGCGAACACCTTTTTTCATGCGCGCGATCGCCTTGGCGTCGATGATATTGCGCGTGGCGTCGGTCAAGGGCGTGTGCAGCGTGATGAAGTCGGCGCGGGCGAAGAGATCGGCGAGCTCCACCTTCTCGACGCCGAGCGCCACCGCGCGTTCGGCCGAGAGGAAGGGATCGTAGGCGAGCACCTTCATCTTGAGGCCGATGGCGCGCTCGGCGACGATCGAGCCGACATTGCCGCAGCCGATGACGCCGAGCAGCTTGCTGGTGAGCTCGACGCCCATGAAGCGCGACTTCTCCCATTTGCCGGCTTGCGTCGAGCGGTCGGCGGAGGGAATCTGCCGCGCCAGCGCGAACATGAGGGCGATCGCGTGCTCCGCCGTGGTGATGGAATTGCCGGAGGGCGTGTTCATCACGACGATGCCGCGTTGCGTCGCCGCCGGCACGTCGATGTTGTCGACGCCGATGCCGGCGCGGCCGATTACTTTGAGGTTGGTGGCGCGCTCCAGCACCGCTTTCGTCACCTTTGTGGCGGAGCGGACGGCAAGGCCGTCGTATTTGCCGATGATCTTCTTGAGCTCGTCGGGCGGCAACCCCGTCAGCACGTCGGCATCGACACCGCGTTCGGCGAAAATCTCGACGGCGCGCGGCGAAAGATCGTCGGAAATGAGCACTCTCGGCATGGCGGGATCCGGGATGAAAGCGGCGGTCAGGCGGCGGCGGCTTGGCGCAGCTCGCCGTAGGCCCAATCGAGCCACGGCAAGAGCGCCTCGACATCGCTCCGCTCGACGGTGGAGCCGCACCAGAGGCGCAACCCCGGCGGCGCGTCGCGGTGTCCCGCGATGTCGTAGGCGACGCCTTCGGCGTCGAGGAGCGCCTCGAGCCGCTTGACGAAAGCGCGCTGCGCGTCGGGCGCCAAGCGCACGAACCAGTCGTCGACGAGCTTCAGGCAGACCGAGGTCCATGAGCGCGACCCCGCGTCGGGTGCCAGGAAATCGATCCAGGGCGCGCGCTCCACCCACGCGGCGACAGCGGCGAGATTGGCTTTGGCGCGCGCTACCAGCGCCGGGCCGCCACCCACCGACTCCGCCCATTTGAGGCCGTCGATCGCATCCTCCACCGCCAGCAACGACGGCGTGTTGATGGTCTCACCTTGAAAGATCGCCTCGTTGAACTTGCCTTTGCTGGTGAGGCGGAAAATCTTCGGCAGCGGCCAGGGCGGCACATAACTCTCGAGTCGGGCGACGGCGCGCGGGCTGAGCGCGAGCATGCCATGTGCCGCCTCGCCGCCTAGCGCCTTTTGCCAGGACCAGGTGACGACATCGAGCTTCTCCCAGGGCAGCGCCATGGCAAAAGCGGCCGACGTGGCATCGCAGATGGTGAGCCCCTGCCGGTCGGCGGCGATCCACTCGCCATCGGGGACGCAGACGCCGGCGGTGGTGCCGTTCCAGGCGAAGACCACGTCGCGAGCGCCATCAACCGCCGCCAAGTCCGGGAGCTCGCCATAAGGCGCGCGCAAGATCCGGACATCCGCGAGCTTCAACTGCTTCGCCACATCGGTCGCCCAGCCTTCGCCGAAGCTTTCCCAGGCCAGCACGTCGATGCCGCGCGCCCCCAAGAGCGACCAGAGCGCCATTTCGACGGCGCCGGTATCGGAGGCGGGCACGATGCCCAATCGGTAATCGGCGGGAATGCCCAGCACCTTGCGCGAGCGCTCCGCCACCTCATTGAGCTTCGCCCGGCCGGGCTTTGCACGGTGCGAGCGGCCAAGCAGCGCGCCCTCGAGCGCCTTCAGCGTCCAGCCGGGACGCTTCGCGCAAGGGCCGGAGGAAAAACAGGGATTTTTCGGCCGGACGGGCGGCTTCATGAGGCTATTCCTTCCAGAATAGATGCGACCCGTTGGGGGGCCGTGTCCCGCCGGCGACACTAGAGATGCTGCAGCGCAGCGTCAATCGCTTCCTTCCCTGGCGCGTAGCATTGGCGGCGAATTTTCCGCATTAACCCTTGCCTCGGGACACGGGCGTGGCAGATTTGGGATAGCGCCCTATTCTCCGGACGCGAATCCGGCGGCTATGCTATAAGCCAGAAATTGAACCTTGGGGGGAGTCGATGAGATCATCGCGGCGGGATGTTTTGCGCGGCATGGCTGCGGGCACGGCGACGGTTATCGCCGCCCCCTATGTCGCCCACGCGGCAAGCAAGATCCTGAAGATCAGCCACCAATTTCCCGGCGGCACCGTCGACAGCGGCGACTTCCGCGACCGCCTCTGCCGCAAGTTCGCCGCCGAGGTCGAGCGGCGCACCAATGGCGAGCTTCGCTTCGACATTTATCCCGGCTCCTCCTTGATGAAGACGGTGGCGCAATTCTCGGCCCTGCGCAAAGGCGCGCTCGATCTCAGCCTTTATCCGCTCGCCTATGCCGGCGGCGAAGTGCCCGAGGTCAATATCGGCCTCATGCCCTGTCTCGTCACCACCTACGAGCAGGGGCTCGGGTGGAAGCACGCGCCGATCGGCGAAGCGCTGTTGACGGCGCTCGAGAAAAAGGGCGTCAAGCTCATCACCTGGATTTGGCAGGCGGGTGGGATCGCCTCGCGAACCGATCCGGTCATCGTTCCCAAGGATGTCAAGGGAAAGAAGATCCGCGGCGGCAGCCGCGAGATGGACCTGATGCTCAAGGAGGCGGGCGGCATCATTTCCAGCGTGCCGTCGAACGAAATCTATCCGGCGATGCAGACCGGCTCGCTCGATGCCGCCGTCACCTCGTCGACGAGCCTGATCAGCTTCCGGCTCGAGGAAATCTCGAAGAGCGTCACCGCCGGCCGGCGCGGCAGCTTCTGGTTCATGCTCGAGCCGCTACTGATCTCGATGGATGTCTTCAATTCGCTCACGGTCGATCAGCGCCGCGCGGTGACGACGGTTGCCGCGAGTCTCGAAGGTTTCGCGCTCGAAGCTGCGAAGCAAGACGATGTCGAACTCGCCACCGTCTACGAGAAGGCGAAGGCGCGAGTCGCGGATTTCACGCCCGCCGCACTTGATCAATGGCGGGAGATCGCGCAGCAGACAGCGTGGAAGGATTTTGCGGCGCGCAGCGCCGATTGCGCGCATCTGCTCGAACTCGCCCAAGCCGTCACGGCGTGAGCGCGAGCCTCGAGCTCGATCAGTCGCCGCCGGCCGATCTTCCCGTCTCGGGCGTGCTCGGGACGGCGCAGCGACTGCTCGATCGGCTGAACGCTCTGTTGATGGCAGTGAGTGCGCTTGCCGCCGCCGCGGCCGGCGGGGTTCTCACTTGGGAAGTGGCCGGGCGGTACTTTTTCAAGATACCGAGCGATTGGCAGGACGAGCTCTCGATTTTCTTGCTGGTGGGCGCGACCTTTCTGTCCGCGGGGTGGATCCAGGCGCGGCGAGGCCATGTCGGCATCGACGCGCTGCAGCACATCCTGCCGTCGGCGGCTGAGCGCGCCCGGCGCATTCTCGCCGATGTCGTCTCACTGGCGTTCTGCGGTTTCTTTTGTTGGCGCTGCTGGGCGTTGCTGTGGGAGGCCTGGGAAGACGGACAGACCACCGACTCCGCCTGGGGACCGCCGCTCTCGATTCCCTACGGACTGATGGCGTTCGGCATGAGCGTCCTCGTCTTGCAGCTCGCGCTTCAAGTTCTGGCGCCCTTCAGCCGCCGCCGATGAGCCACGTCATGATCGGGTTGCTTTACGGCGGCGCCACGCTCGCCGTGCTGTTCTCGGGCATTCCCATCGCCTTTGCGCTCGGCACCGTCGCCACCGCCTTCATGCTATTCTTCATGCCGGCCGCCTCGATCGGGACCGTGGCGCAGAATGTCTATGAGGAGATGGCGAGCATCACCTTGCTCACCATTCCGCTCTTCATCTTGAAGGGGGCCGCGATCGGCAAATCGCGCGCCGGCCGCGACCTCTACGCCGCCCTTCACGCCTGGCTTTATCGCATTCCCGGCGGTCTCGGTGTGGCCGTCGTCGTCGCCTGCGGCCTCTTTGCCGCCATGGCAGGCTCGAGCGCCGCCACCTGCTCGGCGATCGGCAGCTCTGGGATACCGGAGATGCGCCGGCGCGGCTACTCCGCCGGTTTCGCCGCCGGGCTCGTCGGGGCGGGGGGCACGCTCGGTATCCTGCTGCCGCCCTCGATCACTCTCATCCTCTATGCCGTGGCAGCCGAGCAGTCTCTGGGCCGCGTGTTCCTCGCCGGCATCGGGCCCGGCATCTTGCTCACAGCACTCTTCGCCGCCTATGCGGTCCTGCGCTATCGCAGGGAATATCGCGACGCCTATTGGTCGGCCCGCCGCGGCGGCGAGCGCTCCGCCATCATCGCCGACGACCATTACACTATGAGCGAGCGGCTCCGCGCCTTGCCCCGCATTCTACCGTTCCTCCTGCTGCTTCTGGGCGTGATGTTCGCGCTCTATGGCGGGATCGCCACGCCGTCGGAGACGGCCGGCCTCGGCGCCGTGCTGGCGCTCCTCCTCATCGCCGTCGTCTATGGCGCCTGGCGGCTGGCTGATTTGAAGCCGATCTTCGCCAGCACGATCGGCGAAAGCGGCATGCTCATGCTCATCATCGGCATGAGCCTGCTTTACAGCTACGTGATGAGCTATCTGCACATCTCACAAAGCGCGGCGGAATGGATCGTCTCGCTTGAGCTCTCGAAATGGCTGCTGTTCACGGCCATCGCGCTGCTCGTGGTGGTGCTCGGATTCTTCCTGCCGCCGGTCAGCATCATCCTCATGACCGCGCCGATCATCCTGCCCCCGCTCAAGGCGGCCGGCTTCAATCTCGTTTGGTTCGGCGTGGTCATGTCGATGATCATGGAGATGGGTCTCATCCATCCGCCGGTCGGGCTCAACATCTTCGTCATCAACAAGATCGCGCCGGACATCGGCTTGAAGGACATCGTGTTCGGCACCCTTCCCTTCGTGTTGCTGATGACCTTCGCTATCGTGCTGCTGTGCATCTTTCCTGAAATCGCCACCTACATACCGGACGAGTTCTTCCGCCGCTGAGGCGGCCACCGCCGGTGCATGGCGCTCATGCCCTAGCCGTCGGCAATTGTCAGCGGCGCGAGAGGACGCTACTTTGCCTCTCGGAGGCGTACATGGAACGGACGTTGACGAGTATCGAGGCGGACATTGCCTCGCTGCGCGAAAACGCGATGAAATTCCGTCAGCTGGCGCAAGAGCGCCGCGCCGTCGATCAGATGCAAATTGCCGACAAGTTGATGGATTTGGTGAGCGAGCTCGAAGCCAGGGCGGCCGAGCTTGAAGCGCAGCTCCGGCCAACGTCGCACGCCTCTTAGTCTGCCGGCCGATTGCCCTTTCTAGCAATTCGCCTCGTTGCGGGGCGGCCTCAGCGACTTCGCATGCTTTGCCAGTCGCTCGTATTCCTTGGCGACTTCGAGTAGAAGCTTCTGCACCACCGGGTCGGTCGCCGTCTCGGCCATCGCGCGAAATTCCACGGTTCTCATCCCGCGGCAAAGACGAGCGCCTCGAACCGCCGCTCCTTCAAGAAATCATCGAGGCCCCAACGCCGCACCTGTTCCATCACCTCGTCGAATTCGCCCTCGGGCATGGCTGCGTGGACGAAGCGCTCGCCGCGGCCGAACTTGCTGAAGTCCCAGGTGCGATCTGTGAATTCCGCTGGCACGGAGAGCTTCCAGAGCGACAGATAGTTGGCGAGGTCGGTCTCGAGCAATGCTTCGGCGCACGCGAGGGCGCGGAGATAGGCGGCGACAGTCTCGCCAGAGGCGGTCTCCGGCACCCACCACAGGGTGTGGAAGGTGTTTTCGATGACCTTGCGCATTCCCAGCTGCTCGGCCATGGCGATTTGCGGCGGCAGCAGGCTCGCCGCTTCAACCTCGCCCTCAAGGAGCGCCTTCAAGCGGGCACCGAAGCCGCCGACATTGACGGTCTTGATGCGCTCGAGCGGCAGATGAGCTTCGAGCCGGTAGGGCACGTTGAAATGGCTGCCGGCGCGCAGTCCCACCGCGACCGGCACATCGGCCAGGTCTTCCGGCCGCTCGATCTTCGAGTCCGGGCGCACGAAGATGGCCCAGGGCGAGACACCATAGGCATCGGCGACGAAGCGCCCCATGCCCGCCCCCGCGTTGCAAATGCTGCCCCAGGCGCAGGCGCCCTGCACCACCTCGGCGCCCTCGGCATAGGGCTTGTCCTGCGGCCGCTCGAGGTAGTTGAGGCCGCGCCAGCTCGACTGCGTGCCGCGGAAGGTCTTCCAGTCGAAAGAGACGTCCAATCCCTCGGCGGTAAACAGGCCCTTCTCCATGGCCACGAAGTCGTTGAGCCCCATGCCTTTGGGAGCGACGGTCACGGGCGTCAATCGGTCAGCCATCGGCGATCCTCCTTGCTACGTGCGGTCTTTGGGCCGCCATGATGCGAAGTGTGCGCGGACGAGCGGACTCGTCAAGCGGCGCCGACGCCCCGACCCGCAAGAGAATGTCGAACGCGGCAATAAATTGGGCTAAATAGGAAAGTGAGCTAAATAGAAAACTGAGCTACCTTAAATGGCGGCTTGCACCCAATGCCCGCCGAAGACCCCTGGGGAGGAGCGTCCATGGCCACAACCACCGTCACCGCCGGGATGTCGGATACCGAGCACTCGCGGCAGCTCAGACGTGCCGTCATTGCGGCGACCGTCGGGACGACCATCGAATGGTATGATTTCTTCATCTACGGCACCGCGGCCGGGCTCGTCTTCGGCAAGCTCTACTTTCCGCAGGAGGATCCCTACACCGCCACGTTGGCGGCGTTCGCGACCTACTTCGTAGGCTTCGTCGGGCGCCCGATCGGCGCCGCCATCTTCGGCCATTACGGCGATCGTATCGGCCGCAAGGCGACGCTGATCGCGACACTGCTGTTGATGGGGATCGCCACCTTCCTCATCGCCTTCGTGCCCACCTACGCCTCGATCGGCGTCTGGGGCGCGGTGCTGCTCACCGTTCTTCGTGTCATCCAGGGTATCGGCGTCGGCGGCGAATGGGGCGGCTCCGTGCTGATTTCTATGGAATGGGCGAAGAGCCACGGCAGCCGCGGCCTCGTCGCGTCCTGGCCGCAATTCGGCGTGCCCTGCGGCCTGTTCCTCTCGAACCTGGTGATCCTCGCCTTCAGCGCCTGGTCGGGCGATCAGTTCCTGACCTGGGGCTGGCGCATCCCCTTCCTGCTCAGCATCGTCCTCGTCGGCATCGGCCTTTGGATCCGCTTGGGCATTTTGGAGACGCCGATCTTCCAGAGGCTCGTCTCCGAGCAGAAGGTCGAGCGCGCACCCATTGCCGAGGTGATCCGCAAGCAGCCGCGTGAGATCACTCTCTCGGCGTTGCTGCGCATGGCCGAGCAGGCCCCCTTCTACATCTTCACCGCCTTCGTCTTCGCCTACGGCACCACCACGCTCCATCTATCCCGGAACTTCGTGCTGTGGGGCGTGCTCGCCGCCTCGGTGCTGTCCTTCGTCAGCATCCCGCTCTCCGGCCACATCTCCGACCTCATTGGCCGCCGGAAGATGTATCTGCTCGGCGCCGCGGTCACCGGCATATTCGGCTTCGTCTACTTCGGCTTGCTCGGCACGGGCCTCGAGGTGCTGATCTTTATCGCCATCTTCCTCTCGCTCATCCCGCACGACATGCAGTATGGGCCGCAGGCGGCGCTCATTGCCGAAGCCTTCACGCCGCGCTTGCGCTATAGCGGCGCCTCTTTGGGCTACCAGCTCGCTTCGGTCATCGCCGGCGGTCCGGCGCCGCTCATCGCCGCGTATCTCTTCAAGGAAACGCAATCGGCTTACTCGATCGCCGCTTACATTGCGGTGTGCGCGATCATCAGCCTCGCCTCGGCGGCGTTCATGCCGGACTACACCGGCAAGGACATCGACCAGGAGTACGATCAGGGCGCCTAGGCCATTGCCCCCGGCCGCTTGAGGAGGTGCATGGCGAGCATCGTCAACACCACCTCTTGGCGCTGATTCATGATGCGATACGCGAAGCGGATGATGCCGCGGTCGGGCTTTGAGGCCGACGGCTTCTTGTCGACGACTTCGAGATCGACATGCAGCGTGTCGCCGGGCCGCACCGGTTTGAGCCAGCACAGCTCGTCGAAGCCGGGCGAGCCCATGGCAGAGCCGTTAAAGAGCCCGGTATCCACCACCAGGCGAAAGCCCAGGGCCAGCGTCTGAAAACCGCTGGCGATGAGCCCGCCATAGATGGTCGCCCGCGCTGCCTCAGCATCGATGTGGAAGGGCTGCGGGTCGTAGACGAGGCCGAAGTCGAGGATCATGCCCTCGCTCACCGTGACCCCGCGCGTCGAAAAGCGCTCGCCCACGGCGAAATCCTCGAAATAGCGGGTCACGGACGCCGCGTTGCTCAGCCGAGCGCCGCGGCGATCGCGCCGCCCAGATCAGAGGTGCTGGCCCTGCCGCCGAGATCGGGGGTCTTGGGCGCACTCGCGTCCGCCAGCACGCGCGCGATCGCGCCTTCGATCGCATCGGCGGCATCACGCTCGCCGAGATGCGCCAGCATCATCGCGCCCGACCAGATCTGGCCGATGGGGTTGGCAATGCGCTTCCCGTAAATATCCGGCGCCGAGCCGTGCACCGGCTCGAACATCGAGGGGAAAGCGCGCTCGGGATTGATGTTGGCCGATGGCGCGATGCCGATCGAGCCGACCACGGCCGGCCCCAGATCGGAGAGGATGTCGCCGAAGAGATTGGAGCCCACCACCACGTCGAACCAATGAGGATTGCGCACGAAATGCGCCGTCAAGATGTCGATGTGGTACTGGTCGGTGCGCACATCCGGATAGTCTTTGGCGGTGGCGGCGAAGCGTTCATCCCAATAGGGCATGGTGTGGATGATGCCGTTCGATTTGGTGGCGGAGGTCACGTGCTTCTTGCGCTTCATCGCGAGCTCGAAGGCAAAGCGCATGATGCGGTCGCAGCCCTGGCGCGTGAACACCGTCTGCTGCATCGCCATTTCCAAGGGCGTCCCGACATAGAGCCGGCCGCCGATCTCGGAATACTCGCCCTCGTTGTTCTCGCGCACGACATAGAAGTCGATCTCGCCGGGCTTGCGGTTCTTGAGCGGCGAGTCCACGCCCGCCAAGAGCCGCACCGGCCGGAGGTTCACGTATTGCTGGAAGCCGCGCCGGAGCGGGATGAGCAAGCCCCAGAGCGAGACGTGGTCGGGAACGCCGGGATATCCAACGGCGCCCAAGAAGATGCCGTCCGTGTGCCTTATCTGCTCGAGCCCGTCCCCCGGCATCATCGCGCCCGTCTTGGCGAAGCGCTCGCAGCTCCAGTCGAGCTCGCGCCGGGTCAGGGAAAATCCGAAGCGGCGCGCTGCCACTTCGAGGACGCGCATGCCTTCCGGCACCACCTCCTTGCCGATGCCGTCGCCTGGAATGACCGCAATCTCGTAGCGCCGCGCCATGGGGCCTCCTTGCCGGGGCAGGGACGATATCGCGGCGGCACCGGAGGGGCAAACCCAGCGGCAAGGAATACTTTACTATTCAGCTTTAGCGTAAAAAGCCACGCATCAGCAGCGGGAGCGGAGCATGAAGCCGCCAGCTCGTCCGACCTCGCCGGCACCCCGGCCGGCCTCGCCTGCCGCCAAGCCGGCGCAGCCAATGCGCCCGACCCAAGCGGCGCCGCGTGCCGCCGCCGCACGACCGGCGCCGCGCGACCACAAGAAGCTCGTGATCATCGGCGCGGTCGTTGCCGTTGCCCTCGCGGTGGTGGGGTACGGCTTGAGCCGCCCCTCGACACCCTGGGTCTTCGATTCACCCGAGGCGAAGAAATCTTACGTGCATTGAGGCTCCCGCCGCGGGCGAATTTTGCGCGCTCGAAGGGAGCGCGTCAGCCGCGCCAGAACGGCTTGTCGACTTCGTAGACCGCCGTCGCCCGTTCGACCCCGATATCGGCCAGCATCCGATCGTCGAACGTCGCCAAGAGCCGTCGGCTCCGAGCGCGCTCACGCCATAGCGATAGGAGCCCGAGAAATCGGCTCACCCGCACGGCCGGCCGCGGGCGTCCGTGCCACGCACCAGGACCGGGCAGGCGGCGCCTCGCGCGCTCGAACGGCGGGCTTGATGGGGCGAAAGCGACAAGAGGAAGTGACAAAGATAGCCGCATCCCACGTCGCTTTCGTAGAAACTCCGCTCGCCGTCTCACAGCGTGATCGCGCCCTCCATATAGAGCACGCAGCGCCCGGCAATGGTGACGCGCGCGCCGCGGTGCTCGCAGGAGAGATCGCCGATCCGCGCCGAGATCTGCCGCGCCTTAAGCCGCGTCTTGCCGAGGCGCCCGGCCCAATAGGGAATGAGCGTGCAATGCGCCGAGCCAGTGACGGGATCCTCGTTGATGTTGTGCGCCGGCGCGAAGAAGCGCGAGACGAAATCGATATCGCCCTCGCCGGGCGCGGTGGCGATGACGGCCATGCGATCGAGCTTCGCGATCGCGCCGAAATCTGGCGTTAGAGCTGCGACATCGGCGGCGCTGTCGTAAACCGCCATGTAGTCGCGCGAGCCCAGCACTTGAACGGGCCGCTTGCCGAGCGCCGGCACGAGTGTCGGCGGCAGCGCGCAAGGCTCGGGCGGACGCGCGGGAAAATCCATGGCGAGCTCCTCGCAGTGCCGCGTCACCACCAGCGTACCGGCCTTCATCGTGCGGAAGGTGAGCTTCTGCGCCGCGGGTTTGATGAAACGGAAGATGACATAGGCCGTCGCCAGGGTGGGATGGCCGGCGAGATCGATTTCGGCCACGGGCGTGAACCAGCGCAGACCAAATGTGTCCTCACCTTCCGCCACGAAGAAGGCGGTCTCCGAGAGATTGTTCTCGGTGGCGATCGCCTGCATCGTCGCCGCCGGCAGCCAGCTCTCGAGTGGCACCACCGCAGCCGGATTGCCGCCGAAGATGTGATCCGTAAACGCGTCCACTTGGTAGAGCAGCAACTGCATGTCCCTTCCCTTCTCGAAAAACCTTAGCGCGCAACGCGCGAGCGTTGGGTGAGCGCGACAGAGCCCAGCACCGCCGCCGCTGCGGCGATCATCGCGCCGCTGATCTGCTCGCCGAGCAGCAGCGCCGACCACAATAAGGTGAGCACGGGCTGGAGCAGCTGCACTTGGCCGACGCGCGCCACCCCGCCCTGGGCGAGACCGCGATACCAGGCGAAGAACGCGAAGTACATGCTGACGAGCGAGACGTAGGCGACGCAGCCCCAGGCGAGCGGGCTCGCGGCGAGCCCATCCCGCGCCGCGCTCCATGCCACGATCGGCAACAGCACTGGCGCCGACAGGACCAGCGCCCAGGAGATCACCTGCCAGCCGCCCAGCGTGCGCGCGAGCTGGCCGCCTTCGGCGTAACCCAAGGCGCCGAGCGCCACGGCGATGAGGATGAGGCCGTCGGCCGGCACCGGCGCGCCCGCGCCCTGCACCGCCGCGAAGATCAGCACCGCAACCAGGCCCAAGAGCGAGGCGAGCCAGAAGCCCGCCGAGGGCCGCTCGCCCGCGCGGATCACCGCCATCACCGCCGTCGCCGCCGGGGTGAGGCCGACGATGACGGCGCCATGCGCCGCAGGCACGTATTTGAGCGCCCAGGCGCTGAAGAGCGGAAAGCCGACCACGACGCCCGCCGCCACCAGCGCGAGCCGACCCCAGAGGACACGCGGGGGAAGCGGCTCCCGCATCACCGCGAGCAAGAGCGCCGCCGCGCCGCCGGCGATCACGGCCCGGCCGAGCCCCACCAACGTGCCGTCAAGCTCCATCACCGCAATCCGCGTCGCCGGCAACGTGAACGAGAAGCCGACAACGCCCCACAGCGCGCCACTGGCAAAGAGCCGCGTCGGACCGCTCGCGGCAGTAAGGGAGGATTCTGGCAGGGTCATTTCGCCATACAATCCCGAAATTTGTCCCGATTGTATCTACCAATTGATCACATCTTCTCTTATAAATTGGCACAATCCCGTATTCAATGATATCATTGTCACTATGACAAGTTGGCAACCCGACCTTGCCCTCCGCACCGGCCCGCGCTACCGCGCGATCGCCGAAGCGCTGGCCGACGACGTGCGCGCTGGGACGCTGCCCGCCGGGACGCGCCTCCCCACTCATCGCGACCTCGCCTGGCGCCTGCGCGTCACCGTCGGCACGGTGAGCCGGGCCTATGCCGAGGCGGAGCGCCGCGGCCTCATCAGCGGCGAGGTGGGCCGCGGCACCTTCGTGCGCGCCGTCGCCCCGGCCGCGCCGACGCTGCGCTTCCATGCCGACGCGGCGAAAGGGGATCTCATCGATTTTCGCGTCAACCGCCCGCGCGCGGCCAGCGAGGCGCCGCTCATGGCGCGCGCCCTTGCGGAATTGGCCGCGGATCCGGCGCTCGCTGGGCTGCTCGATTATCATCCGCACGCCGGACGACCCGCCGATCGCGCCGCCGGCGCGCGCTGGATTACGCGGACGAGCACGCTTGCGGCCGCGGCGGAGCAGGTGGTGGTGACCTCGGGCGGCCAGCACGCGATGCTGGCGACGCTCGCCGCCGTCACCGAGCCCGGCGACAGTCTCGCCGTCGAGGCGCTCACCTATCCCGGCATTCGCGCCGCGGCCAACCTGCTGCGGCTCAAGCTCGTCCCCGTCGCGCTCGACGACAAGGGCATGGCGCCGGAGGCGCTCGATGCCGTCTGCCGCGGCAATCGCGTGCGCGCCGCCTATCTCCTGGCGACGCTCCACAATCCCACGACCGCCACCATGCCGCTCGAGCGGCGGCGTGCGATCGCCGAGATCGCCCGCGCGCACGACCTCATGCTGATCGAGGACGACCTCTACGGTTTTCTCGTGACCGAGCCGCTCCCGCCGCTTGCCGCGTTCGCACCGGCGCACGCCTTCTATATCACTGCCACCTCGAAGTGCTTCGTCCCCGGTTTACGCGTGGGCTATGCACATTGCCCGGCGTCGCTGGTCGAGCGGGTCGCCGCGGCGGTGCATGCCTCCACATATTGTGCAACGCCCATGATGGCGGCGCTCGCCACGCGCTGGATCGAGGACGGCACCGGCGAGCGCCTCCTCGCGGAAAAGCGCGCCGAAACCGCGCGGCGGCAGGAGATCGTGGAGCGCTTCTTCGCCGCCGAGTTCATGCGCCGCGATCCCGCGGCGGCGCATCTCTGGCTCGAGCTTCCCGAGGAATGGCGCGCCGAGGATTTCACCGCCGCAGCCGAGCGTCGCGGCGTCGCCATCGCCCCCGCCGCGGCGTTTTCCACCTCGCGCCAAGCACCCAACGCGGTGCGCCTCTGCATTGGCACGCCGGCGACAGCGGCCGAGATGGAGCGCGGCCTCACCCGCCTCGCCGCGCTCCTCGAAGCGCGGTCGGACGCGTATTCATCGGTGGTTTGAGCGGTCAACTTTGGCAAGCGAGCCGGCGATACCCGGAGATAGGCGGCGGATACCGCCGGCTTCGCCGCGACGCCGGTGACGGGACACAGGGTCGCCGGCATCACACCGCATTGGCTCAGGCCTTCAACGCGGCTTTGACGCGCTCCGGCAGCATGGGCAGGTGCCGTAGCTTGGCGCCGGTGAGCGCGCGCACCGCATTGGCGATCGCCGGCGCCGCCGGCGGCAACCCCGATTCGCCAACGCCCGCCATGCGGGCGTTTTGCTCCGGCAGCAGCTTGACCTCGACCGCCGGCGCCTCGTCGCTTCGCAGCAATGGGTAGTTGTGGAAGTTCGATTGCTGGACTTCGCCGTTGGCAAAGGTGATGTGCTCCAAGAGCGCCGCGCTCGTGCCGAAAATGACCGCGCCCTCGATCTGATAGGCGACGTTCGCCGGGCTGATCGTCGTGCCGGGATCGACGGCCGCCCAGATCTTGTGCACGCGGATGGCGCCGCTTTGCATATCGACGGAGACTTCGGCGATTTGCGCGACGTGGCAGAACCAGACATTGGGATAATAAGCGTAGGCGAGGCCGAGGGCGCGCCCCTCGCTCTTGCGTCCCCAATGCGCCATCTCCGCCACGGCTTTCAGCACCTTGTGCGCGCGCGGATCGTCGAGATGCGCGAGACGGAACGCAAGCGGATCCTGGCCCGCTTGGTGCGCGAGTTCGTCCATGAACGTTTCGATGGCGAAGACGGTGTAGCCGGGCCCGACCGCGCGCCAGAAGCCGACCTCGACACCGCGATCGTCCTCGACCCAATCGTGATATTGGTTGGGAATTCGGTAATTCGTCTCGTGCCCGTCGCACACGGCGATGTCGATGCCCTTGGCGGCAGCAAGCATGTCGGGCGCCGCGCGGCGCAGAATTGACTCCGCGACGATGCGCCAGCGCCAACCGACGATCTTGCCCTTGGCATCGAGCGCCGCCTCGAGACGCTGCGCCGTCGCCGGACGGAACTTATCGGTCTTGAGATCGTCCTCCCGGCTCCACAGCACCTTGATCGGCTTCTGCGTGATCTTCGACAAAAGCACGGCATCGACGACGATGGCTTGCTCGAGATTTCGACCGAAGCCGCCGCCCAGAAAAGTGGTGTGGACGATGATCTTATCGGGCGTGGTCTCCGCCACAGCGGCCGCAGTGAGCACGGCGAAGGTCGGCGCCTGGGTGGGTGTCCAGAGCTCGACCGTGCCGTCGCCTTTGACCCACGCGGTCGTATTGGTGGGCTCGATCGGGGCGTGATAGACGTGCTCCGAGCGGTAATCGGCGGTGATCACCTTGGCCGCGCCTTTGAACGCCTTCTCCACATCCCCTTCGGCAAGCGCGACGACGCTTTTGCGCTGCCAGTCTTTGGCCGCGGCCGCGTAATCGTCGAGCACCTTGCGACTGTCGTAGCCTTCGGCTTTGGCGCCTTTCTTCCATGTCACCTTGAGCGCGTCCTTGCCCTTGGCGGCGGTCCAGTAGTCAGGCGCGATAACGGCGACGCCGAAGGGTAGGCTCACCACCTTGACCACGCCCTTGATCTTCATTGCCTCGCTGTCGTCGACTTGGTCGGGCGCCCTTCCCTGCACCGGCGGACGCAGCACGGCGGCATAAAGCATCGCCGGCAAATAGACGTCGATGCCGTATTGCGCGGTGCCGTTAACCTTGGCGGGAATATCGAGCCGCGGCAGGTCCTTGCCGATGAGGCGCCACTGGCTCGGTGGCTTGAGGTCGGCCTCGGCGACCTGCGGCAGCTGCGCCGACACCGTCGCGAATTTCGCCACCTCGCCATAGCTGATCGAGCGGCCGGACTTCTCGTGCACGACGAGATTGGGTTTGGTGGTGAGCTCGTCGATCGGCACGTTCCAGCGCTCGGCAACGCTCATCAGCAGCACGCGCCGCGCCTGCGCGCCGACGAGACGCAGCGGTGTGAAATAGGCGCGTGCGCTTCGACTTGCGCCGGTCACTTGCGCACCGCCGAAACCGGGATTGCCGTATTCCTTGCCGGCCGGAGCTTGCACGACTTTGATCTTGCTCCAATCGGCATCGAGCTCTTCGGCAATCACCATCGGCAACGAGGTGAAGGTGCCCTGGCCCATTTCCGCCGCCGGCGCGATCAAGGTGATCGTGTTGTCAACACCGATCTCGATCCAGGCATTGGGCTGAAACGCGCCGCCCTCCGCCAGGGCGTCGCAGAGGATCACGCTCGATCCGGTGAGCGCGAGACCGAAGGTAAGGCCGGCGGAAGCGATGAACCCGCGGCGCGTCAGCGCGCTTTCAGGTAGCTGTGCCGTCATGCTCAAGCCTCCCGCGCGGCGCGCGCGACCGCGGCGACGATGCGATTGTAAGTGCCGCAGCGGCAGAGATTGGTCTTCATCAGCTTGGCGATTTCCGCAGGCGCTGGATGCGGCGTCTTCTTGAGCAACGCCGCGGCCCGCATGATCTGGCCCGATTGGCAATAGCCGCATTGCGGCACCTGCTCGGCGACCCAGGCTTTCTGCAGCGGGTGGCTGCTGTCCGGCGACAGCCCCTCGATGGTGGTGACCTGCTTGCCTTCGACATCGCCGATCTCGGTCTGGCAGGCAAAAGCGGCGGCACCGTCGATATGGACGGTGCAGGCGCCGCAAAGACCGGCGCCGCAGCCGAATTTGGTGCCGGTCAGGCGGAGATGATCGCGGATAACCCAAAGCAGCGGCGTGTCCGCGCCCAAGTCCACGGTCGTCCATCGGCCGTTGATCGCGAATCGAACCATCCTTTTCTCCCCCTCTAGAGTGCCCGCGCCGACCGTGCCCGCGGCAACGCTTGGCTCGACAGGGAGCGACGATATAATTCCCTTCCTTGGTTGAATTGCCCCATATGGGGGAGACCTCGGCGATGACCGCCGCGCTTGATGCCTTACGCGTCGTCGATCGGCTTTACGCCGCCGCGCTCGACACGGCGACGTGGCCGTCGGCATTGGACGCCCTCACGCAGGTGATGAGGGCGGGGCACACAATCCTCGTCGCCGAGAGCGACGGCGCGGCGCCGATGGTCGCTGCCGATCGCGTCGACGACGGCGCCCTCGCGCAACTCATTTGCGCCGGCGGCGCGGGTCTCCTCGGCCCCCTCAATTTCGGCCGCCTCCCGCTCAGCACCGTCGTCAAGCGGAGCTCGATCGTTGCGGATGATCAGTTTCTCCGCAGTCACTATTACAACGACATCATCCGACCGCTGAACGGTTTCAATTCCGCCTTCTTTCGCAAGCCGCGCGCGCCGATCGGCTTCACCCTCGCCGTGTGTCGCGGCCGGGAAGACGCAGACTTCGCCGAGCAAGAGCTCGCCGTGCTCCGGACCGTGCTGCCGCATCTCACCAACGCCGTGGAGCTCACCTATCGGCTCGCGGCTGCACCAGCAACGACGCCGAGCCTCGCGCATCTCATGGACCAGCTCGAGGACGGCGTGATCGTCGCCGACGCAGCGGCGTGTCCGCGCTATCTCAACAAGCGCGCGGAGCGCATCCTCGCCGAACGCGACGGTCTCACCGTCGAGCGGTCGGGCCTTGCGGCGGCGGCCGGGACCGAGACGCGGCGTTTGCGCCAGGCGATCACGGCGCTGGCCGTGGCGAAGAATGGCATGGTCGGCAATGGCGACGGCGCCGGCCAACGCCACCGGCTCTTCCTCGAACGGCCATCGCTGCGTCCGCCCCTCATGCTGACGCTGGTACCAATCGCACGGCTCGGGATGGCGGCGATGGGCGGCGCACCCGGCGTCGCGATCTTCCTTAAGGAGCTGGCGGCGCCGGTTCGCGTCGACAAAACCGCGCTCACCGACGCCTTTCGCCTGACACGCCGTGAGGCCGAGATCGCGGCGATGATCGGCGAGGGCTGCGAGCTCGAACAGATCGCCGCCGCGCTCGATCTCAGCATCGGAACGGTTCGCAGCCATTTGAAGCGCGTCTTCAGCAAGACCGATACGCATCGCCAATCGGCGTTAGCGAGTCTCGTGCGCGGACTTGCTGAGAGCTAAGGCTCGTCCCGCACCGTATGCGCGTGGTTGAGCGGCCCGCGGCCTTGGCCGAGACCGGGCGCGGTACGGATCGCTTCCTGGACATAGGCGTGAGCGCGCTCGATGGCGGCGCGCGTCCCCAAACCCTGCGCGAGGCCGGTGGCGATCGCCGAGGCGAGCGTGCAGCCGGTGCCATGGGTGTGGCGCGTCTTGACGCGCGGGCTTTCGAGCACGTAGCGCCGGTCTCCCTCGACGACCACGTCGCGCACGATGTCGCCCTCGAGATGCCCTCCTTTCAGCATCACCGTGGCGGCGCCGAGCGCACGCAATGAGCGCGCCGCCGCCTCCATCGCCGCGGCATCGACGATCGCGCGACCGAGCAGCGCTTTCGCTTCCGGCACATTGGGCGTGAGCACCGCCGCACGCGCGATGAGGCGCTCCTTCAACACGCCGATCGCCGTTGCATCGAGGAGCGGCGTCCCGCTGGTCGAGCACAGCACAGGATCGATCACCAGCGGGATGTGCGGCACGGTCGCCAGCGCATCCGCCACGGCGGCGATGATCTCCGCGTCGGCGAGCATACCGGTCTTGATGCAATCGGCGCCGATGTCACCCAACACTGCTTCCATCTGCTGGCGGACGAAGAGCGCGTCGACCGGCATCGTGGCGAAGATGCCGAGCGTGTTCTGCACCGTGAGCGCGGTGATCGCGGTGGCGGCATAGCCGCCCAACGCCGTCACCGTCTTGATGTCGGCCTGGATGCCCGCGCCGCCGCTCGAATCCGAGCCGGCGACGATGAGCACCCGACCGTTCATGCGGCGGCGCTGCCTTCGGCGATGACGGCGGCGGCGATCTCGTCGACGATGGCGGCGACGAGGCGTTCGTCCTCACCCTCGGCCATGATGCGAATGAGCGGCTCGGTGCCGGATTTGCGCACGACGAGGCGCCCCTTCTTGCCGAGGCGGCGCTCGCCGGCGCTGATCGCCTTCTTCACCGCTTTCGTCTCGAGCGGCGCGCCACCGACAAAGCGTACGTTCTTGAGGAGCTGCGGCACCGGCGTGAAGATCTTGCACACGCGGCTTGCCGGCGCGCCGGTCTCGACGATGGCAGCGAGCACCTGGAGCGCCACCATGAGACCGTCGCCGGTGGTGGAATAGTCGCCGAGAATGATGTGGCCCGACTGCTCGCCGCCGAGATTGCTGCCGACCCGGCGCATCGCCTCGACGACGTAGCGATCGCCGACGGCGGTGCGGTGCAAGGTGACGCCGTCTTGGGCGAGGCGGCGCTCGAGACCGAGATTCGACATCACCGTCGCCACCACGCCGCCGCCATCGAGGCGCTTTGCCTCGTGCCATCTGAGCGCGATGAGCGCCATGAGCTGATCGCCGTCAAGGATGCGGCCACCCTCGTCGGCGACGAGAAGGCGATCGGCATCGCCGTCGAGCGCGATGCCGAGATCGGCGCCGTGCTCGATGACAGCACGCTGCATCGCCTGCGTTGCCATGGTACCGCTGTCGCGATTGATGTTGAGCCCGTCGGGCGAGACGCCAAGCGGGATCACCTCTGCGCCCAATTCCCAGAGCACCGTCGGCGCCACCTTATAGGCGGCGCCGTGCGCGCAATCGATCACCACCTTGAGACCGTCGAGGCGCAGCCGCTTCGGAAAGCTCCCCTTCACGAACTCGATATAGCGTCCGCCGGCATCGTCGAGCCGCTTGGCGCGGCCCAGCTCGTGCGGGGGCACGCGGCCGTTGGTATCGTCGAGCTGTGCCTCGATGGCCGCCTCGATCTCGTCCGAGAGCTTGTAGCCGTCGGCCCCGAAGAGCTTGATGCCGTTATCCTCGAAGGGATTGTGCGAGGCCGAGATCATCACGCCGAGATCGGCGCGCAAGCTCCGCGTCAGCATGGCGATGGCCGGCGTCGGCAGCGGCCCCACCAGCACCACATCCATGCCGCGCGCGATGAAGCCGGCAGTGAGCGCGGGCTCGACCATGTAGCCCGAAAGCCGCGTGTCCTTGCCGATGACGACGAGATGGCGATGATCGCCGCGCCGCAGTACCCGACCCGCCGCCATTGCCACCTTGAGCGTGGTGTCGGCCGTCATCGGCTCGCTGTTGGCGGTGCCGCGAATTCCATCCGTGCCGAAGAGCTTGCGCGTCATCCAAGGGACCTCGATCGGAGCATCGTTCTCAACCCGCTCTTATACCGCAAGGCGCGGGAAAAACGTCAACCGCCGACGATCGCCGCGCGGATGGCGAGCGCTTGGCGGGTTTCGGCGACGTCGTGGACGCGGAGGAGCTGCACCCCTTGGCTCGCGGCCCACAAGGCTGCGGCGAGCGAGCCGCCGATGCGCTCGCCCGTGCCGTTACCGCCGCCGAGCCGGCTGATGAAGGACTTGCGCGACGCGCCTAGCATCAGCGCGCATCCCGTCGCATGCAGCAGTGCGAGCCGCATGAGGAGCGCGAGGTTGTGCGGGTCCTTCTTGCCAAAGCCGATGCCGGGATCGACGGCGATGTGCTCGCGCGAAATGCCCACTGCCTCGCATGCGGCGATGCGCGCTTCGAGGAAGTCGAGCACGTCGAGCGCGGGATCGTCGTACTGCGGATTCTGCTGCATGGTGCGGGGGTCGCCCGCCATGTGCATAAGGACGATCGCGGCGCCACATTGAGACGCGACGGCGAGACTGCCGGCGCCGGTGAGCGCGGCCACATCGTTGATGACGCGCGCCCCCGCCGCGAGCGCCGCTTCCATCACCACGGCATGGCGCGTATCGATCGAGACGAGCGCACCCGTTTCAGCGAGGCCTCGCACCACCGGCTCGATGCGGCGGATTTCCTCTTCGGGCGCGATCGGCTCGGCGCGGGGCCGCGTCGATTCGCCGCCGATATCGATGATCTCGGCGCCTGCCGCCAGCAGGGCGCGGCCATGCTCGACGGCGCGCGCCGGATCGAGGAAGCGCCCGCCGTCGGAAAAGCTGTCCGGCGTCACGTTGAGGACGCCCATGATGCGTGGGCTATCGAGGCTCAATCCCGCCCAGGGCGCGCGCCGCGCGATGATCGCCGCGAGACCGTTCGAGACCTGCTGGCGGACATCGCCGCTTTGCCGCGCCGACCATTGTAAGAGATCGCCGACCGTGCAATAGGCCGAGACCGCGCCGCCCCCTTCAGCGCGGGCCATCGCCTCGACATCGGCAAATGCGAGTGGACCGCCCGCGAGCGGCCAGGCACGACCCTGCTCAAGCGCCGCCATCGCCGCGACGCCTTCGAGAAGGCCGGCGGGTCGAAGTCGCACCGCTGCCGCCGGTGCAAAAGCGGCGAAGCCCCGCGCTGGGGCGGGGCTTCGCGCTGGCGGCGAGCTCGCCGCGTCTTCCATCAAGCGCCGGGCTGCGGCTCAGGCTCGAGTCCGCCGGCGGGCTTGTCGCGGCCGGCGGGCGGCACCGAGGAGCGCCGGCCGCCGCTGCCGGTGGCGCTGCGCGCCGGATCTTCGGCGGGACCGCCGGTGTCGCGCACGATCTTCTCGCCGCGGATGATGCGCTTGATCTCGTCGACGGAGAGCGTCTCGAATTCAAGGAGACCCTTGGCGAGCGCGTGCAATTCCTCGAGATGCGCGGTGAGGATCCCCCGCGCGCGCTGCTCGCCTTCCTCGACGATGCGGCGAATCTCTTCGTCGATCACCTTGGCGGTGGCGTCGGAGACGTTCTTGCGCTGCGTCACGGAGTGACCGAGGAAGACTTCCTCCTCGTTCTCGCTGTAGCGCAAGGGGCCAAGCTTGTCGCTGAAGCCGAACTCGGTGACCATGCGCCGCGCGAGGCCGGTCGCGCGGCGGATGTCGTCCGAGGCGCCGGTGGTGACGCGCTCGACGCCGAAGATGAGCTCCTCGGCGACACGGCCGCCGAAGAGGCCGGCGAGCCGCGCTTCGAGCTCGTGCTTCGAATGCGAATACTTGTCCTGCTCCGGCAGGAACATGGTGACGCCGAGCGCACGGCCGCGCGGGATGATCGTCACCTTGTGGAGGGGATCGTGGCCCTCGGTGTAAAGCATGACGAGGGCGTGGCCTGCCTCGTGATAGGCGGTGTTCTTCTTCTCCTCCTCCGACATCACCATCGAGCGGCGCTCGGTGCCCATCAGCACCTTGTCCTTGGCCTGCTCGAACTCGGCCATGCTGACGGAGCGCTTGCCCTTGCGCGCTGCCATGAGCGCCGCCTCGTTGACGAGGTTGGCGAGATCGGCGCCGGAGAAGCCGGGAGTGCCGCGCGCAATGGTGCGCGGGTCGACATCAGAGGCGAGCGGCACCTTGCGCATGTGCACTTTCAGGATCTTCTCGCGGCCGACGATGTCGGGATTGGGCACCACCACTTGCCGGTCGAAGCGGCCGGGACGGAGCAGCGCCGGATCGAGCACATCGGGCCGGTTGGTGGCGGCGATGAGGATCACGCCTTCGTTGGCCTCGAAGCCGTCCATCTCGACGAGCAGCTGATTGAGCGTCTGCTCGCGCTCGTCGTTGCCGCCGCCCAAGCCCGCGCCGCGATGGCGGCCCACCGCGTCGATCTCGTCGATGAAGATGATGCAGGGCGCGTTCTTCTTGCCCTGATCGAACATGTCGCGCACGCGCGACGCGCCGACGCCGACGAACATCTCGACAAAGTCGGAGCCGGAGATGGTGAAGAACGGCACGTTCGCCTCGCCAGCGATGGCGCGGGCGAGCAGCGTCTTCCCGGTGCCAGGCGGGCCGACCAGCAGCACGCCTTTCGGAATCTTGCCGCCCAAGCGCTGGAACTTCTGCGGGTCTTTCAGGTACTCGACGATCTCCTCGAGCTCCTGCTTCGCCTCGTCGATGCCGGCCACGTCGTCGAAGGTGATGCGCCCGACCTTTTCCGTCAGCAGCCGCGCGCGCGACTTGCCGAAGCCCAAGGCGCGGCCGCCGCCGCCCTGCATCTGGCGCATGAAGAAGATCCACACGCCAATGATGAGCAGCATCGGGAACCAGTTGAGGAGATAGCCCAAGAGCGTCGGCATGTTCTCATCGCTCGGTACCGCCTTGAAGGCGATGTGCTTGGCGATGAGGCGATCGACGAGGCCGGGATCGTCCGGCGCGTGAGTGGTGAAGGTGCTGCGCTTGTCGGCGAGCTGATAGGTGATGGTCTTGCCTTGGATCGTGACGTTGGTGACTTGGCCCGCATCGACCTCGGCGACGAATTGCGAATAGTCCTCGGTGTTGGGGGCGTTACGACTGGCCGAGCTCTGGAAGAGATTGAAGAGCAGCACCAGCAGCACGCCGATGATGATCCAAAGGGCCAGATTCTTTCCGAAATTGTTCACGGTCCAGGCCTTTCCTAGCCGAGCCCGACGCACACTGGCTGGACCGAGGCCCTCGCCCAAATTTCCGCGTCATTGCTCCGGCTATACATTTAATCTGCGGCGGCGCTTAAACAACAGTAAAGCTTGCGCCGGTGAGCGGTCGAGTCGGTCGAAAGGAGAGGCTGCTCGCGCTGAGCCAGGATCCCTCGACATCGGCCCTTCGATAGCCCAGCGCCGGCACCGCCACCACCGTTTTTTTGTCGCTGAGCGCCGCGAGGGAAGGCCGCACCGCTCCCGGCACCCTCCGCGCGGCGTCGACCGGGGCCGCGCCAAGCGCGCCCAGGAAGAGGCCCTGCGGCGCCTCCGCTGCAAGGTACAAGCGAAAACGGCCGTCCCAGTACACTATCGTGCCTGGCGCGAGCGCGACCGAGGGCGCCATGGCCGCCGCCTCGCGGCAGACGAGAAGGCCGCCCCGATGCGGCAAAAGGCGGCAGCCGCCGAGCGTCCGACCACCCTTAAGCTCTTGACAAAGCTCGTCATAAAGCCGATCGAGCCGGCCCGAGCGCGGTGCGAAGGGGGCGCCGCCCACGGCGCCCAGAACCGCCGCGAGGCCACGCCGGCCGACAGCCGCCGGCGCCGCCGTCAGGCGGGTCTGGTCGAGGCGGGCGAAGCCCGCCGGATGAAACTCGACCGCCGCCGCGAGAAGCGTCGCCACCTCGGCCTCGAGCGTCACCCGCGCCTTGCCGAGCCGAGCTGCGGTCGCGGCGAGCCGCGCCGGGGTGAGACCGGCTTCCGTCAGCGCAGGGGCGCTCTTGCGAAGCCGCACGCGGGCGTAGGCACGATCATGGTTACTGGGATCTTCGATCCATGGTTGAGCGATCGCCGAAAGCGTGGCGACCAGGCGCGCGCGGGGCACGCCAAGGAGGGGGCGCAGCAGGCGGCAATCCGCCCGCTCGAACACCCCCGCCATGGCCGCGAGCCCCGCGAGGCCGCTCCCGCGCGCGAGCCGCAGCAGCAGGGTCTCGGCCTGATCCTCGCGGTGATGGGCGAGGAGCAAATGGAGCACGCCCTTGGCGCGGCACCATTCCTCGAGGAGCGCATAACGCGCCGCCCGCGCCGCCGCTTGGATGCCGCCAGTGCCGCTCGGTTCGCTCGGGCGCGTGAGGATGCGATGGGCGATACCGCGCCGGGCGAGCCACGCACCCACTTGTGCCGCTTCCGCGGCTGATTGGGCGCGCAGGCGATGATCGACGGTGAGCGCGGTGATCGTACCCCCGTTCGCCCGCGCCCAGTCGTCCGCGAGCAGGGTAAGCGCCAGGCTGTCGGCGCCACCGGAGACCGCGACGGCAAGATGTGGCGACGGCTCGAACGGCGCGAAGCGCTGCATCAATTCGGCAAACTCGCCGAGGCTGAGCGGCGCCGCTTCCGCCGTCTCTTCGCGTGATTGATCGAGTGCGATCGAAACCATCAGTCGTCGCCGCAGAACTCGTTCCCGCACCGCGCGGTTTGGGCCTAGGAGCACCCCAAGCGCTTTTTCTCGTCGCCGGCACGTTCCTTTATCGGCGCTGCCGCGGTGGGGAAGTCGCGGTCGAGGCGCTGAAAAGCGCGGCAGGCATCGGCTTTCTGGCCGAGCTGCGCCAGCGACATGCCGAGCTTCATCAGATTGTCCGCGGCTTTGCCGCCTTTCGGATATTTCTGATAGCCCTCGGCGAAGACGGCGGCGGCGTTGTTGTAGTCCTTCCGCACGTAATAAGTCTCGCCGAGCCAATATTGCGCATTGCCGGTGAGTTGGTCGTTGGGATAGCGCTGGATGAAAGCGCGCAGCGCCTGCTCGGCGGCGGGATAGTTCGCCTGCCGCAAGAGGCCGAAGGCGTAGTTGTATTGCTCCTGCGGCGTACCACTCGGCAGCACCCCCGCCTCCGCCGCCGCGGCGGGCGCGGCCACTGCGGTCTGAGTCTCGCGCGTGGCCGGCAACTGCCCGAGCGTGCCGGATTGGCTCGCCGGCTCCGCGGGATTGGCGCCGGCGCCACGCGCCGCCGCGAGATTGCGCGGCGCGGCCGCAGCCGCTGCTGCGGGCGCGCCTTGAGCCACCGCGCCGGCGCTACCGCCATGCTCGATCGCCGAGAGGCGCTGATCGATGTCGCTCACCAGCGTGTCGAGACGGCGCTTCAATTGATCGAGATTGTAGTTGATCTCCTCGATCTGGCCGGTAAGCCCGCGCATCTGGTCTTCGAGCTGGCTGAAGCGCACCTCGTAGTTGACGGCGCTCTGCGGATCGGGCGGGCTCACCGCCACCGGTGCGCCGCCGGGACCGGTGCCGCGATAAACTTGCCGCTGCAGCAGGTTCATGTCGCGCTCGAGCCGATCCAAGCGGTCAAGCAGCGGACGCACATCGCTGCTCTGCGCGGCGGCGGCGCCGGCGAGACCGAGCGCGAGAGAGCAAAGCGCTAGCGCAAAGGCGATTGCTCGCAAGCCCCGCTGTGTGCGCTTGGTACCCTTCCCACCGTCACCCCCGGGCTTGACCCGGTGGTTCACGTGGATGGCCGGGTCAAGCCCAGCCATGACGGAAGAGAGAACACCCAATCTCATTGGAATGGTCTAACCGGCCTTTTAGGCAAAAAAAGGGCGCCTGCCTCGCCCGCGACACTAGGGGTCGCGATCGAGCGCAGGCGCGCTTTAGAGAACAGCAGCGGCAGCGGCGATCAGTTGATCACCGTCACGCCACGGCGGTTCTGCGCCCAGGCGGCTTCGGTGGATCCGACCACGGCCGGACGCTCCTTGCCGTAGCTGATGGTCGAGACGCGATTGGCGGCGACCCCCAATGCCACCAGCATCTTCTTCACGGCGGTGGCGCGGCGCTCGCCGAGCGCCAGGTTGTATTCGCGTGTGCCGCGCTCGTCGCAATGGCCTTCGACCGTCACGGTCACGTTCGGGAATTTCTTCAGCCAATCAGCCTGCCGTTGTAGAACGGTGCGGCCTTCCGGCTTGATATCGCTCTTGTCGAAGTCGAAGAACACGCGATCGCCGACATTCTGCTGGAAGTCCTCGCGCGAGCCCGGCTGCACGCTGGCGGTGGTCGGCGCGTTGGCACCGGCGCCCGCGCCGGCGGCGCCGCCCTTGTCCGTGTTGTCGGAAGCGCAAGCGGCCAAGAGCAGCGCGCCTGCAAGCAGACTCAGAGACCGAAGATTCATTTTCTACTCCCTCGAAAAGACTTGGATTGGTTGGATCGATGTCGTTCGGACGACGTAGCCCCTCGGACGCACCGGCCCCGACACGCAGTCGGTGGTGTACGCCAGCCGCGGTCGGCAAAAGCGGCGCGACTATACTTCCAGTTATTCAGGGAAGCAAGGGGGACCACGCAGGATCGGAAGCATCCTGCGGTGTAATCACCTCTCTTTCGTTATAGCCGGTCAAGTCAATCGTATAGAGCCGGCTCGAGCCGCCTTTGCCTTTCGCGTCGGTCGGCGCCTGGCGGAAATACATGAGGACGCGGCCGTTGGGCGCCCAGGTCGGCGCCTCGACGAGAAAGGCTTGCGTCAGGAGTCGCTCGCCCGAGCCATCGGGCCGCATCACGCCGATATAGAATTGCCCACCATCGATCTTGGTGAAGGCGATGAGGTCGGCGCGCGGCGACCAGGCAGGCGTGCCATAGCGGCCGGAGCCGAAGCTGATGCGCTTCACCTCGCTGCCGTCGGCGTTCATGGTGTAGAGCTGCTGCGAGCCGCCGCGATCGGAATTGAAGGCGATCTGCTTGCCGTCGGGCGAGTAGCAGGGCGAGGTGTCGATCGCGGGATTGTCGGTGAGCCGCGTCACCTGCCGCGTCCTGAGGTCGAGCGTGTAGATGTCGCTGTTGCCGTCGACGGCGAGGCTCATCACCACCTTCCGGCCGTCGGGCGAGAAGCGCGGCGCGAAGGTCATGCCGGGGAAGTCGCCCAGCACCTCCTGCTGGCCCGTGTCGATGTTGAAGAGATAGACGCGCGGGATGCCACGGGCATAGGAGAGATAGGTGATGTCGCGCGAGCTGGGCGAGAAGCGCGGCGTCAGCACCAGCGCCCTTCCGTCGGTGAGGAAGCGATGATTGGCGCCGTCCTGATCCATGATGGAGAGACGCTTGACGCGGCGATCAGCCGGGCCTGACTCGGAAATGTAGACGACCTCGGTGTCGAAATAGCCGTCCTCGCCGGTGATGCGCTTGTAGATGACGTCGGCGAGCTTGTGCGCGAAGCGCCGCCAGCCTTCCTGCCTTCCGTTAAAGCCGAGCCCGGTGAGCTGCTGCTCGGCGAGCACGTCCCAGAGGCGGAACTCGACATGAAGGAGCCCGCCCTCCTGCAGCGCAACGCTGCCCGTGATGAGCGCCTGTGCATTGATGACGCGCCAGTCGCCGAAACGCGGCGGCAGCCGCGTCGCCCCCTCCTTGTCGATGTAAGCACGCTGATCGATCGGCACGAAAAGCCCAGAGCGCTCGAGGTCGGCCGAGACCACCTGCGTGATATCGCGCGCCATCTGCGCGCTGTTGCCGCCCGCCGCGAATTCCGGAATGGCGATCGGCATCGGCTCGATCTTGCCGCGCGTCAGATCGAGATGAAGCTCGGCATGCGCGTCGACGGTGCCGAACAGTAGTACCGCGGACGCGGCAAAAGCGCGCAGTAGGGGAAATCTGCTCATGACACATCCTTGGGGTCGAAGGTGATGGTGAAGGTCTGCCACTGTTCATATTTTTGCGGCGGAAATTTGAGCGGCTGGCAGCGCGGGTTGCGCAAAGCCCGCATCGCGCTCTCCGCCGCTGCCTGAAAGTAGGGATCGCCGTTGCGCTCCGGATTGAGCTGCTGCGCATCCCGGACCGTGCCATCGGAATTCATGAAGACACGGAATTCCGGCGTCAGGTTCTTGGCATCTCGCGCCCCGAGAGGAATGTTCCAGCAAGCATAGAGCTGCTGTTTTATGAGGTCGGTCTCGCTCGTGGTGAGCTGCGAGCCCAGGGGCGCCACCGGCTGCGATGAGGCTTTTGGCGACGGCGCCGCGGCGGCCTGCTTCGCGGGCTGCTCGACGGGCGTGCGCGCCGGGTCCTTCTTGGCGAGGTTCTTCAAGAGCGCGTCGAAGTCGGTGTCGTCATTCTTCTTCTTGGGCGGCGCCGGTTTCGCCGGCGGCGGCGCCGGCTTGGGCGGCTCGGGCTTCGGCGGCTCAGGCTTCGGTGCTTCGAGCTTCGCCTCCTGCGGCGGCGGCTTGGGCGGCTCAGGCTTCGGCGGCTCCGGCTTTGGCGGTTCGGGTTTGGGCGGCTCCGGTTTCGGCGACGGCGGTGGCGTGGGCGGCGGTGGCTTGGGCGGCTCGGGCTTTGGCGGCTTCGGTGTCTCCTCCTGCGCGACTTCTTGCGGTTTCTCGGGCTTGGGCGGCGTGCGCGTCACCTGCGTCGCGCGCGTTTCCGGCGCGAGGTTGATGAGCTGCACGACGATCGGCGTCTCCTCGGGAAGGGGCCGGCTGAAGAAATGCCAATGAACAAGGCCGAACAAGGTCAGCACCACGGCGACGTGAAACACCGCCGAGTAGACGAAGACCCGCCGAGGCATGCCGCCGATCTCGGTCATGGCGTGCGTGACTGATCCCCGTTTTCCATCGCCCGCACCCCTCACCCCAACCCTCTCCCGCAAGGGGAGAGGGGGTTCACCGAGCGGGCGGCAGCACCCCTCTCCCCTTGCCGGAGAGAGAAGGGCCCATCGCGAAGCAATGGGAGGGGGAGGAGTGATGACGGACTCTGAGTCATTGACTTGATGCGAAGGCGGCCTACCGCTTGCCCTTGTCGCGCGCTTGCTCGGTGATGAGCGAGACTTTGGTGAAACCGGCGGCGCTGACGAGCCCCATCACTTCCATGACGCGGCCGTAATTGATGGCGCGGTCGCCGCGCACATAGATGTCGGCCTCGGGATTGTTCTTGGTGATCGCCTGCAGCCGCGGCACGAGCTCGTCCTCGCCCACCTCGGTGTTCTGCAGGAAGAGCTTGCTCTCGGCGTTGATGGTGATGACGAGCGGCTCCTTCTGCTCGGTAATGGCCGGCGCCTTGGTCTGCGGCAGGTCGACCGGCACGCCCACGGTGAGCAGCGGCGCCGCCACCATGAAGATGACGAGCAGCACCAGCATCACGTCCACCATCGGCGTGACGTTGATCTCGCTCATCGGCTTGTAGCGCTGGCGCGGGCCGCCGCCGCCATTGCCGTTGATGAAAGTGCCGGCCATGGCTCAGGCCTTCTCGTCGAGCTGGCGCGAGAGGATGGCGCTGAATTCGGTGGAGAAGCCGTCGAGCCGCCCGGCGTAGCGGCTGAAGTCGGTCGAGAATTTATTGTAGGCGATAACCGCGGGAATGGCGGCGACGAGGCCGAGCGCAGTCGCGAAGAGCGACTCGGCGATGCCCGGCGCCACCACAGCAAGGCTCGTGTTCTTGGACGCGGCGATCGCCTGGAAGCTGTTCATGATGCCCCAGACCGTGCCGAAGAGGCCGACGAAGGGCGAGGTCGATCCAACCGTGGCGAGGAACGGCATGAAGCGCTCGACCCGCTCCATCTCGCGGCTCATCGTCACATGCATGACGCGCTCGATGCGCTCCTGGAGGTTGGTGCGGAGCGCGGTCGAGGCAGCGAGCCCCTTGGCGGCGCTGCGGCGCCATTCGCGCATCGCCGCGGCAAAGACCGCCGACATCGGGTCGAGCGGGCGCGCGCCGATGCGGTCGTAGAGGTCGTCGAGCGAGCCGCCCGACCAGAAACTTTCCTCGAAGTTCTCGGCGTCGCGCCGCAATCGCCTGAGCTTCATGATCTTGTCGAAGATCACCGCCCACGACCAGAAAGACGCCGCCAGCAGCAGGAACATAACGATCTTGACGATGAGATCGGCCTGGAGAAAGAGGCCGAGGATCGAGAGATCGTGCGGAACGGCGCCGCCGAGCGGAAGCGCGCTGATAGCATCACCTTGCATGAGCCGTAACCATCCGAGTGGTTGTGTCGTTGAGGGAAAGAAGCGCCGCGCGGAGCCCCGCCGGAAGCCGCTGTGGCCGGCCATTGCGGCCGACCGCGGCGACCTGAAAGGAAAGCAGCACCAAGCTCTCGCCGCCGCGCCGCACGTCTTGATCGAGCTCTAGACTGGCTTGCCGGAGCGCGCGGAGCGTGGTCACGACGACGAGATCGTCATCGAGCCGCGCCGGTGCGCGAAACTCGAGCGTGCCGCGGCGCACGACGAGGGAAAGGCCTGTCTCGGCGCGAAGGCGCTCCTGCTCGATGCCGAGCCGGCGCAGCATCTCGGTGCGCGCGCGCTCGGCAAATTTGAGATAGTTGGCGTGATAGACGATACCGGCCGCGTCCGTGTCCTCGTAGTAGACGCGGACGGGATAGAGGTAGACGCCGTCGCGGACGGCGCCATCGCGCGGCAAGCCGGTCATGCGCCCTCCTCCGCATCCTCGGCGAGGAGATCGAGTTGCGCCGCGCGCGGGCGAAGCGGCTTCAAGCCCAAATAAGCGTAACCGAGATCGCTCAGCATGCGTCCCCTGGGCGTGCGCTGCACCAGGCCTTGCTGAATGAGGTAGGGCTCGATCACCTCCTCGACGACGTCGCGCTGATCGGCGAGCGCCGCGGCGATGGTCTCCGCGCCGACCGGGCCGCCGCCGTAATTCTCGGCGATGCAGGCGAGATAGCGTCGGTCCATGGCGTCGAGCCCCTGCGCGTCGACCTCGAGCCGCTGAAGGGCGCCGTCGGCGACGCGCGCGTCGATGCGCGCCACGCCCGCCACCGCGGCGAAATCGCGCACGCGGCGGAGGAGCCGCGTGGCGACCCGCGGCGTGCCGCGCGAGCGCCGCGCGATCTCCGCCGCACCCCCCGGCTCGAGGGCCATGCTGAGGACGCCGGCACCGCGAGCGATGATGCGCTCGAGCTCTTGCGGCGTATAGAAGGCGAGGCGGAGCGGAATGCCGAAGCGCTCGCGCAAGGGACGCGTGATGAGGCCCGAGCGCGTGGTGGCGCCGATCAAGGTGAAGGGCGGCAGATCGATCCTCACCGAGCGCGCCGCCGGCCCCTCGCCGATGATGAGATCGAGCTGAAAATCCTCCATCGCCGGGTAAAGGATCTCCTCGACCGCCGGCGTGAGCCGGTGGATCTCGTCGATGAAGAGCACGTCGCGCGGCTGCAGATTGGTGAGGAGCGCCGCAAGGTCGCCCGCGCGCTGGATCACCGGTCCCGAAGTGGCGCGGAAGCCCACGCCCATCTCGCGTGCGACGATTTGCGCCAACGTCGTCTTGCCGAGGCCGGGCGGACCGAAGAGCAGCACGTGATCGAGCGCCTCGCCCCGCGCGCGCGCCGCGGCGATGAAGACGCGGAGATTATCGCGAAGCTGCGCCTGGCCCACGAACTCGTCGAGGCTGAGCGGGCGGAGCGACGCCTCCGCTGCATCTTCCTCGCGCCGCTCGGCGGTGACCATGCGCGGCTCACTCATCGCGCCAGCTCCTGCAAGCCGGCGCGGATGAGCGTGTCGATACGCGCCTCGGCGCCGAGCCGCTTCGTTACATGCGTGATGGCGCTGAACGCGTCACTCCGGGAATATCCCAAATTGACCAGCGCCGAGACGGCGTCCGCGGCAGCGCCGTGCGCCGCTTCGGGCGCCGTTTGCGCCGCGGGTCCGAGCACGATGCCGCCCACCTTGTCCTTGAGCTCGTTGACGATGCGCTGCGCGAGCTTGGGACCGACGCCCTCGGCGCGCGCGAGCGACGCCTTGTCCTGCGCCATGATCGCTGTAGTGAGCGCGTCGGGCGCGAGCACGCTCAAGATGGCGAGCGCAAGCTTGGCGCCGACACCTTGCACCGTGGTGAGCAGGCGGAAGGCGCCACGCTCGCCCTCATCGGCAAAGCCGTAGAGATGGATATGGTCCTCGCGCACATGCGTCTCGATGAGGAGCCGCATCGGCTCACCCGCCGCCGGCACGCGACCGAGGGTCCGCGCCGAGGCGAAGCAGAGATATCCGACGCCGTTCACATCGAGCACCACGCCGTCGCCGCGCCGCTGCTCGACCACACCCGCGAGCGAGGCGATCATGGCGCGGCCTCACGTGAAGCAGCCTCATGCTCCTCTCCGCCCTTCAGGGGGGAGAGGAAGGGGCCCACGCCGCAGGCGGGGGAAGGTGAGGTGGGTGGACGCCTCACAACACGACTCTCGGCTTCGAACTCGTACGAGCGGCCCCCTCACCCTTCCCTCTCCCCGGAGGGGAGAGGGTGTTGATATTCGTCCTGCCCCACCGCGCCTGCGTCGCGACGTGATGCGCGTGGCAGATGGCCACGGCGAGGGCGTCGGCGGCGTCGGGAGTGGCGAGGAGCGCGGCCGGGAGCAGGCGCTTCACCATCATCTCCACTTGCGGCTTCTCGGCATGGCCCACGCCCACCACTGATTTCTTGATGAGGTTGGCGGAGTATTCGAAGACGGGAATCCCGCGCGCCGCGGGCGCCAGCAGCACGACGCCGCGCGCCACCCCGAGCTTCAAGGTCGAAGCGGGATTCTTGTTGACGAAGGTCTCCTCGACGGCAGCGGCTTCCGGCCGATATTCGTCGAGCACCGCGTTCAGCTGGCGAAAGAGCTCGACGAGGCGCTCGGCCAATGCCTCGCGCTTGGGCGCGTGCACGACGCCGTCGGCGACGTGGATGAGGCGGTTGCCCGCCGTCTCGATCACGCCCCAGCCGGTGTGGCGCAAGCCCGGATCGAGTCCGATGAGGCGCATGGCGCTGATCCCGTCCGCCCGGCGATGATCAGGCGCTCACGCGCGCCATGACCTCGTCCGACGCGTCGAAATTGGCATAGACGCTCTGCACGTCGTCACTGTCCTCGAGCGTCTCGAGCAGTTTGAAAAGCTGATCGGCAACCTCGCCCTCGACCGGCGCGAGCGTCTTTGGCCGCCACACCAGCTTCGCCGATTGCGGCGCGCCGAAGCGTTGCTCGAGCGCATCGCGCACGGCGTTCAACGCATCTGGCGCCGCCGTCACCGCGTGCTCGTCGGGCCCGCTCTCGACATTGTCGGCGCCGGCTTCCACCGCCGCCTCGAACATCGCATCGGCCGACGCGGCGCCGGCGGGATATGTGACCTGCCCGACACGATCGAAAAGGAAGCTCACGCTGTTGCTCTCGCCCATGTTGCCGCCCGCCTTGGTGAAGGCGGCGCGCACGTCGCTTGCGGTGCGATTGCGATTGTCGGTGAGCGCCTCGACAATGATGGCGATGCCGCCGGGGCCGTAGCCCTCGTAGCGCACCTCTTCGTAATTCTCGCCGTCCTCGCCACCGGCGCCGCGCCGGATCGCGCGCTCGACGGTGTCCTTGGGCATGTTCGCTTCCTTGGCGGCGTTGACCGCGGCGCGCAGACGCGGATTGGAATTGGGATCGGGGAGGCCGCTCCGTGCCGCCGTGGTGAGCTCGCGAATGATCTTGGTGAAGATCTTGGCGCGCTTTTTGTCCTGCGCGCCCTTGCGGTACATGATGTTCTTGAATTGAGAATGGCCCGCCATCGCCGATCGCTAATTCCTGAGATTGTCGCCGCGAACGATACCATATCTTGCGCGTTGACCAACCCGCCCCCCGTCGCCCGAGTGGGGCACCAATGCGGGCGGGTCTTAGCCCGTCAATATGGCAGCATTGCGGCGCGCCCTCAGCCGGCGAGCAGCCATCGCTGGCGTCCGGTGGAATGCCGCCGTCTCTGCCCGGCGGCGTTCACACGGGCGAGGGCGAGAGCGGAGGGCTCGATGGGCGACCGTTACGACGACCAGAAGGAAACGCTGGCGCGCTTTTAGGCCGGGCGGATGAGTCGGGGATTCGGTCCCGCCGTCATGCGCGAGCTCGGCTGGACCATCCGCGATGCCGAGGCCGCAGGCGACCGCCGTCGCGCACAATTCTGGGGGCGCGTACGCGACATCGCCCGCGCCGAGCCGGCGGCGAACGCGTAGCCCCGCTCAATCGCGCTCGCGCTCAAGCGGCGATTCGCCGGCGCGTTCGTCATAGCCATGACGGTGGCTGTAGAAAAGAAGCGTCATCAAGCCCACGCCGAGACCGATCGTGCCGAGCGCACCCAAGGCCACGGCGAAATAACCGCTCGCGGTCATGCCGGTATCGCCCAAGGTGATCCAGGCGTAAACGCCGATCACCAACAGCGAGAGCGCGATGACCGCGGCCACCGCCACCACCACCAGGCGCGAGCGGTCCATTCGTCTAGAACACCGTGGGCACGACCTCGGTTGCGAGCGCCTCGCCGAGCGGCCATTCCGCGCGCAAGCGACCGCCCAAGCGTAGCGGCGCGATGCGCCGGGCGAGACCCGTCGCATCGTCGATCTCGACGTAAGCGGCGCAGAGTGTCGCCTCGCCTTCCGCCACCTGGAGGCGCTCGCCCGGCATCTTGCGCACGAAGCGCGCGACCGCCGCTTCCTTCTGCATGCCGATGACCGAGTCGTAATCGCCGCACATGCCGGCATCGGTCATGTAGGCGGTGCCTTTGGGCAGGATTTGCGCGTCCGCCGTCGGCACGTGGCTATGCGTGCCGATCACAGCCGAGGCGCGTCCGTCGCAGAAATGCCCCATCGACATTTTCTCCGAAGTCGCCTCGCCGTGAAAATCGACGAAGATTGCATCGACGTCACCCAGCGGGTGCTCGGCGAGCAGCTTCTCGACGGCGGCGAAGGGATCGTCGATCGCATCCATGAAGAGCCGCGCCATGGCGTTCACCACGAGAATCTTGCGCCCGTCGGCGAGCGCAAAGATGCCATGGCCCTTGCCGGGCGTGCCCGGCGGGAAATTGAGCGGCCGCATGAGACGCGGATCGCCGCCGATATAAGGGATGATCTCGCGCTTGTCCCAGACGTGATTGCCGGTGGTGATGACGTCGACGCCGCCGGCGTAGAGCTCCTCGCAGATCTTGTCGGTGATGCCGAAGCCGTGTGCGGCGTTCTCGCCGTTGGCGATGACGAAGTCGAGCGCGAGCTCGCGCCTGAGGCGCGCCATGTGCTCCGTCACCACCACGCGTCCGGCGCGGCCGACGATATCGCCGCAGAAGAGCAGCCTCATGCTGGTGCGATCCCTCTCGTGAAGCCCGATGCCGCGCCGCGGGCGCGGTGAGGATGGAGCCGCCTCGGCCGTCGGCATGGCATAACCCTCGTGGCCCGCTTACGCAGGTGGGAGCCATATACCGAAGCCACGGCTCCGGCAGGGACAGCCCCCGAGAGGTACATATCGGCCCCGGGGTACGTGCGACCTAACGCACCGCGCAGCCCCATCCTCGGGATCAAATGTGGTCTGCTTCGAGCCTCGCGGCAACCGCCTCGATGCGCATCGCGAGATTTTCGATGCCGGTGAGCAATTTGCCGTCCTCGCGGGCGGCGCCGTTTCCACCATGAGGTCCGCTCGCCCCCTCCTGCGCCTCGGCCAATTCGTCGGCGAGGATCAGCGCCGTCAGGACCAGCAGCCGCGCCTCGCCGATCTGGCCCAGTTCCTGCGCAAAGCCCTTCACTTTGGCGTCGATGTAGCGCCCGAGCTCGGTGATGCGCTGCTCTTCGCCGTCGCTGCAGGCGACGGGATAGCCGCGTCCGTTGATGGTGACGGTGATCTGTGCCATCAGCCCTCCAAAGCGCGGTCGAGTCGGCCGATCGCCGCGTCGAGTCGCGTCGCTACCGTCTCGGTGGTGGCGACCAACGCGGCGTAGTCGGCCTTCATCGCCGCCAGCGCGCCGTTGCGCGTCTTCTCGCCATCGCCAAGCCGTGCTGTCGCCTTTTCGAGCCGCGCCACCGCGCGCTCGAGCCGGCTGATCGCCTCCGTTGTCTTGCTCATGTTCGCGCTCCCCGCGAAAGCTTTCACCTTAAGCGGCGCCGCGCGCGCCCGTCAATGCGGCGGCGCGGCGCGCGCGGGCGGCGCCGCACGCCATGACACAACATTGCCGCAGCCGCCCGACTCCGCTTCCTTGCTGCCCATTGCCGCGGTTCTTGCCTATACTGCCCAGTCCTTTTGGGGTAAGGGCAGAGCGTGACCGGTTCGGCGCGAGCGGATTGGCAACCGCAGCTTCTCTCGGCGGAGGTGCGCCGCATGGCCGAGGCCGCGGCGGAGACGGCGCATCTGCCGCTTGCCGTCTGGCTTCATCGTGTCATTCGCGCGCAGTGCGCGACCGAGGGCATCTTGCCGCCGCCGAGCGGACGCACCGCCTCGCCTGCGGCGCAGCGGGCGCTCGAGCTCACCGCCGAGAACCTGCGCTATGCACATTTCCCGCCGCTCGACGAGGCACGCGCCTATTGGCGGCTTATGACTGAGTTCGGCTTGAGCCTCGACACCATCGCCGCGGCGATCGACCGGCCGTCCGAGCAGGTGGTGCGGACGCTCCGCCTCCTGACCCTCCCCGAGAAGGTGCGTCAGCTCATCGAGCGCCGGGCGCTCTCGCCGCAGCACGCCTATGCGCTCCTCGAGGCCGAGAACCCCGAGGTGCTCGCCGACGCGACGCGCGCCTTGGGCAGTGCCGCCGATGCCACCCGCCCGCAGGCGCGTGCCGGCGCGGCTCATGGCAAAGCCGGCTGAGATGCGCCAGCTCCGCCCGCTCGACCGTGCCGGCGAGACCGGCGATAGCCTCTGGCACGAGCGGATCATCGAGCCCGAGACGGGGCAGCTTGCGGCACGCGCGGCAGCTGCGGCGGGGCTGACGCTCGAAGCGTGGATCGAGCGCGCCATCCGCCGCAGTTGCGCGCTCGACGGCACGCCCGCCGCCGCCAGCACGGCCGCGACAACCAGCGCCGCGGCAGCGGATGTGACCCGCGAGTCGTCGGGGCGGCTCTGGCGCGCCGCGGCGCTTCTCGCGCTGCCTCTCCTCATCACCGCCGGCATCGCCTACCTCGCGACCCGGCCGGCGGAGATCCGCGGCCGCGCCGTGGTGATCGAGCTGCCGCGCCAGCCGGCGGCCGAGATCGTCGCGATCGCGCCGAAACCGCCGATGCTGCCCGGCGACAAGGAGCCGACCGATCCGACGCAGCTCGCACAATGGCTGGCCACGCGCGCGGCGGCGGGTGATGCGCTCGCGCAATATCGCCTGGGCGCGCTTTACGCGATGGGCAAGGGCATCGAGCGCGATTACACGCGCGCCGCGCCGCTGCTCCACGCATCGGCCGAAGCCGGCCTCGCCGAGGCGCAATTCGATTTGGGCGTGCTCCTGGAAAACGGGCTTGGCGTTACCGCCGACCCGGAAGCCGCCGCCGGCTGGTATCGCAAGGCCGCCGCGCAAGGGAGCGCCGAAGCGGCGCTCAATCTCGGCTACACCGCCGCCAAGGGGCTGGGCGTGCGCAAGGATTTGGCGGAAGCGGCGCGCTGGTTCCATCGCGCGGCCGAACTCGGCGCCATCGACGGGCAATACAACCTCGCTTATCTCTACGAGCACGGCGCGGGCGTGCCGAAATCGCTCGCCAACGCTTACCTCTGGTACAGCATCGCCGCGGCGCAAGGCGACAATGGCGCGCGCGACGCGGCCGAGCGCCTCGCCCGCGAGCTCTCGCCGAAGCAACTAAGCGACGCCAAAGCGCGCGCGACGGCGATTCCGGCCGCGGCGCGCGGCGATCCGTGACGCTTCTTAAATCAGCTTCGCTGCCGCGACCCACCAACCGGCGCGCTCGGCGCGGAGCTCTTGGGCAGCGGCTTCCGCACCAGCAAGCGTCGCGAAGAGCGCGAAGCAGGTGGCGCCGCTGCCGCTCATGCGCGCGAGAAGCGTGCCCGGCAGAAGCGCCAGTCGTGCCAGCACATCCGCGATCACGGGCGAGAGCGCGACCGCGGCGTCGCTGAGATCGTTGCGCCGCTCCGCCAAGAGCGCGGCGAGGCCGCGGGCATCGGCCGGCATGGCGTCAAAACGCGCCGGCGCCGAGAACGCGCCGCGGCGTGCCGCGAATACGTCAGGGGTCGCCAGCGCCACGCCGGGATTGGCGAGCAGCACGGCGCATTGCGGCAATGCCGGCGCGGGCGCGACGCGCTCGCCGACGCCGCCGAGCCACGCCATTCGGCCCAAGAGACAGACCGGCACGTCGGCGCCGAGCCGCGCACCCAACGCCGCAAGCTCCTCCTCGCCAATGCCGATCCTCCAGAGTGAGGCGAGCGCGCGCAATGTCGCCGCCGCATCGCTGGAGCCGCCGCCGATGCCGGACGCGACCGGCAAGTTCTTGACGAGGGTCAGCGCCGCGGTGGCATCACGCTTGGCATGCGCGGCAAGCCTTTCGGCCGCGCGCCAGACGAGATTGGCGCTGGGCGGCTCGCCGAGCGCCGCGGCATAAGGGCCGGCGAGCTTGAGCGACAACGCCGGCGCCGCTTCGGCGATAATCTCGTCGCCGACATCGGCGAAGGCGACGAGACTGTCGAGCAGGTGATAGCCGTCGGCCCGCCGGCCGACCACATGCAAGTAAAGATTGAGCTTCGCGAGGGCACGCCGGCGCTCGGTCATGCGGGCAGCGTGCCTCTATTTGGAGTGAGCGCCACTCACCCGCCGCGCGTCGCGGCTGCGGCGGCGGGGACTTTGGCGATGCCTCGGTCGATCTTGGTCTCGATCGTCTTCACCTGATCGGCCTCGGGCTTGAATTGGAGCGCGCGGCGCCATTGGTAACGCGCTTCGACGAGGCGTCCACGCTGCCAGTACGCATCGCCCAGATGATCGTTGATGGTGGGATCCTCGGGCAGGAGCTCGATCGCGTGCTCGAGAAGCTGCGTCGCATTGGCGAAATCGCCGAGCCGGTAGTAGGCCCAGCCCAAGCTGTCGACGATATAGCCGTCGTTCGGGCGGAGCTCGACCGCGTGCTTGATCATGGTGAGTGCGCGGTCGAGGTTCACGCCCTTGTCGATCCAGGTGTAGCCGAGATAGTTGAGCACCAGCGGCTGCTCGGGCTGCAGCTCGAGCGCGTGCTGGAGATCCCCTTCGGCGCGCGGCCACTGGCCCGAGCGCTCGAGCGCCACCGCGCGGCTGTAGAAGAGCCGCCAATGCCGCGGCTCGACGTGATCGACGCGGGCGATCGCCTTGTCGTAGGCGCCGACCGCTTCGGTGAAGCGGCTATGTCCTCGCAGGATGTCGCCGAGCTCGACGAAGGGCTCGGGATCGCGCGGCCGCTCGGCCGCCAGGCGCGTGAGCTCGGCCGCCGCCTCGTCGGTGCGCTCGAGCGCGTCGAGCGCGGTGGCGACGCGGAGCCGTGCCGACCAGCCAAGCGATGATTTGGGATCGACCGCGCGATAGAGCGCAAGCGCGTCGGCGATGTGGTGCTGCTCTTCGTCGATCTCGGCGATCAGCATCTGCGCCAAGGGAAAATCGGGCCGGAGATCGAGCGCCAGCCGCGCATAGACGAGCGAGGCGTCGAGCGTCTCGCGCTGATCGAGGATGCTGGCGAGATCGAACAGCGCTTCGGCGACGCCATCGCGCGCCGAGGCGATGGCGCGGCCGGGGATCTCGCCCTTGCCAAGGCGTGCCAGCGCCTGTGCCACCACCTCGCCGCCCTGGTCGGTGGTGGCGAGTCTCTCGTAAAGGCGGCGCGCTTCTTCGGTGCGTTGGTGCCGCTCGAAGAAATTGCCAGCGAGCTCCACCGTCCGCCAGGTGAGGCGCTGCTGATCGCCGATCACCGCCTTGTAGCTCCTCTCGGCGTCCTCGATCCGGTCGGCGAAATCGGCGAGCAGCGCCGCATGCAGATCGCGGAGCGTCTGCACGCCCTTTAACTCGCCGAGCGAGTCGAGCGCCTGCAGCGCCGCTTGCGGGCGCTGCCGGCCCATTTCACACCAAGCGACGAGGAGCGGCGACGCCAGCCGCTGCGCGCCTTCGCTCGGCAAAGCGCGGCCGCGCGCCGCGGCCGCCTCGAAGTTGCCGGCCTTCACTTCCTGCAGCAGCAGCACGAGCTGCGCCAGGCTCGCGTTGCGGTCGCGCTCCGCCACGTCTTGGGCGAGCGCCGCGGCATCGTGCATAGAGCCCTCGCTCACGCGAAGCGCGAAGGTGCGGCGCCGCAAATCGAAATTCTCGGGATCGTTGGCGAGCGCGCGATTCATGAAATCGGCGGCGCTCACATAATCGCGCATTTGCTGCGCATGGCGCGCGGCGAGATAGCTGCCGAGCGGGCTCGTCGGCGCCGTGGCGCTTTGCTCGGGCGCCGCGTCCGCCGGCCCCGGCGAGGGCGTGCAGGCGGCGACGAGCAGCGCCACCGATGCCAGCGCCGCACCTCGCCAGCTCGCTGCCGGCCCTTTCGACGCCCGTTCTTTCCTCATCGTCTCCATGCCATTCCGCGGCCGCGCCGGCGGCCGCTCACATATCACATATTGGGATAGTTGGGTCCGCCGCCGCCTTCGGGTACCACCCAGTTGATGTTTTGTTGGGGATCCTTGATGTCGCAGGTTTTGCAGTGAACGCAATTCTGCGCGTTGATCTGGAGCCGCGGATTGGCGCCATCGTCGTCGCGCACGATCTCATAAACGCCGGCCGGGCAATAGCGCTGCTCGGGCGCGTCGTAGCGCGCGAGATTGACGGAAATGGGAACCGCCGGATCGCGTAGCCGGAGATGATTGGGCTGATCCTCCTCATGATTGGTGTTGGAGATGAACACCGAGGAGAGCTTGTCGAAGGTGAGGACGCCATCCGGCTTCGGATATTCGATCTTGCGGCATTGCTCTTTGGGCTTCAGCGTCGCGTTGTCGGGCTTGCCGTGCTTCAGCGTCCAGGGCGCGAGAAACCCCAGGCCGATGCTGTTGAGCCACATATGCGCGCCGCCGTGAACGGTGCCGAGCGTGGTGCCGAATTTCGACAAGCCCGGCTTCACGTTCCGCACCTTGTAGAGGTCACGGTAGATCCATGAGTGGCGATATCCCTCGCCGTAACCCCTGAGCTCGTCATGCCCGGCGGCCCCGGCCTTGAGCGCGGCGAACGCCGCCTCGGCCGCGAGCATCCCGCTCTTGATCGCGTTGTGCGAGCCCTTGATGCGCGGCACGTTCATGAAGCCCGCGGCGCAGCCTATGAGGAGGCCGCCCGGGAATGTGAGCTTCGGCACCGACTGCAAGCCCCCCTCGGTGACGGCGCGTGCGCCATAGGCGATGCGCTTGCCGCCTTCGAAGAGACCGCGAACCGAAGGATGCGTCTTGAAGCGCTGGAACTCGTCATAGGGCGAGAGATAGGGATTCTCGTAATTGAGATGGACCACGAAGCCCACCGCCACCTGGTGGTCCTCGAAATGGTACATGAAGGAGCCGCCGCCGGTGCGATTGTCGAGCGGCCAACCGAGCGTGTGCACGACGAGCCCCGGATCATGGCGCGCCGGATCGATGCGCCAGAGCTCCTTGATGCCGATACCGTATTTCTGCGGCTCGACGCGATCGGCGAGGTGAAAGCGCTCGATCAACGTCTTTGTCAGCGAGCCGCGGGCGCCTTCGGCGAAGAAGGTGTATTTGGCGTGAAGCTCGACGCCGGGCGTGTAGCCGTCCTTGTGGTGACCGTCGCGCGCGACGCCCATATCGCCGGTGGCGACGCCCTTGACGCTGCCGTCCTCGTGATAGAGCACGTCGGCGGCGGCGAATCCCGGATAGATCTCGACGCCGAGCGCTTCCGCCTGCTGCCCGAGCCAGCGGCAGAGATTGCCGAGGCTCACGATGTGGTTGCCGTGATTCTTCATGAGCGGCGGCATCAACGCCGTCGGCAGCGAGATGTGATTGGATTGCGTCAGATACCAGAAGCGGTCCTTGGTGACGGGCGAGTTGATGGGTGCGCCCTTCTCGCGCCAATCCGGCATAAGCTCGTTGATGGCGATGGGATCGATGACGGCGCCCGAGAGAATATGCGCGCCCACCTCGGAGCCCTTCTCGATGACGCAGACGGAGACCTCGTGGCCCTGCTGCTGGCTCAATTGCCGCAAGCGGATAGCCGCGGCGAGACCCGAGGGACCCGCGCCGACGATCACGATATCGTATTCCATGCGCTCGCGCTGCATGCCCGCGCTTTGGTCCTCGCCCGTGCTGCCCACTGTGGCGCCACTATAGTGAATGCTTCTTAAAGAACCAGGGGCGTGGTGCTAGCTTTGCTGCATGCTGGCACCGTCTGACGCCGCCCGCCTCCTCGCCTGGTATGTGGCGATGGGCGCCGATGAAGCGGTCGCGGAGGTTGGCGTCGATCGCTTGACCCGGGCGCCGGCGCCGAGCGCGGCGCCCCCGCCGCCACCGGCGACGCGCGTGCCGCCGCCGGCCGCCGCTGCAGTGGTCACCTCGCTCGGCACCGCCGAGGCGAGCGCGCGCCGCATCGCCGCCGCCGCCAACTCGCTCGCGGAGCTCGCCGCCGCCGTCGCCGCCTTCGAGGGCTGCGCGTTGAAGCGCACGGCGACCAACACGGTGTTTGCCGACGGCGTCGCCGGCGCGCCGCTCATGATCGTCGGCGAGGCGCCCGGTGCCGACGAAGACCGATTGGGCCGTCCCTTCGTCGGCCGGAGCGGCCAGCTCCTCGACCGCATGCTGGCGGCGATCGGCTATGATCGCCGCCGCAACGCCTACATCACCAACGTGCTCTTCTGGCGGCCGCCGGGGAACCGCAAGCCGACGCCCGACGAGGTCGCCGCCTGTCTTCCCTTCGTCTGGCGTCACATCGTGCTTGCCGCGCCGAAAGTCGTGCTGCTCTGCGGCGGCACGGCGACGAGCGGGCTCTTGGGGCGCGGCGAAGGCATCATGCGCCTGCGTGGCCGCTGGCTCGAGCTCGCCGTCGCGGGCGGCACACCGGTGCCGGCGCTCGCCACGTATCACCCGTCCTTTTTGTTGCGCGCCCCTGCCCGAAAAAGTGAAGCGTGGCGCGACCTGCTGGCGCTCCAGTCAAAACTCAACGACTCGCAGTAAGTCGCGGGGAATCCGCGAACATCCTCACAATAGTTCCCTCGTGCCACAATTTTGACGCGGGTTTCGGCTTGCCAATGCCGCCGTTGTTAGTTATTGCGGGTAGCGATGCAGGGGAGAAAAGTTCACCTGCGGCTGGGCAACACTTGTGCACAAAAAATAATTTGTGTCTGCCTCGCCGCAACCTTCGTCGTTACTGCCGCGTCGCTCCGCGCGGGCGCCGAGCCGTCATCGGTGCGCACATCGGCGCTGCCGCCCGACAGCGAGGGTGCGCGCGAGGCCGATCCACCGCTCTTGCTCACCGGTGCCGATGCCGAGCGTTATCGCCGCATCGTCGCGCGGCAGCAGGAGGGTGACTGGGAAGCGACCGATCGCGAGATCGGAGCGCTCAAAGACCGGATGCTGCTGGGCGCCGTCGAGGCGCAGCGCTATCTGCACAAGGCTTATCGTACGAGCTATGGCGAGCTCGCGCGGTGGCTGGTCCAGTACGCCGCCGAGCCTGATGCCAAGGCGATCTATGCGCTGGCGCTAAAGCGGCGGCCGCCGGGTGTGCCGGCGCCGCATCCGCCGGTCATCGCGACGCTCACGCCGCATGCGATGCCCGATGAGGTGGCGGTCGCCGTCGAGCACCAGCCGCTCTCCGGTGACGATCTCCGCCGCGCGCAGTTGCTGCGCGCGGAAATCCGCGTCCTCGCCTTGCTCGAGCCGCGCAAGGCCGAGCTCGCACTCGCCGGCGGCGAGGCGCACCGCCTGCTCGAGCCCGGCCAGATCGATGGGCTGCGCACCGCGATCGCCGCCGGTCATGCCGCGAGCGGCAACGCGATGCCGGGAGCGGGATCGAGCATGCCGGCACCCGCGCCCGCCTCGGCGGAGGGCGAACGCTGGCACGCGGGACTGGCGGCCTGGCGACTCGGCCGCTTCGACGACGCCGGACGGCATTTCCAAGCGGCGGCGCGCAACGCGTCCTCGCCCTGGCCGATTGCGGCCGCGGCGTTCTGGGCGGCGCGCGTCGAGATCAAGGCGCGGCGGCCGGCCCGCGCGCGCTATTGGCTGGGACTCGCCGCCGAGCATCCCCGCACCTTCTATGGCGTGCTGGCGCGGCGCACGCTCGGGATCGACAGCTATTTCGATTTCGACACGGCGCCCTTCACCGAAGTGGATGCCGAGCTCCTGGCTGAGCTGCCAGCGGGCCGGCGCGCGCTCGCCTTCCTGCAAGTGGGCGACACCCGGCGCGCCGAAGCGGAGCTGCGCGCGCTCGTGCCGCATGCGCCGGCGCAAATCCTCGAGGCGGTCGTGGCGCTCGCCGACCGCGCCAACATGCCGGGTCTGACGCTGCAGCTCGCCGGCTACCTCGCCGACCATGACGGGCGCAACCACGATCACGCGCTTTACCCGGTGCCGCGTTGGCGGCCCATCGGCGGCTTCACCGTCGATCGCGCGCTCCTCTTTGCGGTGATGCGCCAAGAATCGCAATTCCTGCCGCATGTGCAGAGCAATGCCGGCGCCGTGGGCTTGATGCAGCTCATGCCGGCGACGGCCGCGGCCATGGCCGAGCGCACCGGCATGCCGCTCGAGCGGCGGAAGCGCCATCACGCACCTGACCCGCTCGCCGAGCCCGAGTACAACATGACGCTGGCGCAGGAATACATCTCCATGCTGCTCGCCGACGACCACATCAACGGCAATCTCGTGCTGCTCGCCGCCGCCTATAACGGCGGGCCCGGGGCGGTGCAGCGCTGGGTCGGCGAGCGCGAGCTGATGCGCGACCCGCTGCTTTTCATCGAGAGCATTCCGACGCAGCAGACCCGCATTTTCACCGAGCGTGTGCTGGCGAATTATTGGATCTATCGCCAGCGCCTGAGCCAGCCTTCGCCCGATCTCGACGCGCTTGCCGCCGGCAGGTGGCCGACCTATACCGCGCTCGACGTTTGGGAGCTGGATGGTCGCCATGCCGAGAATCGATGAGACGCGCCCGTTCCTCGCGGTGAACATCGCCGTCCTCACCGTCTCCGATACGCGCACCGCAGCCGACGATAAATCGGGCCAGACGCTCGCCGACCTGATCGTCGCTGGCGGCCATCGCCTGGCGGCGCGCCGCATCGTGCGCGACGACAAGGCCGACATCATCGCCGCTCTCCGCGCCTTCATCGCCGATCCCGCCATCGACGTGGTGATCGCCACCGGCGGCACCGGCGTCACCGGCCGCGATGTCACGCCCGAAGCCTTTGCCGCCGTCTATGAGAAGGAGATTGCCGGCTTCGGCGAGCTCTTCCGCTGGCTCAGCTACCAGAAGGTCGGGACCTCGACGATCCAGAGCCGCGCCACCGCCGGCGTCGCCGGCGGCACTTACCTCTTCGCACTGCCAGGCTCGCCCAGCGCCTGCCGCGACGGCTGGGAGGACATCATCAAGCACCAGCTCGACAATCGCCACCGCCCCTGCAACCTCGTCGAGCTCATGCCGCGCCTCCAGGAGCATCTGAAGCCCGCCGCCGGCGATTGAGCGTCGCGCGCCAGCGCCGGTAAGCCGCGGCATCGTCGACGTCCTCGAGCGTCTCGAGAAACTTGACGCGCATATCGCACGGCAAGCCCACGAGTGTATCGGCGAGCGCGTGCGGGCTCGACCAGCGCACGCGCGGAAAGAGTGGCCGCGGCAGCCGCGGCCGCCGGCGAAACCCCACCAACCAATAGCCGCCATCGGCCGCGGGACCGAACACGGCATGATGCGTGCCCAGGGCAGCAAAGGCGGCCGCGACATGCGCCGGAGTGAGCGCGGGAATATCGGAGCCGATGATCACCACCGGCCCCGGCGGCAAGCGCCGGACCGCGCGCTCCATGCGCCGGCCGAGATCGCCCGCACCTTGCCCGAAACGCGACCGGGCGAAGCGCCAAGGGCAGGCGCGCATGGCGTCACGGTCGGGCGTGAGCGCGAGATGCACGCGCCAGCGCCGATCGCGCACCATCGCCCGCAGCAACCTCTCGCTCGTCTGCCGATAGAAGCGGAGCGCGGCCATCGCGCCGATGCCCGTGGCAAGCCGCGACTTCACGCGCCCCAGCCGCGGCGCGCGCAGGAAGACGACGAGGTGACGGCGCATGTGCATTCAGGGAAGCGCTACCCGTAAAGCCGCACGAGAACGCGCGGCGGCAATCCCAGAAAATAGAGCGTGAGGCAGCCGAGATTGCGCAAGGGACGCGCGACATAGCCGCCGCGGCGATAGCGCGCCGCCGAGGTGATGGCGTCGGCGGCGATCGGCGCGAGCCGCGGCCGGCCGATGCGTCGCGCGAACTCCACGTCTTCCATCAGCGGCAGCGGGCGGAAGCCGCCGAGCTCGTCGTAGAATGGGCGCGCGATGAGAAGCCCCTGGTCGCCATAGGGCAACGCCAAGACACGGCAGCGCCAAGCGACGAACGCCTCGAGGCGTCGCGCCGCGGCGGCGGGATCATCGAGCCGATATCGCAAATAGCCGGCGCGGCGCGCATTCTCGGGTCGGGCGATGAAAGCGTCGACCGCATCCGCCCAACCAGGCCCGAGCCGCGTGTCGGCATGGAGAAAGAGCAGCCATTCGCCGCGCGCCGCCGCCGCGCCCGCGACCAGTTGGTTGCCGCGTCCGCGCGCGACTTCGACGACGCACGCGCCGCCCGCTTCCGCCAGGCGTGGCGTCGCATCGCGCGAGCCGCCATCGATCACCAGCACTTCGCCGATGAGATCGCACGCGCGTCCTTCCGCGAGCGCCGCCAGCATTGCCGGCAAGCTCGCCGCGGCATCGAGCGCGGGAATGATGATCGAGAGCGGCGGTTGCATCCGCTATTTCGCGATCTGAAAGTTCCGTGTCGTCGCCAGCACCGTGCCACACATTGCCTCGCGACCCGCCGCGACGACATAGACGTCGGCCGCACCCACGGAATTTGTGCGGCCCGCTTGGAGGACGCGGCCTTTGGCGCGCAATTTCTCGCCTTTGGCGACGCCGGCCATCTTGATCGTGAAGTCGAGCGTCGCCAAGGCCCAGCCCTTCGGCAGCAATGAGAGGCAGGAAGCGACCGCCGCGACATCGCCGGCGGTGCCCACCATCGATGCCGGAAATTGCCCGGGCGGTCCCGAGAACCGCTCGTTGAAGGGCAACTCGACGGTGACCTGGCCGGGCGCGACCGAGACAACGCAGATGCCGTACTCCCGAACAAACGGCAACGCTGACAGGAACGACGCGACATCCGCTTCGTCGAGCCGATCTTCGCCACGGTGCATGCAACTCTCCCTCGCGATCGTCGGGAATAGCGGCAGACTCTGCTTATAGTGTATGCGCCTCACTGAGCGCGCACCATCTCCGGCAGGTATCGGTAATGTCCGGTGATGGGGAAGGCGAAGAGCACGTCCTCGAGCTGAGCGCCGGCGCCGATGTTGTGCACGACGAGCGGGCGGCCCTCGATCCGGCGGTCGGCGATGAGCCCGATATGGGCGAGGCCGCCCGGCAGGCGCCAGGTGACGATGTCGCCGGGCCGGTAGTCATCGGCGGCGGCGGTGACCGGGAGCTTGCCGCCATGCAGAGCAAAGAACGCCGCGAGGTTGGCGACGCGCCGGTGATCGATGTTGGGATCGGGAGCGGCGAGCTGCCAAAGATGCGGGTAATCGGAAAAGTGCCGCCGCATGTCCTCATGGACGAGGCGCTGCAGGTCGAGACCGATGCCGCGATAGGCCCGCACCACCACGTCGCTGCAGACGCCGCGGTCGAGCGGCACGTCGCCGCCGGGAAAGGCGATGCGGCGATAGCTCGAATCATAGACGCGCGTCACGCCGATTTGCGCGTAGGCGGCGGCGACGAGGCGCTCTGCCGGCGTTGGCGCCGACTGCGCCGCGCCCGCCAGCAAGCACAGCAGCAGAACCATGACGGCACGGACCATGGTGCGCATTCCCTTGGCATAGACCCGCGGCAGAGTTGAATGCGAGCGTGGCGTTTTCGTGGCGCTCTCATGAGGCCACCCCTTCGGGCGAGACCGTCCCGCCTTGAAAGATCGGGTGGCCAGCGGTAGATTCTTGTCACGGTCGGGGTTCGCAGGCTCCCGGCTTCTCCAAGACGGCGAGCCGTCCAAGTCTGCTCAACACTCGCATTGGGCGAGGCTGAGCGCATGGACGGAATCGCCGAATCGATCTCTCCGGAAAATCTCTATGGGCGCGTGGGATGTGCGGCGGCGCCGCTCATCATCGATAGACGCCGTGCGGCCGACGTCGCCGCCATTCGACGCCCACCGGACACCATGGGCATGGCAGACCACAGCGTCATCGACGCGCAGCCGATGCCGCCGTTTCCTGCCCCACGCCCGCGCGTTTGGCGCAATCGACGACGACGCGGCACGCTCGCGCCGCAGATTGCGGTCGCATCATGAGCAATACGCTGCGGCATATCGGTTACGTCGAACTGCCCGAGCACATCGGCGCGGGAGGGTTCGATCACGCGGCGGTTCATACGCCCACCGGCCATGTCTTCGTCGCCCACACGGCAAACGACGCGGTTGAGGTTTTCCACTCGGCTCTTGGGAAGCCTCTTTATTCGATCGCCAACCTGAAGAAAGTCGCTGGCGTGCTGGTCAACGATGAGGCGGAGCTTGTCATTACCTCCAACCGCGGTGAGAACACGATCGGAATCTTCGCGCCGGGCGCTCACTTCCATATGGTAAAGGTCCCGGTCGGCTTGCGTCCGAATGGGCTCGCCTACGACCCGCTGCGACGGCTCATTCTCGTCGCCAATGTCGGCGATCCCTCAGTTCCGGGCTCGCCCACGCTCTCCATCGTCGGGCTGGATGATCGCGCAGTCCTCGCAGACATCCCGGTGCCCGGGCGGACTCGCTGGGCCATCTACGACCCTGATTCCGAAGCGTTCTATGTCAACATCGCCGAACCCGCTCAGATCATCGTCGTTGCAGCGCGCGAGCCTCATCGGGTTGCGCGCGCGCTGGCCGTTCCTGCCGCGGGACCGCATGGGCTCGACCTCGATCTCGAAACTCACCGACTGTACTGCGCCTGCGATGCAAAGATGCTCGTCGCGCTCGACGTGCAGTCCGGGAAGGTGCTCGGAGAGTGCACACTCAGCGGCGCGCCCGATGTGATCTTTCTCAATCCGGCGCGACGGCATCTTTATGTCGCTATTGGCGATCCCGGGGTTATCGATGTGCTGGATACCGTGACGCTGCAGCGCTTGGAAAGCGTCCCCACGGAAGAAGGTGCACACACCCTGGCGTTCGCGCCAACGGGCGACCGAGTGTACGCCTTCCTTCCCGAGACGCATCGCGCGGCGGTCTATCAGGAGATCGAAGAGTGAGTTCAAGACACTTCTGTTCGTGAGTCGATATGTGTTTTTTGATGAAGGGAGCACAAAATGAAATGGGTAACGCGCGAGAAAGCACGCGTCGATCGGATTGCATGCGCGTGGCTGATCAGCCGATTCATCGACCGTGAACCGACGTTCCTCTTTGTCCCGTCCGGCGAGGTCATGAAGGTTGCAGAACGTGAGAAGGCGATCCCATACGACGTGCCCGCCGTAGAACTCGGCCACCACGGCGACCGATGCTCGTTCGACGCATTTCTCGAGAAGTACAAGCTTGACGATCCAGCGCTGGCAGCCTTGGCCCTGATTATCCGCGGTGCGGATACGGATCAGCGCGACCTAACGCCGGAATCCAGAGGTCTCTACGCGCTGGCGACGGGGTTTCAAGCGACCAGCAAGGACGACTTCGACAACATGGCGCGGCAGTTTCCAGCATATGACGCCCTCTATGCTTACTGTCGTGCCAAGGCTAAAGCATGATCAACAACGCGATCGCGCTAATCGCGAGCCACTTCAAAGCTTCCAAGCGAGGCGCACGATGGCAACTGAGCTGAACAAGGCACAGCCGTCGCTGCGCGAGATCGTGCTCTATTTCCTTCGTCTCGGGACGCTCGGGTTCGGTGGCCCTGTGGCGCTTGTGGGCCTCATGGAGAAGGACCTGGTCGGCGAGCGCCAATGGCTGAGCAAGGACGAGATGCGCGACGCCATCGCCGTCTCGCAATCGCTGCCGGGACCGCTCGCCATCCAGGTCGGCATCTTCATCTCATATCTGCGCGGTGGCTTCTGGGGGGCTTGGGCTGGGGGATGGGCGTTCATCCTGCCGAATTTTCTCATCGTCGCGGCGTTGGGCGCGCTTTACGTCCACTTCGGCGGCCTCTCGTGGATCACGGCGCTTTTCTATGGCGTAAGCCCGGCGGTGATCGCACTCATCCTTCATTCCTGCTGGCGTCTCTCAAAGCTCGGGATGGAGCACTGGCTACAGTGGGTGCTCGCCGGGGTTTGCTTCGTCGTGACCGTCGCGCTCGAAGCCGAGGTTGCCGTACTCTTCATCGGCGCCGGCATCGTCGGCATGCTCTATTACGGCACGCTCTTGCGCGGCGCGGCGCCGCCCGGCGCGGCTTTGGCGGCCGCACCCCTCGCCCTTGGCACGAGCAAGGCGGCCACCGCCGGGACGCTCGGGCAATTGCTCGCCTTCTTCTTGAAGGCGGGCAGCCTCACCTTCGGCAGCGGCCTCGTCATCGTGCCCTTCCTCGAGAAAGGATTGGTGCAGCAGACGGGCTGGCTCGATGCGCGCGAGTTCCTGGTGGCGGTCGCCGTCGGCATGATCTCGCCGGGTCCCGTCGTCATTACCGCGACCTTCGTGGGCTACCTCGTCGCAGGATTTTGGGGCGCGCTCGTCTCGACGGTCGGCATCTTCCTGCCATCCTTCCTGCTCATCCTCATCGTCGCGCCGATCCTCATGCGCCATCGCGCCAACCGCAACGTGCAAGGCTTCGTCAAAGGCGCCTATGCCGCCGCCATCGGCACGATCCTCGGCGCAAGCGTTCTCTTGGGCAAGATCGCCATCGGCGATTGGCTGACGGCCGCGATCGCCGTCGCGAGCCTCGCCGCGCTCTTTCGCTGGAAGGTCAGCAATCCCCTGCTCATCGCGGTGACCGCGGCCATCGGGCTTGTCGCATTTCCGCTGCTACAACCGGCTTGGGTTTTCGTGAAATAGCCGCCAAAGAGGGAGAACCGTGATTTGGCGTCATCCGCGCTGACGAATGAGTCCTTCAGGTACAGGGAAAGCACAGCAAGAAGATGGTGCCGCCGCCCGGATTGTCGTCCACTGCGATGCGCGCGCCATGGGCTTTCGCAATTTCTTTCACGATTGCCAGTCCAAGCCCGGCGCCCTGAGAGGTTTGCACGCTACCGCGCCAGAACCTCTCGAAGATGCGTTCGCGATCGGCGGGCGAAATTCCTGGCCCGCGGTCAGCGATACTGACAGTGCCATCACGCGCGATTGAAACGACAACCTCGCTGTTCGCCGGGGTGTGGGTAACGGCGTTCTCGACGAGGTTGCGGATCGCGTCGGCAATTGCGTGGCCGTTCCCTCTTACGCGGACTGGCGCGCCGGCTTCGGCCAATGCGATCGATCGCCCTTGCGCGAGCGTCCACGGAGCCATGGTGGTTACGACGCCAGCGGCGATCTCCTCGAGATCGACGGATTCCGTCACGTCCAGGGCGATGGCGTCTAGACGCGCAACACGCAGGAGTTGGTCCACGAGACGATTCATGCGGGCGACATCGCCGCGCAGTTTTGCAAGCTCTCCGTTGCCCTCCATCCCGTCGAGTGCGGCTGTCACAATGGCCAGCGGTGTGCGGAGTTCGTGCGCGGCATTTGCCGTGAACTGCCGTTGCACCGCGAAGCCCTGTTCCAGGCGATCGAGCGCGCGGTTCATCGCGGCGACGAGCGGCGTGATTTCCTCTGGAAGGGCTTGCGTCGGAAGCCGAGTCGAAATCGCATTTGGGCCGATCGACGCCGCCATTTGCGAAATCTCTCGCACCGGCTTGAGACCGCTCCTTAGCGCCAGCACGCCGATGGCCAACGTGGCGATCACCAGCACTGGAATGGCCCAGGCTAGATCGAGAACGAATTCGCGGAGTACCGAATGGACTAGAAGATCGGCGCCGGCTGCCCGTGCTACTGAGATCGAGAGCGGTCCTGCCGCACTGTCGACCGCGAGACTTAGGCCGTAGTAATCCTTTGATCCGGCCCCGAGATTATCGAAGCGGAAAAAGCTTGGATCGTCTGTCGCTGGCGGCCAACCAGCAACGCGTTCGCCGAAGTCGGCGGGCACCGCCACGATGACATGGCCATCAGGCCCACGGACGGCAAAAGCATCGGTGCTGGATGCGCTGCCGTATGCCGAAGCCAGGCGCGGTGGAAGGTCAAGGCGCGGCTTGCCGTCGGCAGCGAGGGAGACATAGTGGCCAAGGTCCTGTGCGCGGAGACTGAGTTCACGATCTTCGAGCGTCCCAGCCGTCTCGTAGGCTTGATAGACCAGTATGCCAACCACGACGGCTGTCGCGGCGAGATAGAGCAACGCGAGGCGCACCGCGAGACGCAGCTGCAGTGAGCGGAGTCCGAGAGCCATCAGGTCTTGCCGTCGGTCAACAGATAGCCGACGCCTCGGACCGTGTGGATCTCCGCGGTGGCGCCTGCGTCGAGCAACCTGCGTCGGAGGTGATGCACATGGACTGGGATCGCGTTGGATTCGAGCTCGTCATCGATTCCGTACAACTTCTCCTCGAGGACAGCCTTCGGGACAACGCGGCCCAGTCGCAGCATCAGATGTTCCAGGATGGCACACTCGCGGCGTGGCAATTGCAATCCGGTGCCAGCGACACTGACATCTCTGCCAATCGTGTCGAGGACGATGTTTCCAGCCTCGAGCGTAAGGCCGAGCGCTCCTCCGGGGCGCCGCAAGAGAGCCTTCGTTCGCGCCACGAGCTCGGCCATCGCAAACGGCTTTATGAGATAGTCGTCAGCGCCGGCGTCGAGGCCGCAGACTCGGTCTTCGACGGCATCGCGTGCGGTGAGTACCAGCACCGGCACCAGGCTGCGGGCCGCTCGCAGCTCCGCGAGCAACTTCAATCCGTCGCCGTCAGGGAGACCGAGATCGAGGATAGCGGCATCGTAGGCCGTGAGCGAGAGCGCTTCGCGTGCATCGGCACAGAGCCGCACGGTATCGACGACGAAGCCCGCCTGTTCGAGCTGTCGCTTCACCAACTCCGCGATACGTGCTTCGTCCTCGATTACGAGTAGCCGCATTCTCCACCTTCGCGGCATTTGCTAGTGCCGAACAGACGCCACAACCCAGGCGCCCAAGCCACCATATGGAGTTTAGGGCAATATTAAGCCGGCAAGCGACGTCGGCTCACGAGGCGCGCGGCTGACCCGTAATACTGCGTTAAACAAGCACCCGCAATTTTGATTGATCTGATTCTCGACAATGGGAGTGCCGCTCATGCGGAAAATCGTCATTGCGTCAGCCATTGTAGCGTTCGCCTTCGCCGCCAGTGCTGCTCACGCCGATTGGTTTTCCGATGAGCTCCCGCCGGCGAATGCCAAGCCCCTTTCTCAAATCATCAAGGCGGTTGAGGACAAGGGGTTCAAGACGATCACCGAAGTCGACTTCGATGACGGCGTCTGGAAGATCGAGGCGCACCAGACCGACGGAAAAGAGATCACGCTTAAGGTCGATCCGATGACAGGTGAAGTCCGACAATAGATCGAGCGGCTCCGTTGCACGGTCGCTGATCTCTCCTCTTGCCGCTACCGGTAGGGAAGGGCTGGCCCGAAAAAATATGAAGACCTGCATCTGGATCCTCGGGATCGTTCTGATTGCCGGCGTCCCCGCGGCAACAGCGGCGGACAACGAAGCGGATCTATTGAAGCAGGCGCAGGCAATCTTTCAGCCGTTGCCGCCGGACATGGCGACCCCGGAAGCCCCGATCACCAAGGAGCGCGTCAACCTCGGCCGGACGCTCTTTTTCGATCCGCGGCTCACCATCGACGCCAAGCTCAGTTGCTCCAGTTGCCATCAGCCAGCGCGCTACGGAACCGATGGCTTGGCGAAGTCGATGGGCGTCAGAGAGCGGCCCCATCCGCGTAACGCGCCCACGGTCCTCAATGCCGGGCTCTATTTCGTCATTCATTGGCGCGGCGACCGCGAAGACCTCGAGGACCAAGTGGTGAAAGCTCTCACCTCGCCGATCACCTCAGGTCAACCGGACGAGAAGGCTGTCCTTGAACGGCTCGGACAGATCCCCGGCTATACGCCGCTGTTCGAAGCCGCATTCCCCGGCGATCCACGCCCGGTGACGGTCCGGAACATCGCCCGAGCGATCGGTGCCTACGAGCGCACGCTGGTGACACCGGCGCCGTTCGATCGCTACCTCGCGGGCGACATCGATGCCTTGCCGCCAAAGGCAGGCGTTGGTCTCAAGACGTTCATGGAAACCGGATGCGTGGCCTGCCACAACGGCGTTCTTGTTGGCGGCGGTGCCTACCGGAAGTTCGGCGTCGTTGAGGACTATTGGAAGGCGACAGGGAGCCAGCCGATCGATAACGGGCGTGCGGATGTCACCAAGAACCCTGATGACCTCTATGTCTTTCGTGTAGCAAGCCTCCGCAATGTGGCGAAGACACCGCCCTATTTTCACGACGGGTCGGTAGCAACGCTGCCCGAGGCGGTTAAGGTCATGGCGCGGGTGCAGCTCGGCGTCACGCTCAGCGACAATGAAACGACGGAGATCGTCGCCTTTCTCGAGAGCCTGACAGGGGACCTGCCCACGACCTTCGTGACCGAGCCGACCCTTCCACCGGGGACCGTAAAACTGCCTTAAAGGAAGGCTGCCACGATTCGAGGCTCCAGAGTCAGGTTTGAGGATGGAGGCTCACGTGCTGACGAAAATGAAGTCTGTCGCAACCGCGATCGCGCTGGCGGGCGCGGTCTCGCTCACCGGATTGGGCGTTTGGGCAGCGGAAGAAGGCGCCAGCCCCACAGCGCTCGCGAAGGCGCTCGCTGAAGCCAAGCTGTCGCTGGAACAGGGTCTCAAGGCGAGCGAGCGTGAAGGACGGCCGATCTCAGGCAAATACGAAATCGAAGATGGAGCGCTTCAGCTGTCCGTCTATACGATGAAAGGCAGCAATGATTTCGAGGAGGTCATCGTCGATCACAAATCCGGCGCCGTAAAAAAGGCAGAGAAGATCACCGACGCCGACGATTTGAAGGAGGCGAAAGAGCAGAGTCAGGCTATGGCGAAGGCAAAGATTTCTCTCGAGAAGGCGGTTAACGGTGCTGCGAAAGCTAACAGCGGCTATCGGGCTGTGAGCGTTATGCCAGTGCTGAAAGCGGGTAAGCCGATCGCCGAGGTAACGCTCATGAAAGGCGTCGAAGTCAAGAAAGTGACCGAGGATTTGAACTGAGGAAGTTGCAAGAGCGTACGCCTTGGAGTTTCTTCAACCAAGTCTCGGCGCCACAAACTAGGAGGAACACCGATGTCAACAGCGATCCGTCTTCTCGCCGCTCTCGCCGCCATGGCGCCGCTCGCCGCGCCGAGCCTCGCCGCCGAGCCCGACTGGAACGCAGTCGGCCAAGCGCTCGGCAAGACCGGCGCGGTACAGGCCGGTGGCGTTTACCGCGTGGGCTTGCCGCGCACAGATTTGAAGGTGAGCCTCGACGGCGTCGCGCTGAAGGCTGGCTTCGCCCTCGGCAGCTGGCTTGCCTTCGAGCCGGTCGGCGACGGCACCATGGTGATGGGCGATCTCGTCCTGCTGCAGGAGGAGGTGAACCCGGTGATGAAGAAGCTCGAAGAAGGCGGCGTCAACGTCACCGCGCTCCACAATCACCTGCTGCGCGCCGAGCCCTCGCCCATGCACATGCATGTGATGGGCCATGGCGATCCCGTGAAGCTTGCCCAAGCCCTCCATGCGGCGCTGGCGCTCAGCAAGACGCCGATGGAAGCGCCGTCGGGCGCCTCGACGCCGGCCGCCGCCACCGCCGGCGACCTCGACACCGCCGCCCTCAACAAGGCGATGGGCGCCGAAGGCAAGGTCAATGGCGGGATCCTGCAATACGGCATTCCCCGCGCGGAAAAGATCGAGGAAAGCGGCATGCCGGTGCCGACATCGATGGGCTCGGCGATCGCCATCAACTTCCAGCCGACCGGCGGCGGCAAGGCAGCGATCACCGGCGATTTCGTCCTCATCGCCAAGGAAGTGAATGCGGTAGCGAAGACGCTGCGCGAGAACGGCATTGAGGTGACGGCCGTCCACAACCACATGCTCGACGATCAGCCGCGGCTTTTCTTCATGCATTTCTGGGCGAATGACGACGCCCTCAAGCTGGCAAAAGGGCTGCGCGCCGCGCTCGACAAAGTAAACCACGCGAAGAGCTGAGCAATGCGTCTCTCGCGACGCAAGCTGGTCGTCGGGGCGGCGGCTTTGGGGGCTGGGTTGGCGGCACGGCCAACCCGCCTCCGCGCCGCCGCGGCTGAGCGCTTCGATTTCGCCAAGCCGCTCGAGGGCTGGCAAATCGTCACCGGCAATTGGGCGACCGAAGCGATGGGCGACGCCGCCCAAGGCCGAGCGCTCGTCCAGCGCGCCACCAATAACACCTTCAACGTCATCGTCGCGCCGGGCGGTCCTTACGATGACGTCGAAGTTTCCGTGCGCTTCAAGCCGATTTCCGGGCGCGAAGACGCCTCGGGCGGCATCGTCTTCCGCTTCGCCGACAATCACTACTACGTGATCCGCGCCAACGCGCTCGAGGATAACTTCCGCCTTTACTACTACGAAGGCAGCCGGCATCAAATTGCCGGCGCCTCGACCAAAGCGCCGGCGCTCGGTCAATGGCATCGGCTCCGCATTAGAGCCGAAGGTGATCGCATCCGCGGTTGGCTCAACGAGCAAGCGCTCATCGAGCAACGTGACCAGCGCTATAAGTCCGGGCGGATCGGCCTTTGGACCAAGGCGGATTCGATCACCGCCTTCGATGAGCTCTCGGTCGTGCCCCTGGGCACGGGCTGAGGCTGCGAGACCAGGGGACGACCGACCGATGCGGACGCTGACGCTGCTCGCCGCAGCCCTAATGCTGCTCTCGACGACGCCGCTTCGCGCCGAGGCGCCGCTCGTGCTCGAAGCCAAGATTCCGCTGGGCGACGTCTACGGGCGGATCGATCACATGGCGTTCGACAGCGGGCGCCAGCGTCTTTTCGTCGCCGAGCTCGGCAACGACAGCGTCGGCGTCGTCGATCTCAAAGCGCGGAAGACGATCAAGACCATCCCGCGGCTCCGCGAGCCGCAAGGCGTGGGCTACGTCGCGAGCACCAACACGCTCTACGTCGCGAGCGCCATCGACGGCTCGCTCCATCTCTTTGAGGGACCGAACTTCACGCCGGGACCGGTGATCCCCCTTGGCAAGGACGCCGACAACATCCGCGTCGAGGCCAAGACCGGCACGCTCTTCGTGGGATATGGCGCCGGCGCCATCGCCGCGATCGATGCGGGAAAACGCGCCAAAGCCGCGGAGTGGACGCTGCGCGAGCACCCCGAGGGCTTTCAGCTGAGCCCAGACGGCGCGCGCATTTTTGCCAACGTGCCCGACGCGCGCGCGATCGCCGTCATCGATCGCGCCAGCGGCAAGGTGACGACTTGGCCGATGCACGACGGCCGCGCCAATTTCCCGATGGCGCTCGAGGATGAGGGGAAGCGCGTCCTCGCCGTCTTCCGCCGACCGGCCCGGCTCATCGCCTTTTCCGCGAGCGACGGCAAAGTGGCGGCGAGCGCCGAGACCTGCGGCGATGCCGACGACGTCTTCGTCGATACCGCGCGGCACCGGATTTATGTGAGCTGCGGCGAAGGGGTGGTCGACGTTTTCGAGCGCAGTGGCGACGGCTACACGCGCCTCGCGCAGATCCCGACGGTGAGCGGTGCGCGCACGTCGTTCTTCGTCCCCGAGCTCGACCGGCTCTGCGTCGGCGTGCGCGCGAGCGGCGGCGAGCCCGCCGCCATTTGGGTGTTCCGCCCGGCGTCATGAGGATGTCGCGCACGACGCCGATCGTGCGCCTCCTCGGCGTCTCGATCCTCGCCCTCGGCTGCTTCTCGATCGCGGCGGTGGCGGGGCCGCCTTACATCACGGACGATCCCGAGCCGACGGAGTTAGGGCATTACGAGAATTACCTCTTTGCCACGGGAACGAGCACCCGCGACGGCAGCAGCGGGTCGGCCGGGCTCGATCTCAATTACGGCGGCGCACCCGATCTTCAGCTGACGGCGGTGCTGCCGCTGGCGTTCCAATCATCGGCAAACGGCGGCACTGCCGCCAACCTCGGCAACATCGAGTTCGCCGCCAAGTACCGGTTCCTGCACCAGGAAGAGACGGGTTTGGACGTCGCCATTTTCCCGCGCGTGTTCCTGCCGAGCGGCTCGGCGCGCGTCGGCCCGCGGCACGGCGCTTTCTTCCTGCCGGTTTGGCTGGAGCGGAGCTGGGAGAGCTGGAGCACCTTCGGCGGCGGCGGCTGCGAGTTCAATCGCGGCAGCGGCTCAAGGGATTTCTGTCTTGCCGGCTGGGCGCTGACGCATCAGGTGCTGGAGAACTTACAGCTCGGCGCGGAAGTCGTGCACGAGACGCCCGACGTCAAGGGCGGGCAATCTTCGACCGGGATCGGCTTCGGCATGATCTATGATCTCGGCGAGCACTATCACCTCCTCGCCTATGCCGGACCGGGATTGCAAAACGCCGCCGCGACCGGGCGCTACGCTTGGTATGCGTCGCTCCTTTTCACGTATTGATGCCGAGGTCGCGACCGGCCGAGGCGAGGCCTTGCCGTGCGCAGAGACGCGTCGAGGCGCGGCGAACTTGGCTTCGTTTTGCAATTTTCATGTTGCGCTCGGCCGCCGCGCGGCGCGAGACTCGGCGATAAATCGGCCGGCTTTGCACCAAAATGCGAGGCCGCCGCAGGCGCCATAGGCGGCGAAGGCGCGGCCAGCACGGATCCATTCTTCGAGGAATGTATTGTCGTGCTCCAAATCGTGCACCCATGGCGGCACAACGACGATAAGGCTCAACAGGAAGCCGGCAACAGCGCCGCAAACGAGGTAATAGAGGAGGCTCGTAATGCCGTAGCGCCGCGCTAGCATCAGCGTGGCGGCGAATGGCCAAGCCGTAGTGAAGAAAGCATAGACCGAAAAGATCACGCTCAAGAACACCCAGAGAGGAGCGTGCCGCCAGATCCAATCGAAAATCGGCGCGCGCGACATCGGATCGCTGACGATGTCGTGCCAGGCGGTATGCAAGAGAAACGCTAACGTCGCCGCCGTCACCGAAAGGAGATACCCGACGCCAATGCGCCCCCCGACCGGGGACGAAGGTGCATCACCTCGTTCGGCATTCATGGCGGCCGCTCTCGGGGCTCGCAATAAAACGGGCTCCAGCCTTTGCTGCGGCACCACGCGACGGCGCGTGGATCATCGTGGTGGTCGAGCCACAAGCGATATGCTTCGGCATCGCCAGGCTGCTGCGCCTTAGACTCATAAGTTACTGAGATGCCGTCGAAGGAGTCGCGCTTATTGCTTAATTCAATCGGTGCATAAAGGTTCACGACCAGCCGTTTGGCGTCATCGATAGAGAGGCCGACGTCGGCGTAGCCATCAATATCGACCACATGAAGAACCTCCCGGCTCGCCCGATTCTTGGCGACGATATAAGTCATGCCTCCGTCAAACCACCCACAACTGTGCGAACGGCGAATGATTTCCCATGGCGTGCCCGAAATTTCTAGGCGCGCCTCTGCCCAGGTTCGGCAGGTGTCGAGCACCGTGAGACACGAGACGAGCACGATGCTCATGATCGTCGAGATCGTCAAAAAAAGGCGCACGCTCATTCTCCGAGAGGGACGTCGGCGATCTCACTTGCTTATCGGCGTGATTTTCCCCGCCGTGTAATCATCAAAGCCCTTAATCATCATGTCGGCGTTCAAGAGCTATGTTCCTCTTATGTTCTACAACCTGAGCAGCGCTCAATCAAGGGCGGACACGCTTATCACGCGTGAAATTTGTGAAAGGAGATGGTGGAGATGGATGGAGATGAGGGGAGCTCCCCTCCATCTCCTCTCATCTCCATATCCCCATTTTCACTTTCGACATCCCCATTTTCACTTTCGACACACGCGCCGACGGCTATCCCGTTGGCAGGAGACGCTCGGCGATCTGCACGGCGTTGAGCGCGGCGCCCTTGAGCAGCTGATCGCCCGCCGCGAAGAGCGCGAGCGAGCGGCCGGTGGGATCGCTCACGTCGCGGCGGAGACGGCCGACGAGGACTGCGTCTTGGCCCGACGCGTCCTTGGGCATCGGGAAATAGTTGCGCTCGGCATCGTCGACGACGCGCACGCCCGGCGCGTCAGCGAGCAAAGCCCGCGCGTCTTCGGGCGCGATCGGCGCCGCGCATTCGACGGTGAGCGCCAGCGAATGCGCGCGCAGCACCGGCACGCGCACGCAAGTGGCGCTGATGCGCATCTCCGGATCGGCGAAGATCTTGCGCATCTCTTTCATGACTTTCGTCTCCTCGCCGTTGTAGAGGGTCAAGGGATCGATCGGCGTGTCGTGGCTGAAGAGATTGAAGGCCGAGGGATGGCGCAGCACGCGGCTCTGGTACGTGCGCCCCTCGAGATAAGCGGCGGTAGCGGCGGTGAGCTCGGCCATCGCCGCGGCGCCCGCGCCCGAAGCGGCCTGGTAGCTTGCGAGGACGACGCGGCGGATCGGATTGGCGCGGTGGATGGGCGCGAGCGCCATCACGGCGATGATGGCGACGCAATTGGGATTGGCGATGAGGCCGCGATGCGCGGCAATCTCGGCCCCGTTGATCTCGGGCACGACGAGAGGAACGTCGCGGCGCATGCGGAAGGCGGAGGAATTGTCGACAACGACCGCGCCCCCTTCCGCCGCCGCCGGCGCAAATTGCTGCGCCGTGCCGCTGCCCGCCGAGAAGAGCGCGATGTCGATGCCGGCGAGGCTCCCCTCGCCCAACGCCTCCACCGCGATCGCCTCGCCCTTGAAGGAGAGCCGCTTGCCCGCCGATCGTGGCGAGGCGTAAAGGCGGAGCGCGCGCAGCGGAAAGCGCCGCTGCTCGAGGCAACCCAGCAGCTCGATGCCGACCGCGCCGGTCGCACCCACCACCGCGACGGCGGGCGATCGCGACATCTTTCTCGGTTGGAAACCCTCCATGCTTCGTCTCCTTTCTGTGCCGGAGACGAGCGCCTCAAAAAAGCGAAGGCCCCGTCCGGTTCCGGCGAGGCCTTGGGTTCTTCGCGCGGGCCTGAGCTCAGCGCATGACGATCCCGGACGCCTCCGCCGGAGGTGTCTTGGTGGTCGTCTTGCGCTTTTCGATCGGCCGACGCATGGAGCGGTTCGCTACCATGGAGATGGTGCTCTGTAAAGCTCGGATTTCCGCCTGGATTAATTCACTGGCCCCGCCGCAGAGAGGTGGCGCCTTGACTGGACGGGGCGATGAATCCATTCGTGCACGCGCCTATGAGCTTGGGGTCAAGGCATACCTGGACAAGCCGGTGGCCAACGACACCTTGCTCGCGACTATCGAGCGCGTCGTTGCCCGATCGAAGCCGCGGTGACAACGAGACCTATGTAGAAATACGTAGGTAGTAATCCGAATTTTCGCTCTGAAGAGAGTTTGAAAATATCGAGGGGTAAAACGTCGCCCTCGGAGGACACCATGTCCGGATTTATCGCTGGCACAAGGTATGAATCGCCCTCTCGCCCATCTTCTCCGGCCTCACTTAGCAACAGAGAGCTTGCATCCCTCGACCGCATTGGCAGCGTCGTCACACTACGTCGCGACCAGACCATATTCTCCGAAGGCGACTCGGCTCGGTACTTCTACAAGGTCGTGACCGGTGCCGTGCGTAGCTGTCGCTTGCTCGCTGATGGCCGTCGCCACATCTGCGAGTTCTTTCTGCCCGGCGAGTTTGTCGCACTTGATGCCGACGATATCCACCACTTCAGCGCCGAAGCCGTGACCGATACCACGCTGAAACGGTATCCGCGCAGTAGCCTCGAGCAGCTCACTTCGGTTGAGCCGCGCTTGGCCAAAGGACTACGTAGCCTAATTTGTCTGCGGTTGTTAGCAGCCCAGCAACATCTGGTGCTCCTCGGTCGGAAGAACGCAACCGAGCGGATCGCATCCTTCTTGCTGGAAATGGCCGACCGCAACGGCGATGCGGACCACATCTCGTTGCCGATGACACGTGGTGATATTGCTGATCACCTCGGCCTTACGACCGAGACAGTGAGCCGGACTTTCAGTCATTTGCGGGCGCAAGGCGTGATCGAGCTGGAGGGAGCCGCCAACGTGTTGCTCACGGATAGCACCGCTCTTGAGGAGCTGGCCGACGCCGCCTGATCACTGGAAGCATGGAGGGGAATATGAGAGTGCTCATCGCCCGCGACGACGGGCAGCTTCGAAAGCTGGAAAGCACTATTGCCGCCTTTAATGCTCGACCGCAAGCAGAACGCGACCGACTTGGCGCGCTGATTGCCGCCTTGGAGCAAGAGCGGTCCGAAATATTGCGATCATGCTCTCGTCGTTAGCAGCGGTGGATCCAGGCGATGGGAGCCAGTCGCGAGTGCGAGGGGAGCGGTGCGGCAAGCAGGGCCATGAGCAGCAAATCATGAAGCTTCTGTCGGCTGCGCTGCTCTATTTCGTCATCGTATTTGGTGTCGGATTCGTCTTCGGGCCGATACGCGTGATCTGGCTGGAGTCGCGGCTCGGCAAGCCGGTTGCTGTCATCGCCTTCGCGGCCATGCCGGCACTGGCTAATCGTCGCCGATCGAGCAGTTAGACGCTGCCTGAAGCGGGCGACTTCACTTCTTCCGTGTGAATAGGTGATGCTCGGCGAGGAGCCGCTGCAGCCTTTCCGGGTGGCCATGCAGGTAGCGCTCATGCCCGGCGACATATTCGGGCGATGATTCGAGCGGCAGTTAGCGCCAGCTTTGATCCTTATCAAAGCCGTTGCCGGCGGTTAATGCGAAGGTTCCACATGATTTGGAGCCGATTCGAATGACCGACCAAGTTGAGAGAGCCACCGCATTACGCGTGTCGCCACTTTCTCCAGTCCACTCCGTGGCCAGCCGCCGTTCGCATTTCCGAGCGGCTTCGCTCGGCGCCATTCTTCTCTTCCTCGTACTGGGCCTTGGCGCGCTCTGGTGGAGTCGGCAGCACACGCCCGTTCCGCGCTATGTTACCGCGCCGGTGACACGCGGCGCCATCGTGCGCGCGGTGACCGCGACCGGTACCGTCAATCCCGAGCTCACGATCATCGTCGGCAGCTATGTCTCGGGCGTCATCCAGAGCCTCGCCTGCGACTACAACACCGAGGTGAAAGCGGGCCAGGTCTGTGCCAAAATCGATCCGCGCCCCTTCCGCGCGGCGCTCGATCAATATTCGGGCCAGCTTCAGCGCGACCGGGCTATTCTCGAGAAGGACCGCGCCAATCTCGCGCGCTATCAGAAGCTCGCGGCCGAGAACTCGATCGCGCGCCAGCAGGCGGAGGACCAGGCCTACCTCGTCCAGCAGGACGAAGGCACGGTGAAGATCGATGAGGCGCTGGTCGAAAGCGCCACGCTCAATTTGGGCTATACGGATATCGTCTCGCCCGTGGACGGCACCGTCGTCTCGCGCAACGTCACCCAGGGTCAGACGGTGGCGGCGAGCTTCCAGACGCCAACGCTCTTCCTCATCGCCACCGACCTCAAGAAGATGGAGGTCGACACCAACGTCAGCGAGAGCGATATCGGCGGCATCAAGGAAGGCGCCGCAGCGACCTTCACCGTCGACGCTTTCCCCAAGCGCGTCTTCACGGGAATCGTGAGGCAAGTTCGCCAGTCGCCGCAGACGGTGCAAAACGTCGTCACCTTCGATGTGGTGATCGGCGTCGACAACGTCGATCTGGCGCTGAAGCCGGGCATGACCGCTTCCACGCGGATCATCGTCGATCAGCGCGGCGACGCACTGCGCGTGCCGAACCAAGCTCTGCGCTATGCGCCCGGCGGCTTGGTGAGCGCGGCGGCCGCGTCGCGCGTTTGGGTCCTGCGCAACGGTCAGCCGACGCCATTGGCGGTCGAGATCGGCCTCGATGACGAGAATTACACAGAGATTCTCAGAAGCGATCTCCGCGGCGACGATGCCGTCATCACCGCCGAGGAGCGCGGTTCGAGCAGCGCCGCCTCGGGCGCGGCGATGCCGCATTTCTGACCGCAAACGACGATGCCGTCCTCCGAGCCCGTCCTCAAGGTCGAGAGTGTCACGCGCGTCTTTGCCATCGGCGATGTCGAGGTACACGCACTCCGCGGCGTAAGCCTCAGGGTCGAGCCCGGCGAGTTCGTCGCCATCATGGGGTCGTCGGGCTCGGGCAAATCGACGCTCATGTCGATCCTCGGCTGTCTCGACCGGCCGACCCGGGGTCATTACTACTTCGAAGGCGTGGACGTGGCGGCGCTCAGCGAGCCCAATCTCGCGCGCATTCGCAGCGAGCGCATCGGTTTCGTCTTCCAGAGCTTCAATCTGCTGGCGCGCACCAGCGCCCTCGAGAATGTGGGATTGCCGCTTTATTACGCCGCCTCGGGACCGGCGGGTCGCACCCAGCGGCTCGAGCGGGCACGCGCCGCACTGCAGTTCGTCGGGCTCGGCGAGCGCGCCGACAACACGCCCGGCCAGCTCTCCGGCGGCCAGCAGCAGCGGGTCGCCATCGCGCGCGCCCTCATCAACGCACCGAGCCTGCTGCTCGCCGACGAGCCCACCGGCAACCTTGATACCAAAACCTCGCACGAAATCATGAAGACGCTGGTTGCGCTCAACCGCGATCAAGGCGTCACCATCGTTCTCGTCACGCACGAAGCCGACATCGCGGCTTACGCCAAGCGCGTGGTGACGATGCGCGACGGCGCGATCATCGCCGATGAGCCCGTGCAAGAGCGGGCGGCCGTTTCGCCGGCTGCGGCCACACACGGGATTCGCGTGTCACCCATCCCTCCGCGCGAGGTGCGTGCCGCCGCGCCGAGCGCGAGCTTCTCGGGCTTCGCCGTAATGATCCTCGCCGCGGCGGCACAGGCGATCGGGCGCAATAAAATGCGCTCCGCCCTCACCATGCTCGGCGTCTTCATCGGCGTCGCCGCGCTCATCGTCATGGTCGCTGTCGGCGAAGGCGCCGACGCGGCGGTACGCAAGCAGATCGAACGGCTCGGCACCAACGTCGTCGTCATCCTGCCGGGCGCGCTGACGACGGGCGGCGTGCGCGGCGGATTCGGCAGCGCCAGCACGCTCACCGTTGGCGATGCGCAAGCGATCCGGCGCGAAGATCCCGCCGTCGCCCAGACCGGCTTCCTCATCCGCCAGCAAGGGCAGGTGCAATATCGCAGCCGCAACTGGACGACCAACATCCAGGGCGTGAGCGCCAACTATCCGCCGATCACCAATTGGCGCATCGCAGCGGGCCGTGCCATCACCGGCGAGGACGAGAGCAAGGCGGAGCTCGTCGCGGTCATCGGACAGACGGTCTATCGCCAGCTCTTCGATCCCTATGAAAACCCGCTTGGCGCCGTCATCCAGGTGAAGAGCGTGCCGCTTCGCGTGATCGGCGTGCTCGACGCCAAGGGCCAATCGCCCTTTGGCCAAGACCAGGACGACCTCGTCATGACGCCGTTCTCGACCGCCGAGCGCAAGGTGCTGGGCGTCGCGGCGCCAAGCCAGCAGCAGTCGCCGCTCAATTGGCCCTATCTCCCGCCACCCAACCCCTACAATCTTCAGCCGCGATTGACCGGCTTCGCCAATCAGATCTACGTGCAGGCGACGCGCTCGGACCAGGTGCAGAACGCGATCGCGCAGGCGACCGAGACGCTGGCGCGCCGCCATCGCATCAAGCCCGGCGAGATCAAGGATTTCGACGTGCGCAATCTCAGCCAATTCGTCGAAACCGCCGAAAGCAGCAGCCGCATCATGGCGATTCTCCTCGCCTCCGTGGCGTCGATCTCGCTCCTTGTTGGTGGCATTGGCATCATGAACATCCTGCTCGTCTCCGTCACCGAGCGGACGCGCGAGATCGGCCTCAGGATGGCGATCGGCGCGCGGCGGCTCCATGTGCTGCTGCAGTTCCTCGCTGAGGCAATCTTTTTGAGCGTGACCGGCGGCCTTGCTGGAATCGTTGCGGGCGTGCTCGTTTCGGCAGCCATCACCCTGGTGCTCGGCTGGCCCGCGCCGTTCTCGCCGCTGGCAATGGCGGGCGGCTTTGTCTTCGCCGCGGCGGTCGGCGTGTTCTTCGGCTACTACCCCGCCCGCAAGGCGGCGCATCTCGATCCGATCGAAGCGCTCCGCTACGAATAGAGCGGTTTTCAGCCATCCGGCGTCTCAAGGAGTACCTCAGCTTTCCTGTGAAGAGGTGTCGATCACCGCTCCTGATATCGGATCGACCCACACGAGATGATCGCGAACCTTCTTTACCCCCGGAACGTTCTCGGCCAGCACGTGCAACGCCACGCGCTCGCGCTCATCGGTGATGACGCCGCGGAGCTCGACTGTTCCCTCGGCGACAACGGCATCGACGCTGGCGCTCGGTGTCCACGGCTGCTTCGCGATTTCGGCGAGAATGCGCTCGCGGAGTTCCGCATCGGAGATCGCTTTCGCGCGCGGCTTCGGCAACAGCTCTGCCAGTCCCTTCAGCAGGTCGGCTCGGCTCACCAAGCCGACGAGCCGATCATTCTCAAGCACGGGAAGACGTTTCACGCCACGCGATTCCATCAACGCGACGACTTCAGCAAGCGACGTCTCGGGGGTGACCGAAACCACTGGGCTGCTCATGACCTCTTCGACCTTGCGTGCATGCGTCTGCGCATATTCTTGGGCGAGGCGTCCCGGCCCGATCAGCAGCCTCACCCATCGAGAATGCGGCTTCTCCGTGTCGGTTTCGCTGCGTCGCAAGAGATCGCCCTCGGTGATCATGCCGACGACGCGACCTTTAGCATCGACCACCGGAACCCCGCTGAAGCGATGAAACACCATAAGCCTCGCCACCTCTTCGATGGACGCCTCAGCCGTGGTCGTGATCACGCTACGGGTCATGACATCGGCGGCTTGCATTGCTTGCCTCCATTCCTAGAACTGCCCTCTAGGGTAGCGCTCACAGCCCTGGGCGGGAGTGCCGTTGGGCTGCCAACCTGCTCCGGCGATATCTGTGTTTCGCGCTGCATATAGTGGGAGGGCACCGGTCAGAAAGGTAACATCATGAAAAAGCACCTCGTGGCCGCTCTCCTCGTCGCTGTCGCCGCGGCCTCCGCGCCGACGGTTCATGCGGAGGGCCAGTCGAACGCGGAGGACATCCGGGCCGGCCGCGTCCTCTCGCTTAGGATATGCACGGCATGCCACTTCGTCTCGCGCGATCAGGATATGCCGCCGATCCTGCGGCCGCCGGCACCGAGCTTCCCGAGCATCGCCAACCGGCGCGGCGCGACCGAGGAAAGCGTACGCCAATTCTTGGCGACGACGCATAGCACGGTGCGGAGCCTCAACAGCATGCCCAATCCGGCGCTCACCGATGACCAGATCCGGCAAGCGGCGGCATTTCTCGTGAGCCTCAAAAAAGCTCCCTAATGGGACGTTGCGCATCCTTTCTGATGAATTCGTGTCGCCGCTTGACCTTCGCTAAAACAGCGGCCTCCAGCAGGAGGATCGGGCGATGGTCGAGAAGGTGGCGGTGGTGACGGCGGGCGGCAGCGGCATCGGCGCCGCGGCCGCACGCCAATTGGCGGAGCACGGCTTCAAGCTCGCGGTGCTCTCGTCTTCGGGCAAAGGCGAGGCATTGGCGACGGAATTGGGTGGCGTCGGCGTCACCGGATCGAACCAATCGACCAACGATTTGAAGCGGCTCGTCGATACGACGATGGCGCGCTGGGGCCGCATCGACGTGCTCGTCAACAGCGCCGGCCACGGTCCCCGCGCGCCGGTGCTCGAGCTCACGGACGAGCAATGGCACACCGGCCTCGACATTTATCTGATGAATGTCATTCGGCCGACGCGGCTGGTGGCCCCGATCATGGCGAAGCAGAAGGGGGGCGCAATCGTCAACGTCTCCACCGCCTGGGCCTTCGAGCCGAGCGCGATGTTCCCCACCTCCGCCGTCTTCCGCGCCGGTCTCGCCGCTTTCACGAAGCTCTTTGCCGATGAGTACGCCACCCAAAATGTCCGCATGAACAACGTCCTTCCCGGCTGGATCGACAGCCTGCCCGCGAGCGAGGAGCGCCGGCAAACCGTGCCGATGCGGCGCTATGGCAAGGCCGCGGAAATCGCCGCCACCATCGCCTTCCTCGCCTCGGAGGGTGCAGGCTACATCACCGGGCAGAACATCAGGGTGGATGGCGGGCTCATGCGCGGGATTTGAGCGTAGGCTTTCGCAGCCGAGCGCCTGCCGCACCCCCCTCCCTACCCTCCCCCTCAAGGGGGGAGGGGCTTTCCTTTCTGAAATGGCACCTCCCCCTCCCCCCTTGAGGGGGAGGGTAGGGAGGGGGGTGCCCGG
>DASZAN010000170.1:0-10361 GCA_035945115.1 Allostellaceae bacterium
GAGCGGCTCCGAGAAGAGCGTGATCGGAAGCCATCGCACCGATGGTTTGGTCACAATCCGTGTCTAGCGACCAACGGTTGGAACCGCTTGATACGAGCACGCGTTCATGCGGTGCGCGTGGCATGGATCTAAAGTGACCGGCATCTAGCCGGCGATGACGGCGATTCTCCTTTTCCCAGCTTCCAGACGAAAGGGAGCAATCCCGAACTTTCTTGCCACGCGTGCTATGCGGCGCCAGAGACAGCCGCCACAAGTGAGGGACGCGCGGGGATGGCAAGCGATGGGCCGCTGGTCAGTGTACTCATTCCGACCTACAACCGACCTGAGTTTCTGACACATGCTTTGAGAAGCGCTGTCAATCAGACGTACGCCAACACTGAAATTCTGGTTCAGGACAATGCTAGCGATTTCGACATCGAAGCGCTCGTCGCCGAGTTCGCGGACTCGCGCATTTCGTTATGCCGCAACGAAACGAATGTGGGGATGGCGCTGAACTGGAGAGCGGTCGCGCTCCGCGCCAAGGGAAAATACGTTGCGTTCCTAAGCGACGATGACGTTTGGGAGGAAGAATACTTGACCACCTTGGTCAAGGAGCTCGAACGCAACGAGAATTTGGTGCTCGCATTTTGCGACCATTGGCTAACCGATGCTGCGGGCCGCATCGACCCAGCACGCACGGCCAAGAACACGCGGCGATGGCTGCGGGACCGGATTGTCGAGGGTGAGCACAAGCCGTTTACCGAGATTGCTTTGGTTTATCGCTCAATCTGGACCGCCTCGGCGACCGTGTTTCGGCGCGATGCCATCGACTGGGAGGAAATTCCCCCCGAAGCGGGCATCGCGGTCGATCTCTACCTCGCTTATCTCGCCGCGCGGACGGGCGGCGGTGGTTCGTACTGCAACAAGAGGCTTGCGCGCTACCGCGTGCACAGAGGGTCCACGACCGCCAGCTTCGCCACGCTCAAGGCGCGGATCGAATGCGCGGAGAACGCGATGTTTTGCTGGAGGACCTTCGCTTCCGACCGGTTCTTGACCTCGAGCTGGCCCTATTTCCGCATAAAACTTGTCCACAATTTGTTTCGCCACGGGCTATGCCGTTGGCTGCAAGGAACTCCGAACCTCGGACCGTTGTCGATTTTCCGTCTGCTCGCACCCCACCTCTGCATTTGGCACCTCTTCTACATGGTGAAGCTGCGTCGGATCAGGGTCTGAGATCCCTAGCGTGTGGGGCGCATCAGTCGCCCCGCCGATGCTCAAAGCGTCAGCGCTGCGCATTTTCCAGCCGCGTCGAAATCAGCGCGACCTCTTACCATCGCTCCAAAGTAGACCCACCTGCCAATTTGGGATAATGATTTCCTTCTCACGCCAGTGAGATGAGGCTTTAGCTTTAGTGCGCGGCGCTTGGCAGCTTGTGCGCATCGGTGCGCTGATCACCTTGCTGGGTTCGGCCGCAGCGGCGGAAGACCCGGATCGGGCACCGTGTCCGCTCGATCAGGCGATTAAATCGATTGAGAATCAATCGCTTGAGCTCAACCTAAGGATCGCGAGGGAAAAGCTTCCCCTCCTGCGACGCATCGAGCGATTGGACGAAAAAGACTTCCTCGCCCGTCCTTCAGGGAGGTCGCTGACATCGGCTGAGCGGTTGGAACTCCAAGGACTACGATTCCAGATAGTTCAGCTCGACGCATATCGCATACCGATTAACGACTATCTGCACGGGGCCAAGGTCATTTCCAAGTTACGTGAAGTCGCGGACGCCAGCAGTCAAGGCGACCTCTACGAGGACGAGCCGGATCGCTTCTATTTCACCATCTTGACGTCGCTGCGACGCGTGAGCCCGCAAGACGGTCTTCCCACCTCGCCGGCGAGCCCAAGTGAATGCACTGTCGAAACAGGGTTGCACTTCTATGAGCAAACGATGTTGCAGCAGATTGCCGAAATGAATGGTTTTGATCCCGCAATGAAACGGCTCACGGTCATTGCCCGCAAGCACAAATTGGACATGGCACAGGACGGTTGGGTCGAAAGAGTGCCTTCCGAGAAGAACAGGAAAATCGCGCGAGTTGACAGTGAGACCGTGACGCGTGGTCTTGCGATGCGCCAGTACGTCAGCGACTTGGAAAATCTAAAGCGTCTCAATCAGATCATGCTTCTGCAGTACGAGTCGGATATGGATGATGTGAAACAGGCGCAAAACGAAGAACAACTGAGCAAGAGGGGGACGTCGTTTTCTGGCAAGATCAAGCGCCTTGACCACAGAGGGCAGGCAGTAGCGAACGTCAGGAATATGATCATGGAAAAGATAGCGCGTGAAGACCAGCAGTGGCAGGGAAGTTCGAAATAGCTCTCGACACCCGAAAGCGTGATTTTCACAATCCAAAGCACATCTCGACATTCTGGCGCGCCGCTGTACACCCGAGCGATAGAAAGCGAGTACAGCGTGGCCGGCAAGGCATCAGGAGGAAGGGTCCGATGGCAACGCTAGCCACCTTGTATCTTGCGGTCGGACTTGCGCTGGGCTGTGCGTGGGTTGCCACCGAAATGAGGCTGCAGCCGCATCGAGCGTTGGTGCGCGAATTCCTCAGCGTCTCGCTAGCTTGGCCGATCATTGTGGCGACCCTGATATGGCCGCTGGTCCTTGCCTTTACAGTCGGCTTATTGTTCGTCAAGAAATCAAAAAAACACGACGAATAGGGGTACTTCACCCGGAGCACGTGGCCATTAAGGGCAGGGGTTCCGCCAGCGGTGCCTTCTTGCAGGTAATCGGCTTAGATCACCTACGAGCACGACGACGTTTGGCCCAGCTCGCCGCAGAGCACCAAAAATTCGATGAATCCCGATCTCCAGCTCGAGATTTGCAGCCTTGCTTAGAGAGCTATCAAGCGTCACAGGCGCGAGATTGGTTGCCCAAATTAACGGCTATGCTAAAAACCTAGCGATAACGCCCCGAGGCAGAACAATCGCGACAGCAGGGCTCGGCTCGGGCGAATGAGTCCACAGGAAACTGGCCAGACTTGGCCGGGGGAGGAAACTCGCCGTGTTCCAGCAGGTACTTGATCCCCTTGGAAATCTCTTCGCCACCTGGATCGTGGCGCTTGTACCCGTCGCTTTGCTCCTCGTGCTTCTTGCCGTCTTCCGGCTATCCGCCTGGCTCGCCACCCTGATCGGCTCCATCGTGACCTTCTTGCTCGCGGCGTGGGTCTGGCACATGCCGGTGGGTGACGGGATCACGGCCTACGTCTACGGATCGCTCAGCGGTGTGTGGAACGTCGATTGGATCACGCTTTGGGGCGTGATGTTGTTCAACACCCTCGTGGTGACCGGCGTCTTCGAGAAATTCCGCGTCTGGCTCATCGCCCAAGGAACCGCGGACGTCCGCGTCCAGACGATGCTCTTTGCGTGGGCGTTCGGCGCTTTGCTCGAAGGCCTGGTCGGTTTCGGCTATCCCTGGGCCTTTGTCGCGCCGATCCTGATCAGCCTGGGCATTCCCGATCTCGACGCCATCCGCGTCGCCGCCATTGCCAACAATGCGCCGGTGTCATACGGCGCGCTGGGCGCTCCCATCATCGCCCTTGCCACCGTCACCGGGTTGCCGCTGCTCACGCTGTCGAGCTCGGTTGGGCATGTTGTGGCGGTACTGGCGCTGCTGCCGCCCTGGATTCTGCTCTATCTCGTGAGCGGCAAGGAGGGCATGTGGGAGGCCTGGCCGTTGGCCGTGGTGGGCTCGCTTGGCTACATCGTCGGCCAGTTGCCGGTGGCCGCCTATCTCGGGCCTTACGTCCCCGATGTTGCTGGCGGTATCAGCTGCTTCGTCGCGCTGCTCATTTTGCTGAAGCTCTGGCACCCCAAGACGGTGCGCGGCTATGGCGGCAAGCTTGTCTCGAGCGCCGAGCAGACCCGCATGGCCGGCGGCAACCATGGGCTTGAGACGCGCGAGATTCTCATCGCATGGTTGCCGTTTGTCGTGCTGGTTGCGATCGTCGTTGCTTGGACCGGGCCATGGTCGAAGCTGCCGGCGTTCGTGCCGTTCCCCTTCAAGGTCGCGGCGGGCTCTTCAATCGTACAAGGTCAAGTGATCAACGCGGTGTTCAATTGGGCACCGTTTTCCGGCGGCACCGCGATCATGGTGTGCTGGATCGTCGTCTCGGTGCTGCTCGTGGCGACCGGTCACAAATTCAGCCTTGCCGAAGTCGTGCGCAAAACTTGGAATCAGATGTGGGGCGCTTTTCTCGTCGGCGTCTTCATCTTCGGCTTGGCCTACGTATTTAACTTTTCCGGCATGGCCGGTTCTCTCGCCTACGGATTCTCCAAGATCGGCACTTGGTTCATCATCGTCGCGCCGATACTCGGTTGGATCGGCGTCGCGCTCTCCGGCAGCAACACCTCGACCAACGCGATGTTCGGCAAGTTCCAAGCGCAGGTCGGGCAGCTGTTGGGCTTCCCGCCGGTGCTGCTGCCGACCCTCAACTCGGTCGGCGCCGAAATCGGCAAGCCAGTGGCGCCGCAAACCGCGAGCGTCGGCGTCTCGACCAGCCGCTTCGTGCGCAACGAGGGCGCGGTGATTCGTCACAACATGGGTTGGACTTTCGCGCTACTGGTCTATCTCGTGCTGATCGGTGTCGGTTTCTATTTCTTCGTGCCAGGCGTCGTGATCTTGAAGTGACGCGTGCGATGGGGCGGCAGCACGCCGCCCCATCGAGTTTCGCGCCGATCACGGTCTTTTCAACATTGGACACGGCTCGTCCTCGAGGCGCGGAAACGCGTCCTCGCCGCGAATCGTCTGCAACACCTCGTAATAGTCCCAGGCGTACTTCGATTCCTCCGGCTTTTTCACCTCGACGAGATAGAGGTCATGCACCATAAGGCCGTCTTCGCGCAGCCGGCCGTGGCGCGAAAAGAAATCTTCGATCGGCGTCGCACGCATTTGCTTCGTCACCTTGAGCGGCTCGTCCGTGCCGGTCGCCGCCACCGCCTTCAAGTAGTGCATGACGGAGGAGTAGACGCCCGCCTGCCACATGGTCGGCATCTTGTTGAGCTTGGCGTAGAACCGCTTCGACCATGCCCGCGTCTGATCATCCATGTCCCCATAGAAACTCGTCGTCAGCAACAGGCCCTGCGCCGCTTTGAGGCCCAGCCCATGCACGTCGGTGATGAGGATGAGGAGCCCAGCCATTTGCTGTCCATGCTCGAAGAGGCCGAACTCGCCGCCGAGCTTGATCGCGTTGGTGTTGTCGGGCGGACCGGCGGCGATGCCGATGATCTTCGCCTTCGAATTCTGCGCTTGCAGCACGAAGGAGGTGAGATCGGGCGAATTGAAGGGAAAGCGGACGGAGCCCGCGACGGTGCCGCCGTTCGCTTTGACGACGCGCGCGGCGTCTGCCTCGAGCGAATGGCCGAAGGCGTAATCGGCGGTGAGAAAGAACCAGCTGTTCCCGCCGCGCTTCGTGACCGCTTGCGCCGTGCCGACGGCAAGCGCGTGCGTGTCGAAGACCCACTGGATGCCATAGGGCGAGCAGAATTTGCCGGTGAAGTCGTCGGTCCCGGTCGAGTGAACGATGAGCAGCTTTTGCTTCTGTCGTGCCACTTCCTGGACGGCGAGGCCGACGGCAGAGACGGGAACGTCGAGAATGACGTCGACATGCTCCTTGTCATACCATTGCCGTGCGATCTGCGCGCCGATATCGGCCTTGAGCTGATGGTTGGCGGCGATCACCTCGATCGGCTTGCCCGCGACCTTGCCGCCGAAATCGGCCACCGCCATCTCTGCCGCCGTGACCGAGCCTTGGCCGGTGGCGTCGGAAGCGGGCCCGGACAAATCGGTGAGCACGCCGACTTTCACGACGTCATCGGAGATCTGCGCGGATGCGGGATGCGCGAAGAGAAGCGCCGGTATTGCCAGCGCCAGCGTCAATGCACGGCGGCTCGTCATTGCTTGGCTCCCTCCCGGCGCGACGGCGCGCGCCTTTTGCCGGGAATTTATGAACGCCGTCGCGACTTGGCCAGATGGGAGCGCTTGCGGGGCGGCCCGGCAGCCGTCACAGTGGACGGTGCCTTCATCTGCCGAGCCCGCCGATGCATGACGACCATAAGCATGACGGTCCGCGCTCCCAGCGCGGCCCGTACCTTGATTTCGTCGACGAGCTGTTCCGGCTGTCGCTCATCGACCGCGAGAAGCGTGACTTTCTCCGTCAAGGTTTGCGGCGCGCGGGTGTCGCAGCGCCGGCGCTCGTCACGCAACCATCGTCCACCCATTGCCGTCCGTCGGAGGCCGGCCTGAAGCGCGCCATCGACGCCAAGCTCGTCGACACGCTGGGCCGCGACCACTACCGGCTGCGCTGCGGCCCGGAAACCGTGCATTGGGGCTATCTCTGGGGTGCGGCGGAGCCGGTGCTGCGCGTCAATCCCGGCGAGCGCGTCACCATCGACACGCTCTCGCATGAGGGGATTCTCAGCGATCAAGGCGAGCCGCAGGCATTCTTCGCGCGGTTCGGCATCGGCAAGGACGCCGTGCTGCGCGACCTCGTTGAGATCTATACGAAGGTGCAGCACAGCGGGCTCGGTCCCCATGTCGTGACGGGACCGATCGCCATCGCCGGCGCCGAGCCCGGCGACGTCTTGGCGGTGCATATCCACGAGGCGACGCCGCGCGTGCCCTACGGCGTCAACAGCATGCGCATGAATCGCGGCGGTCTGCCGGAAGAGTTCACGCTCAATCGCAGCATCGTCATTCCCTTCGATCTCGAGCGGCAGGTGGCGAAGTTCAGCGAGCGCATCGAGGTGCCGCTGGCACCGTTCTTTGGCATTATGGCAACGGGGCCGGCGCGCCATTTGGGCCGTCTCGGTTCGGCCCCTCCCGGCGCTTATGGCGGCAACATCGATTTGAAGGACCTCGTCGCCGGCACGACGCTTTACTTGCCGGTGCACGTCCCGGAGGCGCTCTTCATGGTGGGGGATGGCCATGCCGCGCAAGGGGACGGGGAGGTGGATCTCACCGCCATCGAGACGTCGCTCACCGGCACCTTCCGCTTCGAGCTCATCAAGGGAAGGCCGCTCGCTTGGCCGCGGGCAGAGACGCCGACCCATTGGATCACGCTGGGGCTCCACGAGAATCTCGAAGAGGCCATGAAAATGGCGATCCGCGAATGCCTCACCTTCCTCGTCGAGGAGAAGGGATTGGCGCGGGTCGACGCTTATGCGCTCGCCTCAATCGCCGTCGACTTCGAGGTGACGCAAGTGGTCGACGGTGTGAAGGGCATCCACGCCATGATCCCGAAAGCGATCTTCCGGGATTAACGGCACCTGCCTCAGTGTGTTGACCGTTTCGTCGGCCCGAACGCGACCGCATCCGCGGGTGTAGTCGCGCGGTTCGTCACCGCGATCCACGGATTCTGTCCCGCCGTGTAGGCGGCCGAAAATGGCGGCACGAGGGCGTCCCCTGCCTCGCGCAGGAGGAGCACGCTGAGCATGACCGAGAAAAGGCCGATGGCAGCGAGCGCGGCGACCGGCAGGCTGCGATCGATCAACCTTTGCACGCGCGATGCTCGCGGCGGCACCATGGCCTTGCCGATCGCCATTGAATGACCCCCAAGAAGAATCCCCTGGCGCCACAGATGGCGTGCGGGGAAGAGTGCAATAACCAACGAGAACCCAAATAGACTCTTCGCGCCGAGCGAGCAATGCGGGATTCGTCAATAGTGTCTTGCGGGTTTCGTGCCTTATCGCACCGGTAACGCGCCTTATCTCTCCGCACGGCACATGTCGTGTTGGAGATGAAAGGAATCTGTCATGTTGAGCACGTCCGCTTCATTGCGGTTCCTGCGCATCGGCCTGTTGGCGGCGTCGGGCCTCGGCCTCGCGCTCGCGCCGGCCGCCGCCGGCGAGCTTCTGACGACCACGCCTTCGGTCCACGTCACCGCGCCTGGCGTGATGAATGAGGCACAGCTCATCGATCGGCTGCACACAGAAGGCTACACGGATGTGTGGCTGACGACGGAACGCCCGACCTCTTTCACGCCGCGTCCGGAGATCAGTGCGCGGCTCGATCCCGATGACCCCGTGGCGCAAAGCACGCCCGTGCTGCCCGGCTGGAACGGCACGGCGCGCAAGGACGGGCGCACGGTCGACGTCTACGTCGATCCCGTCAGGGTGCGCGCCGTGAGCCGGAGCCGGTAATCCCCTTCGCGCTCGGGTGCGTTTCGTTCAGATGGAAGCATTCCCCCCTTCGTCGTCCCCGCGAAAGCAGGGACCCAGGGGCAAGCGACGAGCGTGTGGCCCTGGATCCCGCTTTCGCGGGAATGACGATAAGGGGGGATGCTGATTCCATCTGAATCGAAACCCGTTTCTCTAGCGCCCCAGCCGCAGAGCCATGTCGCCCAGCGTCAACAGGATTTCGATAACGATGAGGCCGATGATGTACCACTCCAGGCGCAAGCTTCGCTGATCCTGGATGAGGTCGAGTACCGCGCCAACCGTGTCGTTGATGAGCGCGAGCTTGCGCTCGAGGGCGAGGCCGCGCTCGGCGAGCTCGTATTCGTCCTCGAGCCGCGCGTAGAGGCGTTCGAGCTCGGGATGGTCCCAGAGCACATCGGGCTTTTCCTGCATTTCGACGCGCCCGACCATGCGATGCTGCGTCAGCAGAACGCCACCGATCTGCTGCAGGAGCCGCTTTGCCTGCGAGCCGGTGCGGCCGCTCTGCTGCAGGCGCGCCGCGAGCGGCTCGATCTGATCGAAGGCGTCGGCGATGCGCGTCTCGTAATGTGACAGGATGAGGCTTTTCGACAGCACGTTGGCGACAATCTGCAAGCGCTCGGGCGAGGCTTCCCGCAACACGATCGCGCCCGAAGGATCGACCTGATCCTCGCCGCCGCCGGGCTTGACCAAGATCTGCGCCTGATCGGTCTCGGGCGTCGCGGCGGCATCGTTGATGCGCGGCGCCAGCGAGCGGACGACGTCGTCCTCCTCGATGGCCGAGAGTCCCGCGAAGACGGCGACGCCGTAGCGGAAGAGGAAGGCGATGCCGTCGCGCCCGATGCGCAGCGTCAGCGGGTTGGTGGCGATGGTGTCGTCGCGTTCGAGGCCGCGCGTGTCGAGGCGCTCGCCGAGCAGCAACGCGCGGAGCGGGAGCGACGTCAGCGCCTGCGGTGCATCCATGGAGCCATCAACCTCGCGGCAAGCAACCGCCGATCTTGCTTTCCATCGCAGCGATGGACAACCCCCACCATCATGCTAAAGACTTAGGGAGAAGGCCGCCCATCATGCAAAAGACTTATCCACAGGGCGGCCGGGGCGATTGGGAAAGAATCAGGAGGCAAAACGATGGCCGGAACGTCCGGTTCGATCGCCTATCTTCGCCATATGGCCGAACGCTGCCGCCGGGCGGCGGAAGACCAGCAGGGCGAGGGCGCGCGGTACCTCGTGGCGATCGCTGAAAGCTGCGAGGAGCGCCTCGCCGAGCAGGAGCGGGCCGCGGAGATGGTCGCCTCCGAGGAGGATTAGCGCCCGCTACTGCGGGCTGTCCCAACAACCCGGAACGGAATTCGTGCGCCACTCCGAGCAGTCGCGGAGGTTGGGTCCATGATAGCAGGCTGCGAGGGCGAGTATCGCGAGGACCGCGGCAGCCCATCGCCATGCGCTGGATGCGGTCATGGGAATCCTTCTCGAAATCGAATTGTGCCGTGCGGAGAAATTTAACGCGCAGCGGCGGCAGTTCGTCATGAAATAAAATTCATTTTTGCTGACACGTCGGACTGCAGCCGAGAATTGTCGGAACCGCCGCCTAGCGGTATTCTTTCAGCAACAATGTGGAGGGCGATCGATGCGTTCGCCGCTTGGGATGCTGGCGATCGCTGCAATTCTCTGCGCGGCGTTGCAGCGCGTCGACGCGGAACCGCCGCGAGGATCGGTGTATTCCAACCTCGATCGCAATTGCCAGATCTATTCGGAAGAAGTGATCATCAACGGTCGGCCGACGATCATTTATGGCCATGCCTGTCTACAGCCTGATGGCAGCTATCGCATCATGCACGACGCAGTCGCGCCGCCGCAGGCGACACCGCGCCCTGGCGGCACCGTGGGTGCGATTTGCGCGGAACATATCGATTCTTGTGACCGAAGCTGCGATGACCACGGCATTCTCGGCGCCCGCCACGTCCATGCCGATTGCTCCCGCACCTGCGATCTCATCTGCGGCAATCGTGAAGGATATGCACCCTGGGGGGACAACTAGAGTCTGATTCGTTTGGGCGGAATCGCTTTTGAGGATTCCCAAGGGGCTCGATTTCTGATTCAAGATGCTGGCTGGAGTTGGGGGGCCAGCATGGATGGCGAGACCCTATTCGCTTGATCTTCGCGAGCGCGTCGTT
>DASZAN010000171.1:0-22834 GCA_035945115.1 Allostellaceae bacterium
TCGCCACCACCGCTTCAAGGGCGACACGATCGGTGGCGCTCAATCGAATGTTCCTTCGCTTGTGCATCCCGCAGACTCGCACAGGCGAGCCTCGCGGGGAATCCCACGGCGAATCGAAGTGTCAGATTTGATCCACTAGGCAAGGACGTGTTGGCCGAATTTCTAGCCGACTAGAGCACGAAATCGAAGAGCGCCGCCAGGCAGACGAACAGCAGCGTCGCGAGCAGGAGCCCGCGCCACGAGACCGCTAGCGAGGACGTGCGCTCGGTGCGGAGATACGCGGGGCGCGCGCCAACGGTGCCGGCTGGCAGCTGCCCATGGTCTTGCGCTTCGTTCATTTCGCCCGCTTCGTAGAGCGAGGCGCGACGGGAGTCGAGCCCCGCAGTGATGGACGTGAGCGCTGATTAGCGCAGGAGCGCATTGGAAATCAGATGGCAAGAGGACGACGTAAGGCGCAAAGAGCCCGGCGTGCGCGCCGCGCACAGCCACCGGCACCGAGGCCGACAACGCCACCGCCGGCCACGCGGGCGCCGCCGACGCTGCCACCCGAGCCGCCGTCCGCTCGGCGTTGGTTGCGCATGTGGCGGAAGCTTATCTCGTCGATGTTCCGGCCGACCTCATGAACCTGACCGCGCTTCGCGCGTCGACGGCGGCGCGCCCCAGCCCATGGGGCTTGGTGGCGGCTGCCGTGGCGAACGAAGGAACACCGCGATGCGATGCTACCACTCGATGCCGAAAGCTATGGGATCGATCGCAAGCCTGACCGTGGGCGAATTTTTTATCCACGCCGCACGGCAATCGATGCTGTTGACGCGGAAATCACTGTCGAAGCCGGCGAAGTCGCCGCCGAAGTCGCTCGTCTGGCGCTCGCATTTGATGGGGCTGCGCCTGAGTCGGCGCTAATATTGGAACGACGCCCAGCAGCCATTTCACGCGACCGAAGAAGGCCCACAGTCTCAAGAGCGGATGAGGACGTTGCGGAAGTGAACGTGCATCGACTCTTGCGCCCCGTCCCATCTTCTAAATCAGGAACAGCAGCCGCGAAGCCGAGGTTATCGCCGGCACCACGAGGCGGCCGACCGGAGCGCTAAGGCCGAGCGGCTTCAGCAACATCTTACTCGCCATCCGGTGTGGGAAATGGCGGACCGCCAGCGGCCGGAGCTGCCCGCGAAATGCCGTGTAGTCGTCTTCGTGGAACTTGGCGTCCGGGTTACGCGAGAGATAGACATGTTTGAAGGCGTAGAATGCGTCCTCGGCGTCAACCTCACTGATCCGCGCCCATAGCGTGCGCGCCACGGCGGCTCGGCTCGGCTGTTCGCGCTCGCGATAGCGCAGGAAGAAGTGGTAGAAATGCTTGTAGTGACGCACTTCGTCGGCGCTGATAGCCGCGGCGAGCGAGCGCAGCACCGGCTCCGGGCTCATCTCCGCCAGCGCTCGGTAGAATGTCGCGGTGCCGGTCTCGACGACGCAGCGCGCCGCCATCTCCAGCGCCCGCGTCGGGGCGAGCTGGTCGACCGAGCAGAAGCGCATGAACTCGCCGAGGAAGTTGATATAGGCGCCGTCCCAGTCAAAATCGGGCCAAGCGATCTCGACATAGCGCTTCAGCGCCCGCCCATGCTGCAGCTCCTCGCTTTCCCAGGCGAGCTCCAGCCAGTCGACGACGTCGGCATCGCCATGAAAGAGATCAGCGAGGTTACGCGTGTAGACGTCCGACGTGATCTCGACGAATGATGCCGATGCGACGATGTAAAGCAGCAGTGTATCGTCCTTCACTCGCTCGCGCTCGAGCGCCTGATAGGGCATGGCGTCCATCGACCACGACGCGCCGCCGGGAGATCTTACCTCATCCTCCATCGTGCTTCCGCCTCTGCTCACCCTCACCCGCTCCCTCCGTGCTCCTATCCCGCCTGACAATTGGGTGGTTGCGTTGCGGTTGACAACCCGCGCCGCGCTCTGCGGGCGGCACAGAGCGGCAGTTCGTCCGGCGGTCCCCGCGGCAGCTTGCGTTAGGACAGGCATCGCCGCGAAGGCGATCAAGCATGGGCCACCGCGCTCCGTATCGGAGAGACTGTAACATAAACGATCGGTGCGAGGCGGGGGAGCCCATCGACGAAGCGCCGGTATGGATGGGCGTGCGCAGGCAGAGAGTTCTAGTGGCGCCAGCTCATCAATACGCTACGGGTTTCTGGCGGTATTCCACTTTTGGCCGAATAGGAGCCACCCTTCCTGACCGTCCGATATCGCAGAAGCGCCATATCCAGACATCCCGCCGCAGTGCCGATCCCGATCACCAGCGTCTGATACTTGCCGCCGACCGCGTCGTGGCGGCCATTACCATATTGTAGCGGCGCAAATTGGCGTGGCAGAGCCCTGAAAATTCACGTCAACGGGTTCGCGATTGGGGCAGCGACATATATGCCTGGAGGCGGTAGGCTTGCGTCTGATCGCGCTTGTGGGCGCGCAACTCCGCTCGACCGCCCCGCCAAAAGTGCGAGCCTGGCTACTCGCGCAGAGGTTTGGCCAGCGCGCCCGCCATGGGGCAAAATCATTGTGTGGGAGTGTCGAACAGTAGCTTAGGGGCGCCCGGCAGCCAGATAGGCAACACCGCATCGCCCCGCCGCGCCAGACCGGCATTCTCGGCCGGAATGGATTGCCACCGATGGCGCGCCCGGTCATCGTCGTCGTGGCCCGTTGGCGTTCGCGAGCGACTTTCTCGTTGATTGGCTATGGTTAGGGCTCGCTACCAAGCAATGCGCGGGAGCACGGCGATGACCATCCTTCATGACGACATGATCGTGATCGACGGCCTGATCATCTCCAAATGGAGCCGCTCAGTATTCGCCGATATGCGCAAGGGCGGACTGACCGCGGCCAACTGCACCTGCTCGGTGTGGGAGAACTTCGAGGCCACGATGCGTAACATTGCACAATGGAACCGCTTCTTCCGCGAGAATGTCGATCTGATCGTGCCAGTCCGCAGCGCCGCCGACATCACTCATGCCAAGCGAGCCGGCAAAACCGGCATCATTCTGGGGTTCCAGAACGTGAGTGCCTTCGAGGATCGGATCGGCTACGTCCAGCTCTTCAAGGAGCTCGGCGTCGGTATCGTGCAGATGGCCTACAACACCCAGAACCTGATCGGCACGGGATGCTACGAGTCGCAGGACCGCGGCCTTAGTGATTTTGGCCACGAGGTCGTCGCGGAAATGAACCACGTCGGCATTCTGTGCGACCTCAGCCATGTGGGCCCGACGACCTCGCGCGACGTAATCCTGGCCTCCAAAAAGCCAGTGGTTTACACCCATATCGCCCCCGCTGCTCTCAAGCAGCATCCGCGCAACAAGTCCGATGACGACATCCGCTTCATTGTCGAGCATGGCGGCTTCGTCGGCGTCACGATGTTCCCACCTTTCCTGGCGCGGGGTACTGCCGCGACGGTGGACGACTACGTTCAGGCGATCGGCCACGTGATTGGCGTCGCGGGCGAGGATCACGTCGGAATTGGCACGGATTTCACGCAGGACCAGGGGCCGGATTTCTTCCGCTGGCTTATGCACGACAAGGGCTACGCCCGCAATCTGGTGGAGTTCGGCGAGGTCTTGAATCCGGAGGGAATTCGCCGTATCGGCGATTTCCCGAACCTGACAGCCGCGATGGAGAGGGCGGGTTGGTCTGAGCGGAGGATCCGCAAGGTCATGGGTGAAAACTGGCTGCGCGTGCTTCGCGAGGTGTGGGGCGGCTGATCCGCGGCGGCGGGCTTCCCATATCGCAGCACGGAGGCCGGCCAACAATCACGTGCGGCACACGCCTTGGGCTGGCGCATACCAATTTCACTTCGCCGGCTGTAGCCGCGGCCCTCCCTCGCTGTCGCTCTCTCGCCAGATGTCATCCCCGCGGTTAGCGGCTCAGCGGTTGCCGCTGTTATGCGCGGCAGCATTCTGTGGCTTTCTTTGGAAGCATGCTCCTCTCGGACAAACGCTTGAATCCCTGTGCTGCGAGTCAGCGAGCTGCTGGCAGCGGCTGTTTCAGCTGCTTGAGTAGCTGGAGCGCTTCGGCGACCGACATTACATCGCCATATTTTTCCGACATGTCGAACAGGTTGACGGCGTGAGAAATCTCGCTTCGGTCGTAGACGCAATCGTAAGGAACGATCACGCGGAAATTGTATGAAAACGCGTCGACCACCGATCCACGCACGCAGCCGCTCGTGGTGCAACCCGTGACGACAAGCGTGTCGACTCCGAGATCAATGAGATAGCTGGCAAGCGGCGTGCCATAAAAGGCGCTGGGGTGCTTTTTCGGCAGCAACACGTCGCTATTGCGTGGTGCTATCTCGGCCACGAACTCATAGGCGTTCTGCGGGACCTTCATGAGCGCAGGGTTTTTTGCGGCAAGCCGACCCGCATCGAATTTCTCTTTTGGCGCCACATAGGGATAGAGCACAGGCCAGCCATTCTCGCGAAAAACGCCGAGCAGTTGCTCAATTTTGCGAACCGCCGCCCAAGCCGTCTCGCCGCAACTGGTGGGAAATTCCTTCACCGCGTCCCAAAACGGCATGGGCTTGGTGCCGACCGTCCGGTATTGCACGTCGATAACGAGCAGCGCAGGCCGCGTGCCGATGCCCGTGGGGCGACCGAAGCCCGCTGCCCGATAACGCCGCTGCTCCTCTTCGCCGATGATCGAGTCCCAGGGTTTCATGGCTGTCTCCGTTGTTTACCGTATCAAACGGCCCCCCCGTGTTGGGCGCGGTCGACCGGCTTCCGCCAGACCGCAGCGGGATCGCCTAGCAGGCGCAACATGAGTTCGATCTCCGTGCGCTCGAGATCTCGGGTGATGAAGATTAAACGCGACCGATGATCGGCCGAGGGCCATTCCGGTAGCCGAACCGGCGGACTGAAGGCATGCTGCACGCCTTGTATTACATAGGGCCGCGCGGAATCCTCGATCGCCAACAGTCCTTTGACGCGCAGCAAGTCGGCGCCGCGCATGCTGCGAATCGCCTCCAGCCATGCGGCATAACCTCGCCAGGTCGCGGCATCGTCGAGATAGAGGCAGAAGCTATTTATCCGAGCGTCGTGGTGGTGCGCATCATGCCGATGCATGGCGTGCGAATGCTCGTGATCTTGTCCCGCGAGCGTCTCCTCTCGCAGCCAGCGCGCCACGTCGAGAGACTTTTGCGCGGGATTGAGCGGGCCGATATCCAAGATCTTCCGGGGGTCCAAATCCCCTTGGCGGCTTTTAAGAATGGCAGCCGATGGATTGAGGGCGGCGATGCGGCGCCGAAGCTCGCTTATCTTCCCGCGCTCCGCGATATCGACCTTGGTGATGATGATGCGGTCGGCAAGCGCGGCCTGCTTCACCGCTTCCTCGTGTTCGTCCAACTGCGCATCGCCGAGCGTTCCGTCGACGGTGACGACGATCCCATCAAATATGAAGTGGGCCGTCACCAGATAGTCGGTCATCAGCGTGTGCAGGATGGGCGCGGGATCGGCGAGGCCAGTCGTCTCGACCAAAACCCGCCGGAACGGCGGGACCTCACGGCGTGCTCGACGGAAATGCAGATCGCCGAGCGTCTCGCCGAGCGAGTTGCTGATCGTGCAGCAGAGACACCCGGATTCGAGGAGCACCATGTTCTCGTCGCCTTTGGTGACGAGGAGATGATCCAGACCAACCTCGCCGAATTCGTTGATGATGATCGCCATATCGGTGAGATCCGGATGCTTGACGAGCCTCGCGAGCAAGGTGGTCTTGCCGCTGCCAAGGAAGCCGGTCAGCACGGTCACCGGTATGAGATCGCGGCCATCGGATCTAGCCTGCATTCGCGGAATTCCCTTCCACCGGTCGCTCAGTTCGCAACGACGATCATGTCGCGTGGGAATTTGGAGAAGTGCTCGATGCCGCGGTCAGTTACCAGCACTGTGTCCTCGAGATGAATGCCGCCGAATGCGGGATCGCGGTAGAAGACCTCGAAATTCACCGCAGTCGAAGCTTGGACCATCCAACCATTCGCGGCTTCCTCCGGCGAGGCGTAGTCGAAGACGTTGAGTCCGATCGGATGGAAGACGAGCGTCGCCAGCCCGGGTTCGAGTCCGTGCTTGCGCAATACGTCCGCGGCGCTTTTCTCTATGGTGCGCGTGTGAACTCCGGGCCGAAGCTTGTGCTCGGATGCCTCCAGAGATTTCCGTACGGCATCGTATAGTTCGCACTGGCGCTTCCTGGGCTCACCGACGATCGCTGTCCGTGCCATATCCGCGTGGTACATTCGATAGGTGCAGATCGCGTCCAGCACCACGGAATCGCCATCGGCAAACCGCTTGGCCTCGACATAGCGATGGTCGAGCACGAAGCTGCCGTCGGGACCGGCGCCGAACAGCATGCCGCGCTCTCCCGATGGCTTGGCGTCACGGTCGGCGAGGACGCGGCGATATGCGCGCACCATGTCGTACCAGGAACGGCCTCTGGCGACGGCGCCGGCAGCAGCCGTGACCGCCGCATCATTGATACCGGCGGCCGCGCGCAGCAGCTCGATTTCCGCCGGGGTTTTCACCAAGCGCGCGCGGCGCAACGCCGGCAGACCGTCTGCCGCTTCCAGCCGATTGCCAAGCCTCGCCTGCACCGCGGCACCGAGCCGCAAATCGTCGAAGCCGATACGCAGCGCCCCCGAGGGAAGCTCATCCGCGATGTAGCGGAGAATCGCCTCCATGAGACTCGATGTCCGCTGCGGCAGCGTCTGCTGGTAGAGTTGTCTGAGCGGTTGGCGCAATTCGGTGTCGACGCCGATCCCACGGTTGATTCGATCCAACAAGCCGGCGGCGCTCGACCATTCGGCGCCATAAACGCGCAGCTCGGGCATCCAGGTCGGGTGGGTCACGCAGTAAGCGAGATCGTATTCGGAGATGATGAGGCAGGGGGGTGCCTCCGCCTGTCGCGGTAGAATCGCCGCGTCCCAGCTGTCATAGAAGTGCGCCAGGACGGAATCCGGCGCGTGACCGGAGAGGTAATAGAGATTCTCGTCGCCGGTAGCGATCAAGGCATCCAGCCGATGCTCGGCCATCACGCACCGGCAGCGTTCCGGATCGATGAGGCGGACCGGCGGCGTCGGTTCGAAGCAGCTGGCGGCTTGCCGGTTGGGCATGGCCATGAGAACGCTCCCTCTGATGGTCACTCCCGGGCTTTGAGCCAGACGGCGTAGGCCGCGACGCCATCCGCCAGCGAGACCTGGGGTGCATAGCCAAGATCGCGTCGCGCGGCGGCGATGTCGAGTGGTCCGATCGGGCGATCGAAGGGATGCGGCTCCCCACCGAATTCGGCACGCGCGCCCGGCACGCGCGCGGCGACCACCGCCGCCACTTCCTCCAGCGTCGGATTGATGCCGCCGGTGATGTTGTAGGCAGGCTGCGGCAAACCCTCGCGGTCGAGCGCCAAGGTCAGGGCCGAGGCGACATCCTCGATATTGATGTATTGCCGCCGCCAGCCGGCCCCATAGGGGAGGATTGTCGGCTTACCTGCGAGGCCGTTCTGGATGATCTCACGGATGAGACAATCCGTCGTGCGGCGCGGGCCATAAACCGCGGACACGCGGAGGGCCACTCCATCGACCCCGTGCCGCTCGGCATAGGCGCGCAGGATGGCCTCGCCGCAGACCTTGCTCGCGCCATAAGCGTCCGCCGCCAGCAGCGGCGTCGTCTCCGACACAGATTGATCGGTGCGCCGGTCGCCATAAGCCGCGATGCTCGACATGAAGACGACGCGGGGGAGCGCATGGATCCGTGCGGCCTCGAAGACGTGCATGGTGCCGTGCACATTCGTCTCGAGCAGTTGAAAGGGATTGTCGCGCAGCAACATCGGGCCGGAGATGCCGCCGCAGTGCACGAGGCGAGTGACGTTGTGCCGCCGCAGAACGGCGTGGAGGCGGTGCGGATCTCCGAGGTCGCCGATCTCCATCGGCCAGTCTGGCGCGCCATCGGGCAGCGCGGCGCGGTCGAGGCCGACGACGCGCCGGCCCTCGGCGTGCAGCCGGCGCAGCAAGGCGTTGCCGATCATGCCGCCGGCGCCGGTGACAAGGATGCTTTGCTCAGCCATCTCCGGTTCTCCGTTCGCGCGTCGTCAACTCAACACATAGCCACCATCGGCGATGACGGTTTCGCCGACGATGTAGCTCGACTCGTCCGAGGTCAGGAACAGGGCGAGCTTGGCGATTTCCTCGGGCGTGCCATAGCGGCCAACTGGCACGCGGGCGATGCCGGCCTGGTAGCGCTCGGGATCAGCGGTGAGGTAAGTGGTCATCGGCGTGAGCAAGCGGCCCGGCGCGACGGCGACCACGCGAATGCCTTTCCCAGCGAGCTCCACCGCCGCCGTGCGGGTGAATTGGACGATGCCGGCTTTGGCGGCGGCGTACGCGGCACGGCCCTCGGCGCCGCAGAAGGCCAGCTGGGACGAGATGTTGAGGATGACGCCGGCGCCTCGCTCGGCCATCGCGGCGCCGATGTGACGCGTGAGCACCATCGGTCCGATGAGATTGATGCGGATCACGCGTTCGAGCGTCGCGGGGTCGGTCTCCAGCAGCGGCGAGACCAGCAATATGCCGGCGTTGTTGACCAGAATATCGACCGCGCCTACCGCCTGGGCGAGCGCCGCAAGGGAGGCGAGCTCAGCCTGGTCGTAGCGATGGCACTCGATGCCGCTGCCGAGCGTTGTGGCAAAGCGCTCGAGGCCGTCCCCGTCGAGATCTGCTAGCGCCAGGCTCGCGCCGGCCTCATGGAATGCCCGGGCGAGGGCACCGCCGAGACCGCCGGCAGCGCCGGTGATCAAGACGCGCTTGCCGACAAAATTCGCCATCACGCGATCGCTATCTTGCCCAGCGGCCGCACATGGAGCCACTCCCCGGATCTGGCGCCGCCGACGCGCTGCGCGAGCTCATCCAGGGGCAGCGTGCCGGCGGCGATGCCGGGATCGATCATGGCCCAGGCGCGCAGCGCGGGACCGGTGCGTCCCACCAGCTCCAGGATCGCGCCGCCTTCGACGCCGAGGGTCGCCGCATCCGCAGGACTGAGCGGGCAGATGCGATGCCGGCTGTAGCGCCCTTTGGCGTAAAGCGGTGCCGGGTGCGAGACGACCAGCAGCCGGACGCGCGTCTCGGCGATTTCGGCGCGGAGCGCCTGCGTCGCCGCTTGATCAAGGCCGCCGTCCTCCCGCAGCAGGACGCCGTAATGCGCGCGGCCCTGATGCGCGGTGACATAACCTTCACGAATATCCTCCGCCACCTCTTCCGCCGGGCGCTCGAGCGGGTCGCCATAGCCACCGCCGCCTGCCGACTGCAGCACGACGACATCGCCCGCGCGCATGGCGAAGCCGCCGACCTTGCCGGGTGTCGCGAAGTGCATCTCGCGACCGTCGCGCACAATGAACGAATCGACCGGCGCTGCCGCCATGCCGCCCAGCACGCCAAAGGGCGGCACCACAGCGCCGTCGGACAGCAGCGAATAGATGGCGGTACCGGCCGTCAACCTTACCGCGCGGCGCATGCCGAGACCGCCGCGCCGGCGCCCGTCGCCGCCGGAGTCGATGCCGAGCCGCGACCATTCGACGAGCAGGGGGAAGCGGGTCTCCAGGACCTCACTGGGCTGCACGGTGGTGAGGTCGCCCCAATCGATGGACGCCATCGCGCTGGTCCCGTCATGCTCGGCAAAGGCGCCATTGCCGCCCGACGACCACTCGTAATGGACATATTCCTTTCCGGATTTCGGATGCACGCCGCCGATGACATTGTGAAACGACGTGCGGTGGATATCGCCGGAAACGAGCTCCGGCACGACTTGGCTCAGCGCGCCGAGCATGGCAGCGACGACGCGCTTGCGGATTTCGCCATGCGAGCCCGCTGGCGCCGGGTGCTGCACGTTGACGATCGTGCGTTCCGGCGCGATCACCTCGACCGGCCGAAACGATCCCTGATTGATCGCCGCGGTCGGATCCAGCACCGATTTCAGCGTGATGAACACCGAGGCAGCGGTGACGGCGAGGGTCGAGTTGACAGGGAGGGGTACTTGCGGCGAGGCGCCGGTAAACTCCGCCACCAGCCGGTCGCCTTTGATGTCGAGACGCAACGGCAAGAGCAGCGGCTCGAGGCCGTTGTCGTCGAAGGCCTCGAGATAGTCTTCGTAATAATATTCGCCGTCCGGGAGGCGTTTGATCTGCTCGCGCATCCGCGCCTCGGATCGCGCCATATTGACGCGCACGCAGTCGAGCAGCGTGTCGAGCCCATAACGGTCGACGAGCTCATGGATGCGGCGCTCGGCGGTATGGCACGCGGCCATGCCTGCGTGGAAATCGCCGAGGCGCTCGTCGGGCACCCGCATGTTGCTGAGGATGAGATCCATCGCCGCCTTGTTGATGACGCCGCGCTCGACGAGCTTGATCGGCGGGATGCGCACGCCTTCTTGGTAGATCTCCGTCGCTGTTCCAGCCAGGCTGCCGGGCACCATGCCGCCGACATCCGCCCAGTGCTCACGCACCGCGGGGAAAAAGATCAGCCGATCCCCAGCGAATACCGGATAGATCAGGGTGACATCGTTGAGATGCGTGCCGCCGCGATAAGGATCGTTCAGCACGATGACGTCGCCGGGCGCGAGATTGCCGCCGAAATCTTCCATGGCGTATTTGACCGACCAGGGCAGTGGCACCACATGGGCGCCGATGTCTTCCGATTGGGCGACGACCTGCGTCTGCGGATCGAAGAGGCCGCAGGAAAAATCCTTGGCCTCGTAGATCGCAACTGAGCGCGCCGTGCGGAACACGGTCGCGCGCATTTCCCGCACCACGGAGATCATGCCCTCGGTCAGGACTTCCAGCGTGATGGGATCGATCTCGCGCATCATTCTCTCGTCGCTCATCGTCCTACCTCCGCAGCAGCACAAGGTTGCCGACGTCGTCTACCGAGGCACGGAACCCCGGCGGCACGATGGTGCTCGATCCCGCTTCTTCGATAATCGCCGGGCCGTCAGTGACGGTGTCGATCTGCAGCGCCAATCGATCATAGATCGGCGTCGGCACGAAACGGCCCTCGAAGGCTACCGGCCGCTCGCCGCTGCGCGCCGCCTCCAGCGATCCCGCGGCACCAGTCCGCTCCAGCGCCGGTTTTGCCACGCGACCATAGGCGGTGAGGCGGAAGGTCACGATCTCCGTCGGCCCTTGCACTGCATAGGAATAGCGCTTGCGATAGACGTCGAGAAAGGCTGCATCGACTTCCGCCATCGATTGCGGCCGCTCGGCAACCGGGACGGGAAGCTCGAAGGCCTGGCCCACATAGCGCATATCCAAGTGCGCCTCGAAATGCGTGGCATCGGGCGCAAAGCCCTCGGCTGCGAGGCGTCGCCGCCCCTCTTCGCGCAGCTCCGCCAGGATGGTCCGTAGCTCTTCCACCGGAAGCTCGGCGGTCGACACGACGCGCGTACGCGCATAGTCGTGCCGCACATCCGCCACCAGCAGACCAAAAGCGGAGAAATTTCCCGGCATCGGCGGCACTACGACGCGCGGGCAGCCGAGCTCGTCGGCGACGAGCGCCGCGTGCAGAGGTCCGGCACCGCCATACGCGAACAGTGCGAAGTCGCGCGGGTCGTGACCGCGCATGATCGAGATCTCCTTGATGCTCGCGGTCATCTTGGTGACGACAAGCCTCACGATGCCTTCCGCCATTCGCTGTGCATCGATCCCGACGCGCTCGCCGATGCGCTCGATCGCGGCATATGCTGCCTGCGCGTCGAGCTTGATCTCGCCGCCGAGCGGCCGCTCGGTACCGATCCGTCCAAGTACGACGTTGGCGTCGGTGACCGTCGCTTCGACACCGCCGCGCCCATAGCAGGCGGGTCCTGGCATGGCGCCGGCGGATCGCGGGCCGACGGAGATCATCCGTCCGGCCTCGAACCCGGCGATCGAGCCGGCGCCGGCGCCGATGCTGTTAATCTCGATCTGCTGCAGCCGGAGCGGGTAGGGGCCGATGCGACCATCCGTCGTCATGGCGAAGGCACCGTCCTTGACGAGACAGGTGTCGGTCGAGGTCCCGCCCATATCGTAGGTGATGAGGTTTGGGTACCCCGCGGCTTGACCGACGAACACAGCGCCGATCACGCCGGCCGCCGGCCCCGACAGTACGGAGTTCACCGGCGAAGCCACAATTCGGGGAATGGGCCAAGTGCCGCCATTCGAAGTCATGATATCGACATTGCGCGCATAGCCGCGGCGCGCGAGTCCATCGCGCAGGGATTCCAAATAGCGGCCCAGCCGCGGCGCCACATAGGCGTTGAGCATGGCGCAGGCGAAGCGCTCATATTCTCGGTATTCCGGCAGGACTTCCGAGGAGATCGAGACCACCGCGCTCGGCAGTGCGTTTGCTACGATTTCGCGCGTCGCCTGCTCGTTGCTGTCATTGACATAGGAGTGCAAGAAGCAGATCGCCACTGCCTCGATGCCGAGCTGAGCAAGCTTCGCGGCGATCGCCGTGATCTCCTCCCGATCGACCGCGTGTCGTATGGAGCCGTCATACAGCGTTCGCTCCGCTGCTTCATAGACGCGCGAGCGCGGGACGAGCGGCGGCGGGCGCGTCGCCTTGATGTTGTAGAGCACGACACGATTGCCGCGGCCGACCTCGAGCACGTCGCGAAAGCCCTGGGTGGTGATGACCGCGGTCTTGGCACCCCTGCGCTCGAGAATGGTGTTGGTGGCGACCGTCGTGCCATGAGCGAGCTTGGCCACGTTCCCCAGGCGAAGACTCATGCGCTCGATCCCCGCGAGGATGCCGACGGACGGATTGTCGGGCGTCGAGGGAACCTTCTCGATGCGAATGGAACCGCTGTCCAGATCGTAGAGGACGAGATCCGTGAAGGTGCCGCCGACGTCAACCCCCAGCCACTGCATTGCGTACCTCGCTACTATGTTTGCGGTCTCGATCGGGCGCCTCAGCGGCCAAGATATGAGGAAAGCACTTCCTGGCTGTTGATCAGCTCTTTTGCCGCACCGGAATAGACGATCTCGCCATTTTGCAGCACATGCGCCGTTTCCGCGACTTTCGCCGCCACGCCGACATTTTGCTCGACCAGCAGAATGGTGAGCCCGCGCGTCTGAAGAACGCGGATGGTCTCGACCATCTTGTCGACGATGATCGGCGCGAGGCCGGCCGAGGGTTCATCCATCAGCAGCAGCCGCGGCCGGCACATAAGCGCGCGAGCGATCGCTAGTTGCTGCTGCTCGCCGCCGCTCAGCGAGCTCGCCCGCTTGCGCCGCTTCTCCGCCAGCGCAGGCATTAACGCGTAGATCTCCGCTTTGTCGGCAGCGATGCCGTCGCGGTCGTGCCGCGTCACCGCGCCGAGCTCGACGTTCTCCTCAACGGTCATCGACGCGAAGACCTCGCGCCCTTGTGGCACTTGCGCGACGCCGAGGCGCACCAGACGATCGGGCGGCGCGCCGGCGGTTTCCTCGTCCCCCACCTTGACGGACCCGCGGCGTGGTTTGATCAGGCCGGTCAGCGTATTGAGCACGGTCGTCTTGCCAGAGCCGTTGCCGCCCAGAAGCGCAACGACTTTGCCCGTCGGCACCTCGAAGGAGACGTCGCGCAGCACCTCGGTGAGGCCGTACCAGACGTTAAGATGCGCGGCGCGCAGCATCGAATTCGCTTCCGAGATAGGCCTCGATGACGCGGGGATCGGCCACCACCTGCTCCGGCTTGCCTTCCGCGATCTTGACCCCGTAATTGAGCACGAGGACCCGGTCGCAGACGCCCATCACCAGCCGGACGACGTGCTCGATCATAATGAGCGTCACGCCCTTCTCATCGCGGATTCGGCGAAGCAGCCGACCGAGTTCGGCGACACGATTGACGCTGAGACCGACCGCCGGCTCGTCGAGAAGGACCAGATTCGGCTCGCTGATCAGTGTTCGCGCGATTTCGATCATGCGCTGTTGGCCGAAGGAGAGGGCGGTGCCGGGTTGATGCGCAAAGCGCTCCATCCCGACATAGCGCAGGGCCTCCCATGCCTTCTGCGCGGTGGCCTCCTCCTCCTCGCGCATCGAACGGCTGCGAAAGGCGGCTGCGAAGACGCCAGCGCGCGTCCTGAGATGGAGGCCGGTCATGACGTTCTCCAGCACGGTCATGCCCGGGAATAGTTGCGACATCTGGAAGGTGCGGGCGAGACCGAGCTTGGCAATCTCGGTTGGTCGCCGGCCGGCGATCGAAACACCGTCAAGCGCAATCTCGCCCGCGCTCGGCCGGTTGAGTCCGGAGATGGTATTGAGGAGCGTGGTCTTGCCAGCGCCATTCGGACCAATAATGCCGACGATGTTTCCGGCCCCGACCTCGAAGCTCACGTCGCTCAAGGCCCTGACGCCGCCGAAGGAGATCGAGAGACCGCGGACCGAGAGCATGGTCATGGACGGCTCTCGTCAACGAGGTCGCGACCGGCGGGGTACCGGGGAGATCCTGGTTCCGATACGTGCGCCGCCGCTCGAGCGAGCATTCGCCGCGAATCGAAGGAGCTGAGCGGCTCCTCCCATCCGGGCAAGCGCTGCAGCAGGGTCACGAGTCCGCGCGGCCGGAACATGACGAATACGATGAGGATCGCGCCGAACACGATTTCTTGCGTCGACTTGAAGGCGCGCAGCAGCTCGAGAACCGTCACCATGACCACCGCACCGAGCACGGATCCCAGCACCGAGCCCATTCCGCCGACGACGATCATCGATTTCTGAATGATCATCTGGAAGAGATCGAAGCCTTCCGGCGACACATAGCCCAGCAGCGGCGCGTAGAGGGCACCGGCCGTGCCGGCATAGAAGCCGCTGATCGCAAAGGCGAGCCCCTTGTAGCGCAAGAGATCGATCCCGAGCGACTGAGCCGCGATCTCGCCATCGCGCACGGCGACGAAGGATCGCCCAATGCGCGATCGCACCAGCGACCACGCGAAGGCGACAAGCGCGATTGTCACGATCCAGCTCAAGAAATAAATGCCGAGATCCGGCCCGATCGGAAGGGGGCTGAGGTCGAGATGCGGTGCGGGAAAGCCGCCACCGCCGAAGGTGACGGAATTCCAATGCAACAGCACCCACTGCGAGAACATCGCGAAGGCAAGAGTGCTGAGCCCGAGATAAATGCCGCTGAGGCGCAGCGCCGGGAACACGATGATTGTGCCGACCAGCATCGCGAGGATCGCGCCGCCCGGCGCCGCCAGGAAATAAGGAGCGCCGAGCTTCACCTGTAGCAGGCCCGCGCCATAGGCGCCGATGCCGAACATCGCCGCATTCGCCAGCGCGAACTGACCCGCATATCCGACGAGGATGTTAAGGCCGAGCGCCAGGATGATATAGAGCATTCCGAGATTGCAGATATAAAGGATGTAGGGGTTGGCGACCGCGGGCACGATCGCCAGCGCGGCAAACAGCAGGATCAGAAATTGCCGATTGCCGAACACAAATCTCACCTCAGACTCTCCGCAGCACGGCGCCGCCGAACAGACCCTGCGGCATGAAGACCAACACGAACATGATCACGATGTATGAGGAGACGTCCTGCACGTTCGTGCTGATGTAGCCGCCGGACATCGCCTCGATGAGGCCGATCAGCAAGCCACCGACCACCGCACCGGGAATGCTGGTAAGACCGCCCAGTACGGCGCCCGCGAACGATTTGATGAAAAGCACGAAGCCGATGTCGGGGTAGAGGAGGGTGATCGGCGCCATCAGCACAGCCGCCGAGCACGCGATCGCCGTGCCGATCGCGAACGTATAGACGTAGACGCGATTGACGGGGATGCCCACGAGCTTGGCGGCCTTGGCGTTGTCGGCCGTCGCCTGCATCATACGTCCGAGCTTGGTGAACTTGAAGAAGGCAGCGAAGATCGCCATCACCGCAAGCGCACCCGCCAGAACGATCAATTGCTGGGGGACCAGCAAGATGCCGCCGAAGGAGATCGGACGTGGGTTTGCGAGCGGCGGAAACGGGATGAAATCGCCTTTGCCGCCCCAGACCGCGCGCGCCGTTCCCTTGAGGATGAAGGAAAGTCCGATTGTCGCGAGCAAGATGCTGACAAGGCCCTGTTCGCGGAGCCGCCGGAAGGCGATCCGTTCGGCGGCGGCGCCGATGGCGAACCCGGCCCCGACCGCAAGCAGCAGCGAGACGACGTAGGGCAGCCCCCACATCACGTGGAAGGTGTAGGCGATGAAGCCGCCGATCATGAATAGATCACCGTGAGCGAAATTCACCGATTTCGTCGCCTTGTAGACGACGGTAATGCCGAGCGCGACGAGGGCATAGAGCGCCCCCGTGGTGATCCCGGAAGCGAGGAGATAGGCGAACATCATCATCGCGTTCGTCCTCCGTCCTCGCCTTCCTACTGCACCGTTAGTTCAACTTGGTCACACCCACCACTTCGGCCTTGTCGCCGGCCGCTTTGATCCACGCCGGGGTCTGATTGCACTGGTGGCTCACGGGATCGTTGCAGACGATGGTTCCAGCGTATGTGTCGGTGTCGACCTTGATATGGGCGAGCGCGGCGAGCAGCTTGTCGCGGGTAAGATCAGGGCCTGCGGCCTTGAGCGCAGCGACGAGCACCTGTGCCGAACCAATTCCCATGAGGTTGAAGATCGAGAGCTCATCGTTCGGGAACATCTTCTTGACCCGCTCGACCCATTCCTTGACCTCCGGATCGGTCGGCGTGTAGCGCACCGCGGAAGGGGTCACGAACTTGTCGGTGGCGTCGGGAATCGCCACTTCCTTCGTGAAGGCGACGGGATCAGCGATGGCGGTCTGGGCGATAAGTACCGGGTTTTGCCCAAGCTTGTTGAGCGCGCGGATCAAGACCGCTCCCGGCTTTGCATAGAGCACCATGATGATGGCGTCGGCGCCGGACGAGGCAATTTTCAACGCCTGAACGGTGGCGTCGTTGTCATCGACGGTCATCTCGAGGTCGACGACTGGAGTGATGTTGCGCTTCTTTAATTCCGCCATCAGGGGCTCGTATCGAGATTGGCCCCAAGCATCATGTTGCGAGACGACCGCGATCTTCTTTGCGCCCTTGTCGACGGCGTATTGAACCTGGGAACGGCTCTCGATCGAGGACGTCGTCATCGTGCTGTAGATTTCCTTCGCGACGGGTTCGGTGATGCCGTCGGCGACAGAGGCGAAGACGACAAAAGGAATTTGATCCTTGATGATCTCCGGCCGTGCGCCGAGAGTTGCGTTGGAGCAGCCACCGCCGATGATTGCGAATACTTTCTCCTCAAAGACGAGCTTTTTAACGGCGGCGATCGCGGTTGCGGGATCGCAGCGGTCATCCTCGCGCACCAGCACGAGCTTCCGGCCATTGACGCCGCCTTGCTCGTTCACCTTGGCGAAGACCGCCTCCACGCCATTCATGGTGAGCTTTCCGTAGAGATAGGTCGGTCCGGTCAGTGAGCCGAAGGATCCGATCCTGATCTCGTCCTTGGCGACGCCGGGTATGTCCTGCGCATGTGCCTGGTTGAACGCAAGGGCGGCGCCGGCAAGGAGCGTTCCAATCGCGACAATCGTCTTTCCGACCGTCAACATGTCCATGACCTCCCGCAAAATGGGGCAACGCGCCCGTTGGCTCCACGATCGATCGACGATCGTCCGCTTCGTTGAGGGCGCCTCGCCGCAACGGCGCTGCGCGAGACCCGCTCCCGGCTCAAGCGCCGATGAATTTCGGTCGACGCTTTTCCGCGAACGCCTTCGTCCCTTCCCTGTAATCGTTGCTCTCCAGTGCCACGCGCATCAGCTCTTCGATCTCAGCCGTGTTGCGCTCGATCTCGCCGCGGGCAAGCGATCCCAGGATCAGCTTGGCTCCGGCCATCGAGAGGGGCGCATTGTCGACCATCCCGCCGGCGAATGCGACTGCCGCCTCGATAGGATCGTCCGCGACCTCCTCGTCCACGAGGCCAATGCGAGCCGCTTCCGCCGTATCGACCAATTCACCCTTGAAGAGAATACGCTTAGCATTCGAGAGCCCCACCAACGGCAGCAACAACCTGCACTCGTGAATGCCGTAGATGACGCTGAGCTTCGCCGCAGGAATCCCGAAACGTGCGCCGCGGCGCGCAATCCGGAAGTCGCAACACATTGCCAGCGCGCAGCCGCCGCCCACGCAATATCCCTCGATTGCGGCGATGCTGGGCTGGCGCAATCTTTCGATAGCGGTGTAGCAGGCCTCAATCTCTTCTTCGTAGCGGGTGCCCGAGGCGCTGTCGGCCCGCGCGGTAGAGAATTCGCTTATGTCCGCGCCGGCGCAGAAATGGCCGCCGGCACCGGTGAGGATGACGAGCCGCACCTCGCGATCGTCGCTGAGCGTGTTGAAGCTTTTAGCGAGGTCGCGCCATGCGGCAAGATTACAGGCGTTTCGCCGTGCGGGCCGGTTGATCGTCACGATCGCGATCGACGATGTTCGCTTTTCAAGCGCTATATCCGACACGCCTTGCCACCGCCTTCAATCTTGCTTCTACGCCACGCTCCCGGGCCGAAGCCTCCGGCACCGGAGCAAATTCCGAACCACTCCGCGGTCGGCGCCCGCATGCAACAAAGAGTTGCCGGTCGCGCGCATGATCACATTTCGCATCGCGGAAAGTCTTGCCGAGGACGCGGCTGTGGATCGCATTTTCTCCCTGTATTTGCGGCAGCGGGTTCTCGCCGCCACCCTTTTTGTTCATACTGAAATCAAGCAAAGCCTCGTGAGCCACCGAGGTTTTGTCAAGCGCATTCCATGAGGAGTATCAGATGTCTGGAGCTCTGTCGGCACTGCGCGTGCTCGATCTCACGCAGCATCTCTCGGGGCCTTATTGCGCCATGCTGTTGGCCGACCAGGGCGCGGATGTCATCAAGATCGAGAAGCCCCTGACCGGCGACGATGCGAGGGAGATGCCGCCATTCGTTGGCCGCGAGGGCATGCCATTCATGGTGTGGAACCGCAATAAGCGGAGCGTCGTGCTTGATCTCAAGACGGACGAGGGCGTCGTGCAACTGCGCACGCTTGCGGCATCCGCCGACGTATTGATCGAGAATTTCCGACCGGGCACGCTTAATCGCCTTGGCCTCGGCTACGCCGCGCTGGAAGCGATCAATCCGCGGCTCATCTATTGCTCCATCTCTGGATTTGGTCAGACCGGACCCTATCACGACCGTGGCGGCTTCGACCTGATGATCCAGGCAATGTCCGGTCTGATGTCAGTGAACGGCGATCCTAGTGGACCGCCGATGCGGCTGCCGCTCGCGATCTCGGACGTCGCTGCTGGGATGTTCGCAACCGTCGGCATCCTCTCCGCGCTGGCGGCGCGCCAGCGCTCGGGCAAGGGCCAGCAGGTGGACGTCTCGCTTTACGACGCTGCAATGGCTTTAGGTGTCTATGAAGCCGCGCATTTCTTCGCGACAGGACAAAACCCGGCGCGCCTTGGTCAAGCGCATCGCGGCAGCTCGCCTTATCAAGTGTTTCGTACGCAGGACGGCTGGCTCACCGTGGGAGGTGGTTCGCAGGAACTCTGGAAGCGCGTCTGCGAGGTGCTCGGCTGTGAGGAGCTCGTTGCCGATCCCCGCTTCAAGGACAATGCAAGCCGCGTCACGCACAATGCAGAGCTGGTCGCGCTCCTACAATCACGCCTGGAACGGGAGACAACGGCGCACTGGGCTGAAGCCCTCGGCGCGAAGGGCGTTCCGGTCGGACCGGTTGTCACGCACGCGCAGCTTTTCGCCGATCCGCAGACGCTGGCACGGCAGATGGTGGTAGAGATCGATCATCCCAGCGCCGGGCGCGTCAGGACGCTGGGCGTCCCGATCAAGCTTTCGGCGACCCCGGGGGGTGTGCGCCGGCCGGCTCCGCGACTCGGCGAGCACACCGAGGAAGTCCTCCGCGAGTTCGGCTTGCGCGGGTCGAGCGCGGCTCAGCGCGCGTCCATCGAGCCGTAGAGCTCCGGCCGGCGATCGCGCCACCAGGGCAGGCTCTTCTGCGCTGTGTTGACGTCGTCAAGATCGAGAGTCGCTACGAGCAGCTCTGGTTTGTTGCCCGAGGCCACGGCCATGATCTCGGCGCCCACGGGGTTGACGATCATGCTCTTGCCGATGTGATTGCGCCCGTTTTCGTCGCCCGCGCGATTGACGGCGACCACGAACGTGCCGTTCTCGTAGGCTCTTGCTTGGAGGGGTAGCTCCCAGGTGTTGCCGCGCAACTTGGTCTCGCCATAAGTTGCCGCGCATATCGGCATGAACAGTATCTCGGCACCCTTCAGCGCCAACGCGCGCGACCCTTCTGGGAATTTCCGGTCATAGCAAATCTGAATGCCGATCTTCACGCCGTCGAGCGTCCACACCGGAAACTCGGAACCGGGCGAGAAATAGAATTTCTCGTAGCTCCCCGTGCCGCCCTTGAGCTCGGAGGGCAGAATTGCGGGGATGTGCGTCTTGCGATAGGTGCCGATGTGCTTGCCCGCGCGGTCGAACACGGCTGCGGAATTGTAGAAATATTGGCCGGCTCGTTCGCCAAAAGGAAACACCATGGCGATGCTCTTGGCGCGCGCGAGTTTGAACAAGGGATCGGTGATCGCGCTCGGAAGCTCCAAGAAATATTTGGCGTAATCCTGGGTCAGGCGATTGGGAAAGAAGGGCGTCAGGAAGAGCTCGCCGAAGCAGATGACATCGACGCCCTTGGCGACGGCTTCCTCCACCATTCCGCAGGCGGCCGCGACGCCGGGCCGCATGTCGTCGGTGAGAACTGGTCCGGTCTGGGCCGCGGCGACTGTTATCGTCCTTCCCATGCTCCAGATCTCCCGTGCTGCGCTTCCGGACGATCCCTATCTTCAATATAGGCAATCAATATAGCCAACTCTGTGACCTCCCGCACTGGTGCTTGTCGGTGGCGGCGTTCGCTCGCTAGCATCGAATTGGGCGTCGGCGAGCCGGGGAGGACTCATGGCCTTCGATCGCATCGTGACGGGCGGTATGGTGGTCTTCCCCGATTTCGGGCTGATGCGGGCCGACATCGCCATCAAAGGTGGGCGAATTGCCGCGATCGTCGCACCGGAAAGCGGCGAAGCAACAGCGCGGGAAACCATCGATGTGTCCGGGCGTCACGTCTTCCCCGGGTTGATCGACGCTCATATGCATTTCGGCATTGCTGAGAAAATCACGGAATACACGACCGAGACGATCTACTCGGCGCAAGGCGGATTTGCCGCCGTGCTCGGTCACGTTCTAAACAGCGTGCCTTACACCGAGATCTTCGCGAGGGAGCGCCAGGCGGCGGAGGAGCGGGCCATCGTCGATTTCGGCTTCCATTTCGGCATGGGCACGGCGGCGCACATGGCCGAGCTCGGCACCTACATCGAGGAGTTCGGTGTCACATCGTTCAAGTACTTCACCAATTTCAAGGGCGATGAAGGCCTCTATCTTGGTCTCGCCGGGACCGACGACGGCTTCATGTACGAACTTATGCAGACGGTCGCGGGTTTCCCTCAAGCGATGCTAGCAATCCATCCCGAGAACATCGAGCTCGTTCGTCGCTATCGTGTGAAATTCCAAGGCGCCGGACGCGATACTCTCAGGGATTGGAGCCTCGCCAAGCCGCCGATCACGGAGTCGATCGATACGCTGCGCGCAATGTATTACGCGGAGCAGGCAAGTTGCCCAATCTATTTCGTACATACCAGTTGCAAGCTCGCCCTGGACGAGGTGCGTCGGTTTCGCCAGCGCTACCCGAGCATCCATGTCGAGACTTGTCCGCAATATCTCACGCACACCCTCGATTCCGATGCTGGCACCATCGGCAAGGCAAACCCGCCATTCCGCAGCCGTGACGACGTCGACGCGCTCTGGGAGGGACTCGCCGATGGCACCGTCGCCGTCGTCGGCGCTGACCATGTCGCCAGGAAGCGCGCAACGAAGGAGAAAAATATCTGGCAGGCATCGCAGGGCTTTCCGGGAACCGCGACGATCCTGCCGGTCTTGCTAAGTGAGGGATACCACAAAGGGAAACTCTCCCTGCAGAGGATCGCCCAGCTTCTGGCCAGCAACCCGGCCCGAATTTTCGGGCTAGAGAAGCGTAAGGGCGGCATATTCGTCGGTGCCGACGCCGATCTCACGGTCGTCGATCTCGAAAAAACTTGCACAGTGCGTGCCAATGAACTCGGCTCCTACGCCGACTACAGTCTTTACGAAGGTTGGACCTTCAAGGGCTGGCCTGTGATGACGATGGTGCGCGGCGTCACGGTGATGCGGGACGGGCAAATCATCGGCCCCGCGGGGCACGGGCGCTTCCTCAAGCGGCCGCTTACAGCCAACTGATTGCACCTAGCGTCCTCGCTCGCGGCGACGGCCACCTTCCTTCAGCCTGGGCCGCACATCAATGCTGCCTTTGCATCGGTTGCCACAGTCGGGCCGTTCTGAAAGACTATTGGTAGAGGGTCTGCCATGACCGATGGACGGTCGTTACTGAAAGTTCCCGGATACTGCGCGCTCTGTCGATCGCGCTGCGGCTGCGTGTCGGTTGTCGAGAATGGTCGCTTGGTTGCAGTCGAGCCGAACCCGGATCATCCGACGGGACGGTCGCTTTGTGGCAAAGGCCGTGCGGCGCCAGAACTTGTCTACAGCCCCGACCGCCTGCTCCATCCGATGAAGCGGACACGCCCGAAGGGCGACCCGGATCCCGGCTGGCATCGGATCGGCTGGGATGAGGCGCTCGATCGTGTCGCGAGGGAGCTCACCAGGCTCAAACTCGACGGCGGCGCCGAGAGCGTTGCTTTCAGCGTCACCTCGCCGAGCGCGAGCGCGCTTTCAGACGCCATTCCTTGGATCGAG
>DASZAN010000172.1:0-2003 GCA_035945115.1 Allostellaceae bacterium
GAAGGGCGCGCGACCGGGCGCGTCGCGCCATGGCCGACTTCGCCGCGGCGAAGCGTGCCGCCAAGCCAAAGCTCGAGCGTATCGCCGTCTCGCTCGATGCGATGGCAGCAACGCCCGCCAACCGCACCGCCTTCAATGATGCCGAGGCCAATCTCTCCGCGATGTTCTTCGAGCTGGAGCAGAAACGGCTTTACGCGCAAGTGAAGACGCCGCTCGCCGAAGACTTCCCGCCGTATCGCGACGCGATGGCGGCGCTGATGCGCAAGGATGAGGCTTATGCGGAGGAGTCACGCAAGGAGCTCCTCGCGCGCGCCGAAGACGCCTTCGAGCGCCACCGCGCCGAATTCGACCGGCTGGCGCTTCCTCTGGATGCGCAGGATTCCGCGATCATCCTTCAAGGGATCGGCGCCACGGCTGCCAAGAGCGTCCGCTGGCTCACGCTTCGGCAGTGGATCTCGCTTGTTCTCGACAATCGCGCCACCAGCGTCGTCAACGTGGCGCCGGGCACCGCCCACGGCGACTTCGGCGTCGAGGTAGTCCGGCCCGGCTACGGCAATGCCGAATTCCGCTTCCATGAGGACGGACGCGACCTCTTGCTAAGCGACATCGGCGAGGATGGTCGCCTCGCCGAAATCATCACGCCCGAAGAGCGCCGGCGCGCCAACCGCCTCCTCCTCGAAGTGGCGCGGTCAGCGCGGTAGAGCGAGGTCACGGTCGTTTGGCGATGGAGATCAGGCGGATAAGTGGGAGATGGGGGGATTCCGAGTCTACCCCTCTTTCCCTGATTCCGGCGGATCGCCTTTCTGCGGTCTATCGACCGGAGCATTACCATACCCTCGCCCGTTGGTTGCGAAAACCGCATAGCGACTCTAAAGCGTCAGCGGAATCGAGCGCGGGAACAATGAGTTAGACCGCTTCAGGAACCGATCCAACCGAATGACCTTTAAGGGTCGGTTTACCGCATCCCCTTAAGATCGAGGCGTATTTCGCGGACATTGTCTTCCGGCGGCAGTGGCCCGCATGGGAGCGTGCCCCACCCCGAACGGGAGCCGATGTCGGTGCCTGCGGCCGCCCCCAAGACGCCCGAAGAGATCCTGCGGATCCTCGATCTGCATGAGCGTTGGCTCGAGAAGCGGTCGGGTGGCGTGCGTGGCGACCTCACCATGCAAAATCTCTCGGGCGTGAATCTTCCCGCCATCAATCTTCGCACGGCGAAGCTCGTCGGCTGCAATCTCGCGAACAGCCGCCTTCCCCGGGGCAATTTCCGCGGCTGCGACATGTTCTCGGCCGATTGCCGCAAGGCGCATCTGGTTGAGGCGGATTTCACCGACGCCAACTTGCGCGGCGTCAATTTCCGCGAAGCGAATTTGACGCGGGCGACGCTCGCCAATGTCGATCTGCGCAACGGTGCGCTTCTGGGACCCGCCGCCAACGGCCAGATGGCCTTCGTCATGACCGAGAACGGCAAGGTCGATTTGACGAGCGCCACACTGCTGCGGGCCGATCTCTCGGGCGCGATCTTGAGTCAGGCGACGCTCACCGGCGCCAATATGGCCGACGTCAATCTGAGCTCTGCGCGCTTGGGCCGCGCCAATCTCGCCAAAGTCAACCTGCGCGGCGCCCTTATCGCCAAGGCCGATTTCAGCGACGCCGACCTTTCGGACGCCGATCTTCGCCATGCCGATTTGCGCGGCAGCACCATGGAAGGAGCCAAGCTCGTCAACTGCGACCTGACGGGCGCGGACATCACCGGCGTCGATCTCTCGCGCGCCAATCTCGATGGCGCCAAAGTGGCGCTCTCAATCTCGAGCCTGCATCACGACATCCAGCGCGTCATCCGCGACCATCAGCTCTGGGCGGAAAGCGAGGGGCGCCAGGGGTTGCGCGCCGATCTCGCGAAACAGAACTTCGCCATGATCGATTTCACCGCGATCGATTTCAGCGGCGCCAATCTCGGCGAGTGCACGCTCCGCGGTACGCTGTTGCGCCGGAGCCGCCTCGTG
>DASZAN010000173.1:0-3766 GCA_035945115.1 Allostellaceae bacterium
GCCAAACTCCTCTGGCGCGCGCCGCCAACGGCGGGATCTGCCTGCCCAGCCTAGACTTATGCCAGGCAGCCCGGCGTGAGGCGGCAAATCCGCAACTCTGGGTCCGGTTCGCCGAGAAAAACCGAGTTTGACAACAGAATCCTCAGCTAAGCAGACATCACGGTAGGCGCCTGTTTTCTTCCGAGTACTGCCATAAGCTGACCAAAAGGTCGCCGGCAAAATCGTCGACTGGTGATGGCAAAAGCGATCTCCGGCAAACCGCAGGCCCTGATTGTCGTGCCGTCCACGCGACAGATTAGGGATTCGATTCGAGAGGCAACGCGCATCTCGTAGTGAGACGGGAGCAGCGCGGCGCGTCGATTGCCAGACATCGTATGATCGCATAACATTGTAGAAAACAGCGCGTTACGCCGGGGAACCTGGCCAAGGAGGGAGGATGAAATGAGCGACCGCTGGTCGCCGTCTCGCCGTCGGTTTCTGCATAAACTTGCGGCGGCGGGCGTGATTGCTGCAGCCGATCTGGGTTGGTGGGAGGCCCCTTTCATATCCCCGCGCAGGGCCTGGGGCGCGGCGCCAGTACGCTTTCAATGGAGTGTTCCCGAGCCGACGCGGATCGCGTTGATGAACTCCTTGGTCGAACGCTTCAATCAGTCGCAGAAGGATTTCGAGGTCAAGATCGAGTACGTGCCCCAGGCGCAGGCTCGTCAAAAGTTGATCAGCTCGATCAGCGCCGGCAGCCCGCCAGATCTCTGTCAAGTCTGGGACAATTGGGTCGGCCAGTTTCAAGGCATGGGTGCCGTCGAGGACTTAAGCGCGCGGGTCAAGTCGTGGAAGCATGAGGCGGACATTCAGCCAACCGCCTGGCAGACCGTGACAATCGGCAATCAAATCGTCTCGCTTCCGTTGGCCATAACACTGGACGGGATCTTCTATCGCACCGACCGCCTGAAAGAGCTCGGCCTCAAGGAGCCGACGCCGGATTGGACCTGGGACGAGTTCCTTAGGATCGCGCTTGCTTTCTCCAAGGCAGAAAAGAACCAGTATGGCTACGGCATGCGCGGCGCCGGCACCTGGGCCGTCCTCTATCCCACCGAGTTCGCCTACGCCAATGGCGCCGAGGTGCTCAACAACGGCAAGCTGGTGATCAACTCGAAAGAGGCGATCGAGGCGCTCGCCTGGTACGTGGATCTTGCGCTGAAGCACCATGTTACGCCGCCCAGCGCAGCGACCGACGGTTTCGTCGAGATTGTCGAAACGTTTGGGCGTGGCGTCACCAGTATGTATCAGCACAATTCGGGCTCAGTCGGCCAGCAGAAGAAGAACGTCGGCACCCACAATTTTGCGACGCTACCAGTGCCAATCGGTCCGGGAAAGAAACGCGCATCGTTCTTTTTCTCGGAGACGCTCACTGCATTCAAGGCGAGCCGCAACAAGGAAGGCGCGTGGCTATTCATGAGCTTCATGCTCGAGGACGAGCCGAGCCTCATGTACTGCAAGACGCTCGGCCTCCTGCCGGCGCGCCAATCGATTATCGCGCAGCCGGAGTTCTCAAAGGATCCTGCCATCTCCGGTTTCATCGAGTCTTTCCCATTCGCGATCGTCAGCCCCTACCTCGTTTATCCAGGCTGGGGCGGCAAGATCGACTCGGATGGCGTACCGCTTATACAGCAAGCCATTCTGGGAAAGATTTCTCCCAAGGAGTGTCTCGACCGATTCGCCGGTGTGCTCAAGACAGAAATGACCTAAGGGCATCCGTACGGCGTCATGACTGCGACCCCGGCCACAATCAACGGCCGCCTCGCCCGTCCCCTGTTGAGCTGGCGGATGCGGATGCTTCTCGTGGGTTATGCCTATCTCGTGCCGGCCGCGCTGTGCCTGCTTGCCACGGTCGTTGTGCCGATTGTTCTGGCGATCAGGATGAGCCTCTACAACCACGTCTTATACAAGCCTCAGGACTACCACTTCATCGGTCTCGCGAACTACCTGCGCCTCGCGCAAGACCCTGTGTTCTGGCTGACTCTGTGGAACTCCGTCGTTTGGGTGTTCGGCTCGGTGATATTTCAGTTCATCGTCGGATTCGTGGCGGCGCTGTTGCTGCACCAATCGTTCCGCGGACGCGGTCTGTTGCGGACGTTAAATCTTCTGCCTTGGATCATTCCTGGGGTGGTTGTGGGGCTCATCTGGGAATGGCTCTATCAACCGAACTATGGCTTGATCAACGACCTCTTGGTGAAGGCCGGCTTGATGCACGATCGTATCGCCTGGCTCTCGTCTCCCGATCTGGCTATGCCCGCAGTCGTGTTCGCAAATGTTTGGCGCGGGATTCCTTTCTTCGCCATCATGCTACTTGCGGGCCTGCAATCGATACCCACGGAGCTTTATGATGCGGCGCGTGTCGACGGCGCGGGCGTGTTGGCACGTTTCTGGTACATCACCGTCCCCTTGCTGCGGCCCATCATCGTGGTGGCAACGGCGACGCGCATCATCTGGACCTTCAACTATACCGACCTGATCTTCGTAATGACGAGCGGCGGGCCAGCGAACGCCACGCAGATCACATCGACCTACACGCTGCTGCAGGCTTACTCGAACCTCGACTTCGGCTACGCTGGAGCACTTTCCGTCGTCCTTCTCCTCGTGATGCTGGTCTTCACCGCCTTCTATCTTCGCGTGACCCGCGGGGTTGAGGAGGTCGGATGAGGCGACACACCACCACAAATCTTGCCGAGCGTCTGCTGAGCGGTCCGGTTCTCTGGGCAGGCCTCGTGGGGCTCACCGTCTTCGCCTTGGGCCCGTTCGTCTGGATGCTGCTCACCTCCTTGAAGGATCGGCAAGAGCTCTATGCGACGCCGCTGCAATACCTGCCTCGGCATATAACCTTCGAGAACTATATCGATGCCTGGACCTCTCCTGTCACGCCGTTCAGCCACTTTTTTTGAACAGCCTTTGGGTGTGCTCCGTGACCATGGTCGCCACCACGGCGGTCTCAGTGCTCGCGGGCTTTGCCATTGCCCGCTTCCGCTTCGCAGGGCGCGACACGCTGCTGCTGATTTTCCTCGCGACGCAGATGTTTCCGAGCGTTCTGCTCATCGCTCCATTGCTGACGCAATGGCGCGCGCTTGGCTTGATCGATACGTATCAGGCGCTGATCTACTCGAATTTCTCGTTTACCGTGCCGTTCACAGTCTGGATGATGGTGGGTTATTTCAGCTCAATCCCACGCGACCTCGAGGAAAGTGCGATGATCGACGGCTGTAGTCAGTTCGGTGCACTTTGCCGCGTGGTGCTGCCACTCGCGGCGCCCGGTGTCGCGGCGACCGCAATCTTCGCCTTCGTCGTGTCCTGGAGCGAGCTGTTGTTCGCGATCTCGTTCACGACCCAGACCGACATGCGTACGCTCTCGGCTGGGCTGCTCTACATGGTCGGCCAATATGAAGTGCAATGGGGGCCGCTCGCCGCCGGTGTCATCATGAGCACGGTGCCGGTTGCGGTCCTATTTACTTTTCTCCAACGCCATCTGATCCACGGGCTCACTGCGGGAGCAGTCAAGGGCTGAGATAGACCAAGCCCGCAGCTTCGGTTCGGATCATAATGCCATTGCTTGACCGAGGCCTGCTTCTGTGACGATTCTGTTGTCAAACTCGGTTTTTCTCGGCGAACCGGACCCAGAGTTGCGGATTTGCCGCCTCACGCCGGGCTGCCTGGCATAAGTCTAGGCTGGGCAGGCAGATCCCGCCGTTGGCGGCGCGCGCCAGAGGAGTTTGGC
>DASZAN010000174.1:0-10562 GCA_035945115.1 Allostellaceae bacterium
TATGCTGCCGACAGCGGTCTCGCAAGGATTGCGGAAGGTTTCCTACGCCAGGTCACGGACAATCGAGAGATTGTCGGTGGAACAGGTCGGTGGTTCGGTATCGTAAGGTGGTCTTGGTTAGACCCGGTAGCTCCGGATAGAGGGACGCTTCGAACCTAGCCAACCATTCCGGACGACTGAGACACGCCCGATTAGGAGCAATCCTTCGTCGAAGCGATCTCGGCCAAGGGCGAGAAGGGGAAACCCTCTCTCGCCCAACTGGCGTTAAGGGCTAGCGTGCCGTACCTCTGTCGGCGGTTCGCCGACTCGCCGCCACGATAATCCGCAGCCACGTGTCGGCGCCATCGTTGTCGCCCTTGCGGAGGGTTTGCCGCCCACGTGATTAGAGGCGGCGCGAACTATAGATCATGTAGGGGCCATTATATGGATAGACGGAGCCGTACTGGCTCGGATACGCGTAAGGGTAAATGTACGAATAGGGATAGAGGTACCCGTATGGCGAAGAATTGGCGATGGGGACATTTTCGCCCTTCGCCGACATGCACTGCAGGTAGCCGATGTCATAACGCTGTTGCAGGATCACCCCGGAATAGCTGGCGGCCCCTACGCCGGCGGTGGTGCCGAACAAAAGCCCGCTCGCTGCTCCGATCGCGGCGCCTACTGCTGGACCGCCGGCGGCGAAACCGATTGCTGCACCTGCCGCTGCGCCGACCAGCGTGCCGGCAGCTGCGCTTCTGGCGAAGCTCTGGTTGGCGCCATTGACGGGCGACATGCCGCCGGTCTGCGCCGCTGCAAATTGCCGACAGACGCCGTCGTCCTGCAGGAAGACCTCGAATGTCTTGCCCGGCGCCGGGTACGTCATGACCGCGGAGGATGGACCCGGGGGTACCACAACGCATGCGCCGAGCAAAAGCGCCACTAATGGTGCGCCGACCGTCGCTGCGCGTCGCATACGCGCCTCCATTCCCCATGGATCCGCTAATCTAGAGCTCGAAATTGTCCATCGCCAGTAACCGCAGGGAAGTCGCGAAAAAGAGCCCCGCCGAGCGGGGGCGCTAGCGACGGGCACGGTTTCCCGCCGGCGTGGGGGGGCGGGCGGCTGCGATCATGCACCAAGCGAGTTGCAGCCATGTGACAGTCACGGCAGCGAGGGCACTGCTTGACAGGCCGGAGCGGGGGCGCCTGGCGCCGCCTTCGACAACGCCGACTGGATCTTTGATCACAAATACGACGGCTTCCGTGCGCTCCTCGAGATCGACGGTGCCGGCGCGCGCCTACCCTCGCGCAAGGGCGTGTGAGGCTACACCTCCTCGAAACGCGCCGCGTCGACGAGCACGTCGGTGGCGAGCATCTTTCGCTCGGTCCGGTCCGCGGCGTTGACGGGCGTGCGTGACGGATGCCCTGGGCATCGGTCTGCACGGCCTCGACGATCCACTCCGCCTCGCGTGGGTGACCGCGGGCGCCGGGTCGGACACGCCGGTAATGCTGTCCCGGCTCAACCGTGCGCTTTGTCATCGATGATTTACAGCGCGGCCTTTGATTCACGTCAATAGCGCAGCGCGCCGAACATCGTATCCTGAGTAGGTATGCTGACCGGTGCGCGCGATGGACGAGATCACAAGACTGATCGCCGTCAGCCGGCGCATCGACCTGCCCGGGGTCCTGGGACCAATGGCGCCCGGCGACTATCGGCTCACCTACCGCGTGGAGGCGGACCCGGTCGATGACCGCCAGATCTACTATCACGGCGGCGAAGCCGTCAGGATCGACGATGACCAGCGCTACCTGCTGTGGGGCTACCAAGTCGAAGCGCTGCTCCAGTCGCCGCACGTCACCCTAGCGGAGCCGGTCTCTGGTCCATGAGTAAGCCGAATGAAGGAAGGCGCAAGGAAGTGCGGCGCAGCCTCGCGATTCCGCGCCTTGAACGCTTCGGTAATGTGTGGGCGCCGAAGCCCCGCGATAAGCCGGCGAAATACGTGTGGCTTCGGCTCAAGCCCGAACCCAGGCTCACCCCGCACCGCGATGATTAGTGGCTGATCGGCTAATGCTCATGGCGCGCGACGGCATGACGACATTCTCCGATATCGCCGGCAAGCTCGAAATGCTGCTAGTGGAATGCGCGAAGTGCGGGCGCAAAGGGCAATACCGCGTCATGCGGCTGATGAAGGAGCTTGGCCCCGAGGCGACGCTTCGGCGGTTCGTCGAGGCAATTACGGCGGAGCCTAGGCAGTGTTGCGCGAGCCGAAGAACAGCGCTGAAGAGAAGCCCCGCCACTAGAGGGGCTAGCAGCGGGGCCTGACACGATGCAGAAAAGGGACGGCGTTGGGCGCCCATCACCAGAATGGCAGCCGCCTGTTAACGACAAGTGAAACTGCCGCGCAGTCTGCTTCGACTTGGCCACGGGTCCTGATGCGGCGACGGAAGTAGGTCTCAAGCCCGCACTGTTGGCGACTGCTCGTCATTCACCGGACGTTTGCCTCGGGCTCGATGGCGGATGGATCGTCGTAATTCGCGCGCCTGATGATATGCCGTGAGTGCCGTCTGACTCATCTCAAATTCTGGGCCAGTGACCTTCACCACGGAGAAGCCGGCTCTCAGAAGCGCGCACGCACTTGCCAGCGCCATCGCTCTATCATCGAAACGCATCGCCGCAACTACCGGTCGCAATCCCTCTCGCTCGTTGAGGTACTCAATCGTGTACCGCATCACTGCACCCCCCTCTGACGCAGTCGTTGCTTTCTGATGCAGTCTCGTATTCAGGCTCTTCGACGCCCACTCCTAACGCGATCGGCGACTTCCTTGAGGGCATTGGGTGTGACCACTTTCGTTAGCCAACCCGACAACAGGTCGTGCGACGCTCCCTCAGTGGCCGCGACCAGGTTTTCCAAGGCTGCATTCAGAAGAACCCGCCCGATTCCATCGGCGCTGGCGCCATGCTGAGATTTGAGTGCGTTCACGCACTTGTCCACTTCGGATGCAAGGAAGCGCGAATCTGCGCCCACCGGTGGCAGTTCCGAGATCGCGCCCCCCTTGCGCGCCTCGCGGATCAGACGGGCAGCATCTTATGACATTACTGCCAGGTCAATGCGGCGCACCGGCGGCGGGATATTAAGTTATAGGCATCACCTGCCGATGAGCCTTAGGGACTACCGCTGGCTCTTCAGCGCATCCTGTCGGTCTTGATCCGCGCGGCTTCGGCGCCGTAGACGCCCGCCAAATATTTTAATTCGTCAGCGCGCTTCTTGTCGCTGAGGTTCCTGGCCTGACCAAGCAGTTCATGCGAGCGAGACATGAGTTGCTGAATGAGGTTGTCCTTGCCGTCGTTTGGCGCGCGTCGGTCGTTTGCCCCTTGTCTGACATTTGCCTCCGCGCGACCTGCAATGCCATCGTAAAGGGCAGCAAGCTCCCCCAATTCCTTCGCAACGCCTGGTGTGGTGGCGCTCGCCGCCGATTTGCGCGCGTAATCTGCTCGCTTCTGTAGCAAAGACTGCCAAGCAAAATCTCCGGCCGAGTCCATTTTGCGCGCCCCCATTTCCCCCCTGGATATTCGGGAGTGGTTTTCAAATCGCTAACGACCAAAGAAAAGCGCTGCAGTAGCGGGTCCCGACCTGATGGGGAAACTACGAAAAGCATATTAGTCGCAGAAATTCGCGGCTCTCGCGGCGTGAGTGTTGCGGCGAGGGCGTGAACTGATTTGAAAATCAGCGGTGCGCGATTTTTTCCACCAGAAGTCCGCGGCGTTGTCACCCCGCATTTCCGAGTTCACCCGCTAAGCGGACATGTCGCGGACATCGTGGAACCGCCGCCTTTGACCGATTCCGTTGAAAAACTCTGAGGTTGCGGCGGCGCTGGCTCGCTGATTCACTCCAGCTATCGAAGTTGGAGTGCAATCGATGGTGGGCGATCGGCAAGTTGTGCAGGGGGTGCTGTTCTACAAATTCTCGCTCGAAGAGCACGTGCCGGCGAGCCATATGCTCCGGTCCATCAACCGCTTTGTAGACCTCGGCGACGTGCGGATGCACCTGGCGCCGTTCTACAGTTCCACGGGCCGGCCATCGATCGATCCCGAGTTGCTCATTCGAATGCTGATCATCGGCTATTGCTACGGCATTCGATCGGAACGCCGGCTTTGCGAAGAAGTCCACCTAAATCTGGCCTACCGGTGGTTCTGCGGGCTCGGCTTGGAGGGCGATGTGCCCGAGCATTCCACCTTCTCGAAGAACCGCCATGGCCGCTTCCGCGACAGCGACCTGTTGCGCCATCTCTTCGAGAAGGTGGTGCGCCGCTGCATGGCGGAGGGGCTCGTGGGCGGCGACGGCTTCGCGGTGGACGCCAGCCTGATCAAGGCCGACGCCAACCGGCAGCCTGGCGTTGAGGGATCGCAGGGCCTGGCGCAGGACATGTCCAGCCGCGCGATCGACGAATACATAGCCGTGCTGGACGACGCAGCCTTCGGCGCCGCGACTGAAGTGACACCGAAGTTCATCTCGCCGACCGATCCGGCGGCGCGCTGGACAGGTGCCCATGGCGGGCAGGCCTTCTTCGCCTACTCCACCAACTACCTCATCGACCTGGATCACGCCGTCATCGTCGATGTGGAGGCCACGACGGCGATCCGTCAGGCCGAAGTGACCGCGGCCAAAACAATGATCGTGCGCGCCGAGAAGCGCTTCGACCTCTATCCGGAGCGGCTGGCCGGCGACTCAGCCTATGGATCAGCCGAGATGCTCAGTTGGCTGGTCAATGACCGCGGGATCGAGCCCCATGTGTCCGTGTTCGACAGGTCGAAACGGACCGATGGGTCGTTCTCCCGCGACGACTTCACCTACGACCACCAGGGCGACGTCTACTTCTGTCCCGGTGGAAAGATGCTGACCTGCAAGGGCACGGTCGTGAACGACAACCAGCTTCTGTACCGCGCCAGTAAATACGACTGCGATGCCTGCAGCCTCAAGCCACGCTGCTGCCCCAAGGAACCGGCGCGCAAGGTCCCGCGCAGCATCCACGAGGGCGCGCGCGATATGGCGCGTGACATCGCCAAGACCGACGCTTATCGCACGTCGCGGCGCGAGCGAAAGAAGGTCGAAATGTTGTTCGCGCACCTGAAGCGCATCTTGCGCCTCGACCGCCTGCGATTACGAGGACCCTGCGGTGCGCGTGATGAGTTCATTCTCGCCGCAACTGCCCAGAACCTCAGGAAGCTGGCGAAACTGATCCCGATGCCACAGCCGATACCAACAAGCTGACACGCGCGCCGCTGCCGGCGCCTCAGGCGAATAGCAGGTCTCGCCTAAGCACACTCAGAACAGACTTTTTCAACGGAATCGACCCAAACCGGACTAACAGCCGATGTCAAATGAGACCCTAATCGAAATCACTACATATTGGTTTTGTCGACATTCTCTGTAATCGGTCGATGGTATCTCATCGAGTGCTATAGGGTGCCTTCGGATAGACGAGAGTGATAGACGTGCTTACGTCAGCGTCGCCAACCGTGATCGACGCGGCTTCAAAGGATGGGGCGCTCAGAAAGCCTCGGGCATTGTTGCCGAAGCCATATCCCTCGGTCGGCGCGCCCATGGCGTTCTCGTCAAGGCGGCCGTTGTCGTTCTCGTCATGAATTACAATCACTGCGTAGCGGCCCGGTGGTAGTTGCGTGAAGACGGTGCTCTGTGAGCCGCGCTTCGCCCTGATCGCCGTGCCGATGAGACGCCCGCTATCCGGCAAAAGCCCACGTTTCGCCGCGTTGGCGATAGCGCTGCGGAAGCCATCGGCACTGTCATAGAGCGCGACGAGAATCTCGCCGCTGTCCGAACGAACGCCTTTAATCGTGAGTCGCAGCTCGGCTGAAAGAGCAGGAACCGTCGACAGGGTGACGAGAATAAGCGAACTCGAGAATGCGCGGGCCGCTCGACGCCATCGAGCCTTTCGCACCTCGTGGCGCGTAGCATCTACGCGCGGCACACCGCCGGTGTCGCCGCGGATTATTTCTTTAGCATCAGCTCGATGCATTCCGGTTTGGTGGCGTTGGTTGGGATCTTGCACTCCGCCTCGGTCTTCGCCTTGTCGATGGGATTTGATGTCTGCCCCGTGCCGGGTATCGAAGTGCCGCTCGGCGGCGTTGCGCTCGGTGCCGTCACCGCTGGCTTTTCCTCAGCCGGCAGCTTAGGCACGTTCGGCATCGTTTGAGCGGCGGCCGTGAACGCAAATATGATGATCGGACATGCAACTAGGATCGATCTCATCAACGCCTCCATTGCTTCCGCTTGGGGAACATCGTTACCCTGCGCCCGTCGGAAGCCTTCGCAATGACCTGTATCAAGCCGTCATTTGCCCGTCAGCACAATCTCCACCGCGCAGGGCGCCGAGTCGGCCACCCGCCGTGAGATGCTTCGATGAAAGAACCCCCCTATTGGACCGCGGCCGTGGCCCCCGAGAAAGAGCACGTCGACCGACCGTTCGCGCGCGCAGGCGACGATCTCCTCGGCCGGATCTCCTGCGCGCGAGACGTACAACGCTTTGAGACGTCGGCCTTCAACGATCGCCTTCGCTTCTTCGAGAACGCTCTCCGCGACGAACATGCCAGCCTCGACCGTGCCGCCGCCAAGGTGCTCCGCGTGCGCGTAGTCTCCGACCTCTTTGGCCACCGTCCTGGACTCAGTATCTCTGCGATATACGGCCAGCACGACGAGTTCCGCATTCTCGGTAGCAGCAAGATCGGCCGCCTTCCGCAAGGCCGCGGTGCCGCCTTCCGAGCCATCGGTCGCGACAAGAAAGACCTTCGTGGCCCGGCCTTTGCGATCATTTGTCGGTGGCTGGCGCATGGCGCTTCTCCCGCCTCGGGCACCTTGACGAACATGCTTTTCGCCACCTAAAGCCTATCAAACCACCACAAGATCGTCGAATGAGCGCAGCGACCGCGTTGCACCTACCGCAGACCCGCCCTGGTTCGTGACACGGCAAACCCGCGCCAACGACGCGCTCGAATGAAACGCGCAATGTCCGGAATTGGCACGACTCGGAAGAACCGACCGCGAAGCGTGACGTCTGCTTAGCTACGCTCAGCGGACTCCGCACATCGACCAGGCTACTTCGCATTTGTGCCACAAACTGACATGCGGCCCCATGTCAGACTCTAGTCCTATGCCCCCTTTGCGCGCCCGTGCCAATCGGTGCCCGGCGCACGGCCGCTTTCGATCGCCCGCATGGCATCCAGAGCGATCTCGACAAGCCATCGGCACCTGGCAGCAACCGAGCCGCGACGGGCTCGCCGAGACGCTGGCCGATTTCGTCGGATCGAGCGTGGCGGACAAAAATGAGCGGCCAAGGCAAGCAGGCGAAGATCCTTTCCGAGGCGCAAATCCGCGCCGCGCTCGCAGCGATTCAGACGTCGCGCTATGATCTTGCTCAGCGTCAAGGCAGGCTTAGGCGCGAAGGAGATCGCCTGTCTCACCTGGTCGATGGTGACCGATGCTGAGGGCGCAATTGCCGACGCCATCCAGCTCACCAACGGGGCGAGCCAGGGCAAGCGCGGTGGCCGCACCATTCCGATGAACACGAACCTGCGCGAGGCGCTCGTGGCGTTGAAAGAGGCGCGCGGCGACAAGGCCAGCCCGGAGAGGCGCGTGATGTATAGCGAGCGTGGGGCCGGCTACTCGGCCGCGGCAGTGCAGGTGTGGTTCGCGCGGCTCTACGGCAAGCTCGGCTTCATCGGCGCCAGCTCGCACAGCGGCCGGCGGACCTTCATCACTCGTGCCGCGAGGAAGATCATCGAGGCCGGCGGTAGCCTGCGCGACGTGCAGGAGCTCGCGGGTCAGGCGAGCCTCGCCACCACCCAGCGCTACATCCAGGGCGACACCGAGGCGAAGCGAAACGTGGTGGCGCCGATCTGAGCGAAAGGCCCTGCCTTTGCGCGGGGCCTAAATTTTGCGCTCAGTGGAAACGGGGGGAATCACGATATGGCGCCGTTTATCGTTCTGAACTTGGAGGATTATCCGGCGGTTTGGGTTTATGCGGAGGTGGTTTGGGCTTGTGCGGAGGAGCGGCAGCGGCGCTTTTGTCGTCCTTCTCGGTCGCCGTCTTCGATGGCTGATCGGATTTGCATGACGTCTTCGTGCCGCTAGTTGGATTCCCGCCAAATGCGCAGGGGATATCGTCCTGGAAGAAATGCGGGATATCGGTCTCGAACGTTCGACGCGCATCGTCGAAGAAATCCGCCCGCGCTGGAACTGCCGATGCGAAAGCTAACAACGCGATCGGACAGACAAGGAATCTCGCTGTACGAATTGCCTGCACAATAGCGCAATGCTGCACCGCCACTTATCCCCGGCTTTGTAAGTGCCCGCGTTACTCAGTGGAAATGAAGGGGAACCACGATATCGATGCTTGATGGAGGGGCGACCACCGGGGCCGGCTGATAGACGACCGCTGGCGGCGGCGCGACATAGATGGGCGCCGGTGCGGGCGCGACCACAACGGCCGGCGGCGGCTGAGTGACGATGACGCGGGGAGCATCATCATCGTCGCGGCCGTGATGCTTGTCGCGATGTCCATGCGCCGGTGCCCAAGGCGGTGGATCAGCCAGTACCGGAGCGGTAGAGAGCAAGGTCGATGCGAAGACCAGGGCTACCGCGACGGCGCCAAGGCGAAGGTGCGAGATGCTCATGTGCGCAGTCTCCTTTAGCAATGCGATGTCAGTGAGCGTGGCCAGTCGCGCCACCGTGCGCCCCGGCGCCGCCGGCGGAGGATGCAGACGCACCGCCGGCATTCGTAGCGCCACCGGCCGTCGAGACCGTCACATCATGGCCATGGTCGGCAGACGCAAGCCCATGCTCCGCGCCCTCCGATCCGGCATCGCCGGACTTTCCGGTTTGGGCATGACCATTGTCGGATCCTGAAGCGAAAGCGTGGCCGTTGCCGGTGGTTACGGTCGTGCGTCCGTTCGATGAGGCGGCGCGGGTGTCGTGACGGTGGTGCTCGTAGCTGCTGACCACCTCACCTAGATTCTTCTCGTTCACCAGACCCTCAGCCTTCATTTGCTTGAACACCTCGCCCCAGCCCTCCTGGCCCTTGAGCGCCGCAATTTGGTTCATGCTGAGCGGCTGCGGACCATTGGCCGCCGGGTGTTGCGCGTAGAACAGGGCGCGCGCAATGTTCTGGTTGCCCGGCGACAAGTCGCTGAAGCTGCCGGCGCTGCCCGATTTCGTCTCGGCCAACGCCGCGCTTGCCATCAGCATGAGCCCGGCAGCCAAGGCCAAACCTTCTTTAAGGTTCATCATGTCTGCTTCCTCTTGCGGTTAGGTTCGTTCTTGGCCGCGTCGCGATCGTCCTGCAGCGTCTGCGCGGTCTTCGTGATGATTTCCGTCGCCGTCGATGCATCTTTGAAGAAGATCTGTCCATCGTTGGCGACGACACGCATGCGCGTCGTCTTGCCGGTGAGCTGCTGCAGCTCGATATCGATCTTGCGTTCGGTGGCTGTGGCCGAGAGCTTCCAGCCCTCTTCGCTCTTCTCGTCAGCCGTTACCGGCATGGCGAGGTGATCGAGCGTCTTGAGGGTGGCAAAACGGAGCTCGTTGGTGGAGGCATCGAAGGTCTTGTAGACGATGCCATTCATCGTGTGCTCGACGCCCGCGCCCGCGCCCACGCCGACGGCCCCGCCCACGACCGCCAAGCCGACGGCGGCGCAGCCGTCAAGCGCCAGGGCAAAGACAAGAACTCCTAAAGTGCGTGCAATTCGCATGTTGCATTCCAACAAACTAACCGGAGCCAACATCACCCTATCGAGGTTGCGGCACGCCCGTACAGGACGATCGCCCGGCATTTACATAAAAGAGCATTGGCATTTCTCTGCGCTCACGCTGACTGCGTCGCTGGCGCGGCGAGACGCGGTGGATGCACGGCATCGTCTTTGGCAGCCGCGTCAATTGTGGCGACGCGACGACTGAAGCCTTCAAAGACGGCTTTCGGTGCAATTGCCAATGAAACGTGGGTTATGTCGGCAACGACACGAGCCGTGTCCAGCAGCACAACAGATGCCGCTGTGAGCCGTCCGGCAAGTTTGCCGGCGATGACCGCGTCGTCGACTTCGACAGTGCCCGTAATCGCCGCATCTTCTCCAAGCGTCAACTTGCGAGCGGTAACGTCGCCTTTCACGGTCCCATTGATATGAACCTCGCCCTCACTGACGATGTCGCCTTCGATCGTGAGATCATCGCTCAAAATCGAAGGTGCAGAATCACCTCGCTTATCACGCTCAACCGGCCTTTTGGACCACATTTTGTTGCCTCCCTGCGGTGTTCCGGTTCGCGATGGACTTTCGCCGAATCAACCTTGCGCCCTCGTAAAGAAGGGGGCGTTGGAGTCTGCATGATCCAATTTTGACATGCCGCGCGTCGCGGGCCGCCACACGCTCACGGATGAGGGCAGCCAGCGCCGTGCTCGACCCGATAAGGGAGCACCGAGACACAGTTTACGAGGTCTCATCGCGGCTGTGCGGGATGCTGGCACCACACTCTAGTGCGCTGCTTCACCGGCCGTCCTTTTACCTCTCAGAATCTCGATCA
>DASZAN010000175.1:0-2260 GCA_035945115.1 Allostellaceae bacterium
CCACGCGTCCCATCTCGGCGAGAAACGCCGCCCGCCGCGTCGTCTTGCCGTAGCGCTCAAATCCAACAGTCGCGAACGTCGTTTGCTTCATCGATCCCGACCATGTGCTTCACGTCCCTTCTCCGTTATGAATCACAATCGGGTCGCACCGTCGACGACTTTTTCAGAGATTCCGTAAGGGCGATGCGCCGGCTCACCATCCCCGCGCGCGCCAATTGGCGCGCCGAAGCCGAGCGCGTGGGCTTCACTTTCCACACATCCGAAGACGGCAAGCCCTATTGGGACGAAAGCGCCTGCTACGCCTTCACGTTGCGCCAGATCGAGGAGGATATCGAGGCGCCGACCGCCGAACTCCTCGACATGTGCTATCAGGCGGTCGATTACGTGCTGGCGCGCGAGGCGCTGCTCGAGCGGCTCCGCATTCCCCGCTTCCTCTGGGGCACGATCGCCCAGAGCTGGCGCCGGCGCGACCGCGACCTCTACGGCCGCTTCGATCTCTGCTATGGCGGGAGGGCGCCGGTGAAGCTCTACGAATTCAACGGCGACACGCCGACGGGCCTCTTCGAGGCGGCCGTCTTTCAGTGGCTCTGGCTCGAGGCATCGCGCGCCTCGGGCGCCGTCGCGGCGAATGCCGATCAATTCAATTCGCTGCACGAGCGGCTCATCGATGCGTGGCGCCGCTTCGGCATCGGCCGCGACACGCTCCACTTCACCTGCGCGCGGGACAGCGAGGAGGACCGCGTCACCGTCGATTATCTCCGCGACTGCGCCCAGCAGGCGGGCATCGCCACCAAGTTTCTCTTCGCCGACGAGATCGGCATCACCGCCGATGACCGCTTCACCGATCTCGAGGACAGCGTCATCATTCGCCTCTTCAAGCTTTACCCCTGGGAATGGCTCGCGGCGGAAAGCTTCGGCCATGCGCTCGCGCGCGACGCCGCGCGCATCATCGAGCCCATCTGGAAGATGATCCTTTCGAACAAGGGATTGCTGGCGGTGCTCTGGGAGATGTTCCCGAACCATCCCCTGCTGCTTCCCGCTTATTTCGAGGACGACCCGAAGGCCGCGTCGATCGGCGAGCGCTATGTGAGAAAGCCGCTCTTGGGACGCGAGGGCGCCAACATCGAGATCGTCGCCGCCGGCGCCGCCCAGACCCTCGTCCCCGGCCCCTATGGCGAGGAAGGCTATGTGCGCCAGGCGCTGGCGCCGCTCCCCGATTTCGCCGGCAATCGCCCGGTGCTGGGCTCCTGGGTGATCGCGGGGCAAGCGGGCGGCATGGGCATCCGCGAGGAGCGCGCCGATGTGACCAGCAACACCGCGCGCTTCCTGCCGCATATCATACTGGACTGAGCGAGGCGATCAGATCGGGCGCCGGCCGAAGAAGCCGACGCCGCGGATGGTCATCACCACCTCGCCCTTCTGATTGATCATCTCGCCCCGCGTCTTGATGGTGCCGCGATCGGCGCGGCTCTTCGAGGGGATGAGCGCCATGATGGTGAGGCGCCCGGTGAGCGTGTCGCCGGGCCGCACCGGCTTCAGCCACTCCACCTTGTCGACGCCGGGCGAGCCCAGGCTCTCCGCCACCTCATCGATGAAGCCGTCGACGAGCAGGCGCATGAAGAGCGAGGCCGTGTGCCAGCCGCTGGCGATGATCCCGCCGAAGACGCTCTCCTTGGCGCGCACGGGATCGGTGTGAAAGGGCTGCGGATCGAACTCGCGGGCAAAGGCCATGATGTCCGCCTCGCTCACCGTGCGCGAGCCGAGCTGCAACACCTCGCCGACATGAAAATCCTCGAAATACCGCCGCGCCATGTCCGTTGTGTCTCTCAAAGTGGCGCGCGGGTTTAGCGGAGGTCGCGCGCGGGGCGCAAGCTGTTGCAGATGCGCCGTGCGTCCATGCAGCCACGAACAGACCCGCTCTCGTTGACCCTCGATCCTGCATCGCTATAGTTCGCGCCGCAGCCCCTGTGGCGGAATGGTAGACGCGGCAGACTCAAAATCTGTTGCTCGCAAGGGCGTGGGGGTTCAAGTCCCTCCAGGGGCACCAATCATTTCAACGGCTTAATAGAGAGGGTCTGAGAATTACACAGGCCGTTTAGCACGCGGCAACCATATGGCAACCTAGTGGATTGAATCTAACACTTGGTGCCCTCGTTTGACGGCGGCGATGATCATGTTGGGGTCCTTGGTCCAGGTAAAGGGCTTGGGATTGGCATTGGTCTGGTCGAGGAAGCGATGGATGGCGTCCTTGAGTTCGTGC
>DASZAN010000176.1:0-10181 GCA_035945115.1 Allostellaceae bacterium
TATGCTGCCGACAGCGGTCTCGCAAGGATTGCGGAAGGTTTCCTACGCCAGGTCACGGACAATCGAGAGATTGTCGGTGGAACAGGTCGGTGGTTCGGTATCGTAAGGTGGTCTTGGTTAGACCCGGTAGCTCCGGATAGAAGGACGCTTCGAACCTAGCCAACCATTCCGGACGACTGAGACACGCCCGATTAGGAGCAATCCTTCGTCGAAGCGATCTCGGGCCAAGGGCGAGAAGGGGAAACCCTCTCTCGCCCTCCTGGCTTTTGGAGACACAAGATCTGCGGCGACGTGCGAGAGTTCATGAGCCGAAGCAAGTTGCGACTCGAGAATCCCGCGATCGTGCAGCAGAAAATCCGGCGACTCGAAAGCAAGCGCCATGTTGCCGATCGTGATCGCCGCGCGCGAGTCGCACGAGTCGCGTGCGTGAGACGCGCTCAAGCGCGATCGCGGGGCAGAACGATTAGGGGTGTCGCCCGATTTCCGTTCAGCGCGGCGTCGAAAAACGCGAGTCGCACTGTGTCGAAAAAGACGCAGCGAGACGTTGATTCCCGAGGTGTGGGCGATGTCACAGAGCCTTACGGGTCCGCATGATAGGAGGACCCTGTTGCACCGCGCACTTTGAGGGTGGCTCAGCATGTCCGCGAACTCGACGAGTGTGGCTGACCCCGAGATCATGAGGGGCAAGGCGCGGGAATATCGCTATCGTGCGCAAGCCGCCCAGAGCCCCGTGCGTCGCACCGCTCTTATCCGGCTCGCCACCTACTGTGAAAAGCGGGCGCTCGCGATGGAGCGCGTGATGATCAGATGTGCCGACGCGGGAGTGGGCGTATGACGCTCCTCGGATGGTTGGCTTGTGCCGCCCTCATCGGTTTTGCGGCGGCATGGATTGTTGCTGCCATGGCGCTTCGTGAGCTTCGCAGCGACGGTCCGCACGGCACATTGGAATAGTCGCGATGGCTCTGATCTGTCTCAGATGCGCAAGTGCGACCTGTACCTGCGGATTGCTGGCGACGGTCATGGCGACTGCGCTGCAAGCAGAGGTGGTTGAGGAGCCCATTGAAGCCCTTGCAAATCCCGTGATGTCGTCGTCGGGCCACATCATCGCTGTGACGGACGAGCCAACAGCCGAACTTGAAGGCCTCTTCGTGCTCAAGCCCCGCGACGATTAAAGCAGATCCGGTTCTTCATCCCCCTCCATCTCCCAGCATCTCCCATCCCTTTTCCCTTCTAAAGGGAATCGTCAACCGGCCTTCTTAGAAATCCTCCAATTCTCGCCCCCTTGATGCTTCCTTTGCTCCACGCACGGGCGCCGCGCTCGCATCGGGTGTGACGTACGTCACAGATCGGTGCCGTGCGCGCCTCGCCGGGGCTCTTTTTTGCGGAATCTGTGAGATTCCTCACATCAATGGGCGCCGCTCCGCGCTTAAATCAACACGAGAGCAAGAGCTGGGGGTCATCCCATGTTGGACTTGGCGACACGGAAAGAGCTGGCGGCACTGGTCTATGAGCGCGCCGAACTCGAACCCGAAAGTCAGGACAGCGCCATTTTCCTCGCCGACGACGGCGCCGAGCCATTCGCGCCGAGGGGAAAGTGGTACGACGCATTGTTGCTGTACCCTGGTTCCATTGTTTGCTGAGCTGCGCGTCCGCACAGTCTCACGCAATTGCGCTCGCGCGATGCTCGCGTGGCCAATAAGAGTAGTAGAGCGTCGACATCCCTGACGAACGGCCGGCCCCTTGCGGCCGTGTAAAGCGATAAATGCTCTTCCTCTCGATGAGCTGGTTGAGAGCGGTCTTGAGGTCGTCGGCGGTCGCGACCCTTGCATACTTCCTGCTCAGCGCATTCCAGCTCAGTCCGGCCCAGCCCGCGTCGCGGAGCAGTGCGTCAAGCTCGGCTTCTAGGTCCATCCTCTGGCCTCCAAGCAAAGCGAATGAGAGCTCGCAGTATGAATTGTCACTGATTTGACGCAACTTCGATCGATTCGCATTTTACGAAAGATTTAGGAAAATTTTCCGCAAATACGGCCGCGCTATTGCTGGAGAGCCCAGCGCCCGTCCGCTTGCTCGCACATCGTGCGCATCGCAGGCGTCTTGTGGTCACCGATGACGACGGTCTGCTCGACCACGCGACATGTTTCGCCGCGGGCGTTGCGAAACCCCATGACAAATTTCATCTTCTGCATGTCAGCGGCCGTGTAGATCGCTTCGCTCCCGACGCCCTCACGGGCGGTGCCGCCACAGGCATAGAGCAGCGACAAGAGGGCGCTCGCGGCGATCAGGCATCGTAAAGGCGGAATCTCCGGGGTCATTGATCAACCAAGTGGTTCTCGTGGTCCCCACAAACTCATGAACTCAGAGTTCTGTTCCATGCCCCGAATTCAGGTACCGGACCGACCGCACCGCTCATCGCGGCCACATGCCCGTACCAGTGGCGGAAATCCACCATTTTCTTTGGGGGCTCAGCGTTGCGAGGCGCGCACCAATTTTGTGCGCGCGGTCGGCTTTCGCCTGCCGATCGAAATGGTGCGCTCATGGGGGTTTTTCTTCGGGCTCACCCGCTCGACGCGCCACACGGGATCTCGCTCGGGCTGCTCCGCCAGCTTCTCGAAGCCCTTTGCGATCTCGAGCCAGACCAACCGGCTCAGTTCATCACTGGCGGTTGCAGCCTTCCCTCGCGCTTCCTTGGCTCTTTGGCGGTAGAGGTCCACGGTCGTCACACCGAGCGAACACCGCCTGCCCTCCCCCGACCTCTCTCCTAATGCCAGGCCCGGAACAAGGCGCTCAGCGAGGCATGCGCCGGCAGAAGGTGAGTGCCGGAGCGGCGGGTCAAGACCAGCAACTCGCCGCTGGCAACCAAAGCCAAGAGCAGAAACATGGATCCGGCGGCAATCCACGGCCGCATATTGCGCTGGCGCATCGCTCCCTCGTCACCCCCATGGAAGTGACGTAGAGCGCAATCGGTCTAAGGCAATGCCAACTTGCGCCTGGGCGAGGTGCCCGCAAGAGCCGTTGATCCGCGCGCGGCAACCGCGCTCGCCTGTCTCTGGCGTCGCTTAGGGATCACCCGGCTTTGAACGGCGGCTCTTTCCCTTTCAATCGGTGCCCCGAGATAGGCGGCCGTAATAGACGCGGCGCAGACGCTGGATGCGGGCTTCCGACGGCGCGTCTAGATCAGGCGCCAGGTTGATGACCCCACCCAGCTCCCGCATCGCCTCGATGATATGAAGCCAGTGATCAGCGCCCTCTTGATCGCCCTTGCCACGCATCTGCTCCACCATCGCACGCGCCCGCTCGGTCGCTTCTTCACCGTGAAGCTGAATGAAAAGATGAGCGAATCGGTGGATGACAAGGTCCGAGATAGGCATCGCTGCCCTCGTGCGTTATCGCCTCGGAATGACATCCGCCACGACGGGTCCGTGGCGGCATTTATGCGCTGGAGCGTTGCCCTGCGGCCGTCGTCTTCGTCGACTCAGTGACATTGCCGGAATCGATGCGGCCGGAAATTCGGCCGCCGCGCTCAATCTCAATGAGCTGATAGCGCACCTCCCCGGAAACGCTCCCCGTGGCGCGTACCACGAGGCGCTCGGTGACCTTGAGGTCACCTTCAAACCGCCCGATCACTTCGGCATTCATGACCCTGGCGGTTCCGGCGAACAGGCCTCCGGGGGCGATCGTCAGTTCCTTGCACGATACTTCGGCGCTGACCTCGCCTTCGACCACGAGGCAGTCGCAATCCTTGATCTCCCCGGCAACGGTGAGTCCTTTGCCGACGATGAGCGTCCGATTCGTCGAGACGGGTTTCGCGGATGTTGGAGGAAGGCTCCGCGGCTGCGAGCCGAGCAGACTCATCACAAAGCTCCTTTGGTTGGCGGCGCATTCGCCGCGTTTCAAGTGCGGCCGTCGCTCTTAAGGAGACGCTAACGATTCCCGAGCGGGCGAAAGATGATGACGACCCGCTGCGATGAGCGCGGACTCCGTTGGCCAGGAACGGAAAACTCACGCGCTGGTTGAGGTGGACTCCGCGAAAAAGACCACGGCCAATGCGAATTCCCCCAACCTGTTTGCGAGCAAGAAGCGGGTTGAAAGTTTCACCCATACGACGAAGGCTTACCGGTGCGATTCTGCTTGGGAAACGGCGCGATGAGGGGGATGTCGAATGGCACGGTCTCGGAGACTTGCGGTCGGTATCTTCCTCGCAGCGCTGGTGCAGCCGCTCCCTTCAATGCCCGCTCGTCACTCGTTGCCTCCACCCGGTCTTTACGAAGTCATTGCTCGCCTGGAATTGCCTCATCTTGAGCGTTGGGCGATCGATCACACGACGACCTTCTGCCTGCCGACCGCTCAGAGCGACTCGGAGATCCCGATCCCCATCGTCAGCGCGAACAACCCGTTCGCGCAATGCGCGGCGGCAAATTTGGCGGGCGATGGCAAAACCCTACAGTACGACATCGTTTGCCCTGGACGTGGCGCGGCTAAAGGTCATGCGGTGTATTCAGTGTCCGGCGATGCCTTCTCGGGTCGCGTGGCCATGGTGATGGGCGCCAAGAACATGACAATGACCGAGGTGCAGAGCGCGCGCCGGATCAGCGATTGCGATCACGCTTACTGATCGCGCCTACTCGGCTCGATGCCGTCGATAGGATCGCACGTACGATCTTTGGCAAATAAGGAGAAGTGAAACGGGCGTAGGCCGCGGGAAAGTTGAAATCATCGTTTTCCTTATCGGGACGGTGTCGTCTCTCCCTCCCCATTCGTCTTCATGTCCTCGACGATCGCCTCAGCCTCGTTGCGATCGCGGCATGGGATCAGCATGCCCATTCCGACGACGTACCAGCCATCCACAAGCCGCTCGGCATGCAAGGGAGCATTGAGGTCTATGGTGCCAACATCGTTCAATTTGTCGCTCATCGAAAGCACCCCTAAGGCGGAGCCGTGCGGTCGCGGCAACCGGACATGGGTCGGGTCGGTTCCGTTGCCTTTCGCGCCCACGTCGCGGCCGCAACGTCCTGGTCAGCGGTGTTCTCCGCTCGCATCTCTGCTGCCTCTATAGCCACTCCTGGGGGCTACCAAAGCCCTTTGTCACTTACCGTGCCCTACTGCTGAGATTCGCGGCCTCCCCCCAGAATACCTAAGGGCGGCCTCATCCTCTAACGTTCTCTCTTCGAGTTTGTTCACTCCCGTTACGTTGAGTTTGTTTACCCAAATCATGCCTCCATCGCCGCTACCCGCGCATGTCGATGCGACCCATCGCGCGCATCATCCGATCAAGCGATCGTTCCGTTCCGTCACCGTGTTCTTGGGGCACGTGCGGTCGATCGCCACCGGCCGCTTCACCACCGCGCCGCGTGCCACGGTATTGTCGTGGATCTCGGCGTTTCGCGTCATGCCGATGAAGATGCCGCTGTCGGGGGCGACGCCGAAGAGCTTGCCGGCGCCGAAGGCGCTGCGGCGGATGAAGCTGTTGCCGATCTTGTTGCCGATGAGCTTCACGCCGTCGGCGTTCGTTACGAAAATGGCATAGATGTAGGAATCGTCGATGACATTGCCTTCGATGACGACGGCGCGGTTCTCGAAGTTGGCGTGAAAGCCTTTGGTGTTGAGCGGCGGCGTCATGCCCACATAGATCGCGCCCAGCGCGTCGCAATCGTCGAAGAGGTTGTTGGCGCCGGTGACGCACTGGGTGAAGCGGTTGTTGCGGATCGTCATGTTGCGCACGAAATTCGACTCGGCCCAAAAGCCGATGTCGCTGCCGGCGTGGATGGCGACGCCAGTGGAATAAGAGAATTGATTGTTCTCGATCAGCGAGTCCGGCGACTTCACCATGACCCGGCCGCAAGCGTGGAAGCGCGAATTGCGGATCGTGGTGCCGGCGCCGATGCGGGTGAGCGAGGTGACGGCGTCGCCCACCTTGAGCGGCAACTCGCTCGCCAATTCGATTTCGTAGATGGTGTCGGGGAGCGTGGTGTCGCTCTTTCCCTTCCACACTTGCGCGATCTTGCCCTTGAGTTCGGACATTTTCTTTTTGGCGAGCCGCACCACCTTGCTGCGTCCAAGCGAGCGGAAGCTGCCGTTCTCGCAACTCTCGATGTCGTCGCCCGCCTGCAAGCCGATGTCCCATTTCGGGCTCACGCGATAAATTTTGGGCGCGATCTTCTCGACCACGAAGAAATAAAAGCCGTGCACGTTGACGGCGTCGTCGCTGCTGTTGGCGAAGCTGCAGCCGACGAAGCTCGGTCCGCGCTCCACGGCGATGAAATGCGAGCCGTCGGCGTTGGTGGAGATAAGGCGATCGGCGCCGGCGCCCTTGGGCCTGGGGCCGGGCGCGACGTTGACGCGCTCCAGCAGCATTCCGCCGCGACCGCCATTCTCGAGGATGCCCATGCCCGGCGACGCACGAAGATCGAGGCCGACAAAGGACGTGGCAATGCTGTCCTCGACACTCACCGCTTCCTGATAGCTCGCGGAAATGGCGACGGTGTCGCCGACCGCGATGGGGAGTTGGCCGGGACCCAAATCATTGGCGCTCCACTGGAGTTGCACCCTGATCAAGCCGGGACCCAACCGGTCGATCTTGGCCGGTGAGAGAAAGCTTCGCGCGCCGGGCTTCAGCGCCTTGGTCCGGCGGTCCATGACGCGGAAGAAGCCGTCGCGGATGGTGGCGAGAAATTTCGCGTCGTCGGGGTAGCCGGCGTCCACCTTGACCGTGACGTTGAGCGCCTTGGCATCGAAGCCGGCGATGGTGCCCTGCGTGAAGGGGAGCGGATCGTAGTCGATGGCGAGATCGCGGATGACGAGATGGCTGCACGAATGAACGTGCAATGTCGTTTGCGTCGTCGATGTGTTGATGATGAGCGCGCCGCGGCCGTCGATCTCGAGCCCGTCGAATCGCGTGATTTCGATCGGCCGCTTGATGCGGTAGGTGGCGTTCTTCTCGAGATTGAGCACCGGGTGAATTGCCGCGCCGTGCTTCTTGGCGTCGGCGACCGCGTTCTCGATCGCGGCAAGTGCTTCGGCGAAAGCGGTATCGGCGTCCTTGGTCTTGCCGGTGAACGCCGCCATCTCGAACACCGTGGGTTTGGCGGCGCCTGGTTGCGCGCGCGCATTTTGGCCGCGCAGCAGCGGTATGCCCAGGAGCAACGGCGCCAGCAGCACCGCGCGCCGACGACACGAAAGGTTCATAGAGCGGTCCTTGTCCCTGGAATCAATAGCGGGTCGGCGAGAAAGTCGCACGTCGGGCGCAACCGACGCCATGCTCATTGTTCGGAACACGAAGGCCGATCATCCCCGCGCGTTCGCCGCACTCTTCACCGCGCCTGGCGCTGGTGCTCCGCCTTGAGCCCCGCAACGTTAGGGACGGGTTTGCGGCCATTGCGCTGCATTTGTGGTCCGTAAGAATAGAACGCGGTGCATGAATGGCCTCGTCTTGTTTAGCGCCCGGCATATCGGACTGCTTCACTCCTAGGACGGCGCCTGGCCGGTCGGCGGGTGTTGTGCGGCTTCCTCGCGCTGAGCGGCAAGACCGGCCTTGCGGTTGGCGTGCAGCAAGGACGAGATCAGTGCCCCTTGGACCTTAATCCGCTCGATCGCGGCGGCGAGCCGCTGTCGCGCTTCTGCCTCGCCGAAGTTGAACGGCACGGCGCTGGCTCGCGGACCGCGGCCACGTTGAACAAGTTGGGAAACATCAAGTTGGCGCGCTCAAGCTCCGCAGCGGCGAGCGCCTTTGCGCTGTCATCGAGAACGCCGTCCGGCCCGGCCGGGAAGACGCGCCGGCTGAGTAGGTCGGTTTCCTCCTTGGTCGGCACGAAGCGGATCGAGCGGAGTTCGGGTGGAACCTCGGCGAATACGGTTCGCGCAAGCGTGTCAGCTTGTTGGTGTCCTGCGGCCCCGGCGCGGAGAGCACGGCGTTGATCTGCTGCGCCAACTCACGCTCGCGCTCCTCGTCGGATTTCGGCTTGAACAAGTCGGCGAGCGACACCGCGCACCTCGACCATCAGAGGCCAACGCACCGCACCGCACCGCTTAGTCGTCGAGAAGCCTACGCGGGCTCGCCAAGTGCGGACAAAGAAAATCTGGCGGTGAGGGTTTGGGATCGGCACCGGCTCGCCGCGTCACCCAAAGCCTCGTTAGGCCCGTTCATTCGCGGCGCTCGATGACAATTGGATTGTAGTTTGATCTCGAAGTCCGCCCTTGACATAGACCCGGAACTTGGGTCTTATAAATCTGAAATCGCGGTCTGTCAGAAGGAAAAGACGATGCGCAACGCGGAAGAGACGGCACTCGTCCTTGCGGTAATTTTTCAACGGTCGGACCAAAATCGAGCGCGCCTCAGCGCGAGCACGATCAGGGTGGTGTCCGGACGACGCCATCTCCGTGGCGTTTTTCTGGCGCTCTTAGGCGACGCGCTAGGCCAATACGGCGTCGGCCTCCTCGAGTTGGACAGCGGCGGGTTTGGGCTCATCTACATGAAGGCGCTCGAAGCCGCGAAGGCGACCACTGCGAAACGGTACCTGACGCCACAAGAACTCCGGGACGTTCGGCGCGGCAACCTCTCGGCGTTCGACCGGGAGATCAACACCCAGAGCGACACCGACGGAGACGATGGCTAACCCGATCGCCGAGCGAGGCGCCTGAAGGTTATTGGCCGCCACCTGCCGGCGGTGGCCTATCATCTCGGCCACGTCGTGCCGCTCAACGCTTCTTCGGTCTACCATCTCCAACGATCCAATTGACCAAGGCCAACGAGGCTGGGCTAGGCGCATGGACGCTGACATTGCTATAAGACCCGCTTCCAGGCGGGATAGCGGGGGGTCTCATATGGGCGGACAAGGAGCCGATGAGGTTGTTCCTGCAAATCAACCGAGCGAGATCGAAGACGAATATACGCTGGCGCTCGAAGCTGAAGTTGAAGATGAGGCGCTCCTAGAGCAGCCCGGCGACATCAAATTCACAATCACGAGTTATGGTGCCGACTACACCGTCGATACGCTGGTAAAACGTTTGAAGTCAGAAGCATTCTATGTACCGCAGTTCCAACGTCGTTTTGTTTGGTCACAACGCCACGCATCCCGGTTCTTGGAGTCACTTCTGATGGGGCTACCCGTCCCTGGCATCTTTCTCTACAAGGAGCCGGTCACGAATCGCCATCTCGTCGTTGATGGGCAACAGAGATTGCGGACACTTCAATATTTCTATGCAGGAGTCTTTTTGGAAAAGAAGTTTCGTCTCACCGGCGTGCGCGACGAGTGGAATAACAAGTCGTATGAAGAACTTTCTGGAGCGGACAGACTGAAGCTGGACGACGCGACGGTCCATGCGACGATCTTTCAGCAGGACGAACCGAAACACTCAAGGAAGAGTCTCCATTTTGTATTCGAAAGAATCAATTCTGGCGGTATTCGGTTGTCGCCGCAGGAAATCCGGAACTGCATCAGTGATGGTCCGTTGTTGATAGCCATCAGGGAAGTGAATGAGGATGAAACGTGGCGCAACGTGTTCGGGAAGCATCGGAACGCCAGGCTAAAAGATCAGGAGCTAATCCTCCGTTTTCTTGCGATGCACGAACGTGGCGATAAATACGCGAGTCCCATGCGCGAGTTTCTGAATGAATTCGCGGACGACTACAACAAAGCAAGCAAAGAGAAGCTGGACCAATTGAAGGGGCTCTTCACTAGGACGATCAAGGCATGCTGGGACGCCAAGCAGCGGGAAGCATTCCGACCAGTCAGATCGCTGAACGCCGCGGTATTCGAAGGTGTGATGTTGGGAGTGGCTGCGCGATTGTTGCAGGCCGGACCGCCTGCGACACCGCAAGGAATAGCCAAAGCTTATGATCACCTGCTCGCGGACAAAGTGTTCCTGCGTGCTTGCGACAGAGCAACGGCCGTGGAGGAAAGCGTGCGGATACGTCGAACGCACGCAGTCAAAGCATTTTCTCAGAGTGGTTAGGTGTCGTTTGAAATCGAGCAGCGGTTTAAGCGGCTTGAGGAGCTGATCGTAGCTGCCGCTGACAAAAATCTCGACGAACGGACTGCTTCTTAGTCGACCGTGAAGAACGCGGGTGGGGTGCGATTTAAGCGACCTGAGAGGCAGCGGCTTTCTCGGAGAACACGGCGATCAAGGCGCGCAAAAACTCCGCGAGCCAGCGGAGGAGCAGGCTGAAGTTGTAGCCGGCGGCGGCG
>DASZAN010000177.1:0-52417 GCA_035945115.1 Allostellaceae bacterium
AACGACGCGCTCGCGAAGATCAAGCGAATAGGGTCTCGCCATCCATGCTGGCCCCCCAACTCCAGCCAGCATCTTGAATCAGAAATCGAGCCCCTTGGGAATCCTCAAAAGCGATTCCGCCCAAACGAATCAGACTCTAGAGTGAATGAAATTGCCGAGCCTTCGCGGCGTCCGGAGCGCCCTCTCATCGCCGAGCCGCGTGCTCGCGCTTCGCTACCTTTTCATTGCGACGGCGGCGAACCTCGTTTGGGAGGCGGCGCAGCTCCCGCTTTATACGATCTGGCGCACGGCAACGCGGAGCGAACTCGCCTACGCGCTCGTCCACTGCACCGTCGGCGATCTCGTGATTTCGACCGCTGCCTTGGTCATTGGATTGCTCCTGGGCGCCGACGACCTATGGCCCGTTCGCGGCTACTCCCGCGTCGCCCTGCTGGCCTCGGCGCTTGGCGTGAGCGCCACCATCGTCGGCGAATGGCTCAACGTGGCGGTCTGGGGCCGATGGGCCTATGCGCCCGCCATGCCGGTGCTACCGCCATTCGGAACGGGTTTGTCGCCTTTTCTACAATGGCTTCTCATTCCGCCTGTGGCCTTTTTCATCGCCCGGCCTCGGCGTTCCCGCCCCTGAAGAGGAGTTTTCCTAGCTCCGCCGCCTTCTCGCCTGCCGCGACGAGGCTGAGCGAGGCTGACGACGTGCGCACCATCGCTCGAGTGCCTCGCTCGACGTCGATGCGCAAATCAGCCTCGCCGAGAACATCGGGCGTGCGGTAAAAGACGCCAGCATGCGTCCTCCACATTCCATCATCGCCGCCCTCGTCCTTGTCGCAGTCATGGCCGGGGTCGCGCTGACGCTCGTCCAAGCACTCCGGAACGGAGAATTCGGTTCGCGCGGGAGGAGGTACATCGTCCGCCGACGGAAGCAGCCCATTCAATTTTGGATGGGCGTCGTCGTCTGCGCCGCTGCCTTAATGGCGGGCGTCGGCTTGTTGTCGCGCATGTTGTGGGAAGCGCTTTCCATGCCGTGACCCCGCACGGAGGAACGGGTCTATGAATACGCCGCCATCATTTCTCCTGACCGGTCAAGTCGCGCTCGTCACCGGCGCGGGTCGAGGGCTGGGGCTGGAGATCGCGCGGCTGCTCGCTGGCGCCGGCGCGCACGTCATCCTCAATGGACGCACGCCGGCGCCGCTTGAGGCCGCGGCGACACGGATCGCCGACGATGGCGGCACCGCCGACGCTCTCCCGTTCGACATTGCCGAGAGAGCGATGGTGGACCACGCGTTTTCTCGCATCGCCGCCAAACACGGCCGGCTCGACATTCTCGTCAACAACGTCGGCATCCGCGATCGGCGCGCGCTCTTCGATTTCGCTCTCGCCGACGTGCGGCGTCTCCTCGATACCAATCTCGTCGCCGCCTTCGAGCTTTGCCGCCGCGCGGCGCAGCTCATGATCGAGGGCGGCCGCGGCGGGCGGATCATCAACGTGTCGTCGATCGCGGGACCGATCGCCGCCGCGGGCGACGCCGCCTATACGATGGCCAAAGCCGGGCTGGACGGCCTCACGCGCGCGCTCGCCGCTGAGCTCGGCGCGCATCGCATTACCGTCAACAGCGTGGCACCCGGCTTTTTCAAGACCGAGACCAACGCCGCGATCGCGGCCGATCCCGCGGTGACGCGCTGGCTCGAGAAGCGCACGTCGCTCGGCCGCTGGGGCGAGCCGGCGGAACTCGCGCCCGCCGTCCTCTTCTTAGCCTCGCCGGCCGCTTCCTATATCACCGGCCAAGTGCTCGCCGTGGATGGCGGTTATCTCGCGCATTTCTAGGAAAGCCGCCAGCGTTCGATCGCGTCCCAATCGAAAGAGAAGCCGAAGCCCGGCCGTTCCGGCACCACCGCCTCGCCATCGCGCATCTCGAGCTTCTCGCGGAAGAGCGGTGCGAACCAGGGCATATGCTCGAGGTATGTCGCGTTGCCGAGCGCCGCCATCACCGTGAGGCTCTGCTCGGTGAAGATGTGCGAGGAAATCGGCAGGTCGAGCGCATCCGCCATGTGCGCCACCTTGACGAATTCGCTGACGCCGCCGACGCGGGCGAGGTCGGGCATGATCACGTCGGCGGCTTGCGCCTGCATCATGTCGCGGAAGCCATAGCGGGCGTATTCGGTCTCGCCGCTGGCGATCGGCGTGTCGAGCGCCGCGGCCACGCGCGCAGAGGCAGCGAGATCGTAAGCCGGCACCGGCTCCTCGAACCAGGCGAGATTGAATTCTTCGAGGCGGCGGCCCAAGCGGATCGCGTGATCGACGGTCAGTCCCTGATTGGCATCGGCCATCAGGACGGTATCCGGACCGATCGCCTGGCGCACGGCGGCGACGCGCTCGACGTCCTCCTCGAGCCGCGGGCGACCCAAGCGCATCTTCATCGCACGGAATCCCGCCGCGACGAAAGACCGGGCCTCCCGGACGAGCTCGTCGATCGAGTGACCAAGCCACAACCCGCCGCTCGCGTACGTCGGCACGCTCGTCCGGCATGCGCCGAGAAGACGATGGATGGGCAGACCCGCCCGCTTGCCACGCAGATCCCAGAGCGCCATGTCGATGGCGGAGAGCGCGAAAACGGAAATGCCTTTGTGGCCGTAGAAATTGATCGCGCGCCACATCTCCCGCCACAGCGACTGACTGAAATCGGGATCGGCACCCAGCACCATCGGCTTCAGGCTGAGCACCATCTCTTCCATCGCCTTCAACTGCGGCGTGCCGTTGGCGAAGAGGTAGCTTTCGCCGAAGAGTCCGTCACCGCCATCGAGCGTCACCAGCAAGGCGCCGAGCGAGCGGAAATGGTGAATCGCGGTGCGGATCGGTTGTTCGAGCGGCACTTCGGCACGGATGGTGTGCAGATCGGAAATCTTCATGATCGCATTCCTCGTCGGTAGTCGCGAGGAAGCGTGCTCGATCGCGCGCGCCAATACAAGAAAAGCGCCTCGCCGGCAGGACCGGCGAGGCGCCAAAGCCTCAGGCTCGGATTGCGGCGTCAGCGGGTCGGGTTGCTGCCGGTCGTGTCGCTGCCGGTTGTGTTGCCGGCACCGCCGCCTCTTTGCTGGTCGGGGGTGGGCGGAGTCACGTCGCTGCAATGGCTCGATGTTCCGGACTCCCGACGTCCGCTCAACATCGGGTTTTCTCTCGGGTTCCTTGACAGAAAGTGGCGACGCGCTATCTTCTCCGCTTCCGCGAGTTCGTCAGGGAACGCCCGGTCATGGCCAAGTCGAACACGATTCTGATCAAGCTTGTGAGCAGCGCCGACACCGGCTTTTACTACGTGACCAAGAAGAACCCGCGGGCGAAGACCGAGAAGCTCGAGCTCAAGAAATACGACCCCGTCGCGCGCAAGCACGTCGTCTTCAGGGAATCGAAGATTAAATAGCGCGGATCGTGCCGCTGCGCGAAGGGCCGCTCGAAGGAGCGGCCTTTTTCATGACCGCTAGGGCTTTGCGGCGACGGCCATTGGCTCGGAAATCGGCAGGATTTCCGCCACCGAGCCGGCGACACAATTGCGGCCGCCCGCTTTTGCCTGATAGAGCGCCTTGTCTGCCCGCTGGAGCAGAGCGGCTGCACTGTCGCCGCCCTCGCGGGTGACGGCGATGCCGATGCTGATGGTCACCTTGAGGTCGCCAGCGCCATCGCCCAGCGTGATCGGCTTGCTCGCCACCATGCTGCGCAACCGCTCAGCCACCATGCTGGCAACCGGCAGCGGCGTTTCCGGCATCACCACGACGAACTCCTCGCCGCCATAACGGGCGACCAGGTCAAAGGCGCGCACATGGCGCGCGATGCGGGAGGCCACCTCGCGCAGCACCGCGTCGCCCGCGGGATGGCCGTGGGTGTCGTTGACGCGCTTGAAGAAGTCGATGTCGATCATCAGGATCGACGGCCCCTGCGCCCCCTCCGCGGCCCGCGTCATGAGCCCTTCCAAATGCGCCATCAAGTAGCGGCGATTGTAGAGGCCGGTGAGGCTGTCGGTGAGCGCAAGCGCAAGGCTCCGCTGGTAGTTGTCCTGGAGGCGGTCCTGCAAACGCTTGCGCCGGATCTGCGTGCGCACGCGCGCGGTGAGCTCGTTGCGATCGATCGGGCGCACGATGTAGTCGTTGGCGCCGAGATCGAGCCCCTTGGCGAGTCGCGGTAGCTCCTCGGCCTCGGCGGCGAGAAGGATGGGCACGAGACGGCTCGCCTCGGTGCCGCGCAGTTGCGCGACAAGACGGAGCGCATCCTGCGCGCCGGAGAGGCTGAGCACGACGAGATCGACGGACGCGTCCACCGCATCGCGCAACTCCTCGGCATTGGCGGGCTGCAGTACCTCGGCGGTGCCGGGTCGCAGCATTTCCGTGATGCGCTCGCGCGCAAGCGCGTTCTCTTCCCAGAGCACGACACGGCCGGGCCCCATGTCCTCGCGGGCGCGCGCGTCGTCGATGACATTGTCGAAGCGGCCGTAGACCTCTTCGCGCAAGCGCCATTCCTCGGCCATGCGCTTCAAGCGCACCAGCGAGCGCACGCGGGCGAAGAGGGCGGTGTCGTTGACGGGCTTGGTCAGGAAATCGTCGGCGCCGGCCTGTAGCCCGCGCACGCGGTCGGAGACTTCGGAAAGCGCTGTGACCATCACCACAGGGACGTCAGCGGTCTGCGGATCGGCCTTGAGTCGCCGGCATACTTCGAAACCGTCCATTTCCGGCATCATCACGTCGAGCAGGATGATGTCGGGATGCTCGCTCTGGGCCAGTTTGAGCGCCGCAGCGCCGCTCGCCGCCGTGATGACCGTGAAGTACTCGCTCGAGAGCTTCGCCTCGAGCAAGCGCACATTCACCTCGACGTCATCGACGACCAGTATCCGCGCGGACATGCGCCAGGCCTCAACTCAGGAAGCGTTCGACGGTCTGGAGGAAGTTCGCCACCGAGATCGGCTTGGCGATGTAGGCCTCGCATCCGCCTTCGCGGATCTTCTCTTCATCGCCCTTCATGGCAAAGGCGGTGACGGCGATGATGGGGATCGAGCGGAGGTCGTCGTCCTCCTTGATCCATTTGGTCACTTCAAGTCCGGAGACCTCGGGAAGCTGGATGTCCATCAGGATGAGATCGGGATGATGCTGCCGGGCGAGCTTCAGCGCTTCCATCCCATCCTTGGTCTGCAGCGTCACATAGCCGTGCGCTTCCAGCAGATCATGGAAGAGCTTCATATTGAGGTCATTGTCTTCGACAATGAGTACCCGTTTGCTCATTGCAAGATCCTTGTGTTCGACCGACCCGGCCTGCCACGCCAGCCGCAGCGGGGAGCGGCGGCAAGTTGCCCGACGCAGACTTCCTTGCACATCCTTGCCCCCAGTCACCTATAGTTTGATTTACCTTAAGACTTCGTAACTTTAGGAGCGAAACATCGCGGCGCGGCCTCACCACCGCATCGGACGCGTCTCCTGCCGCGATCGAGCAGCGCGGGCGGTGGCTTCATGCGCCTTGCTGCCGCCCCGCCTCGCGGCGAAGCGCGTCTCTGGAAATTACCCGCAGAACATTACTTTAGCGCAAGTAGCGGCATTTCTACATCAAGAAAGAAGATGGCTGCGCGCGCGGCCAATAATCGGATGCTGACGCTCTGCCGCGACTGCGCCGAGCCCTCGCTCGCGAGGCCGGTGAGCGGTCGCTGTCCCGCCTGCGGCTCGCCGCGGCTCGTCTCCCATGACGAGCTCGGGAGCCTGTCGCTTGCGCATATCGACTGCGATGCCTTCTATGCGAGTGTCGAAAAGCACGACCGGCCCGAGCTTCGGGATCGCCCGGTGATCGTCGGCGGCGGCACCCGCGGCGTCGTCCTCGCCTGCTGCTATGTGGCGCGGCTCTCGGGCGTGCGCTCGGCGATGCCCATGTTCAAGGCCCTCAAGGCTTGCCCCGACGCGGTGGTGATCGCACCCGACATGGCCAAATATCGCGCCGTCGGGCGACGCGTCCGTGAGCTCATGCTGGCGACCACACCGCTCGTGCAGCCACTCTCGATCGACGAGGCGTTCCTGGACCTCGCCGGAACGGAGCGGCTCTACGGCGGGCCGCCGGCGCGCACCCTCGCCCTCCTGGCGCGACGCATCGAGCGGGAGAATGGCATCACCGTGTCGATCGGCCTCTCCTTCAACAAGTTCCTCGCCAAGATCGCCTCGGATCTCGACAAGCCCCGAGGCTTCGCCGTGCTCGGGCGCGGCGAGGCGCTTGACTTTCTCGCGCCCAAATCGGTGGGGCTGATCTGGGGCGTCGGCGCCGCCTTGCAACAAAAGCTCGCGCGGGACGGTATCACCACCATCGGCGAGCTCCGCCAGCGCGACGAGCGAGAGTTGCGGGAGCGCTATGGCGTGATCGGCCGGCGGCTTGCCCGCTTCGCTCGCGGCGAGGACGACCGTGCGGTCGATCCCGACGCGCCGATGAAGAGCATCTCGGCGGAAACCACCTTCGAGCGCGATCTCGCCGCTTACGAGGCTTTAGCCGCGGAGCTCTGGCCGCTCACAGAGCAGCTGGCGCGGCGGCTCGAGCGCGCCGGTCGCGCCGCCGTTGGCATCGCGCTCAAGCTCAAGACGAGCGATTTCCAAGTGCTGAGCCGGAGCCGGCGCCTTGTCGATCCGACGCAGCGGGCAGAGACGCTCTATGCCGCCGCCCTGCCGCTGCTGCGTGCTGCCGCCGACGGCACCCACTTCCGCCTTATCGGCATCGGCGCCGATCGCCTAGCCGAAGCCGCGCTTGCGGACCCGCCTGATCTCTTCAGACGTTAGATGAAGAAGGGCGTTCAGCACGTTGGGTGCGGAAGCGCTTCGACCTCGTCGAGCTTGGCGCGAATGACATAGTCGCTATAGTCGAGCGACATATCCTGGGAGACGCCGTTGTCGAGGAGCCGCATGCCGAGCTCATAATCTGGTTGCTCCGACTTGCCACTCGCCGGGAAAAAAGCGAGGCGCATCCGCCAGGACGGGCGATTGAGGAGCGGGCTCTTCGGCAGCTTGTCCTCGCCAGCGCTCGGGCCGGGCGCCAATTGCGGTCCGATCACGGCGGTGATCTGGCCCGCGTTTTCGACCGTGGCGCCGTCGAACACTTGGCGTGAGACGAATTGGTCGCCCGCTTGCGCGCGCTCGATGAGGAGCACGGTGTGAGCCGTCGGGAAGAGCGCCCCCTCCGGCAAGGCAAAACTGGTCGCCTCGGGCTTGGTGAATTCGGCCGAGCCGCGTTTGCCCTTGCCAGCGAGCGTCGCCTCGCCCTTGATCTCTTCGTCAAGCGCACCGTTGCGCAGTCGGCGCTCGTTGAAACGGTAGCGCAATCCGTTCTTCGCCTCCCACGTGACAAGGCTCGAGCTCACCTCGACATTGTCCTGCTCGGCATATTGCAAGCGAAGCCGAAAGTGCTGCTGCACCGTCCAGCCGTCGCAGGTCTCGCCCCATTCGTAGACCATGGCACCTCTCGCGCCAACGACGCCGCTCGATGACTTGGTCGCGCCGAGGGAGAGGCTGTAGAGCGCGCGATGCGGCGCGATGTCGACCGCGGCCGCCGGCGTTACCGCCGCCCATGAGAAAAGACCGGCAAGTCCAAGCAAAAGGCCGGGACGATGCATCATCAGCGAACCCCGATTCGGGAGAGAACCGATGCCATGGCGTTGCGGCGCGAGTATGTCACGCTTCCCGCCCCGGCGATAGTACGGCAAGATCCGGTCGCTCATCCCCCTTTCGGGCTCGGCAAGCACTGCCCGCCGGCAGCTTTTGCCGATTGCCCGCCCCTGTAGAACCGGCGGATTCCCGTCCTCGCCGATTGGCACGCCTTTTGCCCAAATGTGAGCGAACTGCTCGGGATTTGACCACGATGCCTCTACCCGCTGAGAATCGCTGGCGCACGGACGAGCGCGGGATCGCCCGCCTCCTTCCGGCCGCCCCACCTGCCGCCGAACCACCGGCACCCGAGGACCAGGCGGCGATGCTCGATTGGGCCCTTGCCGCCGCCGCCGCGGCCGAACAGCGCATCGCCGATCTCGAGGAACGGCTCGCCCATCTCGAGAGCCTCTCGGTCACCGACGAGCTCACCGGCGTCCTCAATCGGCGCGGCTTCGTGCGCGAGCTGTCGCGCGCCGTCGCCGCCGCGGCGCGCGGCGGCCCTCGCGGCGTGATCATCCTGGGCGACCTCGACGGCTTCAAGGCGATCAACGACCTCCATGGCCATCGCGCCGGCAACGAGCTGCTGCGCCAGGTGGCGATGGCGCTGCAAAGCCGCGTGCGCAAGAACGACGTGGTCGGCCGCCTCGGCGGCGACGAATTCGCGCTCTTGCTGATCGGCGCCACCCTCCCGAACGCACGGCGCAAGTGTCTCTGCTTCAATCGCGCGCTGACCGGCGCGCCGGCGACGATCGACGGCCTCGCCGTTCCGCTCAGCGTCAGTTTCGGCATCGCTGCCTATGATGGCAGCGAGGATCCGGAGGCGCTGCTCCACCGCGCCGACATGGCGATGTACGCGGAAAAACGCGAGCACGGCGAGCGGCAGCGGGCCGACGGCTGACGCTTTAGCCCGCACCCGCTTTGGCGTTGCCTTGCACCAGGCGCGCCTTGAGCGCGCGTTCTTCTGGCGCCGAGAGCGGTCCCACCCTGACGCGATAATAGCGCACGCCACCCGCATCCACCGGACGGACGTCGGGCTTGAGATCCGCATAGCGGGTGGCGGCGCGCGCCGCGTTCTGCGCATCGCGGAAGCTCCCGACCTGGACATAGCGGTCTTTCGCCGGTGCCGTTGCAAGCGCGGGAGCAATGGGACGCGCCACCGCCGCATGCCCGGTCTCGACCGGCACGTCCTTGCCGCGGGTGCTGTCGATCTGGCACATCGCCTTGCCCGTGAAAACCGGCCGCATCAGCGCGCAATCGTTGCCGGTCGCGGCAGAAATCCCGTGGTCGCTCACGCTTTTGCCCGTCGTCGCGTAGCTCACGCCATCGGCGGCGAGCGATGCGAGCGTGACCGCCGGCGGCAAGGCACACCCCGCCGGCAGGAGCGCGGCAAGCGCGAGAAAGACGAGCCGGGGCGGTCGCGGCACGGGTAAGGCAAGGTCCTTGCAGTTTCGCGGGCGCGCGGATTCTCGCCGAAGCCGAGTCGCCGTGCAAGGAAAAGTCCGGGGCCGCTCCTAACTCTTGCTCGGGGGCGGCGGCACGACGCGGATGTGGAGCTCGCGCAGTCGCTCGGGCGGCACCTCCGACGGCGCCTGCATCAGCAGGTCCTGCGCCTGCTGATTCATCGGGAAGGCCACCACCTCGCGGATGTTGGGCGTTTCGGCGAGCAGCATGACGATGCGGTCGATGCCGGGCGCCGAGCCGCCATGGGGCGGCGCGCCGTACTTGAAGGCGTTGAGCATGCCGCCGAAGCGCGCCTCGACCTCTTCCGCCGAGTAGCCGGCGATGGCGAAGGCCTTGTACATGATGTCGGGGCGGTGATTGCGGATGGCGCCCGAGGAGAGCTCGACGCCGTTGCAGACGATGTCGTATTGGAACGCCTTGATGGTGAGCGGATCTTTCGTCTCGAGTGCGTCGAGCCCGCCCTGCGGCATCGAGAAGGGATTGTGGCTGAATTCGACTTTCCCGGTCTCCTCGTTGAGCTCGTACATCGGAAAATCGACGATCCAGCAAAAGCGGAATTCATTCTTGGCGAGGAGGTCGAGCTCCTGCGCGATCTTGGTGCGCGCGGCGCCGGCGAGCTTCTCTGCCGCGGGCTTGCGATCGCAGACGAAGAACACGGCATCGCCGTCGCCGATCCCGCAGAGCGTGCGCAGCTTCTGAAGCCGCGGCTCGTCGAGAAACTTGGCGATGGGACCCTTCGCCGCCCCTTCGGCAAAGGTGATGTAGCCCAAGCCGGGCGCGCCTTCCCCGCGCGCCCAATCGTTGAGCTTGTCGAAGAAGCTGCGCGGCTGCGCCCCCGCGCCCGGCACGGCGAGCGCGCGCACCACCGCGCCGCTTTCGAGCGCGCCGGCGAACACTTTGAAGCCCGAGCCGCGGAAGACCTCGCCCGCTTCGGCGATGACGAGGGGATTGCGCAGATCGGGCTTGTCGGTGCCGTAGCGCAAGAGCGCGTCGTCATAGGTCAATCGCGGAAAGGGCGGCGGCGTCACCGCCTTGCCGCCGCCGAACTCGACGAAGACGCCGGCGAGCACCGGCTCGATCGCGGCGAACACGTCCTCTTGCGTCACGAACGACATCTCGAAATCGAGCTGATAGAACTCGCCCGGCGAGCGGTCGGCACGGCTCGCCTCGTCGCGAAAGCAGGGCGCGATCTGGAAGTAGCGGTCGAAGCCCGCCACCATGAGCAGCTGCTTGAATTGCTGCGGCGCCTGCGGCAGCGCGTAGAACGTGCCGGGATGGAGCCGGCTCGGCACGAGATAGTCGCGCGCGCCCTCGGGCGAGCTCGCGGTCAGGATCGGCGTCTGGAACTCGGTGAAGCCCTGCTCGATCATGCGCCGGCGAATGGAGGCGATGACCTTCGAGCGCAGCACGATGTTGGCGTGAATGGCTTCGCGCCGGAGATCGAGGAAGCGGTATTTGAGCCGCATCTCCTCGGGATAGTCGGCATCGGTGTTGACCGGCAGCGGCAGCGGCTCCGCCTCGGAGAGCACCTCGAGCGCCGCGATCTGCAGCTCCACCTCGCCCGTCGGCAGCTTGGGGTTCACCGTCTCGGGCGAGCGCTTCACCACCGCGCCGGTGACGCTGATCACGCTTTCGAGCCGTTGTGCGTCGGCGCTCTTGAAAAGCGGGCTCGAGCTGTCGATGACGCACTGGGTTATGCCGTAGTGGTCGCGGAGATCGATGAAGAGCAGCTGCCCGTGGTCGCGCTTCCTATGCACCCAGCCGGCGAGCCGCACGGCCTTTCCCGCGTCAGAAAGGCGCAGCGCCGCGCAGGTATGGCTTCGATAGGCGTGCATTGGACTCAAATTCCGCTAGTTGGGAAGAAGCGGGCAAAACACACGGCGAGGGGGATTTTGTCAAGCGAGCAAGCCATCTCTAGGCAGTGCCCTAGGCGATCGGCTCTCGGCGCTTGGTGACGACCCGCTTTTCCGTGTATAGCACGCCAATGAGCCTCATCGACAGCGCGGCAGCGCTCGCCGAATTTTGCGCCCGGCAAGCAGCGGCGGCTTTCATCGCCGTCGACACCGAATTCATGCGCGACAAGACCTATTGGCCGCAGCTCTGCCTAGTCCAAATCGCGGGGCCCGAGGAGGCGGCGGCGATAGATCCGCTGGCATCCGGCATGGATTTGGCGCCGGTCTTCGAACTCATGGCCAATCCCCGCGTGCTCAAGGTCTTTCACGCCGCGCGGCAGGATATCGAAATCTTCGTCAACCTGGCGGGCGCGGTGCCGGCGCCGCTCTTCGACACGCAAGTCGCGGCGATGGTGTGCGGCTTCGGCGACGCCGTGAGCTACGAGACGCTGGCCAGCAAGCTCGCCGGCGCGCATATCGACAAATCATCGCGCTTCACCGATTGGGCACATCGCCCGCTCAGCGAGCGGCAACTCAAATACGCGCTCTCGGACGTGGTGCCGCTGCGCCGAGCCTACGAGAAGCTCGCGCAGCGGCTCGAGCGTAACGGCCGCTCCGGCTGGCTTGCCGAGGAGATGGGGGTGCTGACCGATCCTGCCACCTACCGCCAAGGCCAAGACCCGGCCGAGGCGTGGCGGCGCATCAAGGTGCGAACCGGCAATCGCCGGCTCCTGGCACTCGTCCGCGAGCTTGCCGCGTGGCGCGAGCGCGCCGCGCAAGAGCGCGATCTGCCGCGGAACCGTGTCCTCCGCGACGAAGCCATCCTCGAGATCGCCGCGCACGCGCCCACCGGCGCGGCCGAGCTCGCGCGCACCCGCGGCATGAGCCGCAATTTCGCCGAGGGAAAGCTCGGTGGCGAAATCCTCGCCGCCGTGGCGCGCGTTCTTGCCACACCCGAAAGCGACTATCCCTTGCCCGAGCCGCGGCGCGAGGCGCCGCCCGGCTTGGGGCCGCTCGTCGATCTCCTGCGCGTGCTCTTGAAGCTCCGCTGCGAGGAGAACGACGTGGCGCAGCGCCTCGTCGCCGACAGCGAGGATCTGGAAGCGATTGCCGGCGACAACGCGGCGCCGGTGCGTGCGCTCCACGGCTGGCGCGCCGAGCTCTTCGGCAAGGACGCGCTCGAGCTCAAGCACGGGCGCCTCGGACTCACCGCCGCCGGCAAGAAGATCAAGCTCGTTCGCCTCGCAGAGGAGGCGGCAGCGGCGCAGTAAGCGCCATCATTTGCGGAGGTGCGGCATCGATCGCCTCGCTCCCCCGTCGTCTCTGGCACCGCAGCCGTCCTTGCGGACGGCGCGGCTCGAGGCGGCGTTTGCCGCCGAGGAAAGCAAAGGTCTCCGCCTTGCGTTCCGGCTGCGTCTCATCGCGATCGCGCTCGTCTCCCTCCTACTCCTGTTCATCAACTCGTGGCCGGAGGTGCTCTACTACTACGCGCTGATGCCCGTTTTTATTGCGATCGGCGCGTTGTCGCTGATCCGCGCCAAGGGCAAGGCGGCTCCGACACCGGCCGAGTGGACGCGCTGGGTGGTCCCGCTCCTCGACCTTGCGCTCGTCACCTTCCTCGTCGCCTACATCAATCCATTTGGTGGTGACGAGTGGCTGACGCTGTCGATGCGTCTTCGCCTCGATAATATCCTCTACCCTCTGCTGTTCGTCGCGCTGGCAACCCTCAGCTATTCGCCGCGTCAGGTTCTCTGGACCGGCGCGAGCGCCGCTCTCTGCTGGTCGCTGGCAACTCTCTGGGTTGCACACCAGCCGGGCGTCCGCTTTGTCTCGGGCATCAGCGTTACCTGGGACTTCACGCCGGAGGACGTGTTCTACGACCCGAACACGATCACGGACATCAGACTCCTCAAGCAGATCTTCCTGCTCCTCGTCATCACGGCGCTGCTGGCTGCTGCCGTGCGCCGCGCGCGAGCGCTCGCTTTGCGCCAAGTCCGCGTCGAGGCGGAGCGAACGCAGCTCGCCCGCTACTTCTCACCCAATCTCATCGATGAGCTCGCCAATGCAGATCGCCCCGTGGGCGCCATTCGCCGCAGCGAGATCGCCGTTCTCTTCGTTGACATCGTGGGCTTCACGCGTGTTTCCGAGGCGATCGGTCCCGAGGAGACGATCGCGCTGCTGCGCGAGTTTCACGCGCGGATGCAGGCCGCCGTGTTCGCGCACCGCGGCACGCTCGACAAATATCTGGGCGACGGGCTCATGGCCACCTTCGGCACGCCGATGCTGGGGCCGCGCGATGCCGCCAACGCGCTTGCCGCGGCGCGCGAGATGGCGGCCGCAGTCGCGCGCTGGAACGACGAGCGCCGGACCGCCAGCGGCGCTCCCCTCGAGATCGGCATCGGCGTCCATTGGGGCGCGGTGGTGCTGGGTGACATCGGCGGCGAGAACCGGCTCGAATTCGCCACCATCGGCGACACCGTCAATGTCGCGAGCCGCCTCGAGGCGTTGACGCGCGAGCTCGATGTCGAGATCGTCGCCAGCGATGATCTCGTGCGTGCGATGCGATCGGTCGTCGCGCCGGGTGAAGCGGATGCGCTGATGGCGGGCTTCGCGCGCGGCGAAGCGCAGCGACTGCGCGGGCGGAGCGCGCCCGTGGAGATTTATGTGCGGCCCCGCGCCGCTGCGGCGCAGCGGCGCTAGGCTCGCTTCACTTCGGTGCGCCGCCCGAGGCTGCGGCCGAGCGCGTCCAAGCGGCGTTGCACGCTTTCACCATGGCGCCGCACCGCGGCACCGCCGAGCGTGAGCACCAGCGCATTGCCCTCAAGGGCAAGCCTGCTCCGCGACAAGCCGCCGGGAACGCCGCCCGAGAGCGTATAGCCCAAACGCAGCGCCAGACCGGTGATGCGCGCCTGCACACGCGCTTCCTCGTCGAGCAGGCGCTCGAGCACCTCGGCGCCGTTTTCGTTACCGCCATAGCGCGCATAGATGGTGCCAGCGAGATAGGCGCGCTCGCGATGATCGAGCCCGGCGACCGGCATATAGAGCACGTTCCGGAACGCTTGCTCGGCGCGGTAGTCGGGATGTTCCCGCCAGGCGATGTCGCCCAAAAGCGCCGCCGCCTGGCGGAGGCGGCGCCGCTCCGCGCTTTCGCCAGCGAAGAGCGCGGTCGTCCACGCGAAGAGCTCGGCGCCGTCGGCCCCGAAGCGGCGGCTCGCCTCGGCGATGTCGCGGCACGCGGTGATGAGCGGATCGGCCCGCTGCCCCGCCTCATCGAGGAGACTGTAGATGTGTCCTTCGCGGAGCCCGAAGGCGGAGAAGACGAGCGATTTGGGCGCCACCCGGCGCAGCAGTCGCTGCAGCACGCGCGCGGCGATGGGAACGACGTCGAGGCGCTTTCTCGAGACGGTCGTCATCTTCTCGAGCGACTTTTTCGAAAGGCGCGCGATCACGTCGAGGAAATCATCAGCCTCGCCGCGCGACACCGTGTAGTGCTGGATGATGTGGAGCGGATAGCGCGTCTGCTCCATATGAATGCGCGCGAGCGCACGCCAGGCGCCGCCCACCGCATAAAACGCCCCGCCATCGACGGCGGTGTTGAGCCACGGCACGCCGGCGAGCTGCTTGTCGATGAGATCGCGCAGCTTGCGATCGTCGCCGGCATGTGGCTGGAGGCGGAGCGGACCGATCGGCAAGGTCGCGGCGGCGCCCACCTGTCCGCCCGCCACCGGCACCAGCTCGACGCTGCCGCCGCCCAGATCGCCGGCGACGCCGCGCGCCTCGGGAATGCCGGCGACGACGCCGAAGGCGGAGAGCCGCCCCTCCTCCGCGCCCGCCAGCACCTTCACCTTGAGCTTGTGCCGCTTCTCGATCTCGGCGACGAAGGCACGGCCGTCACTCGCATCGCGGACCGCGGCTGTGGCGATCACGTCTAACCTTTTCACGCTGATGCCACGCGCCAGCGCCACGAAGCGCGCAAGATTGGCGCGCGCGAGATCGACCCCCGCGGGATCGAGCCGCCCGGTGGTCTCGATGCTGCGGCCCAAGCCGCACATGACTTTTTCGTTGAAGAGGGTGCGCGGCGAGCGACGCACGCCGTCGTAGACGACGAGGCGCAGCGAGTTCGAGCCGATATCGACCACCGCCACGCAGCCGGCGCGTGCCGGCCGATGCTTCCTGCGCGCGGAACTCCCTCGCGGCATCAGGGCTCGGTCTTCTCCACCAGCCGCGGGCCGGTGCGCCCCCGGTGAAGGGCGCTGCCGCGTCCCGACAAACTCGGATTGGTCATGAAGTAGGTGTGCGCGCTGAAGGCGTCGGCGGCGAGGCTTTCGCGCATGTATTCGCCATCGGCGAGAAGCCGCCAGCTCAGCGCCTGGTCGCGAAGATTGGCGCCCATGATCTCGTCGAGCACCTGGCGGTGAACCGTCTCGTTCTCGACCGGCACCAAAGCCTCGACCCGCCAATCGAGATTGCGCGGCATCCAGTCGGCCGAGGAGATGAAGACCTTGGCCTCGAGCGAGGGGAGCTTGTGACCGTTGCCGAAGCAGACGATGCGGCCGTGCTCGAGGAACCGGCCAATAATGCTCTTCACGCGAATCTTCTGCGAAAGGCCGGGAACACCGGGACGCAAGCAACAGATGCCGCGCACCACAAGATCGATCTCCACGCCTTCCTGCGAAGCGCGATAGAGGAGATCGATGACCCCGGGATCGACGAGCGCGTTCATCTTGGCCCAGATCTGCGCGGGACGGCCGGCGCGCGCGTGAGCAATCTCGGCTTCGATGAGCTGGGTGAGGCGCTGGCGCAAATTGATCGGCGCCACCGCGATCTTCTCCAAGGTCGCCGGCGTCGCGTAGCCGGTCATATAGTTGAAGAGGCGCTGCGCGTCACGGCAGAGAGCGGGATCGCAGGTGAAGAAGGAAAGGTCGGTGTAAACCTTGGCGGTATAGGGATGATAGTTGCCCGTGCCGAAATGGACGTAAGAGCGGAGCGCGCCTGCTTCGCGGCGCACCACCAGCGACACCTTGGCGTGGGTCTTGAGCTCGAGGAAGCCATAGACCACCTGGACGCCGGCACGCTCGAGATCGCGCGCCCAACGGATGTTCTGCTCCTCATCGAAGCGCGCCTTGAGCTCGACCAGCGCGGTCACCGACTTCCCCGCTTCCGCCGCCTCGATGAGGGCGCGCACGATGGGGCTGTCATCGCTGGTTCGGTAAAGCGTCTGCTTCACCGCGACGACGGCAGGGTCGCGCGCCGCTTGGCGCACGAACTGCACCACCACATCGAAGCTCTCATAGGGATGGTGGACGACGATGTCCTTTTGCCGGATCGCGGCGAAGCAATCGCCGCCGAAATCGCGGATGCGCTCGGGAAAGCGCGGATTGTAGGGCGTGTAGATGAGGTCGGGCCGCTCGTCGATGATGAGCTGCTTGGTGTCGGCAAGCCCGAGAAGCCCCTCGAGCGGGAACACGTCGTCCGTGGAGACGTCGAGCTGCTCGATCAAGAAGTCGCGAAGGTCATCCGGCATGCCCGCATCGACGCCGAGACGGATGACATGGCCGCGGCGGCGGCGCTTCAAGGCGGTCTCGAACAGGCGCACCAGATCTTCCGCCTCTTCTTCGATCTCGATGTCGCTGTCGCGCAGGATTCGGAACATGCCCTGCCCGATGACCGAGAAGCCGGGAAAGAGATGATCGAGGAAGAGGCCGATCATGTCCTCGAGCGGCAGGAAGCGCACCGCTTTGCCCGGCAGGCGGATGAACCGGTTGATGGTACCGGGCATCAGCACGAGCGCTTCCATGCGGTTGCCGTCACTGCCGCGCTTCAATTGCAGGGCAAAACCCAGTCCCAAATTGGCAATGAAGGGAAAGGGGTGCGCGGGATCGATGGCGAGCGGCGTCAGCACGGGGAAGATGTCGGCCATGAAGCGCTCTTCGAGCCAGATGCGGTCCTCACCAGCGAGCTGGTCGGGGCCCACCACGCCGATGCCGGCCTCGGCGAGCTGCTGGCGCAGCACGCGCCAGGTCACCTGCTGGTCGCGCATCAGCTTCCCGGCGCGGCGGTTAATCGCGTCGAGCTGCTGCGCCGGCGTGAGCCCGTCCTGGCTCGGGGTGGCGATGCCGGCGAGCACCTGGCCTTTGAGGCCGGCGACGCGGACCATGTAGAACTCGTCGAGATTGTTGGCGGAGATCGAAAGGAAGCGGAGTCGCTCCAAAAGCGGGTGACGCGGATTGTCCGCCTCGGCGAGAACGCGTTCATTGAAGGCAAGCCAGCTCAGCTCGCGGTTGATGAACCGTGCCGGCGGGTTAGCGTCAACCGACGTGGTCGCGCGAAGCGGCTCTGCCAATGTCCTGCTCCCCATTCCTGTCCAGGTCCCTAGAGTTTATAACGACGACATGGCGATGTCATGGCAGGCGGCAACCCACCGCGGGAGCGCGTCGTGAGCGAGCTCTACCTGCTGCGCCACGCCAAGGCAGTGCCGGCCACGGATGGTGCGGCGGACCGCGACCGGCCGCTCGAGCCGCGTGGGCGGCGGGCGGCGCAGGCGATGGGGGCATGGATTGGCGAGCACCATATTTTGCCCGACCTCGTCCTCTGCTCCCCCTCGCTCCGCACCCGACAGACCCTCGATATCATCACGCCCGGCTTCGACCGGCCGCCGAAGATCGCGCTTGACGAAGGACTCTACCTTGCCGCCGCAGATCGGCTCCTCGCGCGGCTGCGGCGGGTTCCCGCGTCCGCCGAGCGCGTGCTTCTCGTGGGCCACAATCCGGCTCTCCACGAGCTCACACTCATTCTCGCGGAAAGCCCTTCGGGGCCGCTTCTCGCCCGGCTCGGCGGTTTCCCCACGGGTGCCTTGGTGCGCTTCGAGGTGGGGGTCCCCTGGGAGGCGCTCGGCCGCCGTACCGCGCGGCTCGCCAGCGTGATCAATCCCAAGGAGCTGGTGCGCGGTCTCTAGGGACACAACCGGCCCGAACTCGACTCGAAAGAGGGGATTGGCGGCCGAGGGCGTCGTTTATATGACAACGCCCACAGATGAGTGCGTGCCATGCGTTTCCTTGGCCTTCTCCTTATCGCGACCGGCCTTGCCGCTTGCGATGTGCAACAGGGACCGCCGCTCTACAACAATCCGCCGCCGGCGCCGACCATGGGCATTCATGGCGGCCAACCGCACACGGATTGCCCGAGCGGCTACACCTTCTGCTGAGTTATGCCGGAAGGCGAGTGCGGCTCCGTTCGAGCGCAAGGGCCGTCGGCGCCTGCATCGCCCTCCTGGCGATGACCGCTACCGCGGACGCCGCGTCCGAGACGCTTCAATACCGCGTTCACCACGCCACCTACGGCGATATCGGCGGCTACACGAACCTGATCGACCGAAGCGGCGAGATGACAACGGTGCACAGCGAGCTCCATCTCACGGTGAAGCTTCTCGGCATCGTCGTCTGGCGACAAGAGGCGTTCCGGACCGAGGAATGGCGGCAGAAGCGCCTCGTCGCCTTCGACGGCATCACCGTCACCAACGGCAAGCGGCTGGAGGTACATGGCGAGGCGCGGGGCGACCACTTCGTCATCAGCGCGCCACGCGGCACGATCGAGGCGCCGGCGACGGTCCACCCCTCGAACCCGTGGTCCGCCATGGTGCTCGAGCCGGGCGCGATGATGTCGACCAGTACCGGCGAGGTCACCACGGTCGGCGTCATTGGCGGCGAGGTGCAGACGGTCGACCTCGACGGCGCGAAGCGCCGGCTGCGGCAGTTCGACATCATCGGCGACAAGCACCGCGTCGTCTGGCTCGATGACAATCGCGTCCCCGTCGCCTTCCGGACCGAAGAGCGGGGCGCCGCGGTCGACTTCATCCTCGAGAACCATCAAGGGCCGACACGCTGAGCGAGGGGCTGCGGTGGTTCAAGCCCGCCTTACAATGATTTGATCCCGCTTTAGCGCGGGGCGCGCTATCCTACGCTCTGCGCTTCACTCTTTAGGCGGGGAGGAACTCATGACCAGCCTCGCATCGGTTCGGCGCTTCGGTTTGGCGATCGCGGCACTGTTTGCCCTCTCGGCATCGCCGGCCCTCGCCGATCGCGGCGGATTTCACGGCGGCGGGTTTCATGGCGGCGGGTTTCATGGCGGCGGATTCCACCATGACGGTTTCCGCCACGACGGTTTCCACCACGGCTTCCATCATGGCTTTCGCGGCGCCTTCTTCTTCGGGGGATTTGGCGGCTTCCCCTTCTGGGGTTGGCCCTACTACGGGTATCCCTACTACTACCCACCCTATGTTGCCGCGGGATATCCCTATCCTTATCCCGCTTACGCCTACCCGTCGGCACCCCCACCGCCACCGGCCGGCGGCACGGCACCTGGCTCGCCCGGCTCCTGGTACTATTGCGAACCGTCGAACGCCTTTTACCCGTATGTCGCCTCATGCCCCGTGCCGTGGCGACAAATGCCGACGACCCCGCCGCAATGACGGTTTGAGCGCGCCGGCTCGATAAGCGAAGCACCGCCCGCTACGTTCTGCCCCAATTCCGCAGGGCAACGCCTTTGCGGCAAAGAACGGGAGCGTGCTTCATGGAGGACATTGCCTTCGCCTCGGCCAAGCGCCTGGCGGGTCTTATTCGCCGACGCAAGATCGGCGCCCTCGAATTGCTCGACCACTATCTCGCGCGTGTCGAGCGCCACAATCCCAAGCTGAACGCGATCATCGCGACCGACATTCCCGCGGCACGCCAGCGGGCGCGCGCGGCCGACCGCGCGCTGGTGCGCGGCAAGCCCTGGGGCCCGCTTCACGGCGTGCCCATGACCATCAAGGAATGCTTCGATGTCGTGGGCATGCCGACCACCTGGGGCCTCAGCGATCTCAAGGACAATAGGCCGGCCCGCAACGCGCTTGCGGTCGATCGTTGGCTCGCCGCCGGCGTCACGCTCTTCGGCAAGACCAACGTGCCGGTCATGCTGGCGGATTGGCAGAGCTACAATCCGATCTACGGCACGACCAACAATCCCTGGGACGTGACGAAGACGCCGGGCGGCTCGTCCGGCGGCTCCGCCGCGGCGCTCGCCGCGGGCCTTGCCGGCATCGAGGCCGGCAGCGACATCGGCGCGTCCATCCGCAATCCCGCGCACTACTGCGGCGTCTTCGGCCACAAGCCCACGCACGGCCTCTGTCCGCCGCGCGGCCAGGCGCTCCCGGGCATTGTGGCCCCGTCCGACATTTCCGTGATCGGGCCGATGGCGCGGAGCGCTGATGATCTGGCGCTCGCTCTCGCCGTCATGGCGGGACCGGACGAGATCGAGAGCGCGGGATACCGCCTGGCGCTCGCGCCGCCGAAGAAAAAGGCGCTGAGAGATTTCAAGATCGCGGTCATGCTCGACGATCCCATGGCCGAGGTCGATCGCGAAGTCAGCGACGCGCTGCAGCGCCTCGCCGCGTTTCTCGCGAAGAAACGCGCCAAAGTGAGCGATAAGGCCCGGCCCGACATCGACACGCGCCGCGCCCATGTCGTCTATCTCATGCTGCTACGCGCCGCGACCTCGCGCCGGCAGAGCGAAACGGAATTCGCGCGCAACCTTGAACTCGCCAGGACCTTGCCGCGCGAGGAGGAGAGCTACCGCGCGCACGCCGCCCGCGCCAATACGATGGCGCATCGCGATTGGCTAGGGTTCAACGAAGAGCGCCACAAGATGCGCTGGAAGTGGCACGAATTCTTCCGCGAGTATGACCTGCTGCTTTGTCCGGCCGCGTCCTCGACCGCTTTCCCGCACGATCATGAAGGCGAGCGTCACGAGCGCACGATCATCGTCAACGGCAAGAAAGTGCAGACCACCGATCAGCTCTTCTGGGCCGGCTACAGCGGCGTCGTCTATCTGCCCTCGACCGTCGCTCCCGTCGGCTTCTCACCGACGGGTTTGCCGATCGGCGTGCAAATCATCGGTCCGCAATTCGGCGACCGCACCGCCATCGAATTCGCGCGACTGCTCGAGCGCGAATACCAAGCGTTCGTGCCGCCGCCAGGGTACGAATAGCGAGTTAAGCCGGTTGTATTTCTACCGGCCGAGGCGTACCATCTATTGAAACCATAAATTAAAGCCGCAAAACCTGGGGAGGAAGCGATGCGAACCGTCATGCTTCGTGCGGTGGTCTTCGTCTGTGGCCTCTGCGCTGCGATCCCAGTCAACGCTGCGACGCTCCGCATCGGCCTTGCCAATGATGTCGACATTCTTGATCCAACATTGCTGCGCACATTCGCGAGCATCCAAGTTTTGAACGCGATGTGCGACAAGCTGATCGATTTGACTCCCGACCTGCGGTTCGTGCCGCAACTCGCAACCGAATGGGCGTGGAGCGATGATCGCAAGACATTGACCTTGAAACTCCGCCCAGGGGTCAAGTTCCATGACGGCGAGGTGCTCGATGCGTCGGCGGTGAAGTACAGCCTCGACCGGCATCGCTCGATGAAAGGGACCGTTTTCAAATCGTCGTTTGCTGCGATCGAGAGTGTCGACGTGATCGATCCTTCGACGGTGAAGGTAAATCTGTCGAGCTTGATATCGGGCCCCCTGTTTGCGAGGTTTGTGATCAGCGGTGGTATGGTGGTATCGCCAAAAGCGGCCGAGGCTGCCGGAGAGAAGTTTGGCGCTCACCCCGTCTGCGCCGGACCCTACCGCTTCGTTGAGCGCGTCGCTCAGGATCACATCACGATCGAGAGATTTGCCGACTACTGGGACAAAGATCGTATCCACATCGATCGCATTATCTATCGCTTCGTCCCCGACGCGTCGGTACGGCTTGCCAATCTGCAGTCGGGCGACATCGATTTGGCCGAGCAAATCGCTCCGTCAGACCTGCCGAATGTAGCCAGTGACCCGCGGATCAAGACGGCGTCAGCAGTCTCGCTAGGGTACAACCGGATCTACTTGAATGTCGGACATGGCCAGCGCGCCAAGACCGCCTTCGGACAGGATCAGCGGCTTCGACAAGCCTTTGATCTATCCATCGACCGCCAAGCCATCACGCAGGTGGTGTTCAATGGGGAATTTGTTCCGGGGGCAACTTGGATCGCGCCCGAGAGCCCGTACGCTCTGACGAATGTTCCGCCGCCGCGTCGCGACCTGGCAAAGGCGAAGGCCTTGCTCGAGGCGGCTGGCCAGCCGCATCCGCGAATCGAGCTCAAGCTCTTCAACACTCCTGTTGCGATACAGGTGGGACAGATGATCCAGGCCATGGCCAAAGAGGCCGGATTCGACGTCAGCCTCTTGCCACTTGAGAGCGTCAGCGCGATCCAGGCCGGCGAGAGTGGCGACTTTGACGCGATCATGATCGGGTGGCCCGGCTATGCGGATCCCGATGTGAACATCTATAGCATCCTGAGCTGCAATGCGCCGCTGAACTACAGCGGCTACTGCAATCACGATGTCGATAACTTACTAAATCTCGCGCGCGCGAGCGGGGATGTGAGCGAGCGGGTGAAATACTACACGCGCGTCCATGAGCTTATCTCCGTCGAAGAGCCGCACGTCTATCTCTACCACTTCAAGTGGATATGGACTCACAGCAGCAAGCTGAACGGCTTCAGCGCACATCCCGACGGGCTCACCCGGATCATGGATTTGCGCTTGGAGTAGCTACCGAGCGAGGCCAAGCACGCGCCGCGCCAACGGCACGGTGATCGGGCGCTGCTCGGCGAGCGCGGCCCGGTCGAGCGCCGCCACCGCCGCCGCGGCCGCGGCAAACGAGCGCTCGAGACGCGGGACGAGGTACTGCACCACCTCATCGCCGACGGCGAGCTGCCGGTCGGCAAAGAGCTTCACCAGCAGGGCGCCGATGAGTGCGTCATCGGGATCACGCAGCGCCACGGCCGGCGCGGCGAGAAGGCGCGAGCGCAAATCGGCAAGCGCGATCGCCCAGCGCGCCGGCGGCTCGCGCGCGATCACCAGGAGATGACCACGGCGCTCGGCCAAGAAATTAAAGAGATGGAGGAGCGGTTCGTCGCTCGCCCGCTCGGCGTCATCGACGATGGCGGCCGGCGCGTCGCCCAACGAAGCGGGGATACGGTCCGTGGCAAGCGCGGCAGGATCGAGCACGCGCGCACCGCTTTGCGCGGCGAAGACGCGGCCGAGATGGCTTTTGCCGCTGCCGGCCGGCCCGTAGAGCGCGAGCGCCGCTGCCGGCCATTGGGGCCAGCGGTCGAGCCAGGCGACCGCTTCGGCATTGCATGGCGCCAGCAGGAAATCGGCGCGTCCAAGCGCCGGCCGGTGACCAAGCTCGAGCGGCAGTTGCGTGCTCACCGCGCTCGCCGGTGATCGTCGGGATCATAGAGCGGGCTTGCGAGGTAGCGGCTCAAGGCGAAGCGCACGAGCACGCCGATCACCGCCGCTGCCGGTAGCGCCAGCAGCACGCCCAGGAACCCGAAGAGACTGCCGAAGGCGAGCAAGGCGAAGATCACCCAGACTGGGTGCAAATGGACGCGTTCCCCCACCAGCTTGGGCGCGAGCACGTTCGATTCCAGCACCTGACCCAGGGCGAACACGGCGACGACCCAGAGCAAGGCCGAGAGCGTGCCGAACTGCAGGAGATCGAGGCTCAGCGCCAGCACGAATCCCGTGGCGAATCCGACATAGGGAATGAAGGTGAGGATGCCGGCAAGCACGCCGATGATGAGGCCGAAATCGAGATGGACGATGAGCGTGAGGGTGAGCGCGTAGTAGCAGCCGACGCCGACGCAGACTAGCAGCTGGCCGCGGACGAAGCCGGCGAGCGTCTCGTCGACGAGCGCCGCCTGTTCGCGGACCGTGATGCGGTGATGGCGTGGCAGCCAGCGGTCGAGCGTCGCGAGAATGCGATCCCAGTCGCGCAGCAGAAAGAACGCGACGATCGGCGTGATGAAGATGAGCGAGAGCAGATTGGCGAGCGCCACGCCGCTCGTCAGCAGGGTCTGCAGCAGGCGCGCAAGCCAGCCCGCGACATCGCCCATCACCGAGCCCAGCACGTCGCGAATCTTCACCACGTCTTCGGGGGAAAGACGCTCCTGCGCGACCTGCATGAGCTGCTCGAGCCGCTCGCGCGAGGCGGCGGCCAGCGAAGGCACGCGGCGCGCGAATTCCGCCACCTGAAGCTCGACGAGCGGCACCAGCAGCGCCAGCACCACCACCACCGCCATGAGGAATAGGAGCAGCACCAGCACGGTCGCGAGCGAGCGCGGCACGTGCCAGCGCTCGAGCCGGCGCACCGGGGGCCCCAGGAAATATGCCACGACCGAGCTCGCGACGAAGGGCAGCAGGATCGGGCTCAAGAGATGGAGCAGGAGAAAGAAGACGGCGAGCGCGCCCAGCCAGAAAAACACCTGTTGGCGCTGACCCGTGGTCACGGATTGGCCTCCACGCCGGCGAGCGTGCGCCACCAGCGCACGAGATATCCCCCGCCGGAGATCACGGTCGTTGCCCCCACCGCGTAGATGAGGACGGTATCGAGGGTCAATTCAAGACCCCACATCGCGACGCCCGGGAGGCGCAGGCCGAGGCCGTGCTCGGCCAACACGACGCCGATCAAGGCGATCTGGAGCGCCGTATTGACCTTGCTGACGCGCAACGGCTCCCAGCGCATTGGATGGCTCAAGGCGGTGATCAGCAGGAAGCCGCCGATGATGAGCGCATCGCGAAAGACGACGAGGATGACAAGCCACGCGGGCAACGCGTGCGAAAGGCCGAGCGTCACGTACATGCTGACGAGCAGGACCTTGTCGGCGATCGGGTCGAGCAGGGCGCCCAGACGCGAACGCTGGTCCAACCGCTTGGCGATGAAGCCGTCGACCGCGTCGGAAAGACCGGCGGCGACAAAGAGCCAGAACGCCGCCGCGAGCTCGTCCGAGAGCACGAGCCAAATGGCGACCGGCACGCTCAAGAGCCTCGCCAGCGTGATGAGATTCGGCAGGTTCACCATGCCTGCACCGGACGCGCTCAGCGCGCCTCGCCCGCCGAGCGCCGCTGCAGCACCCAGTCGGGCTCGCCGCCTTCGAGGTCGAGATCGCGCTGAGCCAAGGCCAAGCGCAGCTGGCCGGGATCGCCGACGTAACGGATCTCGACGCGCGCGCCATCGCGCCCCAACGAGACGAGACGGCTCGCGCGCACCGCGGGAATGCCGGCGAGCCGGTCGCGCACCTGCAGCCAATCCTTGAGCGAGGCCGCGGGAACGCGGGCGATGAGCACACCGTTCTGGCGGAAATCGAGAACGTTGGCGCTCTTCCACGCCTCCTCCACCTGGGCGATCACCTCCGTCACCGCGCGCGTCATGAGCTCGCTGTCTTGTTCGCCGGCGGTTGCCGAGATGCTCAGCACCCAGGTCTGCTCGCTGCCCGCTTGACCCGGCGCAAAGCGGGTCGTGCTCACATCGAGCGCGTAGGCCGCGCCCGGTCGCAGCGTCGCTTCGGTGACGAGCACATCGGCATCGCCATAGCGGTGCGCGATCGCCTGGAGCTTGTCGTCGGCGCCGTGGGTTGCCGTGTCGGCGTCGATCGCCGCCACGTCCTCGAGCTCGCCCAAGGGTTCGATGAGCGGCACCAGCCCGCCCCGCGGCTTGGCCTGGAGCCAGGCTTCACGCCAGGGGTTGGGATCGTCCCAGAGCATGGGATGATCGCCTTGCAAGAGGACGGGCAGCACGACGAGCGGCTTGCTCACCGTCTCGGCAAAGGGAACGCCGGCCTGACGCAGCAGCTGGCGCACCGCCTCGGCGCGGAAATGAACGGTGTAATCGGCGATGTAACGCACACCTGAGCGTCGCTCATGCGCCACCTCGAAGCCCTGCACGAGATCATTGAGGTGGGCGGCGCCGTCCTTGGGAAGACGCGCGCGGTCGTTGGCGAGGGTGAGGCGCTCGAGCAGCCGGCGAAGACCTTGTTGCTCGCCTTCGACGATCGCCTGATCGCGCGCGGCGGCGGCGCTTGCCGCGGTGACGTCGACCGCGACATCCTCGACGGTGAAGGGGTCGACGCGACGCGGCGCCGCGTCGGCGCCCCAGCTCCAAGTCGCGGCGAGCAGAGTCGCCATGCTGGCCGCGCGCCATCCGCTCAGCGGCATTGCAAACCGTTCCGCATCAACCCTATTGTCCCCGTGCCGCGCCTTCGTCGCGGTAATAGCCTATAACGGTCGAGGGCGCCATAAAGAGCCAAAATTATCGCGACGCCGGCGTCGATATCGATGCCGGCAATGCGCTGGTGGAGGCGATCAAACCGCTCGCCAAGGCGACCGCGCGCGCCGGGAGCGATGCGGGATTGGGCGGCTTCGGCGCGCTCTTCGATTTGAAAGCCGCGGGCTACCGCGATCCCATCCTGGTCGCCACCACCGACGGCGTCGGCACCAAGCTCAAGCTCGCCATCCTCACCGGCCGCCACGACACGATCGGCATCGATCTCGTCGCCATGTGCGTCAACGATCTCGTCGTGCAAGGCGCCGAACCTCTGTTCTTCCTCGACTATTTCGCCACCGGCAAGCTCGAGGTCGGCACCGCGCGGCGCGTCCTCGCCGGTATCGCCGATGCCTGCCGCGAGGTCGGCTGCGCCCTCATCGGCGGCGAGACCGCGGAGATGCCAGGCATGTACGCCGCGGGCGACTACGATCTCGCCGGCTTCGCCGTGGGTGCGGTCGAACGCGGCGGCGCGCTCGACGGCAGCGGCGTCGAAGCGGGCGACATCGTCCTCGGCCTCGCTTCGAGCGGCGTTCACTCGAATGGCTTTTCGCTGGTTCGTCGCGTTGTCGAGCAATCGAGACTCGCTTTTGACGCCGCCGCGCCCTTCGCGCCGGAGCGCACCTTAGGCGAGGCGCTGTTGACGCCGACGCGGCTCTACGTGAAGAGCTGCCGCGCCGCGCTTGCGACCGGGGGCATTCGCGCGCTCGCCCATATCACCGGCGGCGGACTCCTCGAGAACATCCCACGCGTGCTCCCCGGCGGGCTCGCGGCCGAACTCGATGCCCGCTCCTGGCCCCTGCCCCCGGTCTTCCGCTGGCTCGCGGAGACCGGCGGGATCGCGCCCATGGAAATGGCGCGCACCTTCAATTGCGGCATCGGCATGGTGGCGGTGGTCGGCCGGGCCGCGGCCGAGCGTGTAACCTCGGCGCTTGCCGGCGCGGGCGAGACGGTTTACCGCATCGGCCGGATCGTGCCGCGCCCGCAGGGAACGCCGGGCACGGTGCTCCTCACCACCGACGCAGCGTGGCCCGGCTGAGGCGGCAATCGAGCGATCCCACGAACCCTTGCCAAAAGGCGCCCCGGCGGTATAGGAGTTCCGCCATCGGCACAGACCAGGGGATGATTAATGACGGCGATGGACGAGGAATTGGCGCGGCACCGCGAGACCTGGCTCGGCTTTACCCGTCTCATGAAATGGACCATTGCCGGCATCGTCATCGCCCTTCTGGGCATGGCGCTCTTCTTATTGTGATTGAATTGTGATCAAGGCCGGCGCGGGCCTCCTCCCGTTGTTTGCCTTACGTTAACCTTCCCGACATATAGGTTACCGCAGTTCCATTGAGGTCATGTAAGGATGACACTCAATCATGGCCGTGGTGTCTGAGCCGCCCGCGCCCACGTCTCGGGAGGCGGCGGTACGAGTTGCCACACAGCATGACGGCCTCGCGCTCGCCGGACTGAGCCGCCGGCTCGGCCGGTTGAGCGTGCCTTCGGCGACGGCGGTGTTGGTCGCCATCGCAATCGTCGGCGCGCTCGCCCTTCACTGGCTCCTTGGCTTCATTCCGGGGCTCGAGCCCGATGCCGGGCTCTACATCTCCGCCAGCATCGTCACGATCCTCGTGGCGACGCCGATCGTCGCCTACGCGCAAAACCTCATCCGCTCGCTGCGCGATTCGCGCCGCGTGCTGAAGCGCATGACGGAGCGCCTCGCGGTGGCGCTCGACGAGGCGGAGCGGGCAAGCCAGGCGAAATCAGGTTTCGTCGCCAATATGAGCCATGAGCTGCGGACGCCGCTCAACGCCATCATCGGTTTCTCCGACCTGATCCGGAACGCCACCCTCGGCCCGGTGGGCAATGCGCGTTATCTCGACTATGCCCGCGACATCCACGACAGCGGCGCGCACTTGCTGGGCATCATCAACGAAATCCTCGACCTCGCGAAGATCGAATCCGGCCGGGCGCCGCCGGAGAAGCCCGCGCCCTTCGCGCTGGTGCCGATGCTGGAGCAGGCTGTCCGCGTCACCGCGCCGCTGGCACAGAAGCAAGATGTCGCGGTGAGCGTCGACATCGCGGCCGAGCATCGCAACATCGAGCTGCTCGCGGTCGAGCGCATGGTGCGGCAGATCGTGCTCAATATTCTCTCGAACGCTGTGAAATTCACGCCCGGCGGGGGCTCGGTCCAGCTCAGTCTCGATCTGAGCGATAGTGGGCTCGCCGTGCGGATCGCCGACACGGGGATCGGCATGACCGCCGAAGACATCAAGGTGGCGCTCACGCCTTTCGGCCAAGTCGACAACGCGCTGACCCGCCAGCATGCCGGCACCGGCCTCGGCCTGCCGCTCGCCAAGGCTATGATGGAGCTCGCGCACGGTGAGCTCGCGATCAAGAGCGCGCCCGGCCGCGGCACGACGGTGGCGATGATCTTTCCGGGAAATGCGGTGATGCCGAAGGCACCGTCATTGGCGGCGGCGTGCTAAAACGATGACGGCCTCTATTGGAGCCCGAGCCGCCGGCGCACCATCACCAGCACCACCAGACTCGCGATCGCCGTCAGCACGAGATAGAAGCTTGGCGCATGACGGTCGCCGGTGAGATCGATGGCGTATTCCGCGAAGAATGGCGCGAAGCCGCCGAAGATCGGCACGGAAATGTTGTAGCTCAAGGCCATGCCGGTGCTGCGCGTCTGCGCGGGAAAGACCTCGGCCATCAAGGACGGTAGCACGCCGCTGTAGGCCGTTTTGAGGAGGCTCAGCCAACAGGTAATCACGATGACCGTGGCGATGATCGGGTATGTAGTGAGGAGCACGAAGGCGGGATAGGCAGTGACGATAAAGAGCACAGTGGCGGCTTGCATGATGCGCGTGCGCCCGACCTTGTCGGACCAATGGCCGATGAAGGGCGATCCCGTGCTCAAGATAATACCGCCGAGCAGCGTCGCGATGAAGCTGGTCGACGCCGGTAGGCCCAACTGATGGATGGCGAAGGTGGGCATGTACAAGATGAGATAGTTGGAGCTGGTGGAGGCGATGACGAGACCGACCGCCAGCAGCACGCGATCCCACTGATCAACAAGCACATTCCTGAGCGGTGTGCGCGCCGCCTCGGCGGAAAGAAAAGTAGGCGTCTCATCGACGTGGCTCCGGATATAGAAGCCGATGGGTATGATGAGGAGACCGAAGACATACGGTAGGCGCCAGCCCCAGCTCGCGAACTCATCAGGCGAGAGGACGGTGTTCAACGCCACGCCGAAGGCCGAGGCGAGCACCGCGGCGACGCCTTGGCTCGCCCATTGGAAACTCGCAAAGAAGCCTTTGCGATGTTCGCCATGCTCGACCAGAAAGGCGGTGGCGCTACCGAATTCGCCGCCGACCGAAAAACCCTGGAGAAGCCGCGCGACGAAAACGAGGATCGGCGCGCCAATGCCGATCGACTGATAGGTCGGCATCACCGCCATCATCAGCGTGCCGATGAGCATCAACAGGATCGATAGCATGAGCGACGCCTTGCGGCCGGCGCGATCGCCATAGGTACCGAGCACGATGGCGCCCAGCGGCCGTACGAGATAAGCGGTGCCGAAGGTGCCGAGGGTCAGGAGCAAAGCGACGGTCGGATCCTGCTTCGGAAAGAACAACTTCGAAAAGGTCACGGCGAAATAGCCGTAAATGAGGAAATCGAACCATTCGAGCGCGTTGCCGATCGACGCCGCGGTGATGATGCGCGCGGCGCTGCCGCGGTCGGCGGCGGTGCGTGCGGGGCTAGCGACTGTCATCCTGCGTCTCCCACTCTGGGCGCCGTCATCGCTGGCGCGGATCGAGCGCGTCGCGCAATCCGTCGCCCAGAAGGTTGAACGACAGCACCACGGCGAAGATCGCAAGCCCCGGCCACCACGCCATCCATGGCGCCTGTGCCAGGAACGCCTTCGCCGTGTTGAGCATGCTGCCCCAGCTCGGCTCGGGCGGCTGCTGGCCGAGGCCGAGGAAAGAGAGGCTCGCCTCGGCGATGATGGCAGCGGCAATCGCCAAGGTCGCCTGCACCATGAGCGCCGCGATGATGTTGGGGAGGATATGGCGGAGCACGATCCGCCAATGCGGATTGCCCACCGCCTTCGCCGCTTCGACATAGTCCTCGACCTTGGTCGACAAGGTCTGCGCGCGCGTGAGCCGGATGAAGGCGGGCATGGCCGAGACGCCGATCGCCACCATGGCATTCAAGAGATTGGGTCCGAGAAAGGCGGCGAGCGCGATGGCGAGAATGAGGAACGGACAGGCCAAGAGCGCATCGGTGATACGCATGAGCACGCCGTCGATGAATCCGCCGACATAGCCCGCCAACAAGCCGATGGGCACGCCGAACGCCACCGAGATCGACACCGACACGACACCCGCCAGCAGCGACGCGCGCGCGCCGAAGATCACGCGCGAGAGCACGTCGCGGCCGATCTCGTCGGTGCCCATGAGGTGCGCGAGGCTCGGCGCTTTACGCACGGCCGACCAGCTCGTGGCGAGCGGATCGTAGGGCGCGATCCAGGGTGCGAAGATGGCGACGAGGGTTACCAGCACCACCACCGCCGCGCCCAGCATGGCGCCGCGGCGGCGCACGAGGCGGCGGAGCGCGCGGCGCCAGGGCTGCTCTTCCGGCGCCAGGCCTGCGGCGATATCGAGATTAGCGGCGCTCATGCGCGAAGCCGCGGGTTCACCAGGAAATAGGTGAGATCGGCGCAGAGATTGAGCACGATGTAGGCGGTGGCCGTGCACAACACCACGCCCTGCACCACGGCGTAGTCGCGATTGAAGACGGCATCGACGATGAGCTTGCCGAATCCGGGAATGGTGAAGACCTGCTCGGTGAGCACCGCGCCCGAGAGGAGCTGACCAAATTCGAGCGCGCCCAAGGTCACGACCGGCACGAGCGCGTTGCGAAGCGCATGCTTCAGGATGACGACACGCTCCGCCAAGCCTTTGGCGCGCGCGGTGCGCACATAGTCCATGCCCAAGACCTGCAGCATGGCGCTCCGCGTGTGGCGCATCATCACCGCGGCAATGGCGTTGCCGAGGACAAAGGCCGGCATGATCATCGAACGCAAATTCTGCCCCAGATCCTCGGTGGGGCTGACGAAGCCCGACGCCGGCAACCAGCCGAGCTTCACCGAGAACAGGAGAATGAGGAGAAAGCCCAACCAGAAATTCGGCGTCGACAAGCCCCAAAGCGCAAACACATTGGCGGCATAGTCGGGCCAACGCCCGTTCTTCACGGCGGAGAGAACGCCCGCGGGAATACCGATGGCGAGCGCCACGATGATGGCGAGACCGGCGAGCTCTGCCGTCACCGGCAGCTTCTCCAGCACGAGCTCGCCGACCGGCTTGTTGATGCGGATGCTCTCGCCGAGATCGCCCTTGAGGACGCCGCCGAGCCAGAGCGCGTAGCGGACCGGCAGCGGTTCGTCCAAATGATATTTCTGATGGAGATAGGCGATGACGGCGGGATCGCGCTCCTCGCCCGCCAGCGCCAGCGCCGGATCGCCCGGCAGCAATTGCTGCAGGCCGAAGATGATCATCGAGACGAAGAAGAGCGTCGGAACGATGATGGCGAGGCGGCGAAGGAGGTAGGTGAACATGGATCGGCGTCTCCGCTACCGCCAGCCGCCGCACATCAAAGGTAAAGTATCTCGTCGTCCCTGCGTAAGGAGGGACCCAGGGCAAGCGACGGATGCGGCAATCCTGGATTCCCGCTTCCGCGGGAATGACGGTCGTGGGGTAGGGCCTGCGATAATCACAGACAGCGCCCACGCTTTCTTATTGCAGCTTAAGCCCCTGCGGCCGGATCAATCCATCCGGATAGGGCTCGAAGCCCGCAAGCTTTGCGGTGAACGCGTAGATCCATTTCTGGTGACCGAGATAGAGAATCGGGCGGTCCTTCAGCGTCTGCCCCGCCACTTTCTTGTAGTGTGCCAGGCGCTCGGCCGGCTTCTCCACCTCGCGCGCCGCTTTGAGCTCCTTGTCCACATCGGAATTGCAGTAGCCCGGGTAGTTGAGTGCCACATTGCAAGCGACGAAATTGTAGATGTTGCCATCGGGATCGGTGCGTCCGCTCCAATTGACGAGGAATGCGCTGTAGTCGCCCTTGTCGGCGAGATTGAGGGCGGAAGCGAATTCGGTGGCGCGGATGTTGAGATTCATGCCGGCTTCCTTCGCCATGGCCTGGATCACCTGTCCCTGCTGCATCGCCTCCGAATTATTGGGCACCATGAAATCGACGGTGATCTCGCCCTTCCCGACCTCCTTGATGAGCTGCTCCGCCCGCCCGAGATCGCGCTTCGGCACGGGGATATCCTTGTCGTAATAGGGATTGCTCGGCGAGACCCATTGATTGCCAGGCTGGAACTGGCCTTCGAAGACCACCTCGTTGAGCGCCTCGCGGTCGATGGCCAAGTCGAGCGCTTCGCGGACGCGCGGGTCCTCGCCGATGAGATTATGCCAGCCATTGCCTTTGCCGACGTTAATGTTGATGGACTGATAGCCCAAGCTCACGACCGCAGCCGTCTTGAGCTTATTGTTGCCGGCGATCTGTTTCAGATCGGAGGGCGCGACACGTTCGATCATCTCGAGCCCACCCGATTGCAGATTGGCGAGCCGCACCGACTGGTCGGGGATCGGCAGAAAGACGATGCGGTCGATGAACGTCTTCTCCTTGTTCCAATAGCGATCGAAGCGGTCGAGCACGATGCGGTCCTGTGCCACGCGCTCGGTGAATTTGTAGGGCCCGGCGCAAACTGGGTGTGCGGCGAACTTGTCGCCCGCCGCCTCGACCGCTTTCGGCGAGAGGATCATGCCGGCGCGGTCCGTGAGCTGCGCGATGAGCGGCGCGAAGGGCGCCGAGAGATTGAGCTTCACGGTGTGCTCGTCGACGACATCGATGCTCGAGACGGCGGCGATCTCGGCCTTCCGTTGTGAGCCTTGCAGCTTCAGATGGCGCTCGAGACTTGCCTTCACCGCCGCCCCGTCCATCTTCTCGCCATCGTGAAAGAGGACGCCCTCGCGCAGGTGCAGCGTCAGCGTCTTCGCATCCTCGGTGAGCTGATAGGATGTCGCGAGCTGCGGCACGATCTTAAGATCGGGACCGATATCAAAGAGCTTGTCACAGAGCGAGGCGAATACGATGCGGCCCACGAAGGTTCGAGCCAGAGTCGGATCGAGGGCATCGGGATCTTCGGCGAGCCCGATGCGGAGCGTCGTCTCCGCTTGCGCCGCGCCCACCAGCGCCAGCCAAACCGCGGCCGTCATCATCGCCACGCAACGATGCATGTTTCATCCTCCCATTTGCTGCCGGTTCGTCCGGCGTTGCTTAGCCGCACTATACCGGCGGCAGTGGGCAACCGAAAGCCGCCCGCTCGCCGGGTAGATTGCATCACTGTCGCGATAGGCGCTCAGCGCGGAAAAATCCCTGCAGCCGCTTCAAGCGTGCGTCGGTCGCCGCCACGCGCGGCACGGCGTCGGCGGGCGAGCCGATCTCGCGCCAAAAATGGCAGGCGGTGGCGTGAGCTTGGCCGTCATCGGCGAGTGCCGGTTCCTCGAGCCGGCAGCGCTCGCGCGCGTGGGGGCAGCGGGTATGGAAGCGGCAGCCCGAGGGAGGCGTGAGCGAGCTCGGCACGTCGCCTTCGAGAATGATGCGGCGCCGACGCGCGCCGGGCACCGGCACGGGAATGGCCGAAAGCAGCGCTTGCGTATAGGGATGGCGCGGCGCCGCGAAGAGCGCGCGCTTTGTCGCGAGCTCCACGATCTTGCCGAGATACATGACGGCGACCCGGTCGGCGATGTGGCGGACCACGGCGAGATCGTGCGCGATGAAGATGTAGGAAAGCCCGAATCGCGCCTGCAGATCCTGCAGCAGGTTGATCACTTGCGCCTGGATCGAGACATCGAGCGCGGAGACGGGCTCGTCGCAGACGACGAGCCGCGGCTCGACGGCAAGCGCGCGAGCGATGCCGATGCGTTGGCGCTGGCCGCCGGAGAACTCGTGCGGGTAGCGCGCGGCATGGCTCGGCGCCAGCCCGACGAGGCCCAGGAGCTCGGTGACCCGCGCTCGCCGCGCCGGTCCCTGGGCAAGACCGTGCAGCGCCAAAGGCTCGCCGATGATGTCGCCCACCGTCATGCGCGGATTGAGCGAGGCATAGGGATCCTGGAACACGATCTGCAGCGCGCGCCGGAGGCCGCGCATCCTCTCGCCCTTCATGGCAAAGATGTCGTGGCCTTCGAATGCGACCGTGCCGGCGCTCGGCTCCAACAGACGCAACACCAGGCGCCCGGTCGTCGATTTGCCGCAGCCGCTTTCGCCGACAAGGGCCAAGGTCTCGCCCGCCGCGACGGTGAAGCTCACGCCATCCACCGCCTTCACCGTGCTGCGGACGCGGCCGAGAAGACTGCGCTCCGCCGGGAAATGCTTCACCAGCCCTTCCGCACGCAGCAGCGGCGACGCGCTCACGCAGCTGACTCCTCAAGCGGCGCACGCCAGCACGCGGCGAATTGGCCGGGCGCCACCTCGGCGAGCGGCGGCTCTTCCATGCGGCAGCGGGCAATCGCGAACGGGCAGCGCGGATGGAACCGACAGCCCTGCGGCATGCTCTGCAGGCTCGGTACCGCCCCGTCGATCGCGGCGAGGCGCTTCTCCTCGCCGTCGAGGCGTGGGATCGAGCCCAAGAGGCCGATCGTATAGGGATGCTGCGGCGTCTCGAAGAGAGCCTGCACCGGCGCGCGCTCGACGATCCTGCCCGCATACATCACCATCACCTCATGCGCGAGCTCGGCGACGACGCCGAGGTCGTGGGTGATGAGCATGATCGCGGTGCCACTCGCCCTGCGGAGCTCGCGGAGAAGATCGAGGATCTGTGCCTGGATCGTGACATCGAGCGCCGTCGTCGGTTCGTCGGCGATGACAAGCTTCGGGTCGCAGGCAAGCGCCATGGCGATCATCGCGCGCTGGCGCATGCCGCCCGAAAGCTTGTGCGGGTAGTCGCGTGCGCGTCTCTCGGGCGAGGGCATGCGCACACGCGCCAGCATATCGATGGCGCGCCGCATCGCCTCTTGCGCGGAGACGCGGCGGTGGCGGCGGATCGCCTCGGCGATCTGATCGCCGATCGTGAAGGCGGGATTGAGCGAGGTCATCGGCTCCTGGAAGATCATGGCGATGTCGCTGCCGCGCCGCTCGCGCAGCGCAGCTGGCGGGAGCTTCCGGAGGTCGACGCCGTCGAACAGCACCTCGCCGCTGACGATCCGGCCCGGCGGGCTCGGCACAAGACCCATGATGGAGAGCGCGGTCACGCTCTTGCCGCTGCCGCTTTCGCCGACGACGCCAAGCGTTCGCCCCGGCGCCAGCGTGCAACTCACGCCGTCAACAGCGAGGAGATCACCCACGTCGGTGCGGAAGGCGGTGCGAAGGTCCCGCAGCTCGAGGAGCGGCGCGCTCACCCGTTCTGCGCCGCCTGGAGGCGCTTGATCTCGGTTTCGATGACGCGTCGGTCATAGACGCCGGCCGGTGAAGCCCGCGACGGCAGGAATTGCAAGAACGGGAGATAGTAGCGCCGCGCTTCCTCATAGAGGCGTCGCAGCTCGATGAGCGGTTCCAGGTGGTCGTCGACGCGGAGATCCAGATAGGGGTAGACCTCGCCGCTATAGATGATGAGCGCCGCCGATTGCTTGCCGCGCTTGTCACCGCCGGCACGCTGACCCGCCTCGAGCGCAGCGATGAGACGCTCCGCAAACGCCATGCTCGCCCCGGCGCGATAAGCCGCCGCCGTATCGTCGATCACCGCTGCGCCGGCGAGCATGTTGCCCGCGACGGAAAAGCTGTCGCCGATGCGGTGTCCGCACCAGGAGACGCATTCTGCACCCGTGTACGCCGCGATCCCACCCTGCGCGTCGATCACGTGCAGTTGTCGCGCCTCGCGCCCGGCATCGCCGGCGATGAGCGTATCCACGACCGCCGTGGCCGGCTTCCCCTCGGCCAAGAGCCCGAGCCCATAGGGACCGAAGGTCGGATTGACGAGCGCCTGCGTCGCGAGCGCCCCGACGCCGCCCGCGGCATGGGGACAAAGGGCGCCAACGGCAAGGAATTTCGTCGTAACGGCGACGCCGAATGCTCCCGTTTCGGCATCGCGCGCAATGATCGACCAGGTCATGCCTTCCCTCCGGACTGGACCAGTAACACGGCCACCCGCACCCGCGCAAAGGAGGCCGCCCCGGCGAATCTTGGCCTTCACCCTTCCGGTCGTTCACTCTATGATTACGAGCCTCCGCGGCGCGAGTCATCGCGCGAGAGGAGAGCGCACTGGGCGCCGCACGGCGGCGCACATGCTCTCTATCCTTGGTGCCACCGCATGTCCCTGCTGACGCGGCTTTTCCTGCTGGTGCTCTTGGCGGTGCTGCCGGCCATCGGCATCCAGGCCTATAGTGAATGGGAGCTGCGCCGCATCCGCGAGGCGCAGGTGCACGAAGAGGCTTTGCGCCTGGCGCGGCTTGCCAATGCCGAAATGAATCGGATCACCGAGGGCGCGCGCCAGCTGTTGATCGCCTTCGCCGAAACGCCCGCCGTCGGGGCGCGGGATTGGCAGAGCTGCAACGAGGCTGCCGCCCGCCTGCTGGCGCGGCTCAGCGGTTATGTCAGCTTCGGCGTGGTGTCGCTCGACGGCGAGATCGTCTGCTCGGCGGTTCCCGAGCTTCACCATCCCAATGTCAGCGCTCTCGCCTCCTTCCAGCGTGGGGCCGCAGTCGACGATTTCGCCATCGGCAGCTACGAGGTGAGTCCCGTCACCGGCGCCGCGATCCTCCCCTTGACCGAGCCGCTTCGCGACGCGAACGGCGCCAAGATCGGCATCGCCTGGGCCACTCTCGATCTCGACGCGCTCGCCCGCCAATTCGCCGAACGCTTCGCCGGTCCGGACCCGACACTCTTGATGGCCGATCGCGATGGCACGATCATCCTCCGCCTTCCCGATCCCGCGGCCTGGGTCGGCAAGAAGATGGAGCAAAAATACCGGTACGTCCTCGATGCCACCGCGGAAGGGACGGTCGATGTCCTCGGTATCGACGGGGTTGAGCGCATCGTCGGATACAGTCCCCTCGCGACCGAGCCGCGCGGCATTTATGTCGGCGTGGGTCTAATGAAATCGGCCGCTTTTGCCGGGATCGAGCGGGCAAGCGTCGCGGGTGCGGTGCTGATGGCGCTCTGCCTCTCGCTAGCCCTGGCAGCGGCATGGGCGGGCGGCAACGCCTTCGTGCGGCGGCCGATCAACGCCCTTCTCTCTGCGGCCGAGCGGTGGCGGCGCGGCGATTATGCGGCGCGCGCCGACCTCGCCGATGGCCGCAGCGAGATCGGCCGCCTCGGCCGGGCATTCGACGAGATGGCCTCCGCGCTCGCGGCGCGCGAAAGCGAGCGGGCCGAGGCCGAAGAGCGGCTCCGCCGGCTCAACGAAAGCCTGGCCGAGCGAGTCGAGGAGCGCACCCGCGAGCGCGACCGCATCTGGGAAGTCTCCGAAGATCTCCTGGGCGTCGGTAATTTCGATGGGTATTTCGTGAGCTTCAATCCCGCCTGGACGCGCGTTCTCGGCTGGAGCGAGGACGAGATTCGGCGCATGCATGTGGATGAGCTGCGGCACCCCGACGACTTGGCCGTCGGCACCGAGAGCCGGAGGCGGCTTGCGGCCGGTGTCCCCACCGTGCGGATGGAGAACCGCTTCCGCTGCAAGGACGGCGGCTACCGCTGGATTTATTGGACGATGACGGCCGAGCACGGCCTCATCTATGTGATCGGCCGCGACGTGACCGCGGAGAAAGCCGCCGCCGACACGCTGCGGCAAGCCGAGGATCAGCTGCGGCAATCGCAAAAGATGCAGGCACTGGGCCAGCTCACCGGCGGCATCGCGCACGATTTCAACAACCTCCTGACGATCATCATCGGCAATCTCGAGATCATCGAGCACTCGGTCGCCGCGGGGGTCGGCACCGCACGGCGCGCCGCCAAGAGCGCCATGAACGGCGCGTTGCGCGCCGCCAACCTGACGCAGCGACTTCTCGCTTATGCGCAGAAGCAGCCGCTCAATCCGCGCGCCATCGACTTGAACCAGCTGATTGCCAGCCTCTCCGACCTCATCCGGCAGACGCATGGCGAGGGCATCACTTGTGAGCTCGCCCTCGCCGACAATCTCGGCAAGTGCTTCTGCGACGCGAACCAGCTCGAGACGGTGCTCCTCAACCTCATCATCAACGCCCGCGACGCCATGCCGCGTGGCGGCACGCTGGTGATCGAGACCGCGCCCGCCACGATCGATGCGGCGGCCGCCCGGCAGAGAGACCTCGCGCCCGGAAATTATGTGATGCTGTCGGTGCGCGATAACGGCGCCGGCATGTCGGACGCGACGCGTGCGGCCGCCTTCGAGCCGTTCTTCACCACCAAAGGACCGGGCAAGGGCACCGGCCTCGGTCTCAGCATGGTCTACGGCTTCATCAAGCAGTCGCACGGCCATGTCGAGATCGAGAGCACGCTCGGCCGGGGCACCGTCGTCAAGCTGCTTCTGCCGCAAATGGCGGTGGCAGCAGCCAAGCCGGGTGAGGCCGCCGACGGCCGCGCACGGACGTCACCGCAGCGAGCAGGCGCGACGATCCTTGTCGTCGAGGACGACGAGAATGTACAACTGGTGGTTGCCGACATGTTGGACAGCCTCGGTTACGGCGTGCTCCTCGCCGGCAATGGCGATGACGCGCTCGCGCTCCTCGCGAAGCGCGACCAGCGCATCGACTTGATGCTGACCGACGTGATGCTCCCGGGCATGAATGGGCGCGAGGTTGCCGAGCGCGCGCGCCAGATTGAGCCGGCGCTCAAGGTTCTGTTCATGACCGGCTATGCGCGGGACGTGATCGTCCATCAAGGACGGCTCGATCCCGGCATCGAGCTCATCGAGAAACCCCTTCACTGCGAGATCCTCGCCCAGCGCCTCGGCGAGCTGCTCGATGACGCGCCGAGCGAGCGTCGGGTCGTCGCTGCGGCATTACGCGAGTAACGCGCGGCCGCTCAGCGCCCGCGTTGCGACGGCCGCCATCTCAGAACCGCGCGCTCGAAAACGGCGATTGCGCCGATCCCGAGCGTGGTGAAGGCCGTGATCGAGGCGAGCGCCGCGAAGACGAGCGGCGTGTCGAGATCGAACTGGCCCGCGAGGATGAGATGACCGATGCCCTCGTTGCCGCCGATGAATTCGCCGACGATGGAGCCGACGAGCGCCAGCGGGAACGCCACTTTGAGCGCATCGGTGATGTAGGGCACGGCGTTCATCAGCCGCAGCTTCATGAAAATTCGCCAGGGTGTGCCGCCCGCGAGGATCGAGAGATCGAGCAGATCGGGCTCGATCTCGCCGAGGCCGGTCAGCGCGTTCACGAACACCGGGAAAAGCGCGAGCAGGAAGGCGAGGAGTATCTTCGATTCGATGCCGAGCCCAAACCAGATGACGAAGAGAGGCGCGACGGCGATCTTGGGAATGCTGTTGAAGGCGGCGAGGAGCGGCATGATGAGCGTGCGCAGGAGAGGCACATAGATGACGACAAGCGCCATCAACACGCCCGCCACCAGAGCCAGCGTCAAGCCCAAGATCGTCGTCAATCCGGTGGCGGCGAGGCCAGCGAGCTGGACGGCGAACGTCTCGGCAAAACGCGCGGCGATCGCTGTCGGCAGGGGCAGCACGTAGCGCGGAATGCCCGCCAGCGGCGCCCCCCATTGCCATAGAAGGAGAAGCGCCAGGAACCCCGCTGCGGGCTTTCCCATGCCGACCACGGCATGCACGATCCGCCGCCTCAGCTGGCTCAGTCCGCCCATGGCTGCGCCTCGATCCCGTCGCGCACGCGCGCCGACAGCGCGAGGAAGCGGGCATCGCGGAGGATGGCGCTTTCCCTCGGCCGCGGCAGTTCGATCGCGACCACATCCCGGATGCGGCCCGGCCGCGGCGTCATGACCACGACGATATCGGAGAGCAGCACCGCCTCACTGATGCTGTGCGTGACGAAGAGAACGGTGCTGCGGCTCTCGCTCCAGAGCGTCTGGAGCGCGAATCCCATGCGCTCCCGCGTGATGACATCGAGCGCGCCGAAAGGCTCGTCCATCAAGATCAAGGGCGGCTTCAGCAGCATCGCCCGGCAGATCGAGGTGCGCTGCTGCATCCCGCCCGAAAGCTCGTGCGGGTAGCTTTGCTCGAACCCGGCAAGACCCGCGAGCGCCATCAGCTCCTCCGCGCGCCCGCGATGATGGGCGGATTTGAGACCGCCCATCTCGGCGACGAAGAGGATGTTGCCGAGCGTGCTCCGCCAAGGCAGCAAAGCCGGCGACTGAAAAACCATGCCGACGCCGCGGATCGGCGCCCGCACGGTCTCTCCACGCACGGTGATCGCGCCGCGGCTCGGCACTATCAGGCCCGCCACCATCCGCAACAACGTCGACTTACCGCAACCGGAGGGGCCGACGATTGAGACGAAGCTCTTGTGCGGCACGTCGAAGGACAGGTCCTCGAGCGCTACGGTCGCGCCGAAGGATTTTGACACACCCGCGATCACGACCGCGGGAGGCACGGGCCCTCGAGCCGTGGCCAAAGGCTCACTTCGGCAGATGCACGTAAATGTCGGCGGGCGTGAGCGTCGCATCGAGCTTCAGCGCCTTCTTGACGAGGTCGATCGAGCGCTGCAGGCGATCGTCCGTGGCGGCGCCGTAGCCGTTCTTGTCGACGTAAGCCGTCTTCATCGATTTGATCGTCTCGCGCCATTGCGTCTTCACGGTCTCGAGGTTCATCGTGGGATTGGCCTTCACCATGATCTCCGCCGTCTCATCGGGATGAGCGATGGCATAGGCGACCGCCTTCTTGGTGGCATCGGCGAAACGTTTGGCCTCGGCCTCGTTCGTCGTCACCGACTGGGCAGAGCCCAGCAGCACATAGCCGAAAATGTCGTAGCCCCAGTCGGCGAAGGAGGCGAAATGCACGGTCTTGCCCTGCGGCGCTGCGACCTTGACGAGGGCGGGCACGTCGCCGTCCGAGGTCGCGGTGAAGAGATCGACCTGGCCGCTCAGCAGCAGCGACGAATAGACGCCGGGATCGGCCGCAACCCAATTGATGCTGGCAGGATCGAGCTTCTTGGCATCGAAGATGATCGGCAGAATGACGCGCACGCTGTCGGTCTGGCTCGCGGCGATTTTCTTGCCCACCACGGATTCGGGCGTCGGATAGGGCGTGAGCGAGGCGAGACCGTTGGTGGTGATGTCGGTATAGACCATGAATGCCTTGACTTTAGCGCCCTTGGCGATGCCGTTCGCGAGCGAGCTCACATCGGCCATGCCGTAATCCGCCTTGCCGCCGTCGATCGCCGTGATGACGAAGCCGCTGCCGGTCGCCGGCTGGATCTGCATGTCGAAGCCCGCATCCTTGTAGAAGCCCTTCTCGACGCCGACAAAGAAAGGCGCGTGGCGGCCGTTGAAGACGTAGTTGGTGAGAAAGGTGATCTTCTTCGCGGCCGTGGTTTGCGCAGACGCGGCCATCGGCATGAGCGCCGCCGCGAGTGCCGCAAACGCGGCGATTGCCAGGTTCCTGCGTTTCATCCTTTCCCTCCTCGTTTTTGCCTCAGCTCTGGCCGAACCATTCCCCGAGATCGACGCGGTCGGCACCCGGAATCTTCTTGCGCTCGTATTCGTGGCGGCGCCCATAGGGCACGGTGGCGTCGATGCCGAGACGTCCCCAATGCTCCCTGTGCGGATCGCGGTAGAAGGACGGCGTCTCGGGAATGACCAGCACGTCCTTGTCGGGCCGCGAGCGGGTCAGTACCGCCCACATTACGTCGTTCATGTCGTAGATATCGACATCCTCGTCGACCACGGTGCAGGTCTTGGCCCAGGTGGGCTCGGCGCCGAAGACGGCGAGCAGCACCTGGCGACCGTGTCCCTCATACTGCTGGCGGATCTTCACGACCGTATGCAGCACGAAGGGCTGGCAGGTGACGTCGACGATCCCCGGCAGCACGGCATTGATACGCTGATAGATGTTGGCGGCGACCGAGAGCTCGAGCGTCAGCACCTCCTCGGCCGAGCCGCAGAGGATCGAGTGGAAGATCGCGTCCTTGCGGCAGGTGACGCCCAGCACCTCGAAGACGGCGTTCTGGCCGACCGGCGTGTAGTAACCCATGAACTCGCCGAACGGGCCTTCGTCCCGCCGCACATTCGGCAGGAAGCGGCCCTCGATGACAATCTCGGTGGTGGCGGGCACCATGAGATCGACATGCTTGCAGCGGCGCATGGGAATGGGCGCGCCCAAGAGCTGCGCCGCCACCACCATCTCGTCGGAATCGTACGGAAGCGGCGCGGCGGCGGTGAGGAACGTGGTGGGCGGCGGGCCGATCAGCATCGCCGACTCGAGATACTGCCCATCCTTCTCGGCCTTCTCGTGATAGAGCGTGAGGTGATGGCGCGGCGCCAGGCGACAGCGGAGCTCCTCATCGCTCACATACATCGAGCGGTGGAAGGAGAGATTCTGAATCCCCGTCCCCGGCTCTTTGGCGAGGAACATCGCCGAGGTGAAGTAAGGTGCGGCATCGCGCTCGGAATAAGTGATGAGCGGGAGGTCGCTGAGCTTCGCCTCGACATACTCGATCTCGTCCGTCGCCGACACCGTGGGCGGCAGCTCGCGGCGGCTCGCGATGTTGGCGAGATCGTTCCATTTCTTGCAGAACTCGCCGGGGCCGATGCCGATGATCTCCGCAAGCCGCGCGCGGGAGCCATAGATGTTCGTGAGCACCGGCAGCTTGGTGCCGATCACGTTGTGGAAGAGGATCGGTTTCCCCCAGCGGCGGTGCGCCGCATCGGTAACGGCGGCGAGCTCGTGCTTGGGATTGACCGGCCGATGCACCTCGAGCAGTTCTCCCCTCGCCCGCAGCTTTTCCATGTATTGGCGCATCGGCTCCTCGCGTCAGCCTCATCCTCGCGCGAGTGCAAGCTTATCACCGCGTCGGGCCGGGTTGCCAACCCGCGCCTTGACAGGGAGCCATCGGCCACACGCAATAGCTCGCGCTTCAGCCGGGGGCTTTCATGATCCGCCTTGACGCAAAGACCACCGCCTGCATGGCGATCGACATGCATCGTGGCCATCTCGATCCCGAGATCGCCACGTTGCCGCTTGCGACCGAGCGCTGCGGACCGGTGATCGCCCGCGCCGCGGCGCTCTTCGGCGAGCTGCGTCGCCGCGGCGTGCCGATCGTGCACGTCGTCACCGAATATCGCGACCCGCAGGAAATCATGAGCAACCCGTTCTGGCGCGCCATCCACGACGATCCCGCCAAAGCGCGGAAGGGCATGGCGCGTCACAATTTGAGCGGCAGCCGCGGCACCGAGATCATTCCCACGCTCTGCGATCCCCGCGACCTCGTCGTCCGCAACAAGAAGCGCTACAGCCCTTATTACGCCACCGATCTGCTGTTCCTGCTGCGACACCGGCTGAAGGCGGAGACGCTCATCCTCGCCGGCATCAATAGCACCTCCTGCGTGCTGTGCTGTGCCTTCGAGTCCACCAATCACGACTTCCGCGTCGTGATCGCATCCGAGGCGGTCGACTCAATGGACGGCGAGGAGATGCATCGCTTCGCGCTGAAGCTCATAGCCGCCACGGTCGGCTGGCCGATGACGAATGCGGAAATTACCGAGGCGCTGAGCTGAGGCTTACCGCCCGACGGCGTAGCCCTGCATCCCCCGGGGATTGGCGCCGGCCTTCAGCACCACGCCTTCCGGCGTGCGCTCGGCGGCACAGGCGGAGAGGCGGCCTTCCGACCAGTCCTCGCCGACATGTACCTCGTGCCCGCGCGCCTTGAGCGCGCGCACGGTGGCCGCGGGGAAGCGGCCTTCGAGGGCGAGAAATCCCGGCTTTGCCAGGCGCGGCCAGAACGAACTCGGCATGTGCTCGGTGTGGAAGGCGGGACAATCGATCGCCTGCTGCAGGTTCATGCCGTGATGGACATGGTGCAGGAAGAGAAGCAGCGACCACTGGTCCTGCTGGTCGCCGCCGGGCGTGCCGAAGGCCATGTAGGGCTCGCCGCCCTTGAGCGCGAGCGAGGGGGTGAGCGTGCTGCGCGGCCGCTTGCCGGGCGCGAGGCTCGCCGGTAGCCCTTCCTCGAGCCAGAAGATCTGCGCGCGCGTGCCGAGGCCGAAGCCCAGTTCGGGAATGACCGGCGAGCTGTGCAACCAGCCGCCGCTCGGCGTCGCCGAGACCATGTTGCCCCAGCGGTCGATGACATCGACATGGCAGGTGTCGCCCACGGTGGTGCCGTCGCGGCGGACGCGGAGATCGGCAACGGTGGGCTCGCCCGTGCCGGCGCGCGCCATGGTGGGTTCGCCCGTGCCGACCGCCGCGCCGCTGCCCGTCGGCCCCTGGTAAAGCCGGGGCGTGCGGCCGCCGGGCGCGCCCGGGCGAAGCTCGAGCGAGGCGCGCGGCCCGATGAGGGCGCGGCGCTGGCGGGCATAGTCGTCGCTCAAGAGATCCGCCATCGGCACGTCGACGAACCGCGGATCGCCGTACCAGGCCTCGCGATCGGCATAGGCGAGCTTTGCCGCTTCGACGACGGCGTGGATGAAATCGGGACCGACCGGATCGAGCGCGGCGAGATCGCTGTCGCGGAGCAGCGCCAATTGCTGCAGCAGTACCGGTCCCTGCGTCCACGGCCCGCATTTCATCACGGTCTGGCCGTGATAGTCATAGGCGAGCGGGGCCTCGACGCTGGCGCGCCAGCGCGCCATGTCCTCGCCGGCGAGCACGCCGCGATGGCGCCGGCCGGAGCTGTCGATCACCTCGTTCTCGCGGCAAAAGCGGTCGATCGCCGCGGCGATAAACCCCTCTGCCCAGACGCGCCGTGCGCGCTCGATCTCAGCCTCGCGCCCGCCGCCACCCGCTTCCGCCTCGGAAACGAGGCGGCGGTATGTGGCCGCCAGGACGGGATTGCGGAAGAGCCGACCAGGTGTCGGCACCTTGCCGCCGGGCAGATAGATCGCCGCCGAGCTCCGCCATTCCGTCTCGAACAGCATCCGCACCGTCTCGATGGTGGCGGCGATGCGCGGCACCAACGGATAACCGCGCTCGGCGTAGTCGAGCGCTGGCGCCATGATCTCGCCGAGACGCATGGTGCCGTGCTCGAGGAGGAGGCGCATCCAGCCGTCGAAGGCACCGGGAACGCAGCAGGCGAGGAGCCCCGTGCCCGGCACGAGATCAAGCCCGAGGCTCTTGTAATGGGCGATCGTGGCGCCTTGGGGCGCCACGCCCTGGCCGCAGATCACCTCGGCCTGGGCGCGCTTTTGGTCCCAGAGAATGATCGGCACCTCGCCCGCCGGCCCGTTCAGATGCGGCTCGACCACCTGGAGGACGAAGCCCATCGCCGCAGCCGCGTCGAAGGCAGTTCCGCCCCGCTCCAGCACGCCCATCCCGGCGGCCGAGGCGAGCCAGTGGGTCGAGGCGGCGACCCCGAAGGTGCCGCGGATTTCCGGGCGGGTAGTGAAAGCGAGCAAGACACGACCTCCTGTTGCAGGCGGCACCTTAGCAGCCTGGTCACGCGGTCACACCAGTTCTTTCGGATGCCCAATCTCCGTCTTTCCGGCGCCCCGTTGATGGGCACTTGCGCGCTGGCGTGGGCTCGCCTTCTGCGTTTATGCTGACGGCGCCCGTTGCTGCCAACGGGCCAAAATCGGGAGGAATGGTTAACATGGCGACGGCTGCTTCATCGGTCAGCGTGCGCGCGGCGACCACCAATCGCTGGCTGCAACTCGTCCTCGGCGTCATCGCCATGATGGCGATCTCGAGCCCGCAATACACCTGGACGCTCTTCACGGGTCCGCTCAATCAGAAGCTCGGCACGACGCTCGCCCAATTGCAGTGGACGTTCTCGCTGCTGATCATCCTCCAGACCTTCCTCTCGCCGCTCCAGGCCTATCTCGTCGACCGCTTCGGGCCGCGCAATCTCATCGCCGCGGGCGCCGTCCTGTCCGGCGGCGCTTGGGTACTCGCCTCATTCGCGACCAACCTCGAGATGCTCTATCTCACTTACGGCATCATCGGCGGCTTCGGCACCGGCATCATCTATGTCGGCATCATCGGCCTCATGGTGCGCTGGTTCCCCGATCGCCGCGGCCTCGCCACCGGCCTTGCCGCCGCGGGCTACGGCTTCGGTGCCTTCTTCACCAGCTTCCCCATCGACAGCATGATCAAGGGCTCAGGCTATGAGCACACGCTCGTCGTCTGGGGTGCGATCCAGGGCATCATCGGCGTGCTCGCTGCCTTGGGCCTGCGCGTCCCGCCCGAAGGCTACCATCCCGCTGGCGAAGCGCCGGAGGTGGCCGAGCTCGAGCTGCAATCGAAGCGCAGCTACACGCCGTCCGAGATGCTGCGCAATCCCATCTTCTATCTGCTCTTCATCATGATGGCGATGATGTCGACGAGCGGCTTGATGGTCACCTCGAATGTCGGTCCCTTCGCCCGCGAGTACAAAGTCGCCGAGGTGATGGTGCTGGGGATCATGGCGGCGCTGCCGCTGTCGCTCACGCTCTCACGCGTCACCAATGGGCTCACCCGCCCCTTCTTCGGCTGGGTCAGCGATCACATCGGCCGCGAGGCGACGATGGCATTGGCGTTTTCGCTCGAAGCCGTCGCCATCCTCGTGCTCTTCGCCTTCCTCGACAATCCCGCGATGTTCGTGGTGCTGACGGGCCTCGTCTTCTTCGGCTGGGGCGAGATCTTCTCGCTCTTCCCCTCGACCCTCACCGACACCTTCGGCCCCAAATACGCCGCCACCAATTACGGTTTCCTCTATATCGCGCAGGGCGTGGGCTCGATCCTCGGCGGCCCGGCGGCCGCGTTCCTGAAACAAGCGACCGGCAGCTGGCTTGCCGTCTTCATCATCGTCGCCTGCCTCGACGCGCTCACCGCCGTGCTCGCCATCACCGTCCTGCGCCACATGCGCCGCGCCCACCTCCGCGCCAGCGGGTGATAGATTTATCAGCGCTGAGGCCGCAGAGGATGCGCGGAGGACGCGGAGAGTGATTCAAAAACGCTCCGCGTCCTCTGCGCGACCTTTGCGTCCTCTGCGCTAAAATTTCATCGTTGCGCGAGGGCGGCGGCGCGGATTTCGCTGAGAGATTGGCGGATGGTGAGCGCCTCGGGGTCGATGCGAAGCTCGAGGAGGGCCGGCACGGCGGCGCTTCTTGCGCGCTCGAAGGCGGCGGGAAAATCGGATGTCCGCTCGACCACCTCGCCATAGGCGCCGTAGGCGCGGGCGAGCGCGGCGAAATCGGGATTGTAGAGATCGGTGCCGACGACGCGGCCGGGGTGGTGGCGCTCCTGATGCGTGCGGATCGTGCCGTACATGCCGTTGTTGACGACCAGCACGATCACCGCCGCCTTCTGTTGCATGGCCGTCGCGAGCTCTTGCCCCGTCATCAGGAAATCGCCGTCGCCGGCAACGCAAACGACGGTGCGCTCGGGATGCGCGATCTTCGCCGCGACCGCCGCGGGGAAGCCGTAGCCCATCGAGCCGCTGGTGGGTGCCAACTGCGTGCCGAAGCGGCGATAGCGATAAAAGCGGTGGACCCAGGTGGCGAAATTGCCGGCGCCGTTGGTGATGACGGCATCGGCCGGCAAATGCTCGTCGAGCCATAAGATCACCTCGGCGAGCTGCAGCTCGCCCGGTGAGCGCACGGGTCGGCGCCAGGCGAGAAAATCCTCATGCGCCGCCGTGGTCTCTGCTGCCCAAAGCGGCGCACTGATCGGCGCGAGCGCGGCCGCCGCGCGCGCAAAAGCGCGCGGGCTCGCATTGATGGCAAGCGCCGGCTGATAGACGCGGCCCAGCTCCTCCGGATCGGGATGGACGTGCACGAGGCGCTGCGTCGGCGTGGGGATGTCGAGAAGCGTGTAGCCGCCGGTCGTCATCTCGCCGAGCCGCGGCCCCAGTGCGATCAGCAGGTCGCTTTCCTGAATGCGCCGGGCAAGCGCGGGATTGATGCCGATGCCGACATCGCCGGCATAGCAGGGATGCGCGTTGTTGAAGCGGTCCTGGCGGCGAAAGCCGCAGCCGACCGGGAGCTTGCTATCGGCAGCAAAGCGCTCGATCGCGGCAACGGCCTCGCCGTCCCACGCGCCGCCGCCCAGCAGCAGGAAGGGGCGCTTCGCCGCCACCAGAAGCTCGCGGAACATCGCCATGACCGGCGCGCCCGGCCAGGTCTCCACGGGCGACGCCGGCGCCGCGTCCTGCACCGCCGCCTCATCGCTCAACATGTCCTCGGGAAGCGCCAACACGACGGGACCGGGCCGGCCGCTCATCGCGGTGTGGAAGGCGCGGCTCATGAATTCGGGAATGCGGCGCGCATCATCGATCTGCGCCACCCATTTGGCGCACTGGCCGAACATGCGGCGGTAGTCGATCTCCTGAAAGGCTTCGCGCTCGACCGTGTCGCGCGCCACCTGGCCGATGAAGAGGACGAACGGCGTCGAATCCTGCATCGCCACGTGAAGGCCCGACGCGGCATTACTCGCGCCGGGCCCGCGGGTCACCATGCAGAGCCCCGGCCGTCCCGTGAGCTTGCCATAGGCGTCCGCCATCATCGCTGCGCCCCCTTCCTGGCGGCAGGTGACGAGGCGGATCGAGTTCGTGTCGTAAAGCGCGTCGAGCACGGCGAGATAGCTCTCGCCGGGCACGCAGAAGACGGTGTCGGCGCCGTGGATCTTGAGCTGGTCGACGAGAATACGGGCGGCGCGGCGGGTCCTCATGGCCGGTTCTTCCTCGGGGATTTCGTCGAGGAGAGGTATTGGAGTTTGGCGCCGGCCGCAATCCCCTGGCCGGCGGCCGGTCACTCCGCCGGCGCGGCCGCGGGGCCGCCCTTGATCTTGGGGCTCGCCCCGCCTGTCAGACGCATGCACGCGCCGATCACCACGAGCGTTGCAACGTAGAACGCCACCTGAATGCCGGCGGGCCGCGACACATAGCCGACCAAGGCATGCAGCACTTGCCCGAGGATGCTGCCCTCGCTGAGAAAGCCGGAGGTGTCCCAGAGCTCGTTGCCGAAGCTCGGCAACAGATCGGCTTGCACCAGAAATGCCGCGCCTTGGGCGGCCATGCCGGCGGCGAGCAGCAAGATCATCCAGGAAGTCACCGTGAAGAGGTGGCGCAAGGGAATGCGCAGCAGGCCAAAGTAAAGCGCCGCGCCCACCGCCGAGCCGCCGGCGAGACCGACGGCGATGCCGCCGGCCAGCGCCGCCGCCGAACTCGCATTGGCGGCGGCGACGCTATAGAGGAAGAGCACCAGCTCCGAGCCCTCACGGAGCACGGCAAGGGCCGCCACGGTGAAGAGCGCATAGAGCGGCTTCACGCCCGCCAGCACCGCCTTCCCCACATCGCCCGCCTCAACCGCGAGCTCGCGGCCATGCCGGCCCATCCAGACATTGTGCCAGCCCAGCATGACGACCGCGAGGAAGAGCACGGCGGCGTTGAAAAGCTCCTGTCCAACCCCTTGCACCGCTTGGGCAATCTCCCCGGCGAAGCCAGCCACGAGAACGGCGCCGAGGGCGCCGCCGACGATGCCACCGCCGACCCAGCGACCCCGCCGCGGCACGCCACGGCTGGCCGCGAGTACGATGCCGACGACCAGCGCCGCCTCGAGAACCTCGCGGAAGACGATGAGGGCGATAGCCAGCATGCGGGTCTCAGATGCAATTGCGAAGCGTTCTCAATTGTAGGGATGCCCGACGCCCAGTTCAATAGGCGAGTGGCCGCACCTTGCCCCCGTGTTCCGCGGTTCCCATGATGGCAAACGCCGCCGAGGAGCGATCCGGCCATGACCGAGAGAGATGCAGTGCTGGCCGCCAATCTCGAGTTTTATCGCGCTTTCACCAACCGGGACCTCGCCGCCATGGACTCCCTCTGGGCAAAGCGGGCGATGGTGCTTTGCATCCACCCCGGCTGGATGCCGCTCGCCGGGCGCGACGCGGTCATGGCGAGCTGGCGCGACATCTTAGGCCATCCCGAGTCGCCCTCGGTGATGTGCAACGACGACCAGGCCTTCCTTTATGGCGGCGTGGCGGTGGTGCTGTGCGAGGAAGAGCTGCCGGGCGGTCGGCTCGCCGCCACCAACATCTTCCTCAAGGAAGACGGTGACTGGCGGATGGTCCATCACCAGGCGAGCCCGATCCTGGCGGGCGAGCCGGAGCCGCCCTCGCGGCGCCTCAACTAGACTAGGGGCAGATATCCGCGGCCGCGAAGAAGAAAGCGATCTCGGTCTGGGCGTTCTCAGGGGAATCCGATCCGTGCACCGAGTTCGCCTCAATCGATTCCGCGAAATCCTTGCGGATCGTGCCCGGCGCGGCATTGGCGGGGTTGGTCGCGCCCATGATCTCACGATTGAGCGCCACCGCGTTCTCGCCCTCGAGCACCTGCACGACGACCGGCCCCGTGGTCATGAAGGTGACGAGGTCGCGGAAGAAGGGCCGCTCACGATGGACGGCGTAGAACTGCTCCGCCTGCTCGCGCGAAAGCTTCACCCGCCGCTGCGCCACGATGCGCAGGCCGCGCTCCTCGAATCGCGCATTGATCTTGCCGGTCAGATTGCGACGCGTCGCATCGGGCTTGATGATCGACAAGGTGCGTTCGACGGCCATCGCCAAGCGGGCTCCTTCGCAACTGCAGCATTTCGCGCCTTATAGCGGCGTGGGATGCGGCTATCAACCGCTCTCGACCGCAGTTCGCTTCTCCCAGCGGCCCTCGATCTGCTCCCAATAGACGAGCTGATGACCCGCCGCTTTGGCGGCGCGCCAGCGCTCGCGCGCGGCGGCGACCGCGGCCTCGTCGTTGCCGTCGAATATGTCGCAGCAGCGGGCGTAGCGCTCGACGAGCGCCGAGCGTGCGCCGTCCACCAGCACGAGCATGGTGGCGCCGTTCGGATTCTCGTCGTCCGCCGTAAGCCAGATTGGCTGCCGCTCGGCATGGCCGTGCTTTGCCGCACCATGCGGCAAGAAGCTCTCCTCGCCATAGGTCCAGAGGAGATCGTCGAGGTGTTGGACGCGCTCGGGCGAGCCCGCCATCACCACGATGCGATGCCCTTCGGCGAGCGCCCGCTCCAATAGCCGCGGCAAGGCTCGCTCCAGGCTCGTGCTGCGCAAATGGTAGAAACCGACTTCAGTCATCGCGGTCGTTGCTATCGCTCGTAATGCTCGGCAATGAAATGCTCGAGGAGGCGCACGCCGAAAGCGGTGGCGCCCTTGGGCACGGTCGGCGCATCCTTCTTCGACCAAGTGGTGCCGGCGATGTCGAGATGCGCCCAAGGCACGTCATCGACGAAGCGCTGCAGGAATTGCGCCGCGGTGATGCTGCTCGCCTCGCGCCCGCCGCTGATGTTTTTGACGTCGGCGGCGTCGCTGTCCATCATCCGGTCATAGGCCTCGGCGAGCGGCAGCCGCCACACCTTCTCGCCGACCGCGGCGCCGGCGGCGACGAGGCGCTGCGCCAGCTCGTCATTGTTGGAGAAGATCCCGGCATGCTCGCTGCCGAGCGCGATGATGATCGCGCCCGTGAGCGTCGCCAGATCCACCATCAGCTTCGGCTTGAAGCGGTCCTTGCAGTACCAGAGCGCATCCGCCAGCACGAGCCGGCCCTCGGCATCGGTGTTGAGCACCTCGATCGTCTGCCCCGACATCGACTTGACGATGTCGCCCGGCCGCTGGGCGGTGCCCGAGGGCATGTTTTCCACGAGGCCGATGATACCGACGGCATTCACCTTGGCCTTGCGCCCGGCGAGCGCCTTCATGAGGCCGATGACGACGCCGGCACCGCCCATGTCCCATTTCATGTCCCACATGCCGTCGGCTGGCTTGATCGAGATGCCGCCGGTATCGAAAGTGACGCCCTTGCCGACCAGCCCGAGATGCGTGCCGCTCGCCACGTGTGTCGGCTGATACCGGATCACGATCAGCGCCGGCGGCTCTGCACTGCCCTGTGCTACTCCGAGCAGCGCCCCCATCCCCATCGACGCCATTTGCGGCTGGTCCAGTACTTCGCAAGCCAGCCCGAATTCGGCGGCCATCTGCCGTGCCGCGTCGGCGACTTTCAAGGGCGTCAACCGGTTACCCGGCTCGTTGACCAAGCTCCGCGTGAAATTCTGAGCTTCGGCTATGACTTTTCCCTGCTCGGCTGCCTCCTCCAGACCGGGGCCGT
>DASZAN010000178.1:0-23911 GCA_035945115.1 Allostellaceae bacterium
AATGCCGCAAAGAAAAAACCTCATCCTGAGCTTGTCGAAGGACGCACGGTTGGAATGCAATGTCCATCAAACCAGAGGACCGCACCTTGCGCTTCTTCATCGTTCATGCCCATCACGAGCCCACCAGCTTCAACGGCGCGATGACGCGCGAGGCGGTCGCAGCGCTCGAAGCAGCCGGCCACGAGGTCGTCGTTTCCGATCTCTATGCCATGGGCTTCGATCCCGTCTCGGACCGCCGCAACTTCACGACGGTCGCCAATCCCGAACGGCTCAGGCAACAAACCGAGGAGGCCTATGCGAGCGAGCATGATGGCTTCGCGCCCGAGCTCGCGGCGGAGATGGCGAAGCTCGCCTGGTGCGACGTGCTGATCCTGCAGTTTCCGCTGTGGTGGCTGGGGTTGCCGGCGATCCTCAAGGGCTGGGTCGATCGCGTCCTCGCCGTCGGGCGCGCTTATGGCGGCGGGCGGTATTTCGAGAAAGGCGTCTTCCGCGGCAAGCGCGCCTTCTGCGCCCTCACCGTCGGCGGCAGCGAGACGACATACTCGGCGCAAGGCATGTACGCGCCGATCGAGACCGTGCTCTATCCGATCAACCACGGCATCTTGGGATTCGTCGGCTTCACCGTGCTCGATCCCTTCACCGTCTATGCGCCGGTGCGGCAGAGCGACGACGAGCGGCGCACTCATCTCGCCCGCTATCGTCAGCGCGTGCTCGGCATAGCGGGACCGCGCGGCTAGGCCCCCAACGCCTCCGCGAGCTGAGGAAAGTCGCGCGCCGTCACGTCGAAGCGGTGTCCTGAGAGGTCGTGCGGCTTGCCGTTGGGGCCCCACTCGAGCGGGCGCGGTACGTAGCCGGTCTTGAGCCCTTGCGCCGCCGCCGCAGCGAGATCGCCGGGATGCGCCGCCACCAGCATCACCTCGCCCGGCGACAAGCCCAGCAGGTCGGGCGGCATGCGGTAGGCTTCGGGATCGGGCTTGTAATGCCGCACCAGCTCGGCTGAGAGCACGACATCCCAAGGCAGGCCGGCGCGCTTCGCCATGTTGACGAGGAGCGCGGTGTTGCCGTTCGACAGCGTGCCGATGACGAATTTGCGTTTGAGCCGGGCGAGCCCTTCCACCGCGTCGGGCCAGGGATCGAGACGGTGCCAGGCCCGGTTGAGATGCGCCTTCTCATCTTCACTCAAGCCGGTGATGCCATACTTCACAAGGAGCTCGTCCATGATCACGCGGTGGAGGTTGTCGATCCGCGTCCACGGCAAGGCACCGGTGCGCACGCGCTGCATCGCCGGCTGATATCCGCCGCGCCACTCATCGGCAAAGCGCGCCCAATCGGCGCGGACGCCCTTCTCGCGCCCGAGCGTCTCGAGCTCGCGGATGATGCTGCCGCGCCAATCGACGACGGTGCCGAAGACGTCGAAGACGAGAGCCTTGACGGCGCCCTTTCCTTCCTCCCACATGAGTGCGACCTCGCATCCAGGACCTTTGTCGTCGCCAGTAACGCACAGCCATCGGTGGAAGTCGATGGTGGCCCGGAGCATCACGATGGATGACATCGCCCGACCCGAACCGCCGCCGCACGTGCCGCCCGTCGAGCCGGAGCTCCTGGGCTCCGCCATCTTCCTCTTCGCCGAATACCTCCAACGTCTTGCCGAAGAGACGTTGCCGGAGGACGAAGAGGCGGAGGAGGACGACGAGGAGGAGGTGTCGCCGATCAATATGCGCGACGTGCTCGACCTTTTCGCCGAGGATCTCGGCACCAGCGTGCCTGTCACGCTCAATCTCTATATGCGCGTCACCGCGCTTTATCGCCTGCTCGCGGCGAGCCCGTCGCTGGCGCGCATAGCCGCCGCCGATCCCGAGGGCGGCGACGTCTTGAGCGAGGACGCGCTCTTGGCCTTCGCCCGCCTCGACGTGCAGGTGCGGCGCATCGAGACGGGCGTGGTCGCCGAATTCGACGCCCGCGCGGTGCGCGACGCGCTTACGTCGGCATAAGGTGGAATTAAGATGCACAGGGAGACAGTGAGAAAGTGAAGCGCTTCGCGCGTCTAGGTTGGAGAACGATCCGTTCAAGGTGAGATCGCCAATTCATATGTCGCCGTCATCGCGAGCGCAGCGAAGCGATCCAGAAGCAGCGGCGTGCCCGCGACACTGGATTGCTTCGTCGCTTCGCTCCTCGCAATGACGAGCTTTCCAGTAATCACTCCGCCTATGCGAGCTCGTCTAAATTCTCCCGACCTCACTGCCGCCCTGTTCATCTTTTTTGTACGGCCGGCGCGTGGCGCGGTAGCGCTCGAGGAGATGACCGAGACTCTGCGTCATGACGCGCTCGATGTCCGGCCTTCCCTCGAGCCGGCTCAAGAGCAGCGCTGCGGCTTCGATGGTGGAGAGTGCGTCGCGCCGCGGCTCGCGGCGGAGCTTGCCGTAGCGCGAGGGGCGCCGCGGACCCAGCACGATGCGCCGGCACTTCAGCATCCAGGGATTGCGCCACCAGAGCGCCTTCGCCTGGCTCCAGCTGCCGTCGAGAAGGACGATGCCCTCGATCTCCGCAAGCGCCGCGTCCTGATCGCGGGCGGGCTCGCCTTTGCGATCGAGCATCACGATCTCGCGGCTCGCGCCGAGCTCGGCCGCGCGCGCCGAGCCGAGATAGAGCACCGCCCAGCGCTTGGGGTCGGCGGGACGGCCGAGCGCCTTACTGAGGCTCGGCCAGGAGAGGCCGATCTTGAGGGTGGCGTTCTTGAGATGAAGGACGGTGAGCCGCGCCGTGCCGAGCGCCACATCCTGTTCTTGCGGATGCTGCAAGATGAGCACGCCAATCCGATGATCCATCGCGCCAATGTCGCTGCAGACGCAGAGGGCCGCCGGTTTCCCGCAGCGGGCGCAATCTTCGGCTGACGTCATCGCATCATCGCTCATGCCGCGCGTATAGGGCGGCGCGCCGAAGCCTTCAATCCACGCCAGCGGACGCTATCATCCGGCGACCAATGTCCTTGCCCGCGCTGACGACGCTTCTCGACGGAACCGAGCAACAGCGGCGCGCCTTGCGCCGCAACCGGCTGCTCGCGACCGGGTTGCTGGTGCTCGCCGCGGCGCTCTTCTTTGCCACGTGGTTCGTTCCGGAGCCGGGCTTCTGGATTCTGCTGCTGCGCGCCGGCAGCGAGGCCGCGGTGGTGGGTGGGCTTGCCGACTGGTTCGCGGTGACGGCGCTCTTCCGCCATCCGCTGGGCCTCCCCATTCCCCACACCGCGATTCTGCCGCGGAGCAAGGATCGCATCGGCGCGGGCTTGGGCGATTTCGTCGAGCGCAATTTCTTGGCGCCGGAGATCATCGCCGAGCGGCTCCGCAGCCTCGAGCTCAGCCGCCGCTTCGCCCGCTGGCTCGCGGCGCCCGAGAATGCCGGGCTTGCCGCCAATCAGCTCGCGGGCACCCTTCCTTACATCGTGCGCTCGCTCGGCGATCCGACGCTCCAGGAATTCGTCGCGCGTTCCTTCGGCGATCAGCTCCGCGAGATGGATTTGGCGCCGGTCTTGGGCCGCCTCCTCACCCTTTTCACCGCGAGCGAGCATTACGACGTTCTCTTCGACCGCGCGCTCGAGGCGGCACGGCGCATGCTGGCGCTCAACGCCGATCGCGTCTACGACGCCGTCGACGAGCGGAGCCGCTGGTGGATTCCGAAGGCGGTAAACCGCCGCATCGCCCGCGCCCTTGTCGAGGGGATCGAGGAGGTGCTGTTCGAGCTCCAGCACCCCGCGAGCGAAGGGCGCGCGCAGCTGCGCGACAATATCGAGTCGATGGCGACGAGCCTCATCGCCTCGCCGGAACGGCGCGAGCGCTTCAACGCCGCCAAGAACAGTCTTCTCGAGCATCCCGACGTGCAGGCCTGGCTCATCGGCGTCTGGGATGAGCTGCGCCGCATCGTGCTCGAGGATTTGGAAGCGCCGCGCTCGCGCACGCGCGAGGCGATCGACACCGCGCTTCGTTCGCTGGGCGAGACATTGGGCCGCGACCCGGAGATGCAGGGGCGGCTCGACGGCCTCATCGAGCATGCCGCGCTCGCGCTCGTGCCCTGGCGGGGTCAGCTGGGCGCGCTCATTGCCGAGGTGGTGCGCGGCTGGGATGCGCGGACCGTGACGCGGCGGCTCGAGCTCGCCATCGGCAGCGACCTGCAATATATCCGCATGAACGGCACGCTGGTGGGCGCCTGCGTCGGCTGCGCACTTTACCTTATTTCATATTTCTGGTTCTAACTTCCCGGCATGCACTTTCTCGAATGGCCCTCGCCCAACCATGATGCGCGTCCCACGGACGGCATCGTCGACATGCTCATTCTCCACTACACCGGCATGACGTCGGGCGAAGCGGCGCTCGCGCGCCTCGCCGCGCCGGACGCGAAAGTAAGCGCGCACTACGTCATCGAGGAAGACGGCGCCATCTGGCATTTGGTGCCGGAAGACCGCCGCGCCTGGCATGCCGGCCTCGCCTTCTGGGCCGGGCGGCGCGACATCAACGCCCGTTCGATCGGCATCGAGCTCGTCAATCCCGGCCATGAGTGGGGGTATCGTCCCTTTCCCCGGCCGCAGATGGCGGCACTCGAAGCCTTGGCGCGGGACATTATTGCGCGCCATCCTATTCGTCCGGAATTCGTCCTCGGCCACTCCGACGTGGCACCGCAGCGCAAGACCGATCCGGGCGAGCTCTTCGACTGGGCGCGCCTCGCGCAGGCCGGCATCGGCCTTTGGCCCGATTTTGCAAGAGCGCCGCGCGACATCCCTCAAGACGCAGCGGCGGCACAGCGACTTCTCGCCGAGATCGGCTACGAGGTGCAGCAGTCGGGCGCGCTCGATGCGGCGACGCGCGCCGTCGTCATCGCCTTTCAGCGGCACTTCCGTCCCACCCAGTGCGACGGCGCCCTTGATCCGGAAACGCGGTCGCGCATCGCGACGGTTGCTGCGGCGGTGAAGGGGGATGAGGGATAAGGGGAGATGGAGGGGGGCTTGACCCTCTAGCGGAAATCCGACGGGTTCGTTCCGCGATTCCTATTCCCGTCATCGCGAGCGGAGCGAAGCGATCCAGAAGCCGGCGAGCTGCGGCAATGGATTGCTTCGTCGCTCTGCTCCTCGCAAAGACGGCTTTCTAGGAATGATCCCACCTGTTCGAAACCTGCTCTAGGCGCGAGCGCGCCGCTGGTCGTGCGCTCCCCCTTATCCCCCTTATCCCCCTTATCCCCCTCATCCCCTTTCTTGCCGTGCACGGAAATTGACTCTTTGCGCGCTCCTTCCTTTATCTTCTTCAAGCCAGATGGCCGGATGGCCGCTCTCCGCTTCGGCGGGGAGAGGAAAGTCCGGGCTCCACGGAAACACGGTGCCGGGTAACGCCCGGCGGGGGCGACCCCAGGGAAAGTGCCACAGAAACATACCGCCTCCCCGCTCGCCGCAAGGCGGGCCGGGCGGCAAGGGTGAAATGGTGCGGTAAGAGCGCACCGCGCCGCCGGCAACGGCGGCGGCAGGGCAAACCCCACCGGGAGCAAGACCAAGTAGGGATGGCTGGCCGCAAGGCCGGGGACGTTTCCGTCCCGCCATCCGGGTCGGTCGCGAGAGGCGCCCGGCAACGGGCGTCCCAGAGGAATGGCCATCCCCCATCGCAAGGTGGGGACAGAACCCGGCTTACAGGCCGTCTGGCATCTTTTTTTGGCCGCGCCATCGCGGGCGCCCGTTAAGAAAAAAGCCGGTTTTCACAACCTATAGGCACCCATACTTCGACTTGACCATAGGGGTCAGGCGCCAAGTGCCCGCGCCGTTAATACCTTCTATCCCAATGTTTTACTATGAAATTCCATTGACGCCCATCTAATCCCATGTTATCCCATTCTCACCCATCGAAAGAGGGTCCGGCAGGGGCGGAGTTGCCGGAGGCGGAAAGCCGTGATCGGGGCGTTGGGGGCGGCGTTGGCGCTTTTTTTGTCGACTTTTGTCAACAAGGTGGACCGCAAGGGCCGGGTGTCCGTGCCTGCCACCTTCCGCGCCGCGCTCGCGGGCCAGGCCTTCAACGGCATCATCGCCTACCGCTCCTTCAAGCTCCCCTCGATCGAGGCGAGCGGCATCGACCGCATGGAAGAGATGAGCGCCCGCATCGACGCGCTCGACGAGTTCTCCGAGGACCGTGACGCGCTTTCCTCGATCTTTGCCGACGCCCAGCAGCTCGCCTTCGACGGCGAGGGCCGCGTGGTCCTGCCCGAGGCGCTCTGCCAGCACGCCGCGATCACCGAAGGCGCCGCTTTTGTCGGCCTCGGCCGCACCTTTCAGATCTGGGAACCGCAGCGCTTCGAGCGCCACCAGCAGGAGCTGCGCGAGCGCGCCCGCCGCCAGGGCACGACGCTGCCGGCGCGCCGCCCCGAGCGGCCGCAACCCGAGCGAGGCACGCCATGACCCAGGCCATCGCTCACGCACCTGTTCTTCTGAACGAAGCCATCGCCGCGCTCGCCCCCCGCGACGGCGGCCTCTACGTCGACGGCACCTTCGGGGGCGGTGGATATAGCCGAGCATTGCTGGATGCGGCCCCGTGCCGCGTCGTCGCCATCGACCGCGACCCCGAGGCCGTCGCCCGCGGCGGCGAGCTCATGCGCGAGTTCGCCGGCCGGCTTACCGTGGTGGAAGGCCGCTTCGGCGAGATGGACGCGATCCTTGCCGGCCTCGGCATCAGCACCGTCTCCGGCATCGCGCTCGATCTCGGCGTCTCCTCGCCGCAGCTCGACGATCCCGCTCGCGGCTTCTCCTTCCGTGCCGACGGCCCACTCGACATGCGCATGGGGCGGGGCGGCGAGACCGCGGCCGAGCTCGTCAACACGCTCACCGAAAAGGCGCTCGCCAATCTCATCTATATCTATGGCGAGGAGCGCCATGCTCGCCGCGTCGCCCGCGCCATTGTCGCGGCCCGGCAGAAGGCGCCCGTCACCCGCACGGCCGAGCTCGCCACCATCGTGCGCGGCGTCGTCCCCGCAAGCCCCGGCCTCGATCCCGCCACCCGCACCTTCCAGGCGCTTCGCATGGAGGTGAACGACGAGCTGGGCGAGCTCGAGCGCGGCCTCATCGCCGCCGAGCGGCTGCTCGCGCCGAGCGCCAGGCTCGCCATCGTCTCCTTCCATTCGCTCGAAGATCGCGCGGTCAAAGAATTTCTCCGGCTGCGCAGCGACTTGGCGCCGCGCGGCTCGCGACATCGCCCGGCCGAGACGGCGCGGGCGCCGAGCTTCCGCCTCATCACCCGTAAGCCGATTTCGCCCGCCGCCGCTGAGATCGCCCGCAACCCGCGGGCGCGCTCGGCTCATTTACGCGCTGCGGAGCGCACGGCTGCGCCGGCCTGGGGAGAGGCGGCATGATCCGGCCGAGCACGCTCTTCTGGACGCTTCTCGTCGCGGCGAGCGGCTATGCCATGTTTCAGGTGAAATACGAGGTGGCGCAGCTCGACGACGAGCTCGCCCGCGTCAACCGCCAGATCGGCAACGGGCGCGAGGCGATCCGGGTGCTCAATGCCGAGTGGAGCTATTTGAACCAGCCCACCCGCCTCGACCAGCTCACCAAGCGTCACCTTAACCTCGGGCCGATCCAGACTTCGCAGATCGGCCGCCTCGATACCCTGCCGCGGCGTTCTCCCACGCCTCCCGCCGCCGCAGTGGCCGCTGCGGCGCCGTCGCTTACTCCCTCCCTCCCGGCGACGGCGCCGCAGCTCTCTTCCAACGCGATCGGTGCCCGGCCATGAAGCCGCGCGACGACAATCCCTGCCGTCCACGGCACTTCAAGCCGGGCCCGTGCGCGCCGGCAGCGCTCGACAGCCCGGCCCAGCAGTCGCTCGAAACGAGCCAGACGCGGCTTGTCATCGCCGGCGCGCTCTTCGCGCTCGCTTTTCTGGTGATCGCCCTTCGTCTTGTCGAGGTGGCAGGGTTCAAGGCCGGCGAAAGCCGCCTTGCCCGCGGCCACGGCGTCGAAAAGGCGCTGGCAAGCCGCGCCGACATCGTCGATCGCAACGGCGTGCTGTTGGCGACGACGCTGGCGGCGCCCTCGCTCTACGCCAATCCCAAGCAGATTCAGCAAAACCAGGATCCGCGACGCATCGCCCAGAAGATCGCGAGCGTGCTCGCCGATCTCAACGAGAGCGAGGTTTACGCCAAGCTCACTAGCGACAAGAGCTTCGTCTGGCTGAAGCGCCATCTGACGCCGAGCGAAGAATTCGCCGTCAATCGCCTCGGCATTCCCGGCCTCATGTTCCAAAGCGAGGAGCGCAGGGTCTATCCCAAGGGCAGTCTCGCCGCCCATGTGGTGGGCTTCGTCGGCATCGACGACAAGGGCCTCGCCGGCATCGAGCGCGGCTTCGACGAGGTGCTGCGCGATCGCCGCGAGCCGGTCGAATTGTCACTCGATACTCGGCTCCAATACATCCTGCGCGATGAGATCCTGCGGCAGATCGCCGATTTCCACGCCGAAGGCGGCATGGGACTCATCATGGATGTCCAGACGGGCGAGGTGCTGGCGCTGGTGTCGTTGCCCGATTTCGACCCCAACAGCCCCGGCACCGCCAACGAGAAGACGATCTTCGATCGCGTCACGCTCGGCACCTACGAGATGGGCTCGACCTTCAAGATCTTTAACACGGCGATGGCGCTCGAGACGCACGCGGCGACGCTCGCGAGCAGCTTCGATGCGACCAATCCGATCCATATCGCCGGGTTCACCATCCACGACGACCACCCGCAGCGGCGCTGGCTCACCGTGCCGGAAATCTTCCAGTACTCCTCCAATATCGGCTCGGTGAAGATGGCGCTCGAGGCCGGAACTGAGCGTCAGCGGGATTTCCTCGGCCGCCTCGGTCTTCTCAAGACGCCCGCCTTCGAATTGCCAGAAGTTGCCGCACCCCTGGTGCCGGCACCCTGGCATACCATCAACACCATGACCGTCGCCTTCGGCCATGGCATCTCCGTGAGCCCGCTCCAGATGGCGACCGCGGTGAGCGCGGTGGTGAATGGCGGCGTGTTGCACCGCGCCACCATCATCAAGCACCAGCCGGGCTCCTCCGTCGCGGGCCAGCAGGTGATGTCGCCGCGCACCTCCGAAGATATGCGCCGCCTCCTCCGCCTCGTCGTCGAGCGCGGCACCGGCAAGCAGGTTCATGCGCCGGGCTACCTCGTCGGCGGCAAAACCGGGACCGCCGAGAAAGTGGCGGCCGGCCGCTATGAGCGGAAAGGCCTCCTCTCCTCCTTCGTCGGCGCCTTCCCGATCACCGACCCGCGGTTCCTCGTCATGATCAGCATCGACGAGCCGCACGGCAACAAGCAGTCCTTCGGCTTCGCCACCGGCGGTTGGACCGCGGCACCCGCGGTTGGGCGCGTCGTCCAGCGCATGGCGCCGCTCATGGGAATCCAACCGGTCGACGAAGATTCGCCCGAAATTCGCCGCTCTTTGATGGTCGATTCGTTGACCCCTCAAGGGCGCACGCTTGCGGCTAATTGAGCTCATGGACGGCGGACAAGGCCCCCTCATTCTGACGCCCCCCGGCAATCCGGATATTCGCGGGCTCACCGCGGATTCGCGAGAAGTGAAGCCGGGATTCCTCTTTGCCGCCCTTCCCGGCCGGCGCGAGGACGGGCGGCGCTTCGTCGAGGACGCGGTCGCCCGCGGCGCGGTGGCGGTGCTCACCGACGAGCCGCAACGGTTCACCGGGCTGGCCGAGCGCTCGCCGCCGGTATGGGTGATCGCCGACCCCAACCCGCGCCGGCGCTTGGCGCGTATCTCCTCGCGCTTCTATGCGCCGCAGCCAGAGCAGATCGTCGCCGTCACCGGCACCAACGGCAAGACATCGGTCACGGTCTTCGCCCGGCAGATCTGGCAGCATCTCGGATTGCGCGCGGCGAGCCTCGGCACGATCGGCATCGTCGGCCCCGATTTCGAGCACAAGGGCGCGCTCACCACACCCGATCCGGTTTCACTGCATCGCGAGCTCAACATCATTGCCCGCGCCGGGGTCGACCACGTGGCGCTCGAAGCCTCGAGCCACGGCCTCGACCAGTTCCGCCTGGACGGCCTCGACCTCTCGGCCGCGGCCTTTACCAATCTGACCCGCGACCACCTCGACTATCACGGCGATACGGAGGGGTATTTCGCGGCGAAGTCGCGGCTTTTCACCGAACTCTTGCCACCCGAAGGCACCGCCGTCCTCAATATCGACGACCCCGCGGGCCGCCGCCTTGCCGCACTCTGCCGCCAGCGCGGCCAGACCGTCATCACCTTCGGCGAAGCGACCGAAGCGCATCTCCGCCTTGTCGCGACCCGCCCGCTCGAGACGGGCCAAGCGATCCGCCTCGCTGTCTTCGGCAACGAGCGTGAGATGGTTCTGCCGCTTATCGGCACCTTCCAGGCGAGCAACGCCTTGGCCGCGCTCGGCCTTGTCATCGCCAGCGGCGCGGTGGTCGATCGCGCTATCGACGCGCTCGCCTCTCTCGAGGGAGCGCCGGGCCGCCTGCAGCATGTGGCGACGCATCCCTTGGGCGCGCCGGTGATCGTCGATTATGCCCACACGCCCGACGCGCTCCAGACGGTGCTCAAGGCGCTCCGCCCTCACTGCCGCGGTCGCCTCGTCCTCGTCTTCGGCTGCGGCGGCGAACGCGACGCCGGCAAGCGGCCTCAGATGGGCGCGATCGCCGAGCGGCTCGCCGATACGGCGATCGTCACCGACGACAATCCGCGCGGCGAGGACGCCACATCGATCCGTCGCGCCATTCTGGCGGCGTGCCCCAACGCCGACGAAGTGCCGGACCGTGGCGAGGCGATCCGCCGCGCCGTCGGCATGCTCAGCGGCGATGATCTGCTGCTCGTCGCCGGCAAGGGACACGAGCGCGGACAAACTGTTGCGGGCATTACCCACCCTTTCGATGATGCAACCGTCGCTCAAAAGGCTGTCGATGCGCTGAGGTATCGCGGGCGATGACCCCGCTCTGGACAGCGTCCGAAGCGGCCGTCGCGACGGGCGGCCGCAACACGCGCGATTGGTCGGCAACCGGCGTCTCGATCGACAGCCGCACGATCGCGTCGGGCGATTTTTTTGTGGCGCTCGCCGGTCCCAATTTCGACGGGCACGATTTCGTCAAGGATGCGCTCGCCAAAGGCGCGGCGGCGGCCATGGTGGCGCACGTGCCGGCGGGCGTCGCCGAGACGGCGCCGCTGCTCATCGTCGCCGACACGATGGCCGCGCTCGAAGCGCTGGGCCGCGCCTCGCGGCATCGCACCGCCGCCCAGGCCGTCGGCGTCACCGGCAGCGTCGGCAAGACCGGCACCAAGGAGGCGCTCCGCCGCGCCTTCGAGCGGCAAGGCGCAACGTTTGCCTCGGTCGGAAGCTTCAACAACCAATGGGGCGTGCCGCTCTCGCTCGCGCGCATGCCGCGCGAGACCGCCTTCGGCATCTTCGAGATGGGCATGAACCATGCCGGCGAGATCGACGCGCTCTCGCGCCTGGTCGAGCCGCATGTGGCGGTGATCACCACGGTGGAACCGGTACATCTCGGCCATTTTCCGTCGATCGAGGCGATCGCCGACGCCAAGGCCGAGATCTTCACCGGCATGGCGCCCTCGGGCGCCGCGGTGCTTAATCGCGACAACCCGCATTTCGAGCGCCTTGCCGCCGCGGCGCGGGCGCGCGGCATCATCCGCATTCTGGCATTCGGCACCCATCCCGACGCGCAGGTGAAGCTCATCGACAGCCACCTCTACGCCACCGCGAGCGCGGTCACCGCGTCGGTGATGGGCGAGATCGTCGATTACTGCATCGCCATTCCTGGCCAGCACTGGGTCATGAATAGCCTCGCCGTGCTGGGCGCCGTGAAAGCCGCAGGTGCCGATGTCGGTGCCGCCGCGGGCGCAATGTCGTCGCTGCGCCCCCTGGAGGGCCGCGGCCGGCGCCATACCATCAGCGTGGGCGGCGGCACCGCCGAGCTCATCGACGAAAGCTACAATGCCAGCCCCGCCTCGATGCGCGCCGCCTTCGGCGTGCTGGCGGCGATGACCCCGCCCAAAGGCGGCCGGCGCATCGCCGTGCTGGGCGACATGCTCGAGCTCGGCGACGAGGCGGCGCGGCTTCACGCCGACCTCGCCCAGCCGCTCATCGACGCCGAGGTGACCCTCGTCTTCACCGCCGGCCCGATGATGCGCCACCTTTACGACGCGCTGCCGAAGCGCATGCGCGGCAGCCACGCGGCGACGGCGGCGGCTTTGGCTGAAACCGTGCGCCGGCGGCTCGGGGCCGGCGACATCGTCAGCGTCAAAGGTTCTCATGGCAGCCGCATGGGCGAGGTGGTGAAGCGCCTGCTAGTCACCGAGCCCGCTCCGGTTCCCGCCAAGGCCTGAGGCGGCGATGTTGTTTCACCTGTTGTTTCCGCTTGCCGACCAATTCGGCCCGTTCAATCTCTTCCGCTACCTGACGTTCCGCTCCGGCGGCGCCATGGTGACGGCGCTCCTCATCAGCTTCTTGACGGGCCCGCGGGTCATCGCCTGGCTCAAATCGAAGCAGGCGGAAGGCCAGCCCATTCGCCTCGACGGACCCGAGGGCCATCTGCTGCGCAAGAAGGGCACGCCCACCATGGGCGGCTTCCTCATCCTGATGGCGCTCATCATCTCGACCCTGCTCTGGGCCGATCTCGCCAACGGCTATGTCTGGGTGACGCTGTTCGTCACCGCCGCATTCGGCACCATCGGCTTCTTCGATGACTACAAGAAACTTACGAAGCGATCCTCTTCCGGTCTTTCCGGCCGGCGCAAATTGCTGGCGCAGATTGCCGTGAGTGGCATCGCCGCCGTCGCGGTAACGATGCTCACGCGCGGCACCAACATCAACCCGAGCTGGCTCGGCACCGCGTTTGCGGTGCCGTTCTTCAAGAACGTGCTCCTCAATCTCGGCTGGTTTTTCGTGCCCGTCGCCGTCTTCGTCATCACCGGCGCGTCGAACGCGGTCAATTTGACCGACGGCCTCGACGGCCTCGCCATCGTACCCTCGATGATCGCCGCTGGTTGCTTTGCCTTCATCGCCTATCTCGTCGGCAACCGCATCTTCGCCGATTATCTGCAGCTCCATCACGTCTTCGGTGCCGGCGAGCTTGCGGTTTTTTGCGCAGCGCTGGTCGGTGCGGGTCTAGGTTTCCTCTGGTACAACGCGCCTCCCGCGATGGTCTTCATGGGCGACACCGGCTCGCTTTCGATCGGCGGCGCGATCGGTGTCATCAGTGTCATCACCAAGCACGAGCTGGTGCTCGCCATCATCGGCGGGCTTTTCGTGCTCGAGACTGTCTCCGTGATCATGCAGGTGGCGAGCTTCAAGCTCACCGGTAGGCGTGTCTTCCGCATGGCGCCACTCCATCATCACTTCGAGAAGAAGGGGTGGCAGGAGCCGACCATCGTCATCCGCTTTTGGATCATCGCCTCGGTGCTGGCGATCGCCGGGCTTTCCACGCTCAAGCTGCGGTAGGAGGCATGATCGAGGTGACGGCGTTCGCGAGCGAGAAGGTGGCGGTGCTCGGTCTCGCGCGCTCCGGCCTCGCGGCGGCGCATGCGCTGAAGCGCGGCGGCGCCGAGGTGCTCGCCTGGGACGACGCGCCGGAGCGCCGCGCCACCGCCTCCGCCGCGGGACTCCCCGTCGTCGCTCTCGACGAAACGACCGTGCCTCGCGCGAAGGCGCTCGTCCTCTCGCCGGGCATCCCGCACACTTATCCCAAGCCGCATCCGGTGGCGGCGTTGGCGCGCAGCGCCAATGTCGAGATCATCGGCGACATCGAGCTCCTGGCGCGGACCTGCCGCGCCGCGCGCTATGTCGGCATCACCGGCACCAACGGCAAGTCGACCACCACCGCGCTCATCGGCCATATCCTGGCCGCCGCGGGCCATCCCGTCGCCGTCGGCGGCAATCTCGGCACGCCGGCGCTGGCGCTGCCGCCGCTCGGCGTCGACGGCATCTACGTGCTTGAGATGAGCTCCTATCAGCTCGAGCTCACCGAAACCCTTACCTTCGATGTTGCCGTTCTCCTCAACATCACCCTCGACCATCTGGAGCGCCACGGCGGGATGGAGGGATATGTCGCCGCCAAGCGCCGCATCTTCCGCGGCCAGGAAAAGCCGCAGGCGGCGGTGATCGGCATCGACGACGATCCCTCGCGCGACCTGGTGATGGACGTCGCCGCCACGGGCGGACAGACGATCGTCATGACCTCCGCCGAGAGCCGCGCGATGGGCGGCGTCTATGTGGAGAATGGTTGGCTAATCGACGATATGAGCGGCGATGCCATTCCCATGCTCGACCTGCGCGAGCTCGAGCGCCTGCCGGGGAAGCACAATTGGCAGAACGTCGCCGCCGCTTACGCCGCCTGCCGCTGTCTTGGCGTCGCCGATCTCGACATCGTCGCGGCGATCCAATCCTTTCCCGGCCTCCCGCATCGCCAGGAGCTCGTCGCTGTCATCGACGGCGTGCGCTACGTCAATGACTCCAAGGCGACGAACGCCGATGCCGCCGCGAAGGCGCTTGCCTGCTACGACGACGTCTATTGGATTGCGGGGGGCGTCGCCAAGGCGGGCGGCATCGAGGCGCTGAAGCCGCTCTTCCCGCGCATCCGTCACGCCTTTCTCATCGGCAGCGCCAGCGACCAATTCGCGGCAACGCTCGCGGGGGCCGTGCCGGTGACGCGCGCGAGCGATCTCGCCACCGCCGTCACCGGCGCGCGCGAGACCGCGCGCGTGGACGCACGGCCCGGTGCCGTCGTCCTTCTCTCCCCCGCCGGCGCCTCCTTCGACCAATTCCGCGATTTCGAGGAGCGCGGCGATCGCTTCCGCGCGCTGGTTCAGGCATTGCTGGGGGTGCGCGCATGAATTTCGCCCGCACCGATCAGAGCCTGGTGGCGCAGTGGTGGTGGACGATCGACCGCTGGAGCCTCGCGGCGCTCGCCGCGCTCATCGCCATGGGCGCGCTTCTCGTCATGGCGGCAAGCCCGGCCGTGGCCGAACGCATTCACGCCGGTGGCCCGGGCCATGTCGACTCGCTTTTCTTCGTGAAGCACTACTTCGCCGTGCTGCCCGTCGCGCTCGCCACCATGTTCGGAACCTCGCTGCAGAGCCCGCGCATGGTGCGTCGCCTCGCGCTCGCGGGCTTCGCCGTCTCGCTCATTCTCCTCGCCTACACCTTCGTGGGCGGTGTCGAGATCAAGGGCGCGCGGCGCTGGATCAGCCTGCCGGGCCTGTCGCTCCAGCCCTCGGAATTCGTCAAGCCGACCTTCGCCGTCCTCTCCGCTTGGCTCTTCGCGCAATACCGGCTGCGCCCGGATTTTCCCGGGCATTGGATCGCGATGGCGCTCTACGCTCTTGTCGCCGGCCTCCTCATCAAGCAACCCGATCTCGGCATGGCCGTCGTGGTCTCCGCCGTTTGGTTCACGCAGTTCTTCCTCGCGGGGCTGCGGCTTTATTGGGTGGCGCTCGGCCTCGGCTGCGGCGGCGCCGGCTTGGTCGCCGCCTATTTCACGCTCCCGCATGTGGCGAGCCGCATCGACCGCTTCCTCGATCCGCAGAGCGGCGACAGCTATCAGGTCGACCGCTCGATGGACGCCTTCATGAACGGTGGCTTGTGGGGCCGCGGCCCGGGCGAAGGTACGGTGAAGGAATCGCTTCCCGACGCCCATGCCGATTTCATCTTTGCGGTGGCTGGCGAGGAGTTCGGCCTCGTCGTCTGCCTCGCCATCGTCGTGCTCTTCGCCTTCATCGTGCTGCGCGGCTTCTCGCGCCTCCTGCAAGAGAGCAATCTCTTCGTCGTGCTCGCCGCCACCGGGCTCTTCGTGCAGTTCGGGCTGCAGGCGGTGATCAACATGGCCTCGAGCCTGCATCTAATGCCGACCAAGGGCATGACCTTGCCCTTCATCTCCTATGGCGGCTCCTCGCTCCTCGCCTTGGGCCTCGGCATGGGCATGGCGTTGGCGCTGACGCGCCGACGCTTCGGCGGGGTCGAAGCATGAATGCGCTCATCGTGCTCGCCGCTGGCGGCACCGGCGGCCACCTCTTTCCCGCGGAAGCCCTCGCCCGCGCGCTGCTGGAGCGCAATCGTCGCGTGGCGCTCGTCACCGACCGCCGTGGCCAGGCGTTCGGCGACAAGCTGCCGGACATCGAACTTCACCGCATTCGCGCCGGCCGCTTCGGCGCGGGCCTCGTGAGCAAGGTAGTGGCGGGCGCTGAGCTGGCGCTTGGCACGCTCGAATCACATCGCTTGCTGCGACGGCTTGCGCCGGCGGCGGTGGTGGGATTCGGGGGATATCCCTCGGTGCCGCCGATGCTGGCGGCGGCGCGCCTCGGCCTGCCGACGCTCATCCACGAGCAGAATGCGATCCTGGGCCGCGCCAACCGGTTGCTCGCCCCGCGCGCCAAGCGCATCGCCACGTCTTTTGCCGAGGTGGGCGCCATCCGCGAGGCCGATCGCGCACGCATCGTCGAGACCGGCAATCCCGTGCGGCCGGTGATCGCCGCGCTCCGCGGCACCCCTTATTCCACGCCGACCCTCGATGGTCCCTTCGAGATTCTCGTCACCGGCGGGAGCCAAGGCGCGCGCGTCTTGAGCGAGGTGGTGCCGGCGGCGCTCGCACAATTGCCGGAGCCGCTTCGCCGCCGGTTGCGCCTCACCCAGCAAGCGCGCGCCGAGGATCTCGAGGCGGTGCGGCGCGCCCATCACGCGAGCGGCGTCGCCGCCGAGCTTGCGACCTTTTTTGCCGACGTGCCGGAACGCCTTGCGCGCGCGCATCTCGTCATCTCGCGCTCGGGGGCATCGACGGTGGCGGAGCTCGCCATGATCGGCCGTCCGGCGATTCTCATTCCCTATTTGCAAGCAGCGGACGACCACCAGACCGCGAATGCTCGTGCGCTCGAGAAGGCGGGCGGCGCCTGGGTCATGGGCCAGGCGACGATCACCGCCGAGGCGCTCGCGGAGAAGCTTGCGGCGCTCATGGCAGCACCCGCGCAATTGGCCGAGGCCGCCGTCAAGGCGCACGCCCTCGGCCGGCCGGACGCCGCGCGCGCGCTCGCCGAGCTCGTGCTGTCGCTCGCCAAGAACGGCCATCCGATGCCGCGAAAGGACGCCGCATGAGGGCGCTGCCGCTCGACATCGGCATGATCCATTTCGTCGGCATCGGCGGCATCGGCATGAGCGGCATTGCCGAGATCCTGCACAATTTGGGTTACCAGGTGCAGGGGAGCGACATCGCCGACGGCGGCAACACTCAGCGGCTGCGCGCGCTCGGGATCCCCGTCGAGATCGGCCATCGCCCGGAGAATCTCGGCGTCGCGCAAGTCGTCGTCATCTCGTCCGCGGTGAAGCCCGACAATCCCGAGGTGACGGCGGCCCGGGCGCGCCTTCTCCCCGTCGTACGCCGCGCCGAGATGCTGGGCGAGCTGATGCGGCTCAAATGGTCGATCGCCGTGGCCGGCACGCACGGCAAGACCACGACCACCTCGATCATCGGCGCGCTCCTCGACGCGGCGCAGCTCGATCCCACCGTCATCAACGGCGGCATCATCAACGCCTACGGCACCAATGCGCGGCTCGGCGCCGGCGATTGGATGGTGGTCGAGGCGGACGAGAGCGACGGTACCTTCGTCAAGCTCCCCGCCACTATCGCCGTCATTACCAACATCGACCCCGAGCATCTCGACTTCTACGGCAATTTCGATGCGGTGCAGCGCGCCTTCGAGGCCTTTGTCGCCAACATACCCTTCTATGGCTTCGCCGCGCTCTGCATCGACCATCCCGTCGTCCAGGGCCTCATTCCGAAGCTCTCCGAGCGGCGCATCGTCACCTACGGACTGAGCCCGCAAGCCGATATCCGCGCCGTCAACATTGATCTCGGTCCCAACGGGGCGCGCTACGATGTGGTGATCGCCGACCGCGCACAGGAGACGAGCCGCACCATCGTCGGCCTCAAGCTGCCGATGTTCGGCCAGCACAATGTGCAGAACTCGCTGGCGGCCGTCGCCGTGGCCGAGGAGATGGGCCTCGGCGAGGACGTGATCCGCACCGCTTTCGCCGGGTTCAAGGGCGTGAAGCGCCGCTTTACCAAGACCGGCAAAGCGCACGGCGTCACCGTCATCGACGACTACGGCCACCACCCCGTCGAGATCGCTGCAGTGCTCCACGCCGCGCGCGGCGCCACCAGCGGGAGCATCATCGCCGTCGTGCAGCCGCATCGCTTCACGCGGCTGCGCGATCTCTTCGCCGAGTTCTGCACCTGCTTCAACGATGCCGATGCCGTGCTCGTTGCCGAGGTCTACGCTGCCGGCGAGCCGCCGATCGAGGGCATCGATCGCGACACCCTGGTGGCGGGATTGCGCGCGCGCGGACACCGCAACGCCCAGCCGCTGCCCTCGCCGGCAAAGCTCGCCCCCATGGTGCGCGAGCTGGCGAAGCCCGGTGATTTCGTCGTCTGCCTGGGCGCCGGCTCGATCACCAACTGGGCACAGAGCTTGCCGGCCGAGCTCGCTCACCTGGCTGCCGGCGGAGGCAGCGCATGATGGCGGCGCGCCGGACCGGCGAACGGCTCATCGAGCGTCTGCCGCAGGTGCGCGGCCGCCTCAACGAGAAGGTGCCGCTCGCGCCCGTCACCTGGTTCCGCGTCGGTGGCGCCGCCGAGGTCATGTTCCGTCCGGCCGATGTCGAGGACCTCGCGCGGTTCCTTGCCGAAAAGCCGGCCGACGTGCCGGTGACGGTCATCGGCGTCGCCTCCAATCTGCTGGTGCGCGACGGCGGCGTGCCGGGCGTGGTCGTGCGCCTCGGCCGCGGCTTCGTCGAAATCGCCGTCGACAGCACGCAAGTCATCGCCGGCGGCGGCGCGCTCGACCTCAATGTCGCGCTCACCTGCCAGCAGGCGGGAATCGCCGGCCTCGAATTCATGAGCGGCATTCCCGGCACCATCGGCGGCGGCCTCCGCATGAATGCCGGCGCCTATGGCCGCGAGTTCAAGGACGTGCTGCATGAGGCGGTGGCGCTCGATGGGCACGGCAATCGCCAGCGCGTGCCGGCGGCGGCGCTCGGCCTCTCTTACCGCCATGCGGATGCGCCCGAAGATTGGATTTTCGTCTCGGCCACATTCGTCGGCGACCGCGGCGATCCCGACGCCATCGGTCGGCGCATGATGACGATCCAAGCGCAGCGCGAAGCAACGCAACCGATTCGCGCCCGCACCGGCGGTTCCACCTTCGCCAACCCGCCTGGCGCCAAAGCCTGGGAGCTCATCGACGCGGCCGGCTGCCGCGGGCTGAAGCGTGGCGGCGCCATGGTCTCGGAGAAGCACGCAAACTTTCTCATCAATACCGGTGATGCCACCGCCGCCGATCTCGAAGATTTGGGCGAAGAGGTGCGCCGTCGCGTTCACGCGCACGCCGGCGTCATGCTGGAATGGGAAATCCGCCGCATCGGCATCAGGGGGGAGGCTCAGCCATGAGCCGCCGCGTCGCCGTGCTGATGGGCGGTTGGTCGTCGGAGCGCGAGGTCTCGCTGGTCAGCGGGCGCGAATGCGCGAAGGCGCTCAACGACAGCGGCTATCGCGCCTACACCATCGACGTCACCCGCGACCTCGCCGCCTTCATGAAGGCGCTGAAGCCGCGCCCCGACGTGATCTTCAACGCGCTTCACGGGCGCGGTGGCGAGGACGGCACGGTGCAGGGCGTGCTCGAGTTCCTTGGCATCCCTTATACCCATTCAGGCGTGCTCGCTTCGGCGGTGGCGATGGACAAGCCCATGGCGAAGGCGGTCTTCGCCAAGGCCGGCTTGCCACTGGCCGAAGGCAAAGTGGTGCGGCGCGAGGAGCTCGGCGTCGCCGATCCGCTCGCGCCGCCTTTCGTGGTGAAGCCGACCAACGAAGGCTCGAGCGTCGGCGTCAGAATCGTGCGCCCGAATGACAATTCCTGGCGCGAGGAAGCGCGCCATTGGGCCTTTCCCGACGCGCTGGTCGAGCGCTTCGTCCCCGGCCGCGAGATTACCGCGGCGGTGATGGGCGACCGCGCGCTCGGCGTCTGCGAAATCCGAGCCCGCGGCACGTTCTACGACTACACCGCCAAATACGCCGCCGGCGGCTCCGACCATCTCGTGCCCGCGCCCATCCACCCCCGCGCCTATGGAGAGGCGCTCGAGATCGCGCTCGGGGCCCATCGCGCGCTTGGCTGCCGCGGCGTGAGCCGCGCCGATCTCCGCTACGACGACACCGCCGGCGAGCCGGGCGAGCTCTACCTGCTCGAAGTCAACACCCAGCCCGGCATGACACCCACCTCACTCGTCCCCGATATCGCCAGACACGCCGGCATCAGCTTTGCCGAGCTGGTGCGCTGGATGGTGGAGAACGCTCGATGCGACGGCTGATCGCCGGGACCGCTGCCCTGATGGGCTCGTTCGCCGCGCGCGGCCGCCGCGTCCCGCGGTGGCTCCGCGCTCTCCGTCGCGGCCTGGCGGTAAGCGCGCTCCTTCTCGTTCTTGCGGGCGCCGGTGCTTGGCTCCTGCGCAGCGGCACGTTGGTCATTTTGGAGCAGCGGCTTCTCAACGCCAGCGCCGGTCTCGGCCTTGCCGTCGCCAATGTCGAGGTGGAAGGCCGGCAGCGTGCGTCTCGCGAGGTGATCTTGAGCGCGCTCGAGGTGGAGCGCGGCATGCCGATTCTCGCTTTCGATCCCGCCGAAGCGAAACGCCGACTCGAACGCGTGCCCTGGGTCCGCTCGGCCTCAATCGAGCGGCGGCTCCCCGACACGATCCGGATTCGCATCGCCGAGCGCGAGCCGCTGGCGCTCTGGCAACGTCAGGGCAAGCTCGTTCTCATCGACCGCGAAGGCGTGGTCATAACGAGCGAACAAATCGAACGCTTCGGCAATCTCATTGTTCTTGTGGGGCCTGACGCGCCCAAAGCAGGCGCGGCGCTCATCGACATGCTCGCCGGCGAAACCGACCTCGTTTCGCGCGTCGCCGCCGCCGTGCGGGTCGGCGGTCGACGCTGGAACCTGCGACTCGACAGCGGCATTGACATCGCGCTCCCAGAGGAGGATGCAAGCAATGCGTGGCATCGCCTCGCGGAGCTCGAGCGCAGCGAAGGAATCTTGGAGCGCGACATTCAGATGGTGGATTTGCGCTTGCCGGATCGCCTCGTGGTGCGCGCCACGCCCGCCGAGCCGCCGAAGAGTCCGGCCAAGAAGACTCGCCAGCCCGGAAAAGCCACATGAAGAAGCTCGCCGCGCGGCCGCGCGATCCGATCGGCGTCGTCGATATCGGCACCAGCAAAGTCTGCTGCTTCATCGCGCGGCGGAACGAGGGCGAGCCGCGGATCGTCGGCATCGGCCACCAGATCGCGCGCGGCGTGCGCAACGGCGTCGTCGTCGACATCGACGCCGCGAGCCAGTCGATTCTCGCCGCCGTTCACGCCGCGGAGCAGATGTCGGGCGAGACGCTATCGGAGGTCGTGGTCAATCTCTCCGGCGGATTCGCCGCCTCGCGCATCATCAAGAGCGACATCACCTTGAACGGGCGTGAGATCACCGACAGCGACATGCGCCGCGTGCTCGACCAGGGGCACCACCTCAAGGAATCGGGCGACCGCGAGGTCATCCATTCGATCCCCGTCGGATTCTCCGTCGACCAGAGCCGCGGCATCCGCGACCCCCGTGGCATGTATGCGCAGAAGCTCGGCGTCAACATGCACATCGTCTCGGCCCAGGCGGGCGCGGTGCGCAACATCGCCAACTGCATCGGCCGCTGCCATCTCGAGATCGCCGCGCTGGTGGTGAGCCCTTATGCCGCGGGCCTCGCCTCGCTGGTCGAGGACGAGGCGGAGCTTGGCGTCACCGTCGTCGACATGGGCGGCGGCACCACCACGGTCGCGGTCTTCTTCGACGGCAATCTCGTCTTCACCGACAGCGTGCCGGTGGGCGGCGGCCACGTCACCAACGATATCGCCCGCGGCCTCTCCACTCCCCTCCTCCATGCCGAACGCATGAAGACGCTCTACGGCAGCGCCATCGCGTCGTCCCAGGACGAACGCGAGATGATCACCGTGCCGCAGATCGGCGAGGAGGAGGAAAGCCAGGCGAACCACGTGCCGAAGTCGCTGCTCGTCGGCATCATCGCGCCCCGATTGGAGGAGACCTTTGAGCTGGTGCGCGACCGGCTCGAACAAAGCGGCTTCGACAAGATCGCCGGGCGCCGCGCGGTTCTGACCGGCGGCGCCTGCCAGCTTCCGGGCGCCCGCGAGCTCGCCGGCCTCATTCTCGACAAGCAGACGCGCATCGGCCGGCCGCTGCGTCTCGAGGGGCTCGCCGAAGCGACGGGCGGGCCGGCGTTTGCGACCTCGGCCGGCCTCGTTCATTTCGCACTTTCAGAGCGCGCGGAAACGCCACGGCGCAGCCGCGCGCTCGCCGATGACTCGGACGGCGTGCTCGTCCGCTTCGGCCATTGGATTAGGGAGAACTTCTAAAGACGACCCACCATGAGACGGCAGACGACATCGAGCACCTCGCGGAGGAGATCATGAGCATCACTGTGAGCATTCCCAAGGAAGAGCAAGAGCTGAAGCCCCGCATCACCGTGGTTGGCGTCGGCGGCGCCGGCGGCAACGCGGTCAACAACATGATCCGCTCCAACCTCATCGGCTGCGAGTTCGTCGTCTGCAACACCGATGCGCAGGCGATGCGACAGTCGGTGGCCGATCGCAAGATCCAGCTCGGCATCGGCATCACCCGCGGCCTCGGCGCCGGCTCCCGGCCTGATGTCGGCCGCGTCGCCGCCGAAGAGACGATCGAGGAGATCATGGGCGCGCTCGACGGCTCCAACATGGTCTTCATCACCGCCGGCATGGGCGGCGGCACCGGCACCGGCGCCGCACCGGTCATCGCGCGGGCGGCGCGCGAGGCGGGCATTCTCACCGTCGGCGTCATCACCAAGCCCTTCCACTTCGAGGGCACGCACCGCATGCGCCTTGCCGAATCCGGCATCCAGGAGCTGCAGAAGTTCGTCGACACCCTCATCATCATCCCCAACCAGAACCTCTTCCGCGTCGCGAACGAGCGCACCACGTTTGCTGACGCCTTCAAGATGGCGGATGACGTCCTGCATGCGGGCGTGCGCGGCGTCACCGATCTCATGGTCATGCCCGGCCTGATCAATCTCGATTTCGCCGATATTCGCGCCGTCATGAGCGAGATGGGGAAGGCGATGATGGGCACCGGCGAGGCCGAGGGCGAGCGGCGCGCCATCGACGCCGCCGAAGCCGCCATCTCTAACCCGCTCCTCGAGGATGTCTCGATGAAGGGTGCGCGCGGCGTCCTCATCAACATCACCGGCGGGCCGGACATGACGTTGTTCGAGGTCGACGAAGCGGCAAACCGCATCCGCGAGGAAGTCGACCCCGAAGCCAACATCATCTTCGGCTCGACCTTCGACGAGAAGCTTGCGGGACGCATGCGCATCTCGGTGGTCGCCACCGGCATCGAGGCGGAGGCGCTGCGCGAGCCGCGTCCGGTGATCCAGCTGGTGAGCGACCGCAGCCGCGGCGAGCAGCCGAGCACGGCGCCAGCACCGCAGCCCGCGGCCGCGCTCGCCGCCGAGTCGTCGCCGGCGCCTGCCGCCGCCATCGAGACGGCAGCGGTGAAGAGCGGTGCGTTCATTGCGCCGCGGCCGGTCGAGGTGGCGCAGCCGCGCCCGACGGTTGCCGCGCCGCCTCCCGCCCCGGAGCCCGTCGCAGCGGCGCCGCAGAAGCCGGTGAAGAGCCGCGGGCCCAGCCTCTTCGAGCGCGTCACCGGCGTCGCCAGGCGCAGCCAGACGCCGGCCGAGCCGCCCGCCCGCGCGCCAGCAGCACCACCGGCACAGCCGCGCCTCGGACCGCTCGACCCGGCCGA
>DASZAN010000179.1:0-14686 GCA_035945115.1 Allostellaceae bacterium
CGCTGCGACGCCGGACGACTTGCTGTCAACCTATCAAGACTATGCGATCCGGCTTTACGCGATCGCTGAGGTGGAAGGCCGCGCAACGGGAGAGGCAAGCGAAATCCTCGAAGAATTTGCGCTTCGACATCGAATTGCGGATCACGCTGGCGGCCAGGACGCCCTGCAGCACATCCTTTCCGAAGCAGTGCGGGGCCGTCGGGCTCTATATAAGCCGACGGCGAACGGACACCGCGGTGCGCGGGCTCAGATTGATGGTGAGTTGTCCACCATATGCGTTGCCGATGTAGAGGCCAGACCGATTGAGTGGCTTTGGTCTGGACGGATCGCGCGCGGCAAGCTTACTTTGCTCGCGGGCAATCCGGACCTTGGCAAATCGCAAATCGCGATCGATGTCAGCGCGCGCCTCTCCTGTGGGGCAGGTTGGCCCGACGGCGGCACCGCTACTGCTTGCTCTACCCTCATGCTATCGGCGGAAGATGCCGTCGAGGACACGATCCGACCACGATTCGAGGCGGCCAAGGCGGACCTGAAGCGAATTCACGTCGTCACGATGGTGATCGAAAAAAATGGTGCGCGGCGCTCATTCAATTTGCAAGAGGACATTGACCGGCTGAGAGAGAAAATCTCAGCAATCGGCGACGTCGCGTTGGTCGTTATTGATCCCATCACCTCGTACATGGGTGCCAAGATCGATTCACACCGAACAACGGATGTTCGTGGAGTGCTAGAACCGTTTGCCGCACTGGCGGACGAAACTAAAGTCGCGGTGCTGGGCATCACACACCCACCCAAGGCGGCACAGTCGAACGCGCTCCATGCTTTTACGGGCTCGCTGGCCTACGTCGCTGCGGCGCGTCTGGCATTCCTCGCGATCGAGGAAGCGGACACCGACCGGCGTCTGTTGCTCCCGGTAAAAAATAACATCGGTGCGCGAGCACCCGGTCTTGGTTATCGCTTAGAGCAAACGATCGTGAGCAATGGGATCGTCGCCTCGCGTGTCTGCTGGGACAGCGGACCGGTGACAACAACTGCGAACGAGGCCATGCGAATGACGAGCAGTGAGGATCGGGCGGCGCGCGCTGACGCAAAGGAGCTGCTGCGCGAGCAACTTGCTGATGGGCCGAAGGCGGCCACCGATATCGAGAGCGCAGCAAAGGATCTCGGGATCAGCGACCGTACATTGCGACGGGCTCGTAAGGACCTTGGAGTGATTTCGAAGAAAGACGGTTACGCCGGCGGATGGTCTTGGTCGCTGCCCGAAGGCGGCCAAGACGGCCAACCTTAATTAAATGGCCCCCTTCGATGTCCCACCAGCAATTTTTGTCATTCTTCGAAAGAAAAGCCCAAGGCGGCCAGCGTTTTGCGCGACACGGTCCGAAGGCGGCCAAGACGGCCAAAAACCTGAAGCCCAAGGTGGCCAAAGTTTTGCGCGCGCGCCGGTCCCGCAGCGGCCGATTAACGGTTGATAGGATTTTATTCAGCATGGGTGCCGAATAGCCACCGTCTACCGACGGGGTAGGGCCCAGGAAGGGAGGTTTCTCTTTGCCATCGCCAAATGTGGCGAGGCCCAGGCGCCAGATCGGGCCCGGGCCTCGTGCACGTCGTCGGAGCGGCTGGGCAGCGCGCTACGTCGACACCACCTCACCATTCTCGGTACCGCCGTGGCAAGCTTTGCCGCCTTCGCCGGCATGTTACCGCGGTCGGACCGAGCTCCTCGAGCGCTACGGCTGTTCGGTGCAGCAGATCGGCGGCTGGCGTGCGCGGTCGAGCCGGCCGCTGCCGGCACCGGATCTGCACTGGGACGGCGAGCCTTACTGGAACGTGTGGAGGCTGGTCGCCTGGGAAATGGCGATCGGCAACGCCGCGCGAATCGCCATCGAGCGTCGCCGGGTCGAAGCAATCATGGCGCTGTTTGCTAAAGTAGGCCGAAATAGCAATGGCTCACCTTGAAAAACTACGGCAAAAAATCAAACCCGGTGCGCGATACTGAAGGCTATAAACTCAAAATAAATCCATGACTTACGAATGAATTTTGAACCATAATTGCAGCGAGGCCGTAAGAGAGGCGAGCGCGCCCTGTCGGTACTAGCCCCTTTCCATTCGTCGGCCGCCACGTTCGGGAGCGCCTGATCGCGCTGCTGCTGCTCTGACATCATTTTATCAAACGAAATCAATCTATTGTGGCCACGTCGCACGAATTTCTTAGGGCTCAGAGCTACCTCCGGGTGACAATGCACCCGAGATGGAGGCCCGAATGCAGCCCAATATGCCCGAGATCGCTACCCGGTCGGCAGCCGGGATGCCTGCCACGCTGATCGCCGACGGCGACGGCAGGTCAAAACACTTCCGGCGCTTCAAAGAGCTTTTGACCGCGTTGGCGGACCAGATCGGCGGCGCCGATGGTCTGTCGCCGGCGCAAGCGACCGCGCTGCGCAATGCGGCCGCCTTGCAGCTGCGCGCCGAACAGCTTCAGGGCGCGCTGGTCAGGGGCCAGAGCGTCGACGGCGGCGAGCTTGCCCGTGTCGTCATGGTCGCCGACCGGCTGATCGACCGACTGCGCCGCGGTCGCGCGGCGACTCCAATAGCGGCATAGGCAACGGGAGCGTCGCAATGAACAAGTCCACGTTGCTGGCATTGGGCAGGCCGGAAAAGCCCCGCGCCGAGTCACCCCCGGCCGAGATCACAAGCGACACCACGCCGGCGGGTGCCGTCGAGCGCGCCGCGGCGATCGTTCAAGATTTGACCGAAAAGCGGACGCGCGTTGCCAACCGCATTGCCGAGATCAGCGAGGAGCGGGGCTCAATGGCCTTTGCCGCTCACGCTGGCGGCGATGCCGTAGCACGCTCGCGCCTCGATGCGCTCAATGCCGAAGGCGCGACGATCACCGGCGAACTGGAAAGCATCGACGCCGCAATTGCCGAGGCTAACAGTCGACTCGAAGCGGCGCGCCAGGCGGAAGCGACCGCGGCCGACCACGCTAAGGCACGCGAGCTGCGCCAAACGGTCGATCGATTCCGCACATGCGGGCAGGACATGGCCGACGCGTTGGCCAAGTTCGCCGCCGCGAGCAAGCTGGCGCTCGAACACGTCACTGCGATCAACGCACTCGGCAGCGCTTATCCGACGACGCAGCAATTGCTCGTGGTCGGCAGGATCGCGCTCTTGACCGCGCTGGGCGCAACACCGTGGCGCCGCGATTTCGAAATGATCCCGCCGAACCGCCGCACCGATTTTGCGGCGCTGATCGAGGGCTGGGGCGCCATGGTCGAAAACAACATTCGCGCCCGGCTCGGCGAAACCGACGAGGCAGCCTGACATGGATGAGCAAGGGTTTCGGAAAATCTTCGCAGCGGAGTTTCGAAAATCCCGCGACGAAAACGGATTTCGCAAGATCATCGAAGTCGATTTTCGCAAGTCGGGCAGCGCCAGTGACGAGACGGCCGCGCTGCCGCACTGGTCGCGGCTGAACGAACTCGCCGACGCCGTGTGCATCGCCGATCCGACCATGACGAAACAAACGGCGATGCAATGGCTGCTGCATACGCAGCACGGCCGCGCGCTGATCCAAGTTCACAAAAACGAGGAAACGATGTCGCGTACAGAACAGTTGCAGTCGCTCGCCAAGAATTTTGGCGTCGTCAAGATCGCGAAGTTCGTCGTGTCGGAAGGCAATGGCACGACGGGGATGGCCTTTACCGAGGTCGAGTTCACGAAGATGGTCCATGACCACGCGCAAGCCGATCGCCGCAGCGGCGAGACGCCGGCGCAGGCCTTCGCGCGATGCTTCAACGCAGATACCGCGGACGGTGTGGCGATCCGCAAGGCCCACGCGGTCATCAAGAATTTTCCGGCGATGATGGTCACCAAGCCCACGCAAGTCGGCGGCGCGGCGGCAACTGACGTGGACAACGCTACCGATGCGCTTGAGCAGCTGCAACGGCTTGCCGAAGAACAGCGGCGCCGATCGCCCGAGCTCACGATCGAGCAGGCGTTCGCGCGGGTCTATGCGGCGACAGAGAACGCGGAACTGGCCAATGCGGAGCGGCTGCAGAATCGACCGCGGGCGACAACGGTCTATCCGGGAGCATGAGATACCTGCTGGGCAGCGATTTGCATTCGCCGCCCAGGGTTGGAGCGCCGGATCATCGGCAAGTTTGGTCCCGGCGCCAGGGTCAAGACGGCGAGTGACCCTGGACATGAAACAACCCCGTCAGCCGGCGCGAGGGCACTCCTTCCTCGGTGGCCGGCGGTTCATTCGTAGCCCGCTCGTTACCCGGCACCAGACTGGGACCGTTAAGGGCAGAGAAAAGACCGCGCAGTTTCAGGACGACCGGCGCGCGGAGCAACAGATATAGGCTCAGTGGAGCAAAGGATGAGGAATTGGATTGCGGCAGCCTATTGCGAAGCTGGACGTGTGATCGCCGTTGCAGAACTTGGCGCGCCGATCACCGGAGCGTCGCTTGATCATGTGCCGAGAATGCGGCCGGCCAAAGCGCGGCGGGCCATCATGACCGCGGCGCCAACAGCATCGGCCGCTAATCATGCAAACGAGTTGCTGCCGCGCTTCTGCGCCAGCATCGCGCTTGAGCGGAGCGGCGAGAAGCCCGATCGGAAGCTTGCGGCCGGCCTCTATATGGACACGGTTCACGCCATACAGGGCTTTGTAGTCGTCGGCCGGGAGCATGAAATAACGGCGAAGGTCGACGAAATCAGGACGCGCGCGAGGCAACTCGTCACCTGGCGCTGGCACGCAATTCAGCGCGTTGCACAAGCGCTGCTCATTTCCAGAAGCATCACCGGCGCCGAGACCGCCGCGCTGATCGCATAGAGAGACGCAGATTATGGATATCTACGCTATTGGGGTGAGCATCGCACTGAAGAACGGCATCTCGCCGGTTCTTCAGGTGATTTCGCGCGACCTGCTCGGTCTCAAGACGAAGATTTCGGATATTGAAAATCAATTCAGCCGCTGGGGAGTGGCTGTGGGCGGCGCAGCGGCCGTTCTAAGTGGCACGGCGATCTTCGGCGCACTGGGCGCCATCGCAAAAAAGGGCGAAGACCTTCTCGATCAGCAAGACAAGCTGATGCGGGCGAATCTTTCCTTAAACGAAGTGCTTGAGCTGCAGAAGAAATACTATCAGGAGATCGCAGCGGCAGTGCCGACCTCGACGGTCTCTGAGTATTTGAAGACCTTTAACGAGCTGCGCACCGTGGTTGGTGCGGCGCGAGCTGAAGACATTGCGCCGTGGTCCATGAAAGTGCAGTCCTTGATCGCCAATGCGACGGGGCGAAGCGCCGAGGGCGAAGCCTATAAACTGTGGCGCGCGATCGAGATGACCGGGCGTAGCGTTTCCGACGTACCCGGCTCGCAAAAACTCGCCGATGCCTTCGTCAAGGACATCATCGGCGCCGGCGGCAAGCTCGATGCCAATACCTATCAGACCATGGCGCGGCGGGCCGGCGTTGCCTGGGCGAATGCCGACCCGAAGTTTCTTGCAGGGCCGATGTCCGTTGTCGCCGCCGATCTCGGCGGCCAGACCGCGGGCACGGCGCTGATGTCGGCGTACATGTTCCTGACCGGCGCGACCACGCTATCGAAGCAACAGGCCCAGGTGCTCGAAAAGGCCGGCCTCCTCGATATGTCAAAGGTCACGAGAACCGGGTTTGGCGGCGGCACCTATCAGCTCGCGCCGGGCGCGATCATCGGTTCCGACAAGTATCTCGGGGCCGGGCATTTCGACCTGTACGGCTGGACGCAAAATGTCTTGAACCCTGCGCTGCAGGGCCTCTCACAGGGTGATCGCGCGACGTTTGACAGCCTTCTCGCGAAGGTCGGGCGCAATCGCAATGTCATGCGAATGCTCGATATGTTCTCCGACCCTGGCTTTGTCGCGCAGATCAACAAGGATCTGGAGATTTGGGACCAAGCGCACAGCGTCGACCAGTCCTACAGCGAGGCGAACCAGCGAAACCCAAAGTTTATCACCCAAGCGTTTGCCGATCAGTGGTCCACGATGCTGAGTTCGATTGGGGCGCCACTGATGCAGGCGGCGCTTCCGGTGATGAAGTCGTTTACTTCGATGTTCACGAGCATCGGCGCTATAGCCAACGCTCATCCGACTGCACTCAAAATCATCGGCGAGGGTCTTGCCGCGCTGGCAGCGGGCCTCGTTGTCTTGGGCGGCGTAGCCGTCATCGGTGCCGTGGCGACCTTCGTCCCGGTGGCCGCGGCGATCGGCGGCGCTATCGCGGGATTGGCTGCCGCGCTCGGCACGCTGGCCGCGATCAATTGGCAATCGATCACGGCGATGTTTGCTGGTATCGCAACGGCGATCGAGAACTTCCTCGCCAAGCTTGGCGGCTTGCTGTCGCATTTCAGTCTCGGCGGCGGCGTCACGGACGTGCCCGGCGTCGGTGCCGTGCCCGGTGCCGGACCGGCTCCCGGCTTGCTGCACAAGGAAAGTTGGAAGGTCATTCCCTCGCGCACCCATCAGCCGGTGCAGATCACCACGGCGCTGAACATCGACGGCCGGCGCTTGGCTGAGGAAGTCTCGAACCAGCTTGCTTCGCTGTTCACGTTCCCAACGCAAGCGCCTTATCCTGACGGCCGGCGGGGCTGGTGGTCGCCACAGATGGAAACGTCGCGGGCATGAGGCAATCCCGACGTCACCCTAGGCAATTACGATTGGTACGACGCTGAGAATTTAAGCGCACGTTCAACGCGATGGTTACGCAGAGCCGCTGACTGGCTGTCAGATAATCCGCCACGGAGAAGAAAAGCCGATGCCTACGAATTTCCTGTGGGATGCGGGGACAAGCAATAATGGCTTGCTGACATCGGCGTTTTCGCTATTGACGACGGAATTGAACAGCATTGCTTCTACTGATAGCGCGCTGAGTTCCGTGGGCGGATCGAGCGGCGTCTTTACCAACGGCAACACCGCACAGGCGATCTTCGCCGAATTGCAATTCGAGTTCGGCGCGGCTGTGGGCTCGGCACTGTCTGCCGGCGCCAATCTCGCCGGCTGGTTTGTGCAGTCGCAGGACGGCGGCTCGACGTTCGAGGCGACCGCAAGCAATGCGCCGCTGCCGCGTGCGCCGGATTTTATCATTCCGTTGCCGGCGACCACAATTGCCATCGCGGCGATCTACAAGGCGCAAGGACTGGTCCGCGTGCCGGCGCTGCAGTTCAAAGTGTTTCTGCTCAATAATTCCGGGCAGCCATTGCCGTCGTCCGGCAATATCTTGCAGATTGCGCCCGTCGCTGTCCAATACTGAGGCGGGCGATGTTGCTGTTGCCGCGCGATCGTTTGATCTATCCGGCAGGATATGCACCGGGGATTCTGTCGACACATCCAGCCGCGCTGAATTGTCGCTTTTCCGGCGTCGGTTTGAGTAACGGCAATATCGTAAGTCTGCTGAGGGGCGCTAAAGCGGGAGCCGCTGACACGGGATTGCCTTCTCCGGCGCTCACGCCGATTGGCCCGGCACCTTTTTTTGAGGGCTCTACGACTGGTCTTTCATTTTCAGGAAATTTAGCAGAAGCTCTTACGACGGCGACGTTCGCCGCGATTTTTCAACTATCCGCTATTGGGGTTGTCAATCCATTTTGCGGTACCGCGTCTACCTCCAACGGAGCGATATTTGAAATACTGGCGACAAATATACCCGCGTTATTCAAAGGAAACGTGAACCACGTAGCTTTCCCCTCTCTTTCCCTATCCGCCGGCGTCCCATATTTTCTTGCGCTCAGCGCGCTGTCATCGACTACATATTGTTGCGTTTTAACAAATCTTTTGACCGGCAATATTAAAAGTCAATCCAACACCGTGTCATCGATTTCGGCGTCTATGGGAAATGCCACCTATCTCGTTGGACGTTTAAGCGGCAGCGCTGTTTTCCATGGAAACATCGCCGCTCTTTCAATAAGCGCAACAGGATTGGATTTGTCTCAGTTGTTGGCCTGGGCCGCTGATCCTTGGTCCTTCTGGTATCCCGATTACTCCGACGATGCGCTGCAGCTTTATGTCGGCAAAGCCAGCAGCATCATTCTCGGCTACGCCTCAAGCATGGCGCGCGGCTTTGCTGCTGTCTCGGCTCCAAAAGGAGTCGGAACGCTTGCGGCCAGCAGCAAAGGAAATGCAAGCAGTGCGTCGCTTCTGACCGGGAAGGCACCGGGCAACGCATCGAGCGCAGCCATTGCCGCGGCAACATTAGTTGGCGCAGGCCGTGGCGCGCTGACAACGCAAAGCACGGCCGTCGCATCTGGATCATTATCAGCGCCTGTCGGTTTTGGCGCGCTTGTCGCATCGAGCATCGCCGTAGCGCGGACCATGGCACTGCTGGCGCAACGGCTGTTCGCCGATCCGCGCTTCATCAGTCTGTTGCCGGCACGCACGCTCGCCTCGCTCATGCCAAAACGCCAAACCGCAAGCCTGCTGCCTTCGCGCAAGTTGGCGAGCACCATGCCGCCGCGAAAATTCGCCAGCACCATGCCGCGACGCAAGCTGGCATCGATCTTGGGATTAGCAATGCCGCAGGGTCCTGACTTCTCGCAAATGGACGTTGGTGAAACGCCGACGCCAGCACTCGATTTCGTAAATTGGCTGACGCCGGGCGCGACGCTCGCCTCGATCACGTCCGTGGTCATCACCAATTACTCGCCGACTGGCGGCGCGGCGTTCGTGACTGCCTCTGGCTCGCCGCAGATCGGAACCGCTCCGGCGGCGCTGGGCGGCAGCGGCACGGCCAATACGGCGGTGCTGCAAAAGCTGACCGGCGTCAATCCCGGCACGGCGCGGATCACCATAACCGTCGTCACATCGGACGGGCAGACTTTGATCGGCTGGGCCCATCAGCCCGTGGGGCAACCGGACTAAATTCGCATCCCGATGTCACCCGCACGACGGCAGAGGGTCGCAAGGCCGAAAATTCGATCGGGCGTGCAATGAGATGCTTTCGCCGAGCCGCTGACGTAAGATCAGGAGTTTTGAAATGGGCGCAATGCTGCATTTGGTTACGCTTCTCGTGGCTTCAGCGGTTGCCTTCGCCGTCTATGCCGCCCTATCGAGTTTGATGGAGATGCGCGAGCGCGTGAACGAAATCCATCTGCTGCTGGAGACAATCACGACGGCCATAACTACATTGCACGAGTCTCCAGACCATGACTTAAAGACTCCCCGAACTGAACCTGAGGGAAATGTCGCCGCGCCTGGGGCAAATGGTTGAACGTGCCCCCGCGCTGCAACAACTCGCGACGGGCCATCGCTAGTCTCAAAATACAATGACTCGGGCTTTTCAACTCGCAGCTGGATTTGCAACCGCACTTGAGCTCGATTGTAGACTGTCGCTGTAACGGCAATCTCTGTTACGCGCCCATTCTGCAATGTCCGAACGATGTCTTTGCAAATGATCGGTCGCTGATTCCAAATACGCAAGGCAGCATTAGCTGCCCAAATGACAGTGCCCGCGACCGCGCCGACCGTGACTGTATCACGCACCCATGGCCATACTTCCGAGCTAAGCAGCGATGAAAGACCAGACATCTGCAAAGGTTGTTCAGTGGACGCTTTCTTCCACGATGATCTTCTTGCCGCGCGATAGCAGCGTGAGCATGCCGAGGATCACGTCGCCCGCCGCCCAAAAGCTGATGATGAAGCCAGTGCCGATCGTTGCACCGATTGCCGCGCCGGTATGGGCTGCGGAACTATCGCCGGCGCGATTTACGATGTCGCCGACCTGAACCCAATAGGCGATCAGCCACGCCAGCATCAGCAGATTGAAAAGGATGAACAGGACCTTGAAGACTTTGCCGAAGAACCCGCGTTTGCGTGTTTCCGTCCGCACAATCTTGGACATGGCGTCGCTCCCCAGAGCCCACGGAGATGCAGTAAGCCATTTTACACGCCTAAGTCGTCGAGAAAACAGGATAGTGGTCGGCTATTTTCGAACCGCCTTCGCTCTCAGCCCGAGCTCTATCAGTCGTCGGATCGCGTCCGAACGTGACGGCGCGTCATTGTCAGCGCCCCACTTGTCGACAGCTTTAACGAGATCATCCGGCATGCGGACGCCGTAAAACGGGTCCTTGCCTGTCGCCGGCCGGCCGCGCTTTTTAGGTTTAACCCTTATTGACTTCCCCATAATTCAGGTTTTACATTAAAAGCAAGCCGAGGGGAAGCGTGAACTTCCCGCTCGGCTCTAACCCAAGCCAAAGGAGTGACCGATGGCCAAGGCTGGCCCTATCTTACCTCTTGCGGAACGCAAATTTACGCCGATCGAAGCGGCCTACGCCGTCGCGCAGTATCTGCCCGCAGATCCCGCGGTGTGGCTGGAGCGGTGCGCGCTGGCCGGCATAGCTGTCAGCGTCACCGCAGATGGCTACCTCTGCGAGTTCTACAATTACGGAGAGGTCAACGCGGACCAGTCGCAAGTGGCCTTCCTGTCGAGTTGGCTCAATCTCACACCGGGCGGCAGAGCGGCCGTGATCGAATTGCTTCAGAGCCGCAACCAAGTGCGCGACGATGGGGTGTCGGCATGAGCGCGTCATCGAGTGTCGTCCGCCTCAGCGATTACCGAGAGCCGCCAAAACACCGGCGACAAAAGTCTCAATACGAGCTTTACCCGCTGCCGTTCTTCAACGCCGATACGCTCTCTACTTGGGACGTGAGGCCGACCGGCAACTACGCGGCCGACTGTAAGGCCGGCCAAGCTTATGCGATCGAGTTCCTGAAATCCTGCGACGGCACGAATGGCTGGGCAGCGCTGCTGCAAAATATCGTTGCGGACATGATTCGTGTCGGGCCGGAAGGGATTTGGCCTGATGGTGCCGCAAGGCTGAATGGTATCGTGATCGGGTTCATGGGAACGATCGGAAGAGCGCTCTCCGCCAGCCAACTGACGGAGCAATAGTCATGAAGAGGTCGAAAAACCTTGGACGAGTGGCGCTCCCTACCGGCGCATCGTCGAAAGCGTTTGGACTTAAGGTCGCCGGATCGTGCTTGGCCCCTCAGGTAAATGACGGCGACACGGTCATTGCCGATCCGAGTTTGCCGGCGCCCGGTGACTTGGCCGTATTCTGGTTCAAGGGGCACCAAATGCCGATCGTCAAAATCCTAATGACCAATCTCCACAGACTTTGGCCGCTGCACCCGAAGAGCGATGTCGTCCCGCTCTGCGAAGTCGAGCAATCGAACCCGCGCAAGCGGTTTCGATTCTCGCTCGACAAGATCGAGCGCATAGACCGCGTCTCGCACGTCGTTTCCAATCAATCGTGAGCTGTCGCGCCCGTCGCACCAGTACGCCGCCGAGCCCGAAGGCCCGGCGGCTTTTTTGTTCGCTGTTACCCCGAGCGTCACCCCGTAGGATTTTTTGGCGCGATGCTCGCATGCGTGCGCTCCGCAAGTGCCTGAGAATATTGGCGACCCCGGCAGGATTCGAACCTGCGACCTTCAGCTTAGAAGTCAGGTGCTCCGGCATTTCGCCGCAATTCTTTCCACAGCAAAGAAAGATCGTACTGGCGCGGGTTTCTCGAATAATGTAGGGCGGTGAAGGGTGATGAAAGTTTCACGACAATACCCGGGGTAACGTTACCCCGGCGTCGCCCCCCGACGGAGCAACAGCATGCCGACAAAAAAACTCACCGACCTATTCGTCGAGCGCGTGAAGCCGCCACCGCGCGGCCGCGTGGAATATTTCGACGCGGTGTTCGGCAGCTTGGCGCTGCGCGTCACTGAGACCGGCCACAAAAGCTGGTCGCTCTACTACCGCATGGGCAAGCGGCTGCGTCGGTTCACAATCGGGAACTATCCGGCGATCAAGCCCGCCCAGGCTCGCCGCGAAGCAAGCGCTGCCCTTGAGCGCGTGCGCCAGGGCATCGATCCGTCCGAGGAAAAGCGACAGCGGCGGCTGACGGACCCGCCGGAGGCCGACACGTTCGAGAGCGCCTTGCAGGACTATCTCGACCGCGCACGCCGCAACATGGCGCCGAACACGTTCAAGGAAGCCAAGCGCGTCTTGGAGCGCGAGTTCCTGCCGTCTTGGCGCAGTCGGCCGATCGGCGGCCTCACCCGCGGCGACGTCAACCGAGTGATTGATGCCATCGCTGCCCGTGGCGCCGAGGTCCAGGCCAACCGTGCGCTGGCCCATATCAGGGCTTTCTTCAACTGGACCGTGGAGCGTGGTCGGATTGCGGTCTCGCCGGTCGCCGGCATGAAGCCGCCGACCAAAGAGCGTCCGCGCGACCGCGTGCTGAGCGACGATGAAATCCGCTGGCTGTGGGAGGCCTGCGGCGTTGTCGGCTGGCCGTTTGGGCCGCTGGTCAAGCTGCTGATCCTCACGGCGCAGCGGCGAGACGAAGTGGGCGGCATCGAACGTCCTGAACTCGACCTTGAAAAACAGATTTGGACGATGCCGCGCGGCAAGGCGAAGAACGATCGCGTGCACGAGGTGCAGCTGTCGACAGCTGCCATGGATATCCTGAGCACGGTTCCGCGCGTTGGGGACGGCTTTGTCTTCACCAGCACGGGCACAACGCCGGTATCCGGCTTCTCGCGCGCCAAGTCGCGCCTCGATGCTGAAATGGTGAAGGCGCGGCGCCGGTCGCTCGGGCTACCCGAGGACAACAAGGCCTATCGCGAGGCGATCGGACTAGCCCTCGACAAACCGCTTCCTGTCGAAATCCCGCATTGGATTTTGCACGACCTGCGCCGGACCGCGGCAACAGGAATGGCGCGGCTGAACTTTCCGCCGCATGTCGTCGACAAAGTGCTCAACCATGTCAGCGGCACGATTCGCGGCGTGGCCGCCGTTTATAATCGGTTCGAGTATCTCGAAGAGCGCCGCGCCGCGCTCGAAACGTGGGGCCGATATATCAGCAATCTTGTCGCGCCAGTGCCCGCCAATGTGGTCGCATTGCGCGCGTGATTGCGCCCATGGTTGATTTCGCACCCTCTAATCCTGAGACGTGGCGAGAGCTGCCGCCCGTCCTTCAAGAACTTATCCGGGCCGGGGCTTCGCTGCTCACGTTCAACTATACTGCCGGACAATGGGCGGCGATCGATAGAGCGATCCAGTCATTGCAGCCCGACCGTGCAGCGATCGAAGAGACGCACCATGTGCTGTTGCAGGCTGCGCGACGCTTTTATCTCGAAACGCTGAACGGCCCTGGGCGACGGCAACAGACGAAGTGGGAGTTGCAGCACTGGACGAAAGTCCGTGATTTAAGCGCTGCTCTGATGAAGGAGTTTTTTTGGCTGGCGCACGACGGTAAGGATGACGGGCCGCCCGATCCGCCCGGCCATAAAAGAGAGCCATATAAGGACCAATTGCTCGCGCTCATGACGATCAGTGTGATGGCCACGTCCGGCGTGAATAGGTTGGGTGGAAAAATAGACGACGGCTATCCGATGGCGTCACCAAAGGCGCACTATCAGTCTGACGTTTTAAGCGCATGGACCAAGCTCGGAGGCAAACTGAAAATCTCCCGCCATCCCCTCACAGGCAAGACCAAGGGGCCACTGAGTAGGTACTTTTCGGCGGTGACGGAGCCTGTGTATGGCGGATCTCCGGAAAGTCTGCATGCGATCGTAAAACGCCATGGCGCTCGCGAAACGGCACTCGCAGAATGGCGCCTGCAGATGATCATTGCGAATGGTGAGCCTTAATTGGCGAGCGCGAGGAAGCGCGCCGCGTAATCTTGGCAATTAAATTGGCGGCGGCTTGGCGCGCTCGTGCGCGCCTTGGCATATTTTTTCTCGCTGCCTGAAATCATATAGCCCGCTCAGTGTACCTTCGTGAAGGCATCAGGCAGCGCGATGCAAAAGCCCCAACAGACAAAAGCCCAAGGCGACGAAGAACCGGAACTGCTTTATGCGGCGAGGCTGCAGAGGCGGTTGGGCATTTCCGATGTGACCCTTTGGCGTTGGCGCCATGACGAACGCCTCGGATTTCCGAAAGGGCGCCTGATCAATCGCAGGGTCTATTTTCCGTGGCATGAAGTTGTCGCTTGGCTCGATCGCCAGCAGGTCGCATGAGTCGCGCTGTCACCCCGATGCATCCCCGAAAGGTGCCTTGCACGATGACCGCGCGACTTCTCCCCCAAGCCGCCGAACATGCCGACGGCGCCGCATGTGTCGAGACAACAGTTGCTCAGGGACGTGCGGTCATGAACCCGGCGCACACCGGCCGTACACGCTTGCCGAACCGGCGCCACTCGATCACTTTCGACGTCGAGGCATTCACCTTGCGCTTCACCATCACCGCTTCGCATTTCGACGGCGGCGAGCTTGGTGAACTCTTCATCAAAAATCATAAGGCGGATTCTGGTGCTGGCATCATGGCATCCGATAGCGCCATCGCGGCGAGCCTGGCGCTGCAATTTGGCTGCCCCGCCGAAGTGCTGCGGAAGGCGCTAAGTCGCGACGCTCGCGGCAAAGCGACCGGGCCCTTAGGTGCCGCGCTCGATCTGCTCACAGAAAATGCGAAGTGACACGTAACGCGCGTTACGTCACGCCGAGCACGGCGGACGCTCTCGGGAGACGGCAAACAGAGGAACTGGAGAGTCGCGTGCTGTGAACCAACAAGGCGCGAGCTCCGGGCATGAATTTCGTATTCGAGCTGACCGACTTTGACGCACGGACCATCGAGGCCAGAGACGCACTTGCCGCTGCGACGCCGGACGACTTGC
>DASZAN010000180.1:0-1574 GCA_035945115.1 Allostellaceae bacterium
TTCTGGTGGCGCTCATGTGGCTCGTGCCAGACCGGCGGATCGAGCGAGCGATGCGCGAGAGTTGAGCGGTGGCAATACGCCGGGCGGTCCGCGCGCACCGCGCCGGAACATCACTCGCTCAATAGCACAACCGATGCGGAAATACTGCTTTCCCAATCAGTTCGAGAGCTGCCCCAGCGTGCCGCCGGCGGCGGCCCGGCACGCGAAAAAAGGCTGCCGATGGGCGATGGTCGGTCGGTTTGCTGCGCTTGGCGCCCTGTCACGATGACGAGGTTAGAGGTGATAAGACGCGAGCCAGCTGTCATCGCCGCATTGGCTCACCGCGTTACCCGCCCCATGAGGGGCGATCGCTAGCCTGGTTCGAATCCTTTGGCCTTGAGCGCCGCCTTCGCGTCGCGGGTGCCGAGAAAATCGAAAAGTGCCTTCGCCTCGTGTGCCGATTTCGTCTCGCTGCCGATGCCGCCTACGAACGTGATCGTGTTGGCGAGCTCATTTGGAAACAGGCCGACGAGCTCGGCGCCAGAAACGGGGACGATCTCGGACGCTTGAGCAATTCCGAGTTCTGCCTCGCCTTTGGCGACGACTTCGGCCGCTTGTGCGCCCGGCACCAGGATCGTTTTGCTTTTGAGCTGATCGGCGATGCCGAGACGCTCGGCGACTTTGGCGAAATAGACACCGCTGGCGCCGCCTTTGGCCGGATCGGCATAAACAATCGATTTTGCGACGAGCATGCTCTTTTTAAAGGCGTCGACTGTGCTGATGTCCGGCTTGGGTGTGCCGGTGCGCGCGGCAACAGCGATCGAGGTACTCGCGACCTCGAAGAGAGTTCCCGGCGCCAGTTTGCCCTCTTTCTGAAGGTCCTCCATCGCCGGCCGCGATAGAATGATGACATCGGCGCCCTCACCCGCCAGGACGCGCTTGCGGAGGTTAGAGATGAGGTCGTAGGTGATGGCGAGCTTGACGTGATCTTGCCGTTCGAAAACCGGCTTCAATTCATCGAGCGCAGGGGTGAGCGCCACCGAGGTCATCACGGTGAGTTCACCTTGATCAGCGGCTCGACCGGTCGTCACCAACGCGAGCGCTGCCACAAGGCTACCAACCAGATGAACGAACCCTCTCTTTGGCATACGCATTTTCCCCTCCCCCGGCTTCCTACCGATGATGGATGCCCGAAAAGTTATACCCCGCGAATGCCGGTAAACATCCCCACACGTCCTGCTGCGCTGGCCGCTTGATATGGTCGCTGGGCGGACGAGAACATTCTCGATGCTTGTCCTTCAAATCGCTGCTGGCGTCGTGTTAGGTTGACTGGCGCTCCTCGCACTACCGTGGCTGCTTGACCAGACCATTCGCGGTCTCCCGGGAGTCGCGGTGCTGCTGTTCGGCAGTGTCCTCGTTGCTCTGCTTGTAGCAGACCCAAACAGTGCCGAGGCTATGCTCGTGATTGGCGGGGCTGATATCCGAGCTGCTCGTCGTCCGAAGTGAGGCGTTGAGCGGACCAACAGGAACGCCTTCGTCACCGTCGCCGATGACTTGCGACTCTAGCGAATCTTTGATGCGCGAATGGCATTCTG
>DASZAN010000181.1:0-8517 GCA_035945115.1 Allostellaceae bacterium
AGAGCTGGCGCGACCGGCCGCTGCATCTCATCTTCGGCATGCTCGAGAGCCACGATGCCGATGGCTTCCTCCGGCCGCTTGCACCTCATGTGAAGGCGCTCCACGCGCTGACGATCCCCGGCGAGGCGCATGCGCGCTCGGCCGCGGACGCTGCCGCGGCGGCCGCGCGGGTCGGCATTGCCGCCGCGACACGGACCGATCTTGATGACGCCCTCGCCCATCTGGCCGATGCTTCACCCACCGGCCGGATTCTGATCTGCGGCTCGCTCTACCTCGCGGGATATGCGCTTCGAGAAAACGGCTCGACGATCGGAAAGCAAACTTAAACGGACAGCTGGGAATTGCGAAGCGGCGGATCAGCGTCGGTTGAGGCAACGGCCGACGCGCCTTACCAGTTCGTCAGGATCGAAAGGCTTCGGAATGATGTCCATCGCGCCCAAATGGCGGGCGACCTTGAGGAAATCGGTATTGCCGATGCGTCCGCCGCCGGAAATCGCGATGATCTTCGTGTCCGGCCGCTCGCCGCGCATTTCGGTGATGGTCTGAATGCCCTTTTTCTCTGTCGGTGATCACGAGGTCGGGCCGCTCGGTGCGGAATGCCGCGAGGCCGCGCTCGCCGTCCTCAGCGCTCACCACGGTGTAGCCGTGGTCTTCCAGGATTTGAATGATCGTCTCGCGCACAATGACGTCGTCGTCGATGACCAGAATCTTCGTCATTGCCGTCACCTTGTTGGGCGCAGCAGCCCCACGCCTCGCTCCGGCGTCATGGTCGCCGCAGCAAGCCCGGTGAGCCGGACTCGCGCTCGCCGACGAGGAGGACTTTAACCCTGCCCGATTGATAATCGGTTGCTATTCACGCGCAAGAAGCGATTCGCCCTCGTTCGCGAACCCTGCGGCGGATCGTCAACGACTGGCTAAAGAACCGACTCAACCCATTCGACGAGCTTGGTTTTTTGCAGCGCACCGATTTTGGTGGCAGCGACTTGGCCGTTCTTGAACAACATCAGCGTCGGAATACCGCGCACGCCATACTTCATCGGCGTTTGCGGATTTTCGTCGATGTTGATCTTGGCCACGGTCACCTTGCCGTTCATATCGGCGGCAATTTGCTCCAGGAAGGGCGCGATCATCTTGCAGGGACCGCACCATTCCGCCCAGAAATCGACCAGGACCGGCTTCGCTGCGCGCAGCACATCGGCATCGAACGAGCTGTCGGTGACCTTGGTCGTGGTGCTCATGACTCCTCCTCGATAACGGCGCGAGAGATTAGGTGACGCGGAAAACGGACGTCAAGGCAGGCCCCCTGCGGGCGAGACAATACTGACCAGCAGGGGGCGCGAGGCTCGTCAGCCCATATTGGGCTGCGTCGCCTTGAAGCTCGAACGCTGCGTCATCGCCTCCCACCAGGCACTCAGCCCCTTGTGCTCGTTGAGCAACTTCATTTCGGGGGTCAGCGACAGATAGGCGATGAGCGGCGCCACATAGAGATCGGCGACGCTCACCTGATCACCGGCGAGGAATTTTGAGCCGCTCTTGATGCGGTTGAACTCCTTGAGGCAGAGCTCCGCCTTCGGCACGCCGGCCGCGATGACCGACTCGTCGGTGCCGCCGACCAGCTGCGGCAGCACGCGATGGAGCACGATTTTCCAGATGATCGTGGTATAGGCGTGATAATCGACGATGCTGATGATCTGATTCATGCGGGCGCGGTCGCGGGCATCGTCCGGCGTCAGCTTCGTGCCGGGAAATACCTGGTCGATGTAACGCACGATGGCGTTCGTCTCGTAGAACTTGAACCCGTCATGCTCGAAGGCCGGTACCGTGCCGAACGGGTTGCGCGCGAGATGCGCCGGCTGCTTCACCTCGCCTTGAATGACGCTCACATCCACGCGCTCGTATTGCGCCGGCTTTTCCTCGAACGCCATCCGCACGGTCCGTACATAGGTGCTGAGATCGGTGCCATAGATGATCGGCGTCGCCATCGTCGTCCTCCCCTTAAGCTTGCACGCACCCATTCCAGCGCCTTGCGACGCGCCGCAAGCAGAGTTTGGGCGTTCAGCCAGCGCGGCCATCGAGGGCAGCGGCGCCGATCGGCATGAGGCGCGGGCCTTCCGTCCAAAGTAGCGCGCAGCGCACAGCGCGGCCGGGGTAGATCGCGGCAATGGCAGCACGATAGGCGGCCAGCTGATCGAGATAGGCCGCAGGCACGTCCCGCTCGTCCAACGGCGGCGGCCGTAGCGTCTTGTAATCGACGATCAGCACTTCGCGCTCGCCGACGACAAGGCGGTCGATCTGCCCGGCGAGCGCGCGCCCAGCAAGGAGCGCCACCACCGGCACCTCCGCTTGCGAGCCCGGCGCGAAGAGCCGCGCAAAATCGGCATGATCAAGCACCGCCAGCGTCTCCTCGATGAGTGCCGCCTGCACGCTGGGCGCGATGCCGTGGCCGGGCAGCGCCAGAAAGCGCCGCGCCGCTGCCGCTCGACGCGACGGCTCTATCTCCGGCAAGCTCTGCAGGAGACGGTGAACGAGGCGTCCGCGGACGAGCCCGGCCGCTCCTTCGGCGCCGAGCGGCGAGCGTGCCGCAGGCTCGGCGCGGCTCGGCCGTGACGGCGCCAGCGGACGCGGCGGCGTTGGCTCTGGCGGCGGCGCCGCCCGCGCCCAAGACGGCAGGTCGCTTGCGGCGACCTGCGCCGCCGCAATTTTCTCGCTGCGATCGGGCGTGCTTGCTTGCGCCGTCTCGAGACGCCAGCCGGTGCCTTTCCAGCCGTCCTCGCCGGCAGCGACGGTGAGATCGACCTCGATCGGGAGGGCGCCCGGTGCCGCCGCCATGCCGCGCTCGACGAGCCGATACCAACACCCCTCAGGCGGCTTGCGGCGATCGCGCCAACCGCAGACATAAAGCCGATCCTCGGCCCGCGTCATCGCCACATAGAGGAGCCGCCGGTATTCGGCATCGCGACGGCGCAGCGCCGCGGCACGGGCGAGTTCAGCAACAGGGGCGGTGCAGCCTTTATGCGCCGGCCAAAGCGGCACGCCGTTCTCGCTCCACAACAGCCGCGGCGGTTGCGTCGGCACTTGCAGGGTGTCGGGCAGAAAGACGATCGGCGCCTGCAAGCCTTTGGCGCCGTGCACTGTCATGACCCGCACCTCGTTCCGACCGCGCTGGTCGAGATCGCGCGTCACCTCGGTCTCGCCGGCGCCGAGCCAATGCAGGAAGCCCTGAAGCGTGGCGCCATGCATTCGCTCATAGGCGAGCGCCATGGCCAAGAACTCATCGAGCGGGTCCGCGGCCTCCGCACCGAGCCGCGCCAGGGCGGCGCGCCGTCCGCCGCGGGCGCCGAGCACGTCGGCGAAGAGCTCGTAGGGCGGCGCGAAATCGACGCGCGCCAGCAAATGCGCGAGCTCGCGCGCGGCATGGGCGAAAAACAAATTCTCGCCGGCGCGACGGCGAAGCTCCGCCCAGAGCGATCCTCGGCGACCATGGGCGAGCGTGAACAGCGGCTCGTCATCGAAACCGAAGAGCGGCCCTTTGAGCACGGTCGCCAAGGTCAGATCGTCATCGGGCAGTAGCAGGAAGTGACCAAGCGCCATCATGTCCTGGACCGCGATCTGATCGGTGAGCAGCATGCGATCGACACCGGCGACCGGCACGCCCACCTGCTTCAGCGCGCGCACCAGTTCCACCACGAACGGGCCGCGTCGCCGCACCAGCACCATGACATCGCCCGCCTCGACCGGGCGATCGCGTGCCGGCAAGCGTTCCCCCGCCTCGAGCCAGCGGCGGAGCGTGCGGGCGATGACGCGGGCGAGCCGGGCGCGCGGCGCGCGCGTGCGATGCTGCTGGGTCGGCGGCTGCCACGGCGGGGCGGCAGGCTCGTCCTCCGGCTCGATGGCGGGCCAGAGCTCGACGATCCCGGCATCGCCGGCGCGGAACGGCCGGTGATGGATAGGCGCGCCGTCAAGCGCCACGCCGGTGCTGGCGGCCTCCTCGGCGAAAACGGCATCGACTGCCGCCAGCATGGCTGGGACGGAGCGGAAGGAGTAGTCGAGGCGCACGACGCGCCAGCGCCGCCGCGCCGCGGCGACGCGATCAGCAAAATGCCGCCGCATGCGCAAGAACGCTTCGGGGTCGGCGCGTTGGAAGCTGTAGATCGATTGCTTGGCGTCGCCCACCGCGAAGACGGTGCGGTCCACGGCGCGCGCGCCCTCGCCGCCGAAGAATTCATCGGCGAGCGCGGCGATGACTTGCCACTGCTCGGGATTGGTGTCTTGCGCCTCGTCGATGAGGATGTGATCCAAGCCGGCATCGAGCTTGTAGAGCACCCAGGGTGCGATCCCCGGCCGGCGCAGCAAATCGCGCGTCTTGAGCACAAGATCGTCGTAGTCGAGGAGCGCGTGCGCCGCCTTGTGCCGCTCGTAGCGCCTGAGCAGTGCAGCGGCGATGCGCGCGAGAGCGCCACTTGCGGCATAGAGCGCCGCGGCATTGCGCTGCGCGATCACCGCGGCGAGCCGGCGCGCCTCGTTGTCGAACGCCGCCGTGGCGCCTGGCTCCTCGCCGGCGAATCTGCGCGTGACGATGTCGACCCGTCGCTCGCCCTCGACGGTGAAGAAGATCAAGAGATAGTCGTCGAAAGTGGCGACGCGGAGCCAGGGATCGGCGAGCCAGCGCGCGAGTGTCTCCGCGCGAGCGCGATCGCGCGCACTTGGGCTCGTGGCGAGCCGTCGTGCCGCATCGCCGAGTGACGGCTCATCGGCCGCATCCGGCACACAAGCGGCGGCGATCACCGCGGCTTCGCTCGCATCCGGCGCGAGATGGAGCATATGGCGGAGCGTCGCGAGGAAGTGGTCGTGGCCGTCCGCGAGCGCGGCGCCGAGGCGCGCCCGCTCGAGCGCCAACAGCGCCATCATCTCGTCGAAGCGGCGCTCGGAAACGTGACGGGTCACCTCGGCGAGCGCGCCGGCAAGCTCGACCTCATCGCCGAGACGCGCCGCCGCCAGCACCGCCTCGCGCGCCGCGAACAACGCCTCGCCCGCGCTTCGCTCGTCCATCACCTCGAAATGCGGCGCCACGCCAGCTTCGATGGGAAAGCGGCGCAGCAACGCCTGGCAGAAGGCGTGCATGGTGTCGATGCGCATGCCGCCGGGCGTGTCGAGCACGCGGGCGAAGAGGCGGCGCGCTTGCCGGCACACCGCCTCGTCCGGCATCTCGCCGGTGAGCGCCACCAGATCCTGGGCGAGCGCGCCGTCAGGCAGCGTCGTCCAAAGACTGAGGCGATCGTGAAGTCGATTGGCCATCTCCGCCGCGGCGGCCTTGGTGAAGGTGAGGCAAAGGATGCTTGCGGGCGCGCTTCCTGCCAGCATCAGCGCGAGGACGCGGTCGGTCAGGACCTTGGTCTTCCCGGTTCCCGCCGAGGCGGCGACCCAGACCGAGGCGTCGACAGCCGTGGCATCGCGCTGCAACGCGTTCGCATCGCCGCCGCTCATTCGCCCTCCTCGCCGACGACGGACCACTCCTTGACGCGCGCGAGGTGGAGGTAATCGGAATAGCGGGGCGCTCGCTCGGGACGCGGCATCGCGCGGTAGGGCGTGCGCGGGTCGTCGAATTCGGCAATGAGCGCCGCAAGACCCGCCAGCGCCTCCTCAAGGAGACGCCGCACGTCACTCCCGTTCTCGCCGAGCGGCACCACTTCGGCCGGCGGATTGCCACCGCCGAGCCGCCAGTACTCGAGGGCCGCCACGGGTCCCGGCGGAACGCCGGCGAAACCGCCGCTCGCCGCGATCGCGGCCTCGAGCGGGAGTTGCGGTGAGAAGCCGAGCTCCACCTCGCCCGGTGGCGGCAGGCCGCCTGTCTTGTAATCGACGAGCACGAGCCCGCCCGCAAGGTCGCGGTCGATGCGGTCCGCCTTGGCGCTGAGAATGAAAGGCCCGGCCGGGCCGTGGAGGCGGAGCTCGCCGGCGAGCTCGCCGCCGAGCGGCGTCAGCCCCTGCCGCCGCACTCGCTCGTGCGCGACGAACCAACGCGCGATCCGCTCGAAGCGTGGCCACCAGAAGGTCCGCATACCCGGCCGCTCCAGCGTCGCGCCGAACTCGGCCTTGCCGATGGCGATGAGCTGTGCCTCCGCATCGCCAGGAAGCGCGCCCGGAAAGGCCCGGATGAACCGCTCGAGCGCGCGATGGATGAAGATGCCGCGCTCGGCGGCACCGGGATCGGCATCGATCGGCTCGAGCGCGGCGAGGCGGAGGACCTCGCGCGCATAGAGCGCATAGGGATCACGCATCCAGGTTTCGATCGCCGTGACGGAGAGGCGCCGCGGGCGCACCACCACGGGCGGACGCGGCTCCGGCGCGGCGACGACGCGGCGCTTCTCCGGCTCGTCCAATCTCGCCTGCCAAAGGAGCGGCTCCGGCAACGCGCCGAGCCGACCCTCGAGGCCGCCGGCGCGCAGCACGGTCTCGAGCCGCAGCAGCCAGCGCGAAGGCACCGCCGGCGTGCCGTCGACGCGCCTGGCGCGCGTCAGCACCACCTGCGCCGCGCCCAGCGCCTGCACGAAATCGTGCGCGGCGGCGCCGATGTGGCGTTCGGGCGCGGGCAGGCCGAAGGCGCGCCGCATCGGCCGCGAGAGCCAGGGATCGCTCTCCACCCGTGGCGGCCAGGTGCCCTCGTTAAGCCCGCCCAGCACGATGAGATCCGCGTGCTGCAGTCGGGCCTCGAGCAAACCCCAGATGGCGAGGCGCGCGTGACGGCCGAAGCGCGGGCGGACCACCTGGCCCGCGAGCAGCGCGCCGAAGAACGCCTGGTAGTCTCGCCCGCGCGTGCCGCCGAAACTCTCGGCGGCGTGCAGCAGATCGGCCATGAAGGTGGCGGCTGCCTCGCCCGCGTCCTCGCGCCAGAGTCGGCCGGCACCATCTTCGTCGATGGCGGCAGCGAGCGCCTCGCTCGTGGCGATGTGCGCGTGAACGAGTGCCGTGAGCGGCACGCTATCCTCGGCAATGGCGGCGACGAGCGGCGCGAGCCGCATCTCGAGATCGTCGACGAAGCGGTGCAGCGCATCGCCCGCCGGCAGCACGGCGCGGAGGCCGGCAAAGCCTGGGGCCGGCCGCGCGCCGCGAAGCGCCGCGATCTCGAGGCGGCGCACGGTGGCGCGGAAATCCTCCGGTGCTCGCCCGCCGGCTGCGAGCGGATGCTTCAAGAGGGCGAGGAGCGGCAGCGGCGCGAAATCCTCGACGACGGCGTCGAGCATCAGGCGCAAGAACACCCCGGGCGGCGATTTCTCGAGCGGCACGCCCGCGGAATCGTCGATCTCGATGCTCCAGCGCCGCAGCTCGGCGGCGACGCGGCGCGCCAAGCCGCGGTCGGGGGTGACGAGTGCCGCAGTCTTGTCGGCCGTCTCCAGCGCTTGGCGCAGCAGCAGCGCGATGACCCCGGCCTCCTCCTGCGCGCCAACGCAATCGAGCCGGATGAAACCATCGAGCACGGCGACATCGAGGGCGCCTAGACTGCGCCAGCGGTCGCTTTGGCTCGCGGGTCGCATCGCCTCGGCAATGAGGCGCAGGCGTCCGGTCCGCGCCGGCCGGCCTGGCGCGGGCCAGGGCCGCACCTCATCGGGCGTGATCTCGAGGCGCCGGAGAAGGCCGGCCAGCAGGTGCTGCGGATGGGCAGGATCGGCGGCGATGGCGGCCCAGCTCTCGTCATCGAGGCCGCGGTCGAGCCCCGGCAGCACGACCGTGCCGCGCGGCAGGCTGGCGACGGCGGCGACGAGATCCGCCACGGCGGCGACGCCGCCCGTGAGACCCGCGGCGATGATAGGATGGGCCGGCGGATGCCGTCGCCAAGCCTCCGCCTGGGCCGCCAACACGCGGTTGCGGCGCGCCGCCGGATCGAGCGTGCCCGCCTCATCGAGAATGGCCGGCCAATGCTCGCGGAGAATGCCGAGGAAATCGAGCACTTGCTGCCAATGCGCTGCGTGATCTGCCGGCACCAGCGCATCAAGCGCGGCAAGATCGCAGCCCTCCGTCTGCACCTCATCGAGGAAACGCGCGAGTTCGCCGGCGAGCAGCGCGCCTTGCCCGGCGGAAAGACTGTCGCCCTTGCGCTCAGCCCAGCGCAGGACAAGCCGCGTCAGAAGCAGCGCACGCCGCAGCGGCGGGATTGCCGGCGGAATGTCGATGGTGGCAAAACCGTCGCCATCGCCGAAGGTGAGCTCCTCGGCATCGACGTCGCCGACCGGCACGAGGCGCGGCAGCAGCAGCGCGCGGCCTTCGCTCGCACGGAGAAAGGCTTCGGCGAGTGCGCGCGCCGCACGCCGCGTCGGCAGCAAAATGGTTTGCCGCGACAGCGCCAGCGGATCGGCGCTCGCGGCACGGAGGCCGGCGACGAGCGTATCGAGAAACGGCCGGTCGGCGTCAATGGTGAAAACGGAAGGCGGCATTTACGTCGCGCGCGCGGTTACCTGTCTCGTCATCCCTGCGAAAGCAGGGACCCAGGGCAAGCGACGGAATGCTGCAACCCTGGATTCC
>DASZAN010000182.1:0-29285 GCA_035945115.1 Allostellaceae bacterium
ACGACGCGCTCGCGAAGATCAAGCGAATAGGGTCTCGCCATCCATGCTGGCCCCCCAACTCCAGCCAGCATCTTGAATCAGAAATCGAGCCCCTTGGGAATCCTCAAAAGCGATTCCGCCCAAACGAATCAGACTCTAGGCGCGCTGGTCGGCGGCGGCTTTGGCGGCAAAGAAGACGTGACGGTGGAGATCTACCTCGCGCTACTCGCTAGGGCGACGAGAAGACCGGTCCGGCTCGAATACACGCGTGAGGATTCGCTCGTCGGCCATGGCAAGCGCCACCCCTTTGTAATGACCTACCGGACAGGCGTGAAGAAAGACGGCCGCATCACTGCGGTCGAAGCCAGGTTTCTGGCTGATGCAGGCGCTTACGTGTTCTTGAGTCCCTACGTGCTGCTTTACGCCTGCGTGGCGGCGCCCGGCCCCTATCGAGTCGACAACCTGTTTGTTGACGCCAAAGCGGTTGCAACTAACAACATGTACACAAGCGCCTTCCGCGGCTTTGGCGCGGCGCAGGCCTGCATCGCTTATGAACAGCAGATGGACGAGGTGGCGAGGACCCTGAGGATGGACCGCCTGGAATTTCGGCGCCGAAACTACCTGAGAACCGGGGACATGATATCGACGAACGTGCCGATCCGTAGTGCCGTGTGGACCGATCGCTGCGTCGAGCAGGCGTGGGCCGCCCTCGGCGAGCCGACCAAGACGACCAACCCGGTCAAGATCGGGCGCGGCATTGCCGCCTACCAGCAGAGTTATGGTCGTATCACTTGGCTGCACGACACTTCGGAGGGCTGGGTCGGCGTCGAGGTCGATGGCACGGTGATCGTGCGTTCGGGAGTGACAGATATCGGCGCCGGGCAGGCGTCGGCACTGGCACAGATTGTGGCGGAAGTGCTCGGCGTCACGCTGGAAAAGGTTGTCGTTTACAACAGCGATTCAGCGGTTACCCCGCTGGCCGGCACAACAACCGCGACACGCGCGCTCTACATGACAGGGAACGCGATCAAGCTCGCCGCGGATGCGGTGCGCAGCCGGCTAGTCGCGCGAGCGGCCAGGGAGTTTGGTGTGGAGCCCGATCAAATCGACATGGCGTCCTCAAAGGTGTTCATCGCCGACCGTCCCGAGAAATTCATGTCATTCGCCGATCTGGTGAAACTGTGTGCCGCCGAGGGCATCCATCGCTCCGAGCTCGCGATGTTCCGGGCGCCGTTCACCGACAAGATCGACCCCGAGACAGGGCTTGGACGGGTTCACCCCGACTATTCCTTCGGGGCCCATGCTATCGAGGTTGCGGTCGATACGGAGACTGGCGAGATCACCGTACTCAAGAGTATCGGCGCGCATGATGTCGGCCAGGCGATCAACCCCGCTGCGGTCGAAGGGCAGATCGAAGGCGGCGCGCTGCAAGGCCAGGGATACGCCTTGAGCGAGGAGATGATTTATGATGATGGCTGCCTCATGACGCCGTCGTTTAGCGAGTACTTAATTCCGACGGCGATGGACACGCCGCCTATCCGGAGCATTATCCTTGAATCTCGGAGCGGCCTGGGCCCGTTCGGCGCCAAGGGCATTGGCGAGCCAGCATTAACTCCGGTCGCGCCCGCCATCGCTAATGCCGTGGCGGATGCGATCGGCGTGCGCATCCCGGATCTCCCGATCACGCCAGAGAAGGTGGTAAAAGCGCTGCGCCAGCGGAGTTCCAATTCGGGCCGTCCGCTGATCACTGAGAGAACGGGGTCCGCGACCAGCGCGTCAGATCGCTAGTTCACGCTCGCATTGGAAAACTTTAGCTCGCCCCGTAAGCGGGTCGAAGTGAGTTGGGCGGCATTGCTAAACGCCGCGACCACATCGGCCTCGTCGAAAGCCATAAGCCGGCGAGATAACACCACTATCCGATGCTGTAGAGCACGCCAGTGCCGGCGAGGCGGCGCGGCGCAAGCGCCGCTTTCTTCCGCCGGGCCGAGCCGACGACTTTTCAGCGCTGCCTGGCAGTTCACCTCTACTTCGCCTCGACGGTGGGTGCGCTCGACTGAAGTTTTCCTCAGACTAGCCCGACGGTGACGCCTCGGGCGCACCGCAGATAGAACCGGCGCAGGTTCCCCGCTGCGCCGGTTCGGCCTTGCGTGTCTACCTAGATTTCGCCGCTCTTACGCTTCTATTCCAACTCATCGGCATAGCCGCTCGCGCCGCGTTGAAGCCGCCCCTCAACTCCGATTGGTCTCGATATCGCGAAGTCGGTCTTTCAGGTTCACGGCGTCGACGCAGCAGGCAACGTGCTCATCCGCCGCACGCTGAAGCGCCGGTATGTCATTGCGCTCTTCGATAAGCTTCCGCTCCGCCTCGTGGGCATGAAAGCCTGCGCTACATCGCACCATTGGTCGCGCGAGCTCCGGGCGCTTGGCCACACGGTGCGCGTCCTGCCGCGGGGGTACGCATGGCCAGACGTTAAGCGGCAGAAGAACGACGCTGCGGACGCTGAGGGCAACCACATGCTCGGCGCACCGGATATGATGAGCTGCTGCGGGTGTCCCGGCGTGGCTCTTCGCCGCTAGGAGTGATCATATGGTGATGCCCGGTTTCCGCCAGGGCGCGAGCGCCGCCATGGCCTTCGCTTGCTCACGCCTTATAATGCCGCCCGAAATAATGGCGTCCGAACACCCTTCGCAGAACAACAGGTCACCCCATGGAAAACGCCCGTGCCATCATCGAAGCCGACCGGAAGCACCTGATCCACCCGCTGCACTACGCCAAGGAGAACGAGGAGCCGCTCGTCATCGTCAGCGCCAAGGGCGAGCTCCTGATCGACGCCGAGGGCAAGGAGTACATCGACGGGCTCTCGTGCCTCTGGAACGTCAATATCGGGCACGGCCGCAAGGAGCTCGCCGATGCCGCGGCAGCGCAGATGTCGGTCCTCGACTTCGCCTCGGCCTATTCGGGGACGACCAACCCGGCCGCGGTGCGCCTCGCCGAGAAGCTGGTGAAGCTCGCCTATACCAACACCTCGGCCGTCTATTTCACGACGGCCGGCGCCGAGTCGAACGAATCCGCCTTCAAGATCGCCCGCTTTTACTGGAAGATCCGGGGCAAGCCCGAGAAAGTAAAGATCTTCTCGCGCATCCACGCCTATCACGGCGTCACGATGGCGGCGATGAGTGCGACCGGCATGGCCTCGTATCACAAGATGTTCGGGCCGCTCGTCGCCAATTTCCTTCAGACTCCCGCCCCCTACCCCTATCGCTGGCCCGGCAACGACGATCCCGGCGCGGGTGCCGTCGAGGCGCTCGAAACCGCAATCCGGAAGGAGGGTGCGAGCACGGTCGCGGCGGTCATCGCCGAGCCGGTGATGGGTGCCGGCGGCGTCATCGTCCCGCCGCCGACATACTTCCCAAAGCTGCGCGAGCTCTGCGACCGCCACGACATCCTTCTCATCACCGACGAGGTCATCACCGGCTTCGGTCGCACCGGCCGCTGGTTCGCCTTGGGGCACTGGGCCGTCGAGCCGGATCTCACGACCTTTGCCAAGGGCGTCACCAGCGCCTATCTGCCCTTGGGCGGCGTCCTCGTTTCGAAGCGTGTCCACCAGGCCCTCCAGGGCGCCCCCGCCAACCAGAGATTCATGCACGCCGCGACCTATTCGGGCCACCCCGTCTGCTGCGCCGTGGGCCTGCGCAACCTCGAGATCCTTGAAACCGAGGGCCTCGTCGAGCGCGCGGCCGTCATGGGCCGCCGGCTCCTCGCCGGCCTCGAGCGCCTGCATGAGCTGCCCGAAGTGGGCGACGTGCGCGGTCTCGGCATGATGTGTGGGGTCGAGCTCGTCGACGACCGCGCGACGAAGGCGCCGACTCTCGGCCGCGGCGGCCGCGTCATTCACGAGGCGCAGCAGCGCGGCGTCCTCTTCCGGCTGCGCGCCGGGAGCGCCGATCCCGCAATCGGCGACACGATCTGCATCGCCCCGCCGCTGATGACGCCGGCCGAGCAGCTCGACCGCATGGTCGGCGTGCTGCGCGAGGCAATCGTCGCGACGCGGTAAGGCGGCGAACCCCGAAGACCACGAAACTAGACACGACGGTTCCGCACTCGTCCCCGTCATCCCGGCTCCCGGCGGCGCCGTGATGACGACGTGACGGGAAAGATGGCGGTCATTATCGGTCTCGCCACGGCGTCGCCAAAGCGCGACGCATCCCCTCTCCCCCTACGGACCGTGAGATGGAACCGTACACCGAGCACGATCCGAGCAGCTCATGTCCGTACTGGTGGAGCTTGCCGAGAGTGTCGAGCACGATCATTTCCATAGCCGTCCGTGATTCCCCAGCGCCTGCACCGGCTCCGACCGTGACCGAAATCCAGCGGTGGGAAGATGACGGCATAATAGCAACCGGTCTCGCACCGCAATCAGGGAGGCCGTTCCCATGTTCGTCCGCAGCTTCGAGGACCGGCAGGCCGCCGGCATGGTGAAGTCGCTGGTGAACAACACCACCCAATCTGCGCGCTTCCTCACAGCGGCCGACGGCCTTGGCTTCTCCTACAACGAGAACCGCATCGGAAACGGCTCGGACATTGATCTCTGGTACAAGCACCACTGGGAGGCAAACTACATCGTCTCCGGCCGCGGTGAGGTGACCGATCTCGCGAGCGGCCAGAAATGGGCGCTCGCGCCCGGCGTTCTCTACGTGGTCGGCCCGAACGACCGGCATCGGTTCCACATCGTCGGCGCCGAGCGCCACATCAGCGTCTTTTGCCCGCCGCTCAAAGGCGACGAACGCCACGACGCGGACGGTGCCTACGCCGCGAGCGGGCCGGTACCCAAAACCAGCCAGCGCATGTTCGTGAAGCGCGCCGACGAGATGCGCGCTGCGGGGAGGGAGCTGGTGGTGGCCAACGGGAAGGCGCGCAGCATCCGCATGCTGACTGAGGCGGACCAGGTCGGCTTCGGGCTCTCCGATGTGCATTTCGACGCCGACGCCGAGGCGGTGCTCTGGTACAAGCACCATTGGGAGGCGAACCACATCCTCGCCGGCACCTGCGAGGTGACGGACCTCACGACCAAGCAGTCGTGGCGGCTCACCTCGGGGATGGCCTACTACGTCGGGCCCAAGGACCGGCACAAGCTGCGCGCCGACACGGACGTGCATGTCATCAGCGTCTTCTGCCCGCCGCTCAGGGGCGACGAGCAGCACGACGCCGACGGCTCGCTCCCACCCACCGGGCCCGTCCCGCCAGGACCCGCCGGCGGCTAGGTCCAGTTCCAATTCTCGCATTTCATTCCGGCTCAAAAACCTGATGTTGACGCCTCTCGGAAAGGTCATGTGCTGCCATCGGGGGTTCGACCGATTCCGGACTTCAAAAACCCTCGCACGAGTAAGTAGCAACGATCTTGGCACGTCACGCAAATCATGTACTTACGCGGCCGTGTCCGTCGCGGCCACGGACAACCCAGTCGCAGGCGAGACCACGGCCGAAGAACACGAGGAGCGGCAATAGCGCGACAATCGCGACGCGCTCATCGCGTTTGAGCTTGACCGACAGCGGGGCGGCCATCAGCTCACGCGGAGCAAGGTTTCCGACTAGGGCATCGTCGGCTCACCAGGGCGCCAACATTCGGGTGCGGGCGCCGGTAGGGGCGCGACTATGCTTTCCCAACGTCCAGCAACGATCGGAGCCACCCACACCAACGACACAACTATCCAGCCACGTAAGAAGAAACGTGCCCACCGCAGTGACCCAGCAAGCTGCGTGATCGCGCCGGCGGCCAACACGGCAATGAACACCAGCGTGGAGCATGGAAGTTGTCTCCTACTTCGCGCGCTTGCGCACCGGGCAAGACCCCTTGGCATGTGGAGCGGGTGGAGCGGAAGAAGTAGCGCCGTCCTCCGGCTTTTAAGTTTGAACCCGCTCGCTAATGTCCGTTATGTGGCGCATCGCGGACTCAAGTCGGATATCCCGCCACTTCCGAGAGGTGCCATTAACGGAACTCGCGCTCCACTTCATCATCGTCAGAAGCGAGGCAATGACTGATCAGCTAGGCGGTTTTTCTAGCCTCCAAGGCCATCCCGATGAGCGAGGCGCCTCCAAATAGCATGTCGATGCCGACGATGAGGCCGAGCGCCCACCCAAGTGTTCCCGGCAGGCCCGAGATGATGATTGCAGCGAGGATCAGGTCGACCACGCCGTTCACCATCATCCATTCCCATTTCCCCGACAGCTGACGGCGGTGAGTGATGGCCAGCACGATCATCAAAATGCCGTCAACGATGAAAAAAGCAGTCAGTACATAGGTCAGCGTCACAAGGCCCTGAAGCGGATTCCACAGCAGCACCGCGCCCGCGATCACGGCGACAATCGCTGAAAGTATAGACCATCCAAATCCGGGGGCCTGCCGCGCTCTGACGCTGGCAACGATCCCAACGATGCCCGCGATCAGGAACAGCCATCCAAGAAAAACAGTCACAAAGAGCCCGCCAAGCGGTGGCACGATAATCGCGGCAAGACCAAGCACGGTCAAAATGATCCCCTCGATGAGGAACGAGCTCCAATGATTGCGCATCGCCTTCCTTAGGCGCGCAGTCAGCTCGGCACTCGTCGTCGAGTTCGTTGCAGTCATGGGTGTCCCTCCCCGCTCGATGGTGATGGTAGCACGCGGCCCTTGTCATGGAGCCGTTATCGAACGACTAGAAAGCTATGGGCCGTGTAGGCGAGGCGCCTCTCTCTGTTCAGGTAGAGGATCGATCCCGGTAGACGATGCCATCCTTCATTACGAAGTCCACCCTCGCCGTGGCGCCGATATCGGCGACCGGATCGCCAAGCATGGCGATGATATCAGCGAGCTTGCCGGGGGCGAGTACTCCTAATTCCTCACGGCCGAGAAGCTCGGCGGCGACGCTGGTGGCCGCCTTCAGGGCGCGCGCGGGGCTCAACCCCGCATTGACCATCGCCTGGAACTCAAGGATCCCGTGACTGAACGGGAACATGCCGCAATCGGTACCGTAGGCGACCTTCACTTGGCTGTTGGCCAGCATTCGCTGCGATGCAAGGATTTGCCGGTTGTCGCGCCGGAATTTCCACACAGCCTGGCACGGCAGCGTGCCGGCTTCCAGTCCGTGCAGATCTTCCTGGGTCATCTGCATCGTCGGGACGATATACGCCCCGGCGCGCTCGGCCATCTCGATCCCCTCCCCGTCGATGAGATAGGCGTGCTCCAGGCTGCGAGCGCCGTAGCGAACAGCCTGTTTGCACCCCTCAGCGGCGCCAGTATGCACCGCGACTGGCATCCCGAGTTGGCGGGCGGTTGACGTCAGCGCGTCCATCTCATCGTCGAACCACGTTACCCGTGCTGGATCGTCGCCGCGGCTAAAATAGCCGCCGGTGTTGGTGGTCTTGATCCAGTCGCTGCCGAACGTGTGTTCGCGCCGGACCAGCCCTCTGACGCTTCCGAGATTGTCGGCGATGGCGGATAGAGGAAGGTTCCAGCGGGAGGCATAGAAGCCGCGAAGGTCGCCGTGGCCGGCGCTTGCGCTGATGATGTGCGCTGCAACCACCAGCCGCGGCCCTTCCACCAAGCCGCTATTGAGGGCATTGCGCAGATCGACGGTCGGCCACTCCGGATCGACGCTGCCGAGGTCCCGCAGGGTTGTGAAGCCGTACCTCATGTATCGTCGGGCAATGCTCAGGCCCTTGAGCGCTTTGGCTGCGGATGACTCGAGCGTCTGTGCTGGCAAATTGGCGGCATCCATCGTGAGATGGACATGGGTGTCGATGAAGCCCGGGCTTACCGTCCGATCGGAGAGATCGATGACCTGAGCGCCAGGCGGGCGGCCGACCGACCGGTCGATTCGCGAAATCCGATTGTCCTCGATGAGGATCTCGGCTGGACCAGTCAGCGCGTCGGAGACGCCATCGAACACCTTGCCGCAAACCAAGACCACGGCCGCCATTTCGCACCTCCTTTTGTCACCAACTCGACCGACATGCACCTCATTCATCGCACGTGGATGGTCGCGATACGGATGCCGATGACGCGCACGTACTCAGCGTCGCCTTATGTCCTCTCTCCCTGATCATCGGGTGCGTTTACGCCGCCAGCCGATCGGTCTGACGTACGAGCGTTGGGAAGGCGCCATCCCCGGCGAATGGCCATCAGGCGGAGCCCGAAGCAGAAGAGCGCGCCCGCGGTGGTCAACGCAGCAGAAGGGAGATGCAGGACCGCACCGATTACCACGATGGCAGCACCGGCGAGCGCAGCGATGGCATACAGGTCGGTACGCAGGACTGTGGGAATCTCGGCCAGGAGGATGTCGCGCGCCATCCCGCCACCGATGCCCGTCAGCATGCCGAGGAGCGCCGCCATAATCGGATTGAGCCCGTAGGCAAGTGCCTTCTGCGCGCCGGAGACCGCGAAGAGTGCCAACCCCGCGGCGTCGAACACGAGCACGGGGCTCCACAACCGATCGATGATGTTCGACCACCAGAAGGTGATCACGCCGGCAAGAAGAGAGACCCCCAGGTATCGCCAGTCGCTGATCGCCCCGGGCGGCGTCGCTCCGATAAGAAGATCGCGTGTAATGCCGCCGACATTACCCGCCGCGAACGACAACACCAGCACGCCGAAGACATCGAGCCGGCGCTTGACCCCGGCGATCGCTCCACTCAACGCAAAGACGAAGGTGCCGACAAGGTCGAGTATCAGAAGGAGCGTGTCCATCGAGCGTCTCTATCCCCATAGCTGCGCAAGCAGCCACTACGCCGAGCCGAACTCGTCCTCCGCGCGCGGCCTAGCCCGCGAGCCAAGCCCGTGCCGCCACCACCATGGCCTCCACGCCTGTCTGCAGGGTCGGATGGATGACCGGCGCGAACAGCGGACTATGATTGACCGGCAGTTCGTTGAGCCGGCCTGCTTCCTTTGCCTTCGCGTAGACATCGGCATCGGTGCCGCCCACAAACCAAAACACTGAGGGAACGTGCCATTCGGTGCCGAACGATCCGAAGTCCTCGCTCGCCGGCGCCGGCCCGGTTTGCCGGACCCGCTCGAGGGGGAAGTGCCGTCGAAATGCGTCGGCGACGCGCTTGGTTGCCTCCACATCATTCACGTTGAGCGGATAGTGGTCCAGGGTTGTGATCTCCGGCATCCGGGGCGCGCCTGATGCGGCGGCCTCGGCATTCACAATCCGCTCGATTGCGGAGAGCACACGTTTGCGCACACCGTCATCGAATGTGCGGACATTCAGCTTGATGATGGCTTCGTCTGGAATGACGTTCTCCTTGGTGCCCGCTTGCAACGCGCCCACGGTGACCACGGCTGCCTCGGCGGCGGCGACCTCGCGCGAGACAATCGTTTGCAGCCGCATTACGGTCGCGGCCGCCATGACCACGGGATCAATGCTGGACTGCGGCATCGAGCCGTGAGCACCTCGGCCGAACAAGCGGATTTGCAGACTATCCGCGGCCGAGGTGATGGCTCCGATACGTCCGGCGACGGCACCGGCCGGTCCGACCATGACATGCTGCCCGAGGACGACGGCCGGTTTGGGAAAGCGCTTGAAGAGCCCATCGTCGATCATGGCCTGTGAGCCCTCCGCCGTCTCTTCGCCTGGCTGGAATACGGCCAACAACGTTCCCCGCCAAGCCTCGCGCGCCTGCGCAAACAGCGTGGCCACTCCGGCGAGCCACGTCACGTGCATGTCGTGACCGCACATGTGCCCCACCGGCACTAAATTTCCTTCGCGGTCCTTCATCCTGACCTTGCTGGCATAAGGAAGGCCCGTCGCTTCCTCAACAGGAAGAGCATCCATGTCGGCGCGCAGCATCACGGTCGGACCATCACCATTGCGGAGCAGACCGACGACACCGGTTTTCCCGACACCAGTTGTCACATCGTATCCCGCGGAACGAAGCCGGTCTGCGGCCAAGCCGGCGGTCCGCCTCTCCTGCATGGACAGCTCGGGGTGGGCATGAATATCTTTGTACAGGGATTCGAGATCGGGGATTAGTCGATCGAGATTCTTCAGGACCTCCGATCCGGTTGCTTTCGTCATGGTCATAGCTACTACCCTCCGCAATACTTATTGGTATTTGTGGGGCCCGCTACATTTCCTAGTCGCAGCCCGATAGATGGCTCGCTCTGCATCGCGTTTTCGATAACCATGTGGTCGTACGCAGAACTTTCTCGCAAGCGGTGCATAGAGGTTTCAATCGGACCCGGCACTTACCGCTGCTTTCCATGGCCTGCGAATCCGCAGTTACGATTTGCTATTCGCTCCAACCCACTGCCCAAACGCGTCGAGGAACTCCTGCAGAAATTTGCGTGTCCCACTATTGACGAGCTTGCCATTGACGTCGAAGAGCTTGTCGGCACCCCCGAGATAGGCTTCCGGCTGCGGCATCGCCGGAACATTCAGAAAAACCAGCGACTGCCGCAGGTGATGGTTGGCGCCGAACCCGCCGATGCTGCCCGGCGACGCACTGACGACCGCACCCGGCTTGCCGCTCCATGCGCTTTTGCCATAGGGCCTCGAGCCGACATCGATAGCGTTCTTCAGAGCAGCGGGGACCGATCGATTGTGCTCCGGGGTAACGAAGAGAACGGCGTCGGCGGCCCTGATCCGCTCGCGAAATTGCGTCCATGCCGCCGGCGGATTCTCATCACCATCTTGATTGTAAATCGGCAACTGTCCGATTTCGATGATCCTGAGCTTCAACGCTGAGGGCGCGACTTCAATAAGGGCATTGGCCACTTTTCGATTAAGCGAATCCTTCCGAAGGCTGCCGACAATTACGGCTACGTCCCGGGCTCGGTCCATAGGTAGACTTCCTTGCTGCTGTTGACGTCTTGCCGGTCATCCGATCTGCACCGCCAGCATGGAGATCGACGCGTCATCCGCCCTCGACCGGGAAGCGGGTTGAGTTCGCCCTGCTGCCTGGCACCAAGAGTGGCACGTAGTGATCGGAGTTTGGGATCGAAAGCGCCGAATCCGTCGCTAGCGTGTCGTAGTTGACGAGCGGCTCGAGATTGCCGTGAAAGATCGCAGGCAGCATCTTGAACATTGTTCAGCGGGTCCCTTCGAAGTGCACCCTCTTCCCGCCAGGAAGCGTCAGCATGATCGATAGAATCGCCACGGCTACCATTAACACGTTGAACATCAGCGCAATCATCGCCGCTCCACGAACAGCTAGGTTGTCTTGGCGGCCATAGAAGGTGATGACGCCTTCCATCCAACGTGCAGTGTCAGTACCGCTGCTAAGAGCGGTGAAGATTGTTGCTGAAATAGCAACCCCGAACGCAGCCCCCAGTGAGGAAGCCATCTTGTAGATACCCGACCCGGCTCCTGCCTGGCCTTCTGGCAGGCTGGACAGTGCGGCGTCGGTGGAAGGCGTAGCGTAAAATGCCAAGCCTACTCCGTAGAGCGTGTAGCCAATGATCGCTAGGACTCTGTAATCCTTCAGCAGAAGGTTCGCTGGCGAAAGAAACAGGATGGCCAAGCCAGTGATGGCACAGCCCCAGACCATCGGCTTGCGCGCGCCAAAACGCTGCAAGAGCTTCTCCCCCACCCGGATGAAAGCGATGATTGCAACCGCGTAGCCGAGCGTGAGCAGGCCAGCTTGCTGTGGGTTCATGTTACCGCCGAGCTGGACCAGCTGCAGTGACACGATCAGGGTGCCGGCAACAGCATTGAGCAGGAAGTTCGAAATGGTAGCACCTGTGTATATCGAATTGGCGAAGAGTGAAAAATCGACGAAGGCGGCGGAGGTTTGCTTCTCGACGCGAACAAATAAGACGCCCGCCACCAGTGCAACCGCGATCAGGACAAGAGCTGCTAGACTGGTCCAACCGAACTTGTTCCCCTGCGTGACGACAATCTGCAAGGCAACCATCGCAACCATAAAAGAGATTACGCCTGCAAAATCGAAGTGATGGGTCGCTTTCGGCGTCGCCCGGCTCTCAGGAGTGCGGCTCACCAACAGGAGACCCAGCAACGCAACCACAACAGAAGCGAAGAAGATGTAGCGCCATCCAAGGCTCTGCGTTACGAGCCCGCCGAATAGCGCACACACGCCCGATCCACCCCAGGAACCGATTGACCAGAGACTGATCGCCCGCTGACGCGCGGCGCCGTCCCAGTATGTTTTCACCAGCGCCAAGCTGGCTGGCATGATGCAGGCCCCCGACAATCCCTGCAGTGCTCGCCCTGTCAGGAGAAACGACGAAGCCCAGCGGCCGGTAGGGGCGAGCCCGACCAGGAGTGAGCCGAGGATACTCAGATAGAGGCCGATCCGGACGATGCGAACACGGCCGACGCGGTCGGCGAGGCCGCCGATAACCACGATGAAGATGCCTGAGAAGAGTGCGGTAATCGCTACTGCGGTGTTCATTGTGCTGGCACCGAGGCCTAGATCGCGCCCCATGTCAGGGGCGATGTTCAGCGTGGTCTGAGCGAACAGCCAGAATGTGATGACGCCAAGGATGATGCCATAGAGCACACGATCAGTGCCCCGGAACTCCGCTGGGCCCGCTATTCCATCGCGTTGGCTCGCTATCGATGTCACGTTGCTCTCCACCAACGCGGTCAAAAACACGCTTGCCAGAGATCGTCGCACTCGCGGGTGCCGGAACCAGGCCCAGTCGGCCGTCGCAGTTAGCGCGGCGCCGCCTGGGCCTCGCGCTCGCGTCTGTTCAGCCGCTCCGCAACGGCGATAGCCTGGGCGTGCGGCAAGCCAGCAAGCAAGACCTCGTCCTCGGGCGCGATGTCGCCGGTGGCCGTATCGACCACGGTCCATTCGTTGGAGCTCTGGCCACGGTGGACCTCATAGCAGGGCATCGTGAGAGGATGCGCCTCCCAGCGTTCACGACAAGGCTTCGTTTGCGCGAGTGCGCTGGCGCCCACGGCCATTCCGGCGCGAGCCTGCCGCCAGCAAACTCAAGACATCGCGTGGAACGAGACCGCGGTGGCTGGCTGCGTCTCTCCTACAATTCCTACCTATTGGGCGGGCCTTGTTGTGGCGCAGGCTTATCGGCTCGGCATTCTCGTCGCGGGTTTCTGACACTGCCGACGGTTCTACACATTGACCGCCCGGTGCAGGTTCGGAAGCGCAACAGCAAGACCTCCTTTTGCCCTGCTCTGCCCCCCTCGCGAGCCTGCTGCAGCAAGAAGCGCCAGCTTCGGTTGTTCAGCATTTGAGGACGCGGGCGGTCGCCCAGTGCGTCGCCACCCGACCATGTCCGGAACTGGCACAACTCGGAAGAAAGAGTTTCGCCGACTTAGGTCCGCTTTCCTACCGTTTGCGGACTCTTAGCGATCGATGAGTCACTTCGCAGATGTGCCACAAGCGGACATTCGGCTTGATCGGCTGCATTGACAAAAACTGCTGGCACCCGCCACACGAAAAAACGAGGAGTACTAACGCCCACTTCGACTGCGGCCGTTGCCCGCATGGGCAGCCTCGCGCATCGCGGTGCCAACGAGCGCGTCAGCAACCCAGCGCGCGATCGATGCAATCTCGCGATCACTCGAGCCCCAGATATCCCGCAGCACGACATAGGCTTCGATGCCGTAGACGAGCGAGAGCGCTCGCACGAGTTGATCGAAGCGTCGCTTGCCAAGCTGGCGCCTGAGGGGTGCTGCGGCCTGGGTCAAGATTCTGATGCGGTGGCCGCGCCGATAGGGTTCTTCAACGAGTTTTCCAGCGCGCTCCAACGCCATATGTTCGAGCGACAGCTGCAGTGCCGCGCGGAATTGCGGTTCGTACTCCTTGAAGCGGGGAAACGTCTGCGCGAACAGCTCACGGATGCGCTCGCGACCGTCCGGATTGGTTGACGCGACACGCCCAAGCACCGGGCCCAAGCTGTCCTCGACCACCGCGTTGATGAGCTTGCTGCGGCTGGGGAAATAGCGATACGCCGTCGCGCGCGATACGCCGGCACGCGCGGCAACCTCGGCGACAGACGGTGTGTCGCCCTCGTATAGCATCGCGCCGGCTTCGTTGAGCAGCAGCCGCAACATGCGAGCCTTGGCGCCATTGCGGTTGCCGCTAGCCGCTACCGTCTCCGTCTTAATCCACACCTCGCCCTCGGTCTTCTCGGTGCTCCCTCTCCCCTTGCAAGTTTGTCACGCCAAAGGCCGGTTTGTCATGTGCAACCGGATCATCACAGCCGTCGTCCGGTAAAATTTTGCACTGTTCAACCAAGCCCGGACGGGTCTACGATCATTGAGTTCGCCAGGTGAGACTGACGTCTCATTTTGAGGCGCCCGTCTTGCGAAGAGTTGGCGCGCAAAGGCGCGCACAAAAAGCGTGCCAGCGGTCGTCTGCGATGCGGCCGAGAGGGAGGTGCGCTAATGCCGAACGAGCCAAGCACGGTTCGAACATTTCGTTGCGTCCGCGGCGATTGCCTCCGCTGCGGGCGTCCGGCGCGTCGCCGCCAAGCGGCGACCCAGAAGGCAAGCGGGTAGATCGCTGGAGGCCGGCCCATGGCCAACATCCTCTTCACCAATGTGCGTATTCTCGATGGCGGCGGGACCCAGCCCTATATCGGCGAGGTTCTGGTCCAGGGAAATCGCATTGCACGGGTGACGCGCGGCGTGCGCGCCATCTCGACGAGCGGTGTTACCGTCATCGATGGCGCTGGAGCGACGCTGATGCCCGGCATGACCGAAGCGCATACACACTTTTCCTGGAACGATCAACCCAGCCTCGGCGCCATCCAGCGCATGCCGACAGAGGAGCATATCCTGTGGTGTGCTCATATCGCGAGGCGCTATCTCGACCGGGGGTTCACGTCGTGCGTGGGCGCCGCGACGGCGAAGCCCCGCCTGGATGTCGTCATTCGCAACGCCATCAACAGCGGGCAGATTCCAGGGCCCCGCTACCTGGCGGCGAGTCAGGAGATCACCGTACCCGGCGGTCTGGCGGATGAGACGCTGCCGCATCTGCCGTTTCCCGAATTCAGCTTCGGGGCGGTTGTCAGCGGCCCCGACGACATGCGGCGCGTCGTCCGTCAGTTCCTGAAATACGGCGTCGATACCATCAAGCTGAACCTCTCGGGCGAATATATTGCCGGCATTCCCGCCGAGCTCACGCCGATGACAGACGCCGAAGTGGCGGTCGCTGTCGCCGAAGCACGGCTCCGCGGCAAGCGCGTCTCGGCTCACGCGCGCTCCTGCGATTCGGTGAAGCAATGCCTGCGCCATGGCATCGACATCATCTATCACGCGAGCTTCACCGATGAGGAGGCGCTCGATCTCCTTGAAGCGAAGAAGGACAAAGTCTTCGTCGCGCCGGGAATAGCCTGGCTCATCAACACGTCCTATCACGCCGCGGAGTGGGGCATCACGCCCGAGATCGCCAAGAATATGGGCTACCACCGCGAGCTCGAGATCGCCATCGAATCGCTCAAGAAAATGCACAAGCGCGGCATCCGCGTGCTGCCCGGCGGCGACTATGGGTTTGCCTGGATCAAGCACGGCACCAATGCCAAGGATCTCGAATACTTTGTCCGCTACCTCGGCTTCACGCCGATGGAGGCGCTGGTCGCGGCGACAAAACAGGGCGCCGCGATCATGATGAAGAGCAACGAGCTCGGAGAGATCACGGACGGTTATCTCGCCGACCTCTTGCTGGTCGACGGCGATCCCGTCGCCAATATCGCCATCCTGCAAGATCCATCACGGCTATTGGCCGTGATGAAAGACGGGCAATTCCACAAAACGCCCGATGTTCAGTCGGCGCGCAGCGTGCGTCCGGCTTCGGTGGCTTGATCGTCTGCGCGAAGGGAGCAGCGATGGCGACGGAATTCATCGAGCGCATTGCCGTCGAAATCGATACACCGGTTGGCGGCGGCGATGCCGTGCTCATGATCCACGGGCTCGGCGGCACGTCGAACACCTGGGCGGCGTTGCTGCCCGCCTTTCAACGATTTCAGACCCTTCGCTTCGACCTGCCGGGCTCGGGCCGATCGAGCCGCGTCGAAGGCGCGCTCTCGATCGACCGTTTCGTGGCTGCGGCGCAACGCGTTCTGGCCGCTGGCGGCGTTGAGCAAGCCCATGTCGTCGGCCATTCGCTCGGCACCACGATCGCCTTGCACCTTGCCGCGCGCGAGCCCAAGGCGGTGCGCAGCCTTGCGCTCTTCGGTCCGGTGCTGGCGCCTTCCGATCCCGCGCGCATCGCCATCCGCGCCCGCGGCGAGAAGGCGCGCAAGGAGGGGGTCGCCGGCATGCAGGCGATTGCCGACGGCTTGGTTCAATCGGCGACATCGGCGGAAACGAAGACCAAGCGCTTTGCCGCGGTCGCCTTCGTGCGGGAGTCGCTGATGCGGCAGGATCCCGACGGATATGCGCGCACCTGCGACGCCCTCGCCGACGCGCAACCAGCTGATCCGGCGCGCATACGCTGTCCGACTTTGCTGATAACCGGCGACGAGGACAGCGTCGCGCCGCCCCAGGCGGCACGCGGCCTCGTCGAGAAAATCGCGGGAAGCCGACTCGAGGTGCTGCGCGGCTGCGGCCATTGGGCGCCGATCGAGAAGCCCGACGAGTGCATCGACCTGCTGCGCCGCTTTTACGAGCGGCGGTTCTGAGGGAGAAACGAGATGGGAAGCGTGCTCTTCACCAATGTCCGGATCATCGACGGCACCGGTGAGCCGCCCTATCCCGGCGAGGTTCTGGTGCAGGGGAACCGCGTCTCGCGCCTCGCCCGCGGCGCGCGGTTGGCGCCCATGGCCGGCGCCACGGTGATCGACGCCGCTGGCGCCACGCTGATGCCCGGCATGACGGAAGCGCACACGCATTTCGCCTGGAACAATGCCGCGACCCTGGACGGCATTCAGCTGATGCCGCTCGAAGAGCACATGCTGTGGACGGCGGGCGTCGCCAAGACCTATCTCGATCACGGCTGGACCTCGTGCGTGGGGGCGGCGACGGCGAAGCCGCGGCTCGATGTGGTCGTGCGCAATTCGATCAACGAAGGCCTCATCCCCGGCCCGCGCTATCTCGCGGCGAGCCAAGAGATCACGGTGGCCGGGTCGCTCGGCGACGACATGCTGCCGCATCTCCCCTATCCCGAGTTCAGCTTCGGCCAGGTGGTGAGCGGTCCCGAGGAAATGCGCAAGGTCGTGCGCATGTTCCTCAAATACGGCGTCGACTCCATCAAGCTCAACTTGTCCGGCGACAATTTCGTCGTGGGTGCGCCAGCCAAGACAACCTGGATGAGCGACGAGGAAGTCGCGATGGCCGTCCGTGAGACCAAGCTGCGCGGCAAGCGCGTCACGGTCCACGCGCGCTCCTGTGAATCGATCAAGCAGGCGCTGCGTCACGGCTGCGAAGTGATCTACCACGCGAGCTACACCGATGAAGAAGCGCTCGACATGCTCGAGGCCCACAAGGACCACATCTTCGTGGCGCCCGGCCTTTCGGTGATCGTGCGCCTCCTCTACGAGGGGGACGAGTGGGGCATCAACCATCAAAAAGCCATCGCCATGGGCTACCAGGAGGAGCTCGAGGCGGTGGAGAAAAGCCTCCGCGCCATGCACAAGCGCGGCGTGCGTGTCCTACCCGGCGGCGATTACGGTTTCGCTTGGGCGCGCCACGGCGATAACGCCAAGGATCTGCAGTATCTCGTGAAATACGCCGGCATGACGCCAATGGAGGCGATCGTCGCAGCCACCAGACACGGCGGCGCGATTATGAAGCTTGGCGGCGAGCTCGGACAGATCAAGGAAGGCTTCCTCGCCGACTTGCTGCTCGTCGACGGCGATCCCCTCGCCGATCTCTCGATCCTGCTCGATCGACGCAAGCTTCTCGGCATCATGAAGGACGGCCGGTTCCACAAAGAGCCGGAGCTGCGGCAGGCGCGCACCCGTTGGAGCCTACCCGCCGCATGAGCGCGCGCCACCTCCGCACCTGGATCTGGTCGATCGTGATCGGCGCACCCCTTGCCGCTTTCTCGATCTGGGCGATTGCCGATAATCCGCGGCAGTTCTTCTCGACATTCCTCAACGGCGTGACGCTGGCCGCACTTTATTTTCTCGTGGCGAGCGGCTTCACCCTCGTATTCGGGCTCATGCGCAACGTCAACCTCGCGCATGGCTCGCTCTACCTGCTCGGCGCCTATGTTGGTTGGGAAGTGGGCGACGCCACCGATTCCTGGCTCCTCGCGGTGGCAGCGGGTTTCCTTACCGCCGCGCTCGTCGGACTTTTCCTGCAGGTGGCGATCTTCCGCTTCATGCAAGGTCAGGATCTCCGCCAGACCATGGTGACGATTGGCATATCGATCGTGCTCGCCGATCTCATGCTCTGGCAGTGGGGCGGTCTCATTTACCAGTTCGATCCGCCACGCATCATCTTCGGTTCAATCCCGCTGCCGATCGTCAAGGGCTATCCCACCTACCGCATCGTCTTGCTCGCGGGCGCCATTGTCATCGGCGTGCTACTGTGGTGGTTCCTCAACAAAACACGGGTCGGCATGATGATCCGCGCCGGCGTCGATGATCGCGCGATGCTCGCCGCGTCGGGGGTCAACGTGCAGCGCGTCTTCGCCATCACCTTCGCCATCGGCGCGGGCATGGCCGGTTTCGCCGGCGTGGTCGGCGGCACGGCGCTGTCGATCTCCCCGGGCGAAGATATACGCTACCTGCTGGCATCGCTCGTGGTGGTTATCGTCGGCGGTATGGGCAGCATTACCGGCGCCGCGGTCGGCGCTCTCCTGATCGGTCTCGCTGAACAGTTCGGGCTCGCCTACGAGCCGACCTACGGCATCGTCTTCACGTTCGTCGTCATGACGCTGGTGCTGGCGTTCCGGCCGCGCGGGATTCTCGGGAGGCCTGCATGAGCGCGGCGCAATGGCGGCGCGCGATGAATTCCGGTGCCGGCCGCTCCTCGACTCTACGCACCGTCGCGATCCCGACCGAGCCGGCGGCACGTGCGGCCGAGCCGCCACGTCTCTTGCCGCCGGTGGTCGCTGCACTGCGCGGCATCCGCCCACATCATTTGATCGTGCTCGCCGCGCTCATCATCTATCCGCTCGTCGCGTCGCCCTTCTTCACCTTCCAGATCGGCGGCCAGGCGCTGGCCCTGGGCCTCATCGCGCTCTCGCTCAGCTTTCTCGGCGGTCAGGGCGGCATGGTGTCGCTCGCGCAGCAATCGGTGGCCGGCGTGGCGGGTTACATGGTCGCCATCTTCGGCACCAGCATCGACCCCATCAGTCTGCACTGGCCGTGGTGGCTGGCCGTCGTCGCGGCGCTTCTCATCGCCACGCTCTTTGCCACCTTCGTCGGCTGGCTCTCAGTCCGCACCGAGGGCATCTACACGATCATGATCACCTTGGCGATCGGGGTCGCCTTCTATTACCTGACACTGCAGAACTATTCGCTTTTCGCCGGCCATCGCGGCTTCAACCAGGTGCATGCGCCAACGGTGTTCGACACCAATCTGCGCGATGCCGTGCCGTTCTATTACCTCGCCTTGGCGTGCGCCGTCGCCGGATATGGTTTTATCCAATACCTCATTCGCGCACCTTTTGGCATCGCTCTGCAAGGTGTGCGCGACAATCCACGCCGCATGCGCGCGCTCGGTTACAATGTCACCGGACATCGAGTCGCCGCCTACAGCGTCGCCGGGCTGCTCGCCGCGGTCGGCGGCGTGTTGATGGTCTGGTACAACAACCAGATCTCGCCGGAATCGACTGGCCTCGGGGCGATGATCGACATCCTCGTCATCGCCGTGTTGGGCGGATTGAGCCGTCCGATCGGCGCTTTCCTCGGCGCGATCGTCTTCGTGCTGCTGCAGAACTTCGCCATCGATCTCATCGCGCGCGAGCGCTTCAACCTCGTCATCGGTGGCGTATTCCTGGCGATCGTTCTGTTCTCGCCGGACGGTCTGCTTGGCCTTTGGACAAGGTTCAGTTCGCGCCTGTCGACCGGCGGCGCGCAAGGGAAATTGAGGCGCGGAGGTGCCGCATGAGCACGTCCGCACCTTTGCCACGGCGGCGGTACTGCCGCCTTCTACAAGGGGAGGAGACGATGCGCTCGAGATCATGTCTGTTGAGCACCTTGATGGGCACGGCGATCGTGGCGCTTTGCGCCGGCGTCGCTCACGCCCAGGAGACGATCAAGATCGGTGTTCTTGCGACGCTTGAGGGGCCGTTTGCCGCCGGCGGGCAGGACAGCATGCGCGGTGCCGATCTCGCGCTGAAGCTGCACAACGGCATGGCGGGCGGCAAGAAGATCGAGTTTATCAAGGGCTCGTCCGACGCCTCGCCCGACAAGGCAGTCGCCGCCACGCGCAAGCTGGTTGAGCAGGACAAGGTCGACATCATGATCGGCCCGCTCTCGGGTGACGAGGGCATCGCGGTCAAGAATTATTCGAAGACGCAGCCCAACATCACCTTCGTCAACGGTTCGTCCGGCGCGCAAGCGACGACGCTCGTCGATCCTTCGCCGAACTTCTTCCGATTCCATACGGAAGGCGCGCAGTGGATGGTGGGCCTCGGTGAGCATGCGCTCTCCAAGGGGTACAAGAAGGTCTTCCTCGTCGCCGAGGACTACGGCTTCCCCTATTCGCAAGTGCAGGGCTTCATGGCGAGCTACTGCAAGAACGGCGGCCATGTGGTGAAAAAGGCATGGGTCCCGCTCGGCACCAAGGATTATTCCTCGGTGATTTCCACCATTCCCGGCGACATCGACGCCTTGGTCGTCGTGCTGGGCGGCGCCGATGCGGTCAACTTTCTCACGCAATACGAACAGGCTGGCGGCGACAAACCAATGATCGGGGGGACCATCACGGTCGACCAGACAGTGCTGCACTTCAAAGGCAAGCGCCGCGAATCACTGTTGGGCACGCCGTCGGCGGGGCCGATGGCCGATCAGCTCGACACGCCGGAGTGGAAGAAGTTCGTCGCCGACTACAAGGCGGCTTTCAAGGATGGTTTCCCGAGCCCGTCGCTCTTTGCCTATCTCTACTACGTCAGCACCCAGGCGACGCTGCTTGGGCTCGATGCGGTGAAGGGAGATCTCTCCGGCGGCCAAAAAACCTATCGAGACGCGCTGCAGAAGCTCGTCTTCGCCGGACCCGCGGGCGAGGTCAAGATCGACGAGAACCGCAACGGAATCGGTGACACCTACATCACCGAGGTGGCGAAGGATTCGACCGGCGATTACTACAACAAGGTGGTGAAGGTCGTGCACAACGTCACGGAGACGCTGGGGCTCAGCAAAGAGGAGTTCCAGAAGATGGGATTGGGCTCGCGAGACGTTCCCAATTGTCCGTGACACGGGCATGGAAGCCCTGAGGGAGGTCAGGCAAGCATGGCGACGGTGACGTCGCTTCCCTCCGCCGGCTCGCCGCTCGCTTCGGGTGATGCCCTCGTCCTCGAGGGCGTCACCCGGGCGTTCGGCGCGCTCAAGGCGATCGAGGACGTGTCGTTCTCCGTCGCGGCGGGCGAGCGCCGCGGCGTGCTTGGCGCCAACGGCGCCGGCAAGACGACGCTCTTCAACGCCATCACCGGCGACTTTCCGCCGACGGCAGGCCGCGTCCGCTTCTTCGGCGAGGACATTACCGATCTGCCGGCGCATGAACGCATCCGCCGCGGCTTGCGTCGTACTTATCAATCGTCGCTGCTCTTTCGGCAACTTTCCGTGCGTGACAACCTTTTTCTTGCGGTGCGTGGCGTCGGCCGAGGGCGCTACAGCTTCGTTCGGTCGCGGCCGAGCCATCCTTCACGCCGCGCGGCCCAAGATCTGCTCGAGCGCGTGCGCCTTACCCATGTTGCCGACGAATTGGTCGCGACGCTCTCGCACGGGCAGCAGCGTCAGCTCGAGATCGGCATGTCACTCGCCGGTGCGCCGCGCCTTATTCTCTTCGACGAGCCGGCGGCGGGCCTTTCGCCCGTCGAACGCCGCGAGCTCATTCTGCTGCTTTCGGCCTTTCCGGCGCATATGGGATTCGTGCTCATCGAGCACGATCTCGACGTCGCCATGCGCGTCGTCGAACGCGTCACCATCATGCATAGCGGGCGCGTACTGAAGCACGGCACCCCGGCCGAAATCGAGAATGACGCGGAGGTGCAGGCGATCTACATGGGGGCCAAATCCGGCGGAGGCGCGCATGCCGCGTAGAGGCAACAGCGGCGAGGACCACGCGCGCCGCACTGGGCCCGTCCTCCGTATTGAGAGGCTCAACGTCTATTACGGTCGCGCCCATGCCGTGCAAGACGTTTCGCTCGAGCTCGATCACGGCGTTCTCGCGGTCGTCGGCCGCAATGGCATGGGCAAGACGACGCTCTGCAACGGGATCACCGGTCTTGTCCGCGCGTCTGGCAGCGTGCGTCTCTTCGGTACCGAGATATTGGGCCTACCGCCGAACCAGATCACCGCGCGTGGCATCGGCTATGTGCCGCAGGGCCGCCGCGTCTGGCCCTCGCTCACCGTCGATGAGCATTTGAAGGTGGTGCGCGGGTCCGGCAAAGGCCGTTGGACAACATCGCGCATCTACGAGCTTTTTCCTCCCCTTGCCGAGCGGAAGGGTCACGGCGGCGCGCAACTCTCGGGCGGCGAGCAGCAGATGCTGGCGATTGCACGTGCGCTGCTGCTCAATCCCGGTCTCCTCGTGATGGACGAGCCCACGGAGGGGTTGGCTCCGGTGATCGTCGAGCAGCTGACGGAGACGCTGAGGTCGCTCGCCGGCGAAGCCGAGATTTCCGTCCTCCTCGTCGAGCAGAATTTGGGTGTCGCTATCGATGTCGCCGACCGGGTAGCCGTGATGGTCAACGGTCGCATCGCGCGCACCATGTCGGCCGCGGAACTCGGTGCCGATCGCGAGCTCCAACAGCAGCTCTTGGGGGTGCGCGCTTCGGCCGATTACGAAACCGAGAACGGTGCCGAAACGCACGAAACGAGCGAATCCGACAACGAGGTGCGCATCTACACCATCAAACGCGCCGAGGATGATACGGTGAGCCAGCGGGCAGCTCGCGGAGAACGGGCGGTGCGCGGCTTCACCCGTTGGAATGCCGGTGACCCACAGGCGCCGCTTGCCGATCGGCCGGTGACCACAGGGCCGCGCGACACCCTGATCGGCGAACGCGCCGAAAAGTTCGAGTCTGTACCGTCCTTTGATAATGCAACGCGAGCGCTCATTGAGAGCGGACGCGAGGCGCGCGTCCTCGAATTCCCCGTCGCCGAGTCCGCCACACGTGCTGCCTATGTTGTCGGCACCTTCGACACCAAGGGGCGCGAGCTGTTCTATCTGCGCGATTGCTTGGAAAGGCTCGGGCTGCGGACGGTAACGGTTGACGTCTCGACCTCCGGCAAACCCTCGCCGGCCACCGTGCATCCCCGCGAGGTGGCGCGTCATCATCCCGAGGGCGAGCGTGCCGTCTTCACCAGCGATCGCGGCTCGGCGGTATCGCAAATGGGTCTCGCGTTTGCGAATTTCCTCGAGCGTCGACGCGACCTCGGCGGTGTCATTGCCGCCGGGGGCTCGGGTGGTACCGCGCTTGCGACCGAGGGTATGCGCCGTCTGTCGGTCGGCGTACCCAAGGTGATGGTCTCGACGGTCGCCTCGGGCGACGTCAAGCCTTATGTCGGACCGGCCGACATTTGCATGATGTATTCGGTAACGGACGTCGCCGGCATCAACCGCATATCGGCGCGTGTGCTAGCGAACGCCGCAAACGCGCTTGCCGGCATGATTGCCCACGCGCGCACGGATCGCGCCGTGGAGACGAAGCCCGCGATCGCGCTCAGTATGTTCGGCGTCACGACACCTTGCGTGCAAGCGGTCACCAAGTTGCTCGAAGCCCAGTATGACTGCATCGTCTTTCACGCCACCGGCACCGGCGGACAATCGATGGAGAAGCTTGTCGACTCCGGGTTGATTGCCGGCGTGATCGACGTGACCACGACCGAAATTGCCGACGAGATCGTGGGGGGCGTGCTCTCTGCGGGTCCGGGGCGCATGGACGCGATCGTGCGCTCGCGCCTTCCCTATGTCGGCTCGTGTGGTGCGCTCGACATGGTGAATTTCTGGGCTATGGACACGGTTCCAACGCAATTCTGTGGGCGTAAGCTCCACCGCCATAATCAGAATGTGACGTTGATGCGCACCACGCCCGAGGAATGTGTGAAGATCGGCAAGTTCATCGTCGACAAGTTGAACCGAATGCAGGGGCCGGTTCGCTTCCTTATCCCCGAAGGAGGTGTTTCCCTCATCGATGCGCCCGAAAAGCCGTTTTGGGATCCGGCGGCGGACAAGGCCTTGTTCGATGCCATCGCCAACGACTTCCGCCCCGGCACCGATCGCAAGCTGGTCCGCTTGCCGTTCAACCTCAACGATCCGCCGTTCGCCGAGGCATTGGTCGCCGCCTTCACCGAGATCATGCGACAGCCGACGATCGGCGGTCGCCTGCGACGGTCTTGAGCACCGCGATGTCGCGCATTCCCCGCCAGGCAATTCTTGAGAAATTCCAGGGCATGATCCGCCGGAAAGAACCCATCATCGGCGGCGGCGCCGGCACCGGCCTTTCCGCGAAATGCGAGGAATTAGGCGGTGTCGATCTCATCGTCATCTACAATTCCGGCCGCTATCGCATGGCGGGCCGCGGCTCGCTCGCCGGTCTTCTCGCCTTCGGCAATGCCAACGATATTGTTCTTGAGATGGCGCGGGAGGTGCTGCCAGTGGTGCGCCGGACGCCGGTGCTCGCCGGCGTCAACGGCACCGACCCCTTCATGCTTCGTGAGAATTTCCTGCGTCAGCTCGCTGCACTCGGCTTCTCCGGCGTGCAGAACTTCCCGAGTATCGGGCTCATCGACGGCGTGTTCCGGGCCAATCTCGAGGAGACCGGCATGGGGTACGGGCTCGAGATCGATCTGATCAAGGCGGCGGCCGAGCTTGACTTGCTGACGACGCCCTACGTCTTCGACGCGGAACAGGCGCGCGAGATGACGCGCGCCGGCGCTGACATCATCGTCTGCCATATGGGGCTCACCACCGGCGGCGCCATCGGCGCCACGACGGCGCTCGGCTTGGCCGATTGCGCGGCCCGTATCGAGACGTGGGCCGAGGCGGCAAAGCGCCTCCGCAAGGATGTCATTGTGCTTTGTCATGGCGGACCGATCGCGACACCCGCCGATGCGGGCTATATCTTGAAGAATTGCCCCGAATGCCACGGCTTTTATGGCGCTTCAAGCATGGAGCGGCTGCCGACCGAAGTGGCCATCACCGAGCAGACGCGGCAGTTCAAGCGCATCGTGCGGCAGGAGGCCGAGGGAATCGAGGCGGACTAAAACGAACAGCGACAATCGTCGCGGCAGTGAGCGCGACGGGGAGGAAGATATGAGCGGCGCACAATTCGGGGCCTTCGTTCTCGGGCTGATTGTGGTCGCGATCGTCATCGCGATCATCGTCTGGCTCTTTCATTGGCTCTATCTCAGATCGAGCAAAGAGCGCGCCTTCGTGCGAACCGGCATGGGTGGTCAGAAGGTGGCAATGAACGGCGGTGCCTTCGTATTGCCGATCGTCCACGACGTCATTCCCGTCAACATGAATACGCTCCGGCTCGAAGTCTCGCGCGGACGGGAGAAGGCGCTCATCACCCGCGACCGCATGCGTGTCGATGTCATCGCCGAGTTTTATGTTCGCGTCCAGGCGTCTGCAGCAGCGATCGCAGCGGCGGCCCAGACCCTGGGGCAGCGCACGATGCAGCCGGAGCTGCTGAAGGAGCTCCTCGAAGGTAAATTCGTCGACGCGCTCCGCACTGTGGCGGCGCAAATGACCATGGAAGAGCTGCACGAACGGCGTGGCGATTATGTCCGGGGTGTGCGCGATACCGTGGCCGAGGATCTTTTGCAAAACGGCCTCGAGCTTGAATCGGCATCACTGACCCAGCTCGACCAAACGGCGATGGAGTATTTCAATCCGTCAAATGCCTTCGACGCCGAGGGCCTCACCCGGCTCACGGAAGAGATCGAGCGGCGCAAGAAGATACGCAACGATATCGAGCAGGACACGATGATTCAGATCCGCAACAAGAACCTGGAGGCGGAGAAGCTGTCGCTTGGGATTGAGCGCGACGCGGAGCACGCGCGACTCCAGCAAGAGCGCGAACTGGAATTCGCGCGCGCGCTGCAGCGCGCCGAGCTGGCGCGTGAGCGTGCGGAAAAGCAACAACTCGCCGAGCGCGCAGAGATTTCTGCGCGTGAAATGGTTGAACGCGCTCGCATCGAAACCGACCGGACGCTCGAGGGCGAACGCATCGCCAAGGAACGTGAGATCCAAGGGGCAGAGATCGAGCGGCGCAAGGCGCTCGAGCTCGCCGAGCAGCAACGGGCGATCGCGGTGGCGCAGCAGTCGAAGGCGCAATCGGAGGCCCAGGCTGCTGCGGACCGCGCCCGTGCGCTCGCCGCGACCGAAGAGGAAAAAGTGTTCACCGCGCGCGAAACCGAAATGGCGACGCGGCGCAAAGCGGTCGAGCTCATCGCCGCGGCCCAGGAAGCCGAGCGCGAAGCGCTGCGCCTCAAGGTTGCAGCCGAGACGGAACGTCTCGCGGCTGCCGACCGGGGTGCCGCCATCCGCGCGCAAGCCGAGGCGGAGGCCGATGCCGAGAAGATCCGAGCCTTGGCGCATAAGATGACGCATGAGGTCGAGGCGGAAGGAGTGCGGCTGATGAACGAGGCGCAGAATGTGCTCACCCTCGAGGCGCGTGGCTCGGCGGCGCGGCTCAAGCTGATCGAAAAGCTCGATTCCATCATTCGCGAGCAAGTGAAGCCGATGGAGCGGATCGAGGCCATCAAGATCCTGCATGTCGATGGCTTGGGTGGAAGCAACGGCTCCGGACACGACATCGGTGGCGGCAACTTCGCCGATCAGGTCGTGAATTCCGCCCTCCGCTTCCGCGCGCAGGCGCCGCTCATCGACGAGATGTTGAAGGAAATCGGCATCGAGCCGGGAAAGGTCGGACAGATCACCTCCGGCGTACTCGGCGCGCAGAACAAAAAGCCGCCAAAATCCGAGGGTGAGGGCTCGTGATCCGCGTCTATACGTCGAGTGTGATCGACGCGTCGGCGGAAGCGGTCTGGGCTCTCATCCGCGATTTCAATGGGCTGCCGAAGTGGCATCCGGGGATCGCCGACTCGCGGATCGAAGGCAATTGGCCGGCGGATCGCGTCGGGTGTATCCGGAACTTCCGCCTGAAGGATGGCGGCACGATCCGCGAGCAGCTTCTCGCCCTCTCCGATTTCGATTTTCAATGCACCTATTCGATTCTCGAATCGCCGATGGGCGTCGAGAATTACGTCGCGACCTTGAAGCTGACGCCCGTCACCGACGGCAACCGTACCTTCGCCGAGTGGTCGGCCGAATTTGACGCGCCGCCGGCGCGCGAGCGCCGCGTGGCCGACGATATCGGTCAAGGCGTCTTTCAAGTGGGCTTCAATGCCTTGAAGAGCTACTTCGGACAGCGCTGAGCGATGCAACGGGTGATGCGGTCCGCCATCATCGATGCGCCGATCGAGCGCGTTTGGCGAGTGCTGCGCGATTTCAACAGTCACGATCGCTGGCATCCCACCGTTGCCGATTCGCATATCGAAGGCGATGAAAGCGCCGACCAGGTCGGCTGCATCCGCAACTTCCATTTGCAGGACGGCAGCCACATTCGGGAACAGCTCATTGCGCTCTCCGACGACGACCACGTCTCAACCTATTGCATTCTCGATGCGACGGTGCCACTGCACCGCTACGTGGCGACCGTGACTTTGAAGCGGGTCACTGACGGCGACCGTACGTTCTGGCACTGGCAATCAACCTTTGATGCGCCGCCGGGACGCGAGCGAGAGCTCGCCGACATGGTCGGCCGCGGCGTCTATGAAGTGGGGTTCGAGGGCCTGCGACGATACCTTCGCGATGATGGGATGCGCTCGCGGACCTCAACCACCACGGCGCGTAGCACGGCCGGTGAAATGACCGCGCAGGCCGTGGTGCTGCGCGAGTTTGGCGGCAGTGATCGCCTCTCCTATCAAAACATCACCGTGCCGCCGCCGGGCGCCAAGGAAGTGCGACTGCGGCAAACCGCGATCGGCGTCAATTTCATTGACATCTACATCCGGCGAGGCGAGTACCGCATGGTGACACCCCCGGCGGTGCTGGGGATGGAGGCGGCGGGGACCGTGGTGGATGTCGGCGATGACGTCAACCATCTCCTCCCCGGCGATGTCGTTGCGTATGCCTATGGGGTTCCCGGTGCTTACGCAACTCTCCGAACGCTCCCGGCCGATCAGGTGGTGCCCGTTCCGCGCGGCATCTCGGACGACACCGCGGCAGCGGTGCTCTTCAAGGGCCTCACCGCGGAATATCTCCTTCGCCAGACCCATCAGCTCAAGGCCGGCGAGACGGTTCTGGTCCACGCCGCGGCGGGCGGGGTCGGACTGCTGCTCTGCCAGTGGGCGAAATATCTCGGCGCACATGTGCTCGGCACGGTCAGCAGCGGCGAGAAGGCGCGGATCGCCCGCGATCATGGTTGCGACACGCCGATCATCGCACGCGACTATCATTTCGCCGTTGCGGTGAAGGACGCAACGGCCGGGCGGGGCGTCGACGTCGTCTTCGATGGATTGGGCATGCCGGCGCTGGACGAGACATACGAAGCGCTGGCGCTCACGGGGCATTGGATCGCCTATGGTCATGCCGCAGGCCCCTCGCCAGCACTGGACCCGCAGCGGCAAGCACAGAAATCGCTCCGCCTCTCGAGACCGGTGCTGTTTCACTACACCAGCGAGCCGGAGCGTCTCCGCGCAATGGCCGCCAAGGTCTTTGCTATGATCGAGCAGGGAATGCTCCGCCCCTATATCGGCCAGCGCTTTCCGTTGGCCGCCACCGCAACGGCGCATGATGCGCTGGAGCGTCGAGCGACGATCGGTTCAGTTCTCCTGCAGGCATAATTCAGTTCGACATGATCAGCCGAGAGACCGGTCTCCGGCATAACGCTGGCGGTGTTCAGCCGACTGCGCGTTAGACGCGGGAGGCTTCTCTTGGGCCCAAGTGATCAAGCACGCTGAGTCCGTTATTGGCACAACTCGGAAGAAAGAGTTTCGTCGACTTAGGTCCGCTTGCCCACGGTTTGCGGACTCTTAGCGATCGACGAGTCACTTCTCAGAAGTGCCAAAAGGCGACATCCTAGTGGATCAAATCTGACACTTCGATTCGCCGTGGGATTCCCCGCGAGGCTCGCCTGTGCGAGTCTGCGGGATGCACAAGCGAAGGAACATTCGATTGAGCGCCACCGATCGTGTCGCCCTTGAAGCGGTGGTGGCG
>DASZAN010000183.1:0-9118 GCA_035945115.1 Allostellaceae bacterium
GGATAGCGCAAGCCGCGCCGGTCCGCCGCGCGGCGATGTTCTGGCTTCCACATCGAGCACCCCTCAGCAAAGATCCGGGTGCCACACAAGGAATCACAAACGATTCTCCCGACTCAACAACTTTCTGGATCGGCTCTAAGCAGGATGACGACGATAGAAAACACGAACAGGTAAGGGACAGACGCCCACCACCACACTCGAATGGCAGATCTCGGCCTGGCAGTCGACTCAGACATGTTCTCGTTTCCCACGATTCCAGCAGGTTCTAGCGCCTTACTCCGTTGGAAGAGGGTAGTGCGCAGGCGCAATGGACGGAATTGCTTTTCGCCGTTACCACCGCGCTCGCGCCGTCGCGAGTTGACACTTGTTGATCCCTTGATCATCTTCGGATGGAAAAATCGCGCAGGCCGCGAAGCCTGTTGCGTCGGTGCGCGCTCGTGGTGGGAGGATCGATGACGATGCGTCACATGGGGGCGGCCTTGGCCGCGCTTCTGCTGTCGACAATGCTGCCGGCGTGGGGACAGGGGGCGCCGGGCTGGGAGCAGAAGCTGCCCGACGGACCCGGTAAGGAAGTGGTGGGCAACACCTGCGGCGTCTGCCACGAATTCTTCAGCCGCGTCGGCGCGGGATACCAGCCTGAGGGCTGGCACACCGTCATGCGCATGATGGTCAACCAAGGCACCAACCTGCCGCCCGACCAGATCCAGGCCGTCACGGACTACCTCATCAAGAATTTCCCCGAAAAACCCAAGCCCGCCGGACAGACGATTCCCGGCCCAGCCCAGGTGTCGTTCAAATGGTATCCGGCGCCGACGCCGGGCTCGCGGCCGCACGATCCGCTGGCCGCGCGCGACGGCTCGCTCTGGTACGCGGGTCAGCTCGCCAATGTGCTGGGCCGCATCGATCCGAAGACGGGCAAGGTGCGCGAATATCCGCTCAAGACCGAGCATTCGGGCCCGCACGGTCTCGTCGAGGATCGGCAAGGCAATATCTGGTACACCGGCAACACCGGCGCGCTCATCGGCAAGCTCGATCCCAAGACCGGCAAGGTGACGGAATATCCGCTGCCCGATCCCAACGCCAAGGATCCGCATACTCTGGTCTTCGATCGCGCCGGCATTCTCTGGTTCACGGTGCAGAACGCCAACAAGCTGGGGTGGCTCGATCCCAAGACAGGCGAGATCAAACTCTTCACGTCGCCCACGCCGGGCTCGCGGCCTTACGGCATCCAGATCAATTCCAAGGGCGTTCCTTTCTACGTCGAGTTCGGCGCCAACAAGATCGCCAGCATCGATCCCAAGACCTTGGCGATCCGCGAATGGACCCTGCCGGATCAAGGCGCGCGGCCGCGGCGCCTGGCGATCGACAGCCACGACGTCATTTGGTACAGCGACTTCGCGCGCGGATATTTGGGCCGTCTCGATCCCAAGACCGGCAATGTCCGCGAATGGCCGTCGCCCGGCGGGCCCAAGTCGCAGCCTTACGGCATCTCCGTCATCAAGGGAGTCGTCTGGTACAGTGAGTCCGGCACCAAGCCCAACACGGTCGTGCGCTTCGATCCCAAGACGGAGAAATTCGAGAGCTGGACGATTCCGGGCGGCGGCGACATCGTACGCAACACGTCGGTGACGAAGAACGGCGATTTCGTCCTCGCCAACAGTCTCGTCAACGGCGTCACCTTGGTGCAGATCAAGAAGTAGCGCAGCGATCGCGAGAGCGCCGAACGGCGCTCGGTCTGGCACAGAGTGCCGCCGACTACGCCGAATGGCGTATTCGCCTCGCTCTCGGCTGTGAATATGCTCTCCCGCATCATAGAGTTGGAGGGTATGCAATGTCACAGCAAGCGAAGTCGGCGATGACCGTCGCAGAAGCGGCGGAGGTGAAGAGCTTCGGGCGGCCGGATGAAGTGCGGGAATTCCCCAAGGGCCGGCTCGAGCTTATCAAGATTGGCGGCGCCGCGATTGGCCGCGCCGTGTTCGAGCCGGGCTGGCGCTGGGCGAGCTCAGTGCAGCCGATCGCGCATACCAAGAGCTGCGAGGCGCCGCATTTTCAATATCACGTGGCGGGCGTGCTCCGCGTCAAAATGGATGACGGCAGCGAGTTCGACTGCAAGCCGGGTGACGTCTCCCTCTTGCCCTCGGGACATGATGCGTGGGTGGTGGGCAACGAGCCCGCGATCGTCGTCGACTTTCAGGGCATGGTGGATTACGCGCGCGAGGTGGCTCGCCGCTAATTCACGGGGATTGGTGGCCGCGGAGCGCGACCGCTGCCGCGCGCACCGCCGCCGCAGTGCGGGTCTCGACGCCGAGCTTCTCGAAGATGTGCTCGAGATGCTTTTGCACCGTGCGCGGACTGATCATCAGCGCCGCGCCGATGTCCTCGTTCGTCTTGCCGGCGGCAAGGATCGCCAGCACCTCGCGTTCGCGGCGCGTCAGCGGCAAGACGACAAGTGCTTCCGGCGCCACGGCGTCGATTTCTTCGAGCATCAGGAGCTCGCCCCGCTCGGGTCGCACGGGATCGGCAATGAAATGGATCGTCAACCGCGCGCCGCCGCGCCGGACGACGAGCGGCCCGACGCTCTCGCGCCGCCAGCTCTCGAGCCCCCAATGGCGGCTCCGCTGCCGCAGCCACTCCTGGAGAATTGCCGGAGCTTCGGCGTTGACGCGCAGCGGCTCGGCGAAAAAGCGCCGCAAGAGGCGCGCCGTTTCCGCGGAAAAATCGGCAACGCGACCGGCCTCGGTCACGCGCGCGCGATGCCAGCCGGCGCGCGCTGCCATGGTCTCGAGGGACGCTTGCGCGCGATGCGCCTCTTCGCGCGCGGCGATGCCGCGGTAGAGCGCGGCCAGCGGCCGGCGCAGCACGTCGACGAGCGCGCGTTCGCGGTCGGCGAAATCGGTGCCGCGGCGGTTGAAGACGACGCTCACGACATTGGCCGCGTCGATCCGCAGCGGCAGCGCCATGACATGATCGATGCCAATCCGCCGATAATAATCGGCGAAGACCGGCGAGCGGCGAAACGCTGGGATGCTTATGCAATCGGTGATGCGCTGGGTCGGCCCACGCGGGTGCGTGCTGTGGAAGCGCACCAGCGGATGCTCGCGAAAATAGTGGTCAAAAGTCGCACGATCGGCGGCGGACACCGCCTCGCCACTCCGGCTCACGACCGTACGGCGCTCTCGCTCGAGATCGCAGAGGCTAAGCGTCGTGAGGTCCGAGCCCACGAGCTCGGCGAGACGGTCGAGAGCCTGCGAAACGAACGTCGAACTGTCGCAATCGTCGGCGGCGATGTCATGGAATGCCGCAAGCGCGCGACGTGCGCCATCGCCCGTCAGCGCTCGCTCGATCGCGTCGCCCATGCCGGCCTCCGCCGATCGCGCGCTCCGCGAGCGCGCCGCTGCCAAGGCTATCAGAACCGGACGGCGCCGGATAGCCGCGGGCGACAGCGACGTCGTGCGCGACGCCACCGGCCGCGTCGGCGTCCTAGTAGCCGGTGAGCGCGTGGCCCAGAAGGCCGCCGCCGACGACCCCCGCCGCGGTCGCCGCCGACTTGCCGGAGCCGTGGCCGAATTGGTTGCCGACATAGCCGCCGGCGCCGGCGCCGACGAGCGTGCCGCATCCCGCAAGCACGATCAAGCTCAACAGGCTCACAGTCTTGAGGAACTTCATCGCTCGCCTCGTTTGACGCATGCTCTCTTGGAAGGAAAACGCCACGGCCGTCCCGTCATTCCGCAATGAGCCGTCGTCCGCGGTGCGTCTCGATTTTTGCGGCAGTGCCGGCGCCGCTATGATCGCAATCGTTCTATCTTGGGAAGGAGGGGGAGAGAATGACCCGAGCAAGCATCGCTTCGATCGTCATGCTGTTCGCCGCGACCGCCACTGCCGCCGCCGAGGATGTCCGGCGCGTCGTCACCGGCATTGACGAAAACAACCACTCCGTCGTGCAATTCGACGGCCGCGTGCCGCTCACCTCCGGCCCGGCGGGTCTCAGGGCCACCAATCTTTGGATCACTGATTCCTATCCGGCGGGTTTCTCATTCAAGGACGATCCGGCAACGCGGCCGATCGGCATTTCGCCGCCCGACAACGGCACCAAATTCCGCCTCGTCGAATTTCCGCCGCTCGATTCCGCCACCGAAGCGAAACTCGATCCCGAACTCTTGATGAAGGCGGTCGGAGATCACGCACCCAAACGCGGCATCCCCGTCAAGCACCCCTTCATGCACCGCACCCGCACCGTCGACTATGCCGTCATCCTCTCAGGCGAGATCGACATGATGCTCGATGATACGAGCGTGCATCTCAAGGCCGGCGACATGGTGGTGCAGCAGGCGACCAATCATGGCTGGGTGAATCATGGCACTGAGCCTTGCCGCATCCTGTTCGTCCTGATGGACGCGAAGGAGCCGTAACCCTGGCGAGGGACAGCATGCACATGCTCTCGGCGATTCTGATAAGCCTGCTGCTCGCCGCGTGCGCGCCGTTCCACAGCGTGCCCGGCGACGTCTGCAACGATCCGACGCAGAACTACACCGAAGAGTTCGCGTATGAGTGCAACCAATCGCTTTGATGGAGCTGATTTAGCGCAGAGGACGCAAGGGGCGCGCAGAGGACACAGGGTGAGTTATACACCGCGGGCCACTGCGTATCCTCGGCGTCCTCCGCGCCAATTCTATTGGCTACTCGCCTAGCGACCGAACGAGGACGTCCGCCGTCTCAAGTGGCGAGAAGTTTTGCTGGCCGGTGAGACGCTCTCGCTGTTGCCGGTGAACATCCATTTGTATTCCGGGGAAGCGGTAGGCTTCGCCGAACGGCGCGAATTCGATCTTGACGCGTGTCCAGTCTACGCCGAGCTCGTCGGCGAGCGCGGCGGTAAGCGTCGTCGAGATGCCCTGACCCATCTCCGATTGCGAAGCGATGAGCGTGACGGAATTGTCGGCGCCGATGCGCACCCAGGCATTGACCGCGACGGACGGGGAGGTCGTCGCATCGGCAGCCGCGTTGCTTGCGGCAAAAACCAAGCGGCTCGAGAGCAGAAGGCCCGCGCTACCAGCGAGCCCCGCTTCGAGCACCACTCGGCGCGTGAGCTTGTTCCTATCACCCAGCGCATTGTCACGCCGGCTGTTCCATTGCCGCATTTTCTCCCCCAGTTTTATTGATGTCCTCTCGCCCCGCCTAGCGACGCAGCAAGCCGAAGGCGAAGCGCCGCCCCATCTTCCGGCGCGCCATCAGATGGATCCACAACATGGCGTAAGGTTCGAGGAGGCGAGCTACCTTGAGGTCGCCGGCGTCGATCGCCTCGAAGCCCAACGCGGCGACAAGGCCCAACACCGCCTCCTTTCCTTGCGCCTCGTCCCCGGCGACGAACATCACCGGCTTTCCTGCAGCGAAGGCGGGGTCGGCCATCACCTCGAAACCCACCTGATTCATCGCCTTGTAGACGCGCGCGCCGCGTGCGAGCTTTGCCACCTCTTCGGCGCCCGAGGTGGTGAACCCAACCGCAAGCGCGAAATCGGCACCGACCGGATTGGTGACGTCGATCACAATCTTGCCGGTGAGATCGCCGGCGGCGGCGATCGCCGCGGCGTTCGCGGCGTAAGGGGTGGCCAATACCACGACATCGGCATCGGTCACGGCATCGCGCACGCTGGCAAGTCTCGCCTCGCCTTTAATCTGCTTTACGAACGTGTTCGCCGCAGCATCGGCGAGGTCGCGTACGCCAAAGCGCACGGAATGACCGAGCTCAGCCCAGCGCTGCCCGAGTGTGCCGCCCACCGCGCCCGTGCCGATCACCGCGATTTTCATGGACCCCTCCTCGCTGACATCACATCAGTCCTTCCGGAGCATGCGTCTCCAGAGGCGCCTTGGGCACCATGGACGATCCTGCCATCCGTCATGGATCAATATCGAATGGTCGGAGGCTCCCGTGCTGCCATGCCGCACTGCTCGCAGGGTCGGTTCGCCACGGAGCATCCTTTTGTGGAAAGAGCGACGTTCGAATTGTACCGGTACAAGTTTCAGGATCGGCGACGCGGCGGCCAATCAAATTCGGGTGAGGACGGTTGCAGAATTGAGTATGCGTCGATCAACAAATGATGGGGCACTGGCCGGATGACCGGGCAACGCCGGTGCTGCTGCTACTTTATGAGGGGGTGCCTCGCGCCAACAAGCGTGAGACACGTTGAACGGCGCAAGGTCGGTGATGATCGCTGCGCTCTGTTCCAACCATTCTTCCGCGAACGCCGCCGCGTCCACTGATCGCCGGCAAAGGTGAGATGAGGCAGCCGATGCCCGCTATTTGGTGACCGCCCGAACCGTTTGCTGCTGGCGGTTGGAGGCATCGGCGCCTCGCATCACAACGCGCGGTGCGGTCTCCTTGATGCCGAGGATGAGGACGACGACGACGAACTGCGCCGCGATCGGGATCCAAAGCGCCGCGGTGATCCCACCCACATCGGCGATGCGGCCGGCGACAATCGGCATGAGCGTGGTGCCGACGATGACGCCGAAGAAGTTGGTGACGCCAAGCGCCGTCCCGCGCTCATCCTCGCCCACCGCCTCACTGACGCAGGTGGCGATGACGATCGGCAAGAGGCCGAAGCCGCAGAATCCGCTCGTGCCGAGAAGAAATTGCATCATGCCCTTGTCAAAGTCGCCGAGCAGGTAGCCCGCCAGCGTCGCGGCGCAAACGATGGCCGCCGCGAGAACCACCGGCCGACGGCCCCAAAAATCGGAGAGGAGCGGCAGAACCACCGCGCCCGCGGCGCCGGCGAAGCCCCAGAGCGCGGCGATCTCGCCGGCATCGATGTCCCCGAAGTGCCGCACCTTGAGCAGGAAGGAGTGGTCGTAGAAGGCGAAGACCTGGAGCCAGCTCAGGATGGCGCAGCCCATGATGGTGAGTAGCACCAGCGAGGGGTTGCGCAGCAAGCCCACCGCCGAGCGCCAATCGGCGTGGCGATGTGCACGCTTCGCCAAGGGCTCGCGCATGATGAGGGTGAGTGCGATAACGACGAGGAGCGTTGCCGCGCCGATCAGTGGAAACGCCCAGCGCCAGCCGAGTGCGGCGGTGATGCGGGTGATGATGATGGCGCCGAGTCCCGCGCCGATGAGCGTGTAACCCGCGGTGAAGAGGGCTTGGCTGATGCCGCGGCGCTCAGGCGCCACCTCCTCGCCGATCGTCGCTTCGCCCACCGACCAGCCGATGCCATCGCCGATGCCGAGGAGATCGCGGATGATGAACATCGACCAGAAGCCGCCGGCGATCCCCATCGCCGCCGTCATGAGGCAGATGAAGAACATCGCCGGAATGAGGACGGGACGGCGGCCATAGCGATCGGAGAGCCAGCCGCCACCCCAGCTCGCAAAGGCCCAGGTGACCGACGTGCCGGCGAGTAACAAGCTCGCCTCGAGATTTGAGATGGCGAACTCGGCACGGATTTGCGGCAGCACCCAGCCCAAGCCGATGCGGTTCAAGCCGACGCCGCCCCAGAGCAGGACCAAGAGCCCCACCAGCGCGAACTCGTAGTAGCGCGGCCGCGCGGCGGTCATTTTCGTTCCTCCCGGACCTTTGTTTTCCGCCAAGTGAGGTGATCGCGGGATCATTTCGCACGCGGTTCAGCTCTCGAGATCGACCTGAACCTCGTCGCCCACGACTCGTACCTTGTAGGTTTTGAGATCGCAAGGGATCGGTGGTCCCAAGCCTTTACCGGTCGTGATCTCGAAACGGCCGGCATGGAGCGGACATTCGATCACCTCGCCATCGAGCCAGCCATCGGTGAGCATGGCGAAGGCATGAGTGCAGACATTGTCGGTGGCATAGATCGTGCCGTCGAGGTTATAGAGCGCGATCGGCTTGCCCTGTGCTTCGACGCCCAGCATGTCGCCGTCACCCAGAGCCGCGCGCGAGGCGACGGTCACCCATTGCGGTTCGGCACTCATGGATGCGCGCTCCATTTATTGGGCATCAGTGGACAGTCTCCCTCGTTGAGCGGCCGCGATTGTGCAATGATGTTGAGCGCAGCGCCAGAGGCGGCGATCGCAGTTGCCCTGGCGCATATTGGAGGAGGGCGGAATGCTGGTCATACGCGCGTTGGCGCTGGCGATGATCGTCAGCGGCCTCGTCGCCTGCGCCAATGAGCGCGGCAGCGGCCAGCGTTACGATCGCAGCACCGGCTACAGCGATTTCCGCAGCGAAGGCCCGCATGGCCTCGACACCCTCGATCGGCCGGACTGACGGGCGTCGGCCACCCTGGATTCCTGCTTTCGCAGGAACGACGAAAGAAATGGGGATTCAAGACAGCAGGTCGGAAAGCGATATCAGCTCAAGCGACCGCGGCGATCTCCGCATCGCGCCGCGCGGTGACGGCGGGGCGGTGGTCGGCGCCGAGCGCGCAATAGACGGCGGGCAGCACGAAGAGCGTGAAGAGCGTGCCGATCGACATGCCCGCCACCACGACGAGGCCGATCGAGAAGCGGCTCGCCGCACCGGCACCCGAGGCGGTCAGAAGCGGTATGAGGCCCACCACCATCGCCGCCGTGGTCATGAGGATGGGGCGGAGCCGCACGCGCGCGGCGCGCGCAATGGCGCTGACGCGGTCGAGATTTTCCGACCGCTGCAGCTCGTTGGCGAACGACACCATGAGGATTCCGTGCTTGCTGATGAGGCCGATCAGCGTGACAAGGCCGATCTGCGTATAGATGTTGAGCGTGGCGAGGCCGAAGAAGAGGGGGAGGAGCGCGCCGAACACCGACATCGGCACGCTCACGAGAATGACGATGGGATCACGCAGGCTCTCAAACTGCGCGGCGAGCACGAGATAGATGACGATGAGCGCGAAGCCGAAGGCGTAGGTGAGCTGGTTGCCCTCGCGCACATATTGACGCGCATCGCCGAAATAGTCGTGCGAGAATTCCTTCGGCAGCCTCGCTACCTCACGCTCGAAGAAATCGACTGCCTGCCCCATGGTGACGCCGGGAATGAGCACGGCCTGGAAGGTGGCCGAGTTGAGCTGATTGTATTGCGTCAAGGCGTTGGGCTCGGTCGCGGTTGACAGTGACACCACGGTCGAGAGCGGAATCTGTTGCCCGCTCGCGGTGGTGACGTAGTAGCGTATCAGCGCCG
>DASZAN010000184.1:0-21229 GCA_035945115.1 Allostellaceae bacterium
CGACCGCAGCGGCCGGCTCATCGCGCACCCCGACATCAGCCTCGTCTTGCGCAACACCGATTTGACCTCGCTCGCGCAAGTGAAGGCGGCGCTCGCCGGCAGCACCGGGATCACTGCCGAAGAGGCGCAGGAGGCGCGCGACCTCCGCGGCCACCGCGTGCTCTCGGCGCACGCGAAAGTCGAGCCGCTCGGCTGGAACATTTTCGTCGAGCTGCCGCTCGAGGAAGCCTATGGGCCGCTTTATGCCTCGATCCAACGTTCGGCGATCCTGCTCTTGGGCGGGTTGATCCTAGCCTTCCTCGCGGGGCTGCTGCTCGCGCGGCGCATGGTGGTGCCGATCGAGCGGCTGCGCGCCGGCGCCGCGCGGCTGGGGCGCGGTGAGCTCGGCGAGCGCATCGCCATCAAGACCGGCGACGAGCTCGAGATGCTCGCCAATCAGTTCAACGACATGGCGGGCCAGCTCCAGGAGTCCTACGCCGACCTCGAAAAGAAGGTGGAGCTGCGCACGCACGAGCTCAGCGAATCGCTCGAGCAGCAGACGGCGACGGCCGAGGTGCTGCAGGTCGTCAACTCGTCGCCCGGCGATCTCTCGCCGGTATTCGATGCGATGCTCGAGAAGGCGATGGTTTTGTGCGAGGCGGCGTTCGGCGTCCTTCTTACCTATGACGGCATGCGCTTTCATTTCGCGGCAGAGCGAGGCACACCGGCAGCGTTTTCCGAGTTCATGGCGAAAAACCCGCCGACCTTTGGACCAGGGACTGGCCCGGCACGTGTCCTGGAAGAAAGGCGAGTCATTCAGACCATCGATGCGATGGACGACGAGCTCTATCGCTCGGGTGATCCCGCACGCCGCGCCATCGTCGACCTCGCTGGTGCCCGCACCATCCTCTTGGTGCCGCTCCTCAAGGACGATGCCGTACGGGGCATCTTCACCATTTACCGCCAGGAGGTCCGGCCGTTCTCCGACAAGCACGTCGCGCTGCTGGAGAACTTCGCCACGCAAGCGGTCATCGCCATGGAGAACGCGCGGCTGATCACCGAGACGCGCGAGGCGCTCGAGCAGCAGACCGCCACTTCCGAAGTGCTGCAGGTGATCAATTCGTCGCCGGGCGACCTCGCGCCCGTCTTCGACGCGATGCTCGAAAAGGCGTTGGGATTGTGCGGCGCGGCCTTCGGCATGCTTTGGACCTATGACGGCTCGCGGATGCACGCAGCCGCGCTCCGTGGCTTGCCGCCATCGGTCGCGGAGCTTTTTCTGACACGCGGTCCGCATCCCGTCGGCCCGGATCGCGCGTTCGGCCGTCTGCTCCGCGGCGAGCCGGTGGTGCATGTGGTCAACGCTGCGGAAGATCAAGCTTACAGCTCAGGCGACCCGTTGCGCCGCGCGCTTGTCGACCAGGGTGGCGCGCGCACTTTGCTGGGGGTGCCGCTACGCAAAGACAATGCCACGCTTGGCCTTTTTAGCATCTACCGCCAGGAAGTTCGGCCGTTCTCCGATAAGGAGATCGCGCTTGTACAGAACTTTGCCGCACAAGCCGTCATCGCCATGGAGAACGCGCGGCTCATCACCGAGACGCGCGAAGCGCTCGAGCGCCAGACAGCGACCGCCGAAGTGCTGCGCGTCATCTCCGGCTCGCCCGGCGAGCTGGAACCGGTGTTCGATGCCATCCTCGCCAATGCGACGCGTATTTGTGATGCGAAATTCGCCACGCTTCGCCGTTATGACGGTGAGGTCTTCCACAATATCGCGATGCGGGATGTGCCTCCCGCCTACGCGGATCATCTGTCCGGCGCACCGCAGAGATTTGGACCGCATAGTACCGCCGCAAAAGCAGTGCGAACGAGAACAGCGGTCCAGATCGCCGACGCTATGGCAAGTCAGTATTATCTTGATCGCGAGCCAGACGCGGTGGCCCTCGTCGAGCTTGGCGGCGCGCGAACGCTTGTCTCGGTGCCACTGCTAAAAGACGAAGAGCTGATCGGTACCATCACGATCTACCGCCAGGAGGTGCGGCCCTTCGCCGAGAAGCAAATCGAGCTCGTCACCAGTTTCGCCGCGCAAGCCGTGATCGCCATGGAGAACGCGCGTCTCTTGAACGAGTTGCGCGAATCGCTCGAGCGGCAGATTGCCATGAGCGAGGTGCTGCGTGTCATTTCCTCATCACCGGGCGATCTGCAGCCGGTATTCGACGCGATCCTCGCCAATGCGACGCGCATTTGCGAGGCGCAGTTTGGGACGCTCTATCGCTATGAAGCCGACGGCTTCCATTCGGTCGCCGCGGTGGGCGTGCCGGCACCTTTCGCCGAATACATGCGCGCGCGCGCACGCATGACGCCGACGTTTCGCCGCATGACCGAAAAGAAACAGACGGTGCATGTGGTGGATCTCACCGCGGAGCAAGCCTATCGCGACCGCGATCCCGATCGCTTGGCGATCGTCGAGCTTGCCCACGCCCGAACGCTCCTCGCCGTGCCGATGCTCAAAGAGGGCACGCTCGTTGGCTCCATCAGCATCTTCCGCCAGGAGGTCCGGCCCTTCACCGAGAAGCAAATCGAGCTCGTCACGAGCTTCGCCGCGCAGGCGGTGATCGCTGTCGAGAACGTGCGCCTCCTAAGCGAGCTACGCGACCGCACGACGGCGCTGGCACAGTCGGTCGAGGAGCTGCGCACGCTGGGCGAGGTGAGCCAAACCGTCAATTCGACACTCGAGGTCGACACCGTGCTCCAGACCATCGTCGCCAAGGCGGTGCAGTTGTCGCGCACCGATGCGGGTGCGATCTACGTCTTCGACGAGGCGCTGCAAGAGTTCCATCTTCGCGCAACCTACGGCACGGAGGAATCGCTGGTCGCCGAGCTTCGCCGCCAGCACCTCGATCTCGGCGAGCACGTCATCGCCGAAGCGGCGCGCACGCGCGCGCCGGTGCAAATTCCGGAGCTGAGCGAAGACCCGACGCGACCAATTCAAAACCTCATTTTGCAAGCAGGTTATCGCGCGCTTCTCGTCGTTCCTTTGCTGAGCCCAGATGGCATTGTCGGCATACTCATTGTGCGGCGGCGCTCGCCGGGCGAGTTCGCCGGCACCACGATCGATCTGTTGCAGACCTTCGCCGCGCAATCGGTGGTGGCGATCCAGAACGCGCGTCTCTTCGCCGAGATCGAGGAGAAGGGCCGCCAACTCGAGCTCGCGAGCCGCCACAAGTCGCAATTCCTCGCTAATATGAGCCACGAGCTGCGCACGCCGCTCAACGCCGTCTTGGGCTATTCCGAGATGATGCTTGACGGGCTTTACGGCGATATGCCCGAGAAGGCCAAGGGCGTGCTCGAGCGCGTGCAGTCGAACGGCAAGCACCTATTGGGGCTCATCAACGACGTGCTCGACCTCTCCAAGATCGAGGCCGGGCAGCTGACGCTCGCCATCGACGATTATTCCATGTCGGCGCTCGTGAAGCAGGCGGTCGCCACCACCGAGTCGCTGGCGCGCACCAAGGGCCTGGCGCTCACCGCGCAGATCCAGGACGCGCTGCCGAAGGGCCGTGGCGACGAGCGGCGCTTGACGCAGGTGCTGCTCAATCTCATCGGCAACGCCGTCAAATTCACCGACAAGGGCGAGGTGGCGATCACCGCCGAGGTAGCGGACGGGCGCTACACGGTGGCAGTGCGCGACACCGGTCCCGGCATCGCCGAGGCCGATCAGGCGCGCATCTTCGAGGAGTTCCAACAGGTGGACAACACCAACACGCGCAAGAAAGGCGGCACCGGCTTGGGCCTCGCCATCGCCAAGCGCATCATGGAGATGCATGGCGGCACGCTCACCGTGCAATCGGCGCCGGGTGAAGGCTCGACTTTCCGCATGATCCTGCCGGTGCGTGCGGCCCAAGGAAAGGAAGCGGCATGACGAAGCGCATTCTGGTCATCGAGGACACCGAGGACAATCGCCAGATCCTGCGTGATCTCCTCACCGCCGCCGGCTTCGATCTCATCGAGGCCGTCGACGGCGAAGAGGGCGTCGCCATGGCCAAGGCGCACACGCCCGACCTCATCCTCATGGACATTCAGCTGCCGGTGATCGACGGCTACGAGGCGACGCGGCGCATCAAGGCCGACCCGGCGCTGGCGCATATCCCGGTCATCGCCGTGACCTCCTACGCGCTCTCGGGCGACGAGGAGAAGACGCGCGCCGCCGGCTGCAACGGCTACATCGCCAAACCCTTCAGCCCGCGCCAGCTCCTCGGCAAGGTGCGGGAATTCGTGGGGTAGAGAATGTTGCGCATTCAGAGAGGCGCATTACCCTCTCCCCCCGCAAGCGGGTGGAGAGGGGCTAAGAAAGCCTTGCGGGACGCGCGGAGAGGCTGAGTCATGCGCGATCCGCCGCTCATCCTCGTCGTCGACGACACGCCCGAAAATCTCGATATCGTTTGCATGCGGCTCGAATCGCGGGGCTATCAGCTGGCGACGGCGGTCGATGGCGAGGATGCGCTCGAGAAGACCTACGCGCTGAAGCCCGATCTCATCCTGCTCGACATCATGATGCCGAAGCTCGACGGCATCCAAGTGCTGCAGCGCCTCAAGGCAGACCGCGATCTTCCCTTCATCCCCGTCATCCTCCTCACCGCCAAGGCCGATGCGCGTGATATCGTCACCGGCCTCGAAGCGGGCGGCGACGACTACTTGACGAAACCCGTCGACCACGCCGCACTCGTCGCGCGCGTGCGCTCGATGTTGCGCATCAAGGCGCTGCACGATCAGGTGGAAGCACAGCGGGCGGAGCTTAAGCTCTGGAACCAGACGCTCGAGGAGCGCGTCGAAGCGCAGCTCGCAGAGATCGAGCGGGTGGGCCGCTTGAAGCGCTTCCTCGCGCCGCAATTGGTGCAAATGCTGGCATCCGGCGAGGAGCGCATTCTCGACAGCCATCGCCGCGACATCGCCGTGCTGTTCTGCGATCTCCGCGGCTTCACCGCCTTTGCCGAGACGGGCGAGCCCGAAGAAGTGATGGCGCTCTTGAAGGGCTATCACGAGGCGCTGGGGCCGCTCATCCACCGCGCCGAAGCGACGCTCGAGCGCTTCACCGGCGACGGGCTCATGCTCTTCTTCAATGACCCGCTGCCCTGCGAGGACGCTGCCGAACGCTCCGTGCGTCTGGCGCTCGAGATGCGCGATGCGGTGGGCGCGCTGGCGCAGTCCTGGCGGCGCCGCGGCCATCAGATCGGCTTCGGCATCGGCATCGCCCAGGGCTATGCCACCTTGGGCCGCATCGGCTTCGAGGGGCGGATCGATTACGGCGCCATCGGCACCGTCACCAACCTCGCCGCCCGGCTCTGTTCGGAGGCGAAGGACGGCGAGATCCTCGTCACCTCGCGCGTGGCGCTTGCGGTCGAGCCCTTCGCCGAGCTCCGCCGCATGGGCGAGATCGCTTTCAAAGGCCTCTCCCGCCCCACCGAGGTGAGCCACGTGGTGGGCCTCAAGTCCGGCTGAGCCGGCCGCGAAAAGTCGCCCCGCCTCATCTAAATGGGTGATGCGGCAGCGCACCAGGCCACTATCTTTCGTTGTGAGCGCGGGCGCGAAAGCGCCTGATCGGCGCGACTTTCCTGTGAGGTATCGCACAGGTGATGCGCGCCGAAGCTGAGAAAATGCCCCGCTAGAACGACAATCGCGCGTAGGCCCCTGCCATGACGACGAAGCCCTTCGAGCAGACGTCGCCCGCGCCGCCGCCCTTCGCGGCGATGCGCTTCTCGAGCGCGGATCTCCCGCCGCGCGACCGCATCGCCATCTGGCGCGAGGTGATCGGCCGCAAGGTGCTCCGCATCGATATCGAGCCGTGGCCGGAGCGCCAATTCCACATCGATGCGACGGTTCGGACGATGCCCGGCGCGGGTGTCGTGAGCGCATCGATTTCCGAATTTCGCGTGGCGCGGACCCGCGAACTCACCGCCGATGGCAATGACAATCTGCGCTTGGTGATCAATCTCAGCGGGTCCGAACGGATCAGCCAATGCGGACGCGAGCTGGTGCTTGGCGCGGGCGAGGCGACGCTCATGTCGTGCGCCGAACCCTTCACCGTGGAGCAAGAGACGCCGGGCCGCTTGCTCGCCGTGTACTTCCCGCCGGCCGTGCTGGCACCGCTCCTCGGCAAGGCCGGCGACAGGATCTTGCGGCCGGTTCCGCGCAACGCCGCGGGCTTGCGGCTCCTCACCAGCTATGTCGGCGTTCTCGACGAGGAGGAGCCGTTGCCGCTGGCGCAAGCGCGGCTCATCGCCACGCACATCCAGGACTTGGCGGCGCTCGCCATCGGTGCGACACGCGATGCCGCGGCGCTCGCCGAAGACCGCGGCGTGCGCGCCGCGCGCCTCCATGCCATCAAGGCCGATGTCGTCGAGAACCTTGGCATCAGCGATCTCTCGATCGGCGCGATCGCCCACCGCCACCAGCTCCACATCCGCTATGTGCAGCGCCTTTTCGAGGCCGACGGCACCACGTATTCGGAGTTCGTGCTGGCGCAGCGCTTGTCGCACGCCTATCGCCTGCTCGCCAATCCCCGCCATGCCGGCCGCGCGATTTCCGATATTGCCGAGCAATGCGGCTTCGGCGACCCCGCCTATTTCAGCCGCCGCTTCCGCCGCGCTTATGGCGCGCCGCCCTCGGAGCTGCGTATGGCGAGCTTGACCGACCGCGATCAGACGATGTGAGACGCCGCCGCACATCCGCCACGAAACCGCTTTTCCGGGTGAGGTTTGTCACAGGGCCGCCCCGCCCCTCTCGCTAGACTGCCCGTAATCGCTAAAGTTGCATGGTGGGGAGACGGCTCTGATGAAGCGGCGACTCAAGCAAAATCCCCCTCCCCCCTTGAGGGGGAGGGTGGGGTGGGGGGTCGCGCGCGGAGCGCGCCAAGACTCCTCCTCGACGGAATCGCCCCTTCCACCCCCCTCCCTGCCCTCCCCCTCAAGGGGGGAGGGGCGCGTCGCTCGGCGGGCTGGACTCGTACTGCTCGGCGGTGCGGCGGTGTGGCCGCTCCTGTTGCGCCCGCGCCGCGATCGGCCTCACTGTGCCGCCCACCATCCTCATCGCCGCCGACGAGGTGATCGAATGACGCAGCGGGTCGAACATAGCTCCTCTCCCGCTTGCGGGAGAGGAAGGGCCCGGCGCGAAGCGCCGGGAAGGTGAGGGCTGCTCGCAGCGAAACTCGCATCGAAACTCCCTCACCCTCCCACGCCTACGGCGTGGGTCCCTCCCTCTCCCATTTCATGGGAGAGGGGCGTTAAATACGCGGATCGACTCAAGGAGAGAGCCATGGCCATGACGGCACGAGCATCGTCGGAAGCGCCGATCACCGAGCGGATCGTCGCCATTCGCGAGCGCTGGCACACCAAGAGGCATCCGTTCTTCCGCGAGTTCGCCGAAGGGCGGCTGCCGCTCCGCGCGCTTGGGCGCTATCAGGCGCTTCATTACCACTATGTCTGCCGCGCGCTGCCGAGCTTCGGCATTTTTTACGCGCGCGCCTATCACCTCGATGACGTGCGCAAGATGATGGCGGAGAACCTGGCGGAGGAAGAGGGCTTCAAGGCGATCTCGACGCCGGGACACGAGCCGCACGACCACACCGAGCTCATGTTCCGCTTCTGCCGCGCCGTCGGCCTCTCCGACGACGAGGTGCGGGCCATGCACATGACGCCCGCCTGGTGGGCGCGCTCGCTCCTCTATTATCACATCGCCGCCACCGAGCCGATCGGCGTCGTGCTCGCCATGCAGACGACGCAAGAGGGACAGATGCCCGGCCTCATCGGCGAGGTGCTGCTGCCGGCCTTCGAGAAGCATTACGGCTTCAAGCGCAACGCGCCCGAGATCGAATTCTTCACCGAGCACGACGCCGCCGATGTCGAGCACAGCGAACGTCAGCGAGCGCTCGCCGCCAAGTATCTCGACACGCCCGAGCTCGAGGCGCGCGCGCTCAAGGTGGCTGAGGACATTTGCGAGCTGCGCTGGGCGTCGATCACCGATCTCTACCGCAGCGAGGTGCTGGGCGAGAAGGAGCTGTTGCCAGCGGGGGTGACGGGATTCGGGTGATCGGTTGCATCGGGAGGACTTGTCATGCGCAACCTCATCGCCGTCTTACTGTCGCTCACGGCTCCGCTCGCGCTTGCCAGCACCGCCGCCGCGGACACGGTCGTCAAAGTCGGCGTGATCCTCACCTATTCCGGTCCCTACGCGTCGGACGGCGAGGAGATCGATCGCGCCGCCGAGCTTTACCTTAAGCTCCACCAGAAGGACCTGCCGCCCGGCGTCAGCATCGACCTGGTGAAGCGGGACGACACGGGGCCCAATCCGGATACCGCGAAGCGCCTGGCGCAAGACCTGATCGTGCGCCAGCGCGTGCAGATCCTGACCGGCATCATTTGGACGCCCAACGCCATCGCCATCGCGCCGCTCGCCACCGAGGCGAAGATTCCTTTCGTGCTGATGGGAAGCGGCACGTCGAAGACCACGCGAACGTCGCCTTTCATCACCCGCTTCTCCTTCACGCAATGGCAGATGAGCGAGCCCTTGGGCCGGTGGGCCGCGGCGAACGGCTATCGCACGGCGTCGACGCTCGTCACCGATTACGCGCCCGGCTACGACGCCGAGGCGGCCTTCACGCGAGGTTTCAGCGAAGGCGGCGGCAAGGTGGTGAGCGCGCTTCGCGTGCCGGTCAAGAACCCCGATTTCGCGCCGTTTCTCGCACGCATTCGCGATACGGCGCCCAACGCGCTCTTCGTCTTCACGCCGGGCGGCGCGCCCGCCATCGCCGTCGTCAAGGGCTTCAAGGAGCTGGGCCTCGACCGCGCCGGCATTGAGCTCATGACATCCGGTGCGACGCTCGCCGACAATGAATTGCCGAGCTTGGGCGACGCCGCGCTTGGCGCCATCAGCGCGTCCCATTACTCCGCCTCGGGCGAGCGGCCCGCCAACGCGGCCTTCGTTGCCGCGTGGCGCGAGGCTTACGGCGAAGGCAGCCTTCCCAATTACTTCTCGGTCGGCGGCTGGGACGCGATGGCGGCGATCGTCGACCTCGTGCGCCAGCAAAACGGCGTCATCGATCCCCAGCGCAGCATGGAAATCCTGAAAGGCTGGAGCAATCCCGAGAGCCCGCGCGGCCCCATCCGCATCGACCCCGAAACGCGCGACATCGTGCAGAACATCTACATTCGCAAGGTCGAGCGGGTGAAGGGCACGCTCACCAACGTCGAATTCGCCACCGTCGCCGCCGTCAAAGACCCCTGGAAAGAATTGAACCCGCCCTGAGCGAGCCTCTGAGGTTTCGCGCGACGCCGGCGCTCGTCGGCATTACCGATGAGGTGAGGGAGTGGGCCGCCGCGGGCGTCCGCGCCAGGCCAAGAGCACGGCCATCGCGAAGGCCAGCGCCGTGGCGAGCGCGAAAGTTTGGCGGAAGGCGCTGAGGAAATCGCTCTCGGCCGCGAAGCTTCGGAAGAGGAGCATGACGATGCTGGCGGCGCTCACCGTGCCGAGGGTGCGGGCCACCATGGCGAGGCTGCCGGCGACGCCGCGCGCATCGCGCGGGATGGTGGCGGTGACGATGTCGAGATAGGCGAGCTGGAACACGCCGAGGCCGAGGCCTTGCAGAAAGAGCGCGCCGAGCAGCGCTGAGGTCACGGTGTTTTGCTCCCATCGGGCGATGAGGGCGAGGCCGGCGCCAACCATCGCCGCGCCGACGATGGCGAGATACCGCGGCGTGATCCATCGCGCGAGCCGGCCGGCGCCAGGTCCGGCAACGACCGCACCGAGCGATGCCGCGGCAAGCAAGATGCCGCTCTCTGCAAGGCCGAGACCACGCGTTTCGGTCAGGTAAAACGGCACGAGAAGCCAGACGGCGAAGGCGGCGAGATTGGTGAGCACGCTCGCGCCGTTGACCAAGGCGAAGCCGGGAATCCGGAAGACGCTGAGATCGATAATTGGCGCTGCCGTGCGCAATTCATGGCGAATGAAGCCCGCGAGTAGTGCGAGCGCAAGCAGGGCGAGCGGCCACGCCGTGACGCTCGGCAGCCGGTTCAACGCCAAGACGACGGCGATGAGCGAGAGGGCGAGCAGCAACGCACCGGCCGCGTCGAAGCGCCCCGCTGTGGCGACGCGCCGTGGCAATGCGATGGGACCGAGCGCTGCGAGCGCCGCCAACGCCACCGGCACGCGGAACCAGAACACCGCGGGCCAGCCCCATTCGGCGGAGACGAGGCCGCCGAGGACGGGGCCGAGCGTCGCGCCCAGTGCCATCATCATGGTGTAGACGCCGAGCACGCGGCTGCGCCGGTCCTCGCTTTCGAGGCTCGTGGCAAGCGCCGGCCCGCAGCTCAGCACCAGCGCCGCACCGATTCCGAGCAGGAAGCGGCCGATGAGGAGCAGCGGGAAGCTCGGTGCAAGCGCGCAGCAGATAAGCGCCGCGGTGCTCCAGAGCAAGCCGAAGCGAAAGACGCGCGCGTGACCGAACATGTCGCCGACGCGGCCGACGATCAGCATCAGGCTGGTGTAAGTCAGCACATAACAAATCACGACCCACTGCACGTCGCCGATGGCAAGATCGAAGCGGCGCACCATGTCGGGAAAGGCGACGTTGACGGCGAAGTCGAGCCACACCAAGGTGGCGCCAAGCCCGACCACCATCTGCCGCAGCGTGGAGCGGATCATGGCGCGTAGGATGGCGGGCGGCGGGGTGGGAGTGCTAGCTGCTGCTTTGGAAAATCCCGTCGCTCGCCCCCTCACCCCTCCCTCTCCCCGAGGGGGGAGGGCAAGAAAAGTGCCGCGCGTCCCCTCTCCCCTGGGGGAGAGGGACAGGGTGAGGGGGAAGAAGGAACGCTGGAAGGAGGAAGAAAAATGGCCGCCCATGCACTTGAGCATCGCCGTCTCGGCAAGAACGGTCCCGGCGTTTCGGCGATCGGGCTAGGCTGCATGTCGCTCTCCGGCGTCTATGGCGAAAGCGACGATGGCGCGGCCATTGATCTCATTCACTATGCAATCGAGCGCGGCGTCGATTTCCTCGATTCCGCCGATCTCTATGGCTGGGGCCACAATGAGGAGCTGTTGCGACGCGCGCTCAAGGGGCGCCGCGACAAGGTCGTGCTGGCGACGAAGTTCGGCCAGGTGAAGACGGCGACGGGCCAAGGCGTCGACGGCAGTCCCGCTTACGTGCAACAGGCCTGCGAGGCGAGCCTGAAGCGCCTCGGCGTCGAGGTCATCGATCTCTATTACCAACACCGCGTCGATCCCGCGGTGCCGATCGAGGACACGGTGGGCGCCATGGCCCACCTCATCGCGCAGGGGAAGGTGCGGCACCTCGGCCTGTGCGAGGCGCGGCCAGAGACGATCCGTCGCGCCCACAGGGTGCATCCGATCGCCGCGGTGCAGACGGAATATTCGCTCCTCTACCGCGTCGAGGCCGAGGAAACGCTGCGCACCACGCGCGAACTCGGCATCGCCTTCGTGCCCTATTCGCCGCTGGGCCGGGGCCTCCTCACCGGCGCGATCCGGAGCGCCGCCGACATCGCCGGTGATCGCCGCGGCCAGCATCCGCGCTTCATGGCGGAAAACTTGGGGCGGAACCGCGCGCTGGTCGAGCGCATCGAGGCGGTCGCGCGCGAGAAATCCTGCACGCCGGCGCAGCTCGTCCTCGCTTGGCTCCTGGCGCAGGGACCGGACATCGTGCCCATTCCCGGCACCAAGCGGCGCGAGCGGCTCGACGAGAATCTGGGCGCGCTCGCGGTGCGCCTCTCTCCCGCCGACGTCGCGCGCATCTCGGCTGCCGTTCCGCCGGGCGCCGCTGCGGGCTCGCGCTATCCCGAGGGACATATGAAGGCGGTCTATCGTTAGCCGGACATGGCGGCGGTTTGACAACACTCTCGTGCCGATAGTTCAATATCGTCGACATCGCGGCGGGGCGCGATGGAGGCGCCGACGGAGTTGGCGCCATCCATCATTGCAAAGAGGGAGACAAAGCGATGCGGAGGCAAGTTTCGGTGTGGATGGCCATGGTGGCGGTCCTGCTGCTCGGCGGCGGCACCGCGCGGGCGGAAGAGCCCGTCAAGGTGGGGTTGGTGGCGGCGCTATCGGGTGGCTCGGCGAAATCCGGCGAGGGCATCACGCGCGGCTTGACCATCGCCATCGACGAGATCAATGGCGCGGGCGGCTTGCTCGGCCGCAAGGTCGAGCTGGTGCGGCGCGATGACGAGTCCAATCCGAGCAAGGGGCAGATCGCCGCGCGCGAGCTCATCGACCAGGAGAAGGTGGTGGTGATCTTCGGCGGCATCGATTCGCCCGTCTCGCTCGCCATCCTGCCGATCGCCAATCAGTCCAAGGTGCCTTATTTCAGCGTCTGGGCGGCGGCCACCAACATCACCCGGAACGGCACCAATCCCAACTACATCTTCCGCGTCTCCGCCGTCGACGTGCTCGTCGACAAGGCGCTCACCAACTACGCGACGAAGGCGTTTCACGCGAAGAAGCTGGGCCTGATGCTGGTCAACAATCCCTGGGGCGAGTCGAACGAGAAGGGGCTGACGGCGGCGGCGAAAGAGCGCGGCATCGAGCTCGCCGGGGTTGAAAAATTCGAGGACAACGATGTCGACATGGTGCCGCAGTTGACGCGGCTGCGCGCGGCCGGTGCGGACACTCTCATTCTCGTCGCCAATGCCGCACCGGGCGCGCAGGTGATGAAGTCGTTGCAGCGCTCCGCTTGGAACGTGCCGGTAGTGTCGCATTGGGGCATCTCCGGCGGTCGCTTCCCGGAGCTCGCCGGACCCGGCGCGCAGAAGGTGGAGTTCATCCAAACCTACAGCTTCTTCGGTCCACAGAACGCCGTCGGCCAAAAGGTGCTGGCGGCGCTCAAGGCGAAATACCCGGACATCAAAGGCCCTGCCGATGTCGTGCCGCCGGTGGGCGTCGCCAACGCCTATGATGCGATGCATCTGGTGGCGCGCGCCGTAAAGAAGGCGCAGAGCACCGACGGCGACAAGATGCGCCAAGCGCTCGAGACGCTCGATCGCTATGACGGATTGATCAAGAGCTACGATCATCCCTTCTCGCCCGAGAACCACGACGCGCTCGGCGAGAACGATTACATCATGGTGCATTTCGTCGGCGAGCAGATCGAGCCGGTGACGCGGTAGTTTCTCGGACTCGCATTTCAGTGACGCACGTCCCCCTCACCCTGTCCCTCTCCCCGTTGGGGAGAGGGAACGCTCGGCGCCGTTCTTGCCCCTCGCCTCTACGGGGAGAGGGAGGGACCCGCCGCGCAGCGGCGGGAGGGTGAGGGGCGTTGGCAAAGAACCACACCCTGTGCTCATAGCCTTCGCGCTCGTTTCCGGATTGGGGCTCGGCAGTATGTACGGGCTGCTCGCGCTCGGCTTCTACATCACCTATTCGGTCTCGCGCACCGTGAACTTCGCGCAGGGCAGCTCGATGATGCTGGGTGCGGTATTCTGCTACAGCTTCGCCGTGACCTTGGGCTGGCCGCCGGCGCTCAGCATCGCCGCGGCGCTGGTGCTTTGCGCGCTTTGGGGCCTCGTCGTCGAGCGCATCGCCGTGCGCCCGTTCGCTTCGCGCGGCTCCCATGGCTGGCTCATGGCGACCGTGGCGCTCGGCATCATTGTCGAGAACCTGACCCTTTTCCTCTTCGGCAAGGAGCCGCGCAACTATCCTTCGGTGCTCGCCGATACGCCGCTCGATGTCGCGGGCATTCCCATCCTGCCGCTGCAAATCGTCATTCCCGCCGCCGGCGTCGGCGCGGCGCTTCTCCTCCATTTCGTCGCGCGCCACACGCGCCTCGGCAAAGCGCTCCTCGCGGTGATGCAGAATCGCGATGCGGCGCGGCTCATGGGGATCGATGTCGAGCGGGCGATCGCCGGGTCCTATGCGGCCTCGACCGTCTTCGCGGGAATTGCCGGCATTCTCATCGCGCCGCTCTTCAACGTCTCCTCCGACATGGGGACCCTCTTCGGGATCAAGGCCTTTGCCGTCGCCATTGTCGGCGGCATCACCAGCGCCTGGGGCGTCGTGCTCGCGGGATTCTGCTACGGCGTGGTCGAGGCGATGATCACCGCCCTCTTCGGTTCCACTTACACGCAGATCCTGACCTTCGCCGCGGTGATCCTCGCGCTCGCGCTGATGCCGCACGGATTGCTCGGCAAGGCCGGGACGCAGAAGGCATGAAAGCGAGCACCGCGCAGCTTGCGCTGTCGCTGGCGGCGCTCGCTGTTGCCGCGGCGCTCGTCTTCATCGGTAACGGCTATCAGGTCTATCTCATTGCCATGGTGGCGCTCACCACTATGGTCGGCATCGGCCTTAACGTGCTGCTCGGCCTCGCCGGCCAAGTTTCGCTCGGCCATGTCGGGTTTTTCGGGCTTGGCGCCTATGCGGTGGCGATCCTGACGATGCGTCTCGGCATGAATTTCTGGCCGGCGCTGATGCTCGCTGGCGCGCTTGCCGGCATTGTCGGCATGGCGCTGGCGCTGCCGGCGCTACGCGTCGCGGGTCCCTATCTCGCCATGGTCACCATCGCGTTCGGCTTCATCGTGCAGAATGGCGCCATCGAATGGCGCTCGCTCACCGGCGGCGCCAACGGAATCACCGGCGTGCCGGCGCCGGTGTTGGCGAGCCATGTCTTCTCGACGCGCGATATCGCGCTCCTCGCGATTGCTCTTGCGGCGCTGCTGCTCTTTCTGTTCGATCGTTTCGCCACCGGCAGTTGGGGCCGCGCTCTGCGCGCGGCGCAGGCTTCGGAAATCGCGAGCCGCTCGCTCGGCCTCGATCTCGTCGGACTCCGCGTCACCGCCTTCGCCCTTTCCGCGGCAGCGGCCGGGATCGCCGGCGGCGTCTTCGCGCCGCTCAGCGGCTTCATCGGCCCGAGCGCCTTCAGTTTCTTCCAGTCGATCTTGTTCCTGCTCGTGGTCATCGTCGGTGGCGCCGGCACCACCGCGGGGCCGCTGGTGGGCGCAATCCTGGTGGTGTTGCTGCCGCAGCTCGGCGCACGCTTTGCCGAGTATCAGCTCCTCGCCTTCGGCGCCATGCTGCTCGTCGTGCTGTGGCTCGCGCCGGACGGCGTGGTGGGCGCGCTCACGCGCCGACGGCGCCGCGACTATGGTTCCGGACGCGCTCTCCCTACCGGCCGCTGGTCGCCCGATGAGAGCGGCGGCCGCATGCTCGCCGCACGCGACCTCGCCATTTCCTTCGGCGGCATCGACGCGGCGGGCGGTATCTCGTTCACGGCGAAACCGGGCGCGATCACCAGCATCATTGGTCCCAACGGCGCCGGCAAAAGCACGGTGCTCAACCTGCTGAGCGGCTTCTATCGGCCGGACCGCGGCGCCGTCCTGCTCGGCGACCACAGGATCGCAGGCAGCACGGCGCATGCGATCGCGCGCGCCGGGATCGCGCGGAGCTTTCAGACGAGCCAGCTCTTTTCCGGCCTCAGCGTCGCCGAGAATGTGCGCGTGGGCCTGCGTGGTCATCGCCTCGGCAGTCTCTTCCCCCTGGAATCCGGCGGACGCGAGGCGGGAGAGCGCCGCGCGGCGGCGGAGCTGCTGGCGTTTGTCGGATATGCCGGCGATCCCGACCGCCGCGCCGACGATCTTCCCCATGTCGACAAGCGCCTCGTCGAGATCGCCCGCGCGCTCGCGAGGAAGCCGCGTGTGCTGCTGCTCGACGAGCCTGCCGCCGGGCTCGGCGAAGCCGACACGGCGCGGCTCGCAACCCTGCTCCGCCGCATCGCCGCCATGCAAATCGCGGTCGTGCTGGTGGAGCACGACATGGGCCTCGTCATGGAGGTGTCGGACCATGTGGTGGTGCTCGACGCCGGGCGCTGCATCGCCGCCGACTCGCCCTCCGCGGTGCAGCGCGATCCCGCGGTGATCAAAGCCTATCTTGGCGAGCACGGCTACGAACCGCGACCGCGGGCGGTGCCGCTTCCACCGGCGCGCGAACCGGCGCTGGCCATCGCCGCGCTGCGCGCCGGCTACGGCGAGGTCGAGGTGCTTCATGCGATCGATCTCACCGTGGCACCCGGCGAATTCATCGCCGTGCTCGGCGCCAACGGCGCGGGAAAATCCACCTTGATGCGCGCGGCGAGCGGCTTGCTGCGGCCGGTCAAGGGCGCGATCCGGCTCGGCGGCGCCGATGTGAGCGCGCTTCCGGCGCAACGCACGGTGCGGCAGGGATTGGTGCTGGTGCCGGAGGGTCGGCAAGTCTTTCCCGAGCTCAGCGTCAGCGACAATCTGCGGCTCGGCGGGTATGCGCGGCGCAGTGCCGATCTCGACTCCGAGATCGAGCGCCTGTTTGCGCGTTTCCCACAGCTGCGCGAGCGGCGGGACCAGCGCGCCGGGCTTTTGTCGGGCGGCGAGCAGCAGATGCTGGCGCTTGCCCGCGGCCTCATCGCCGCGCCGCGCGTCCTCCTTCTCGACGAGCCGTCGCTCGGCCTCGCGCCCGCGGTGATCGCGCGCCTCTTCACCGCGCTCGCCGAGCTGCGCGACGAGGGCGTGACGCTTGTCCTAGTAGATCAGATGGCCGGCATGGCGCTGGCACTCGCCGATCGGGGGTACGTGCTCGAAGGCGGGCGCGTGCGCCGCTCCGGCACGGCGGCAAGCCTTGCCAGCGACGATACGCTGCGCCAAGCCTATCTCGGCGGCGGGGCGGCGCCGTGATCGGAGGAACGCTTTGATGGACCTCCTACTGAGAAACGCCCGCATCACCGGACGCGAGGACCAGCTCATCGACATCGTCGTGGCACGGGGGCGCATCGCTGCCATCGGCCAGTATGCCAGCGCCGTGAGCAACATCGTCGATCTCGGTGGCCGCTTCGTCTCTCCCGGTTTGGTCGAGACGCATATCCATCTCGACAAGACGCGCATCATCGATCGCTGCACCATCCGCACCGGCAGCATCGCCGAAGCGGTCGCCGAGACCGCACAGGCGAAACGCGCCTTCACCGAGGAGGACATCTACCGCCGCGCCGCCCGCACGCTCGAGAAGGCGATCGCCAACGGCACCATGCTGATGCGAACCCATGTGGAGATCGATGCCGGCATTCGCTTTCGCGGTTTCGATGCGATCCTCCAGCTTGCCAAGGACTACGCCTGGGCGATCGACATCGAAATTTGCGCGTTCCCACAGGAAGGCTTGCTCAACAATCCCGGAACCGACGAGCTCCTGGCGCAGGCGCTCGAGCGTGGCGCGCCGGTGATCGGCGCCGTTCCTTATATCGACAGCGACCCGCACGGCCAGATCGATCGCATCTTCGCGCTGGCGCGCGCGTATGATGTCGATATCGACATGCATCTCGATCTCGGCGACACCCCGGAGAATATGGACATCGACTATGTCTGCGACCTGACCGAGCGTTTCCGCTATGGCGGCCGCGTCGCCGTCGGCCATGTGACGCGGCTTTCGACGGCATCCGCGGCGCAATTCGCGGCGATCGCGCGGCGGCTTGCCAATGTCGGCGTGGCCGTCACGGTGCTGCCGTCGACGGACCTTTATCTCTGCGGCCGGCATCAGGAGCACAGCGTGCTGCGCGGCGTGACACCGGCGCACAAGCTCATCGCCGCCGGCGTCAACTGCTCCCTTTCCACTAACAATGTGCTCAATCCCTTCACGCCCTATGGCGACGCGTCGCTCGTCCGCATGGCCAATCTCTACGCCAATGTCTGCCATGTGAGCCGCGGCGAGGACCTCGCGGAATGTTTCGCCATGCTGACGACGCGATCGGCCCGGCTCCTGCGGCGCGGCGACTACGGCCTTGCCGTCGGCAATGCCGCCGATCTCCTGGTGTTTGATTGCCGAGATGCGAAATCCGCCGTGGCCGAGCTGGCGCAGCCGCTTTTCGGTTTCAGGCGCGGCGCGCTCACCTTCACGAGACCCGCGGCGCGACTGCATCGAGGCGGCGAAATGACCGCACTCCCACCCCTCGAACCGTTGCCGGATGAGCACGCATGAGAGGCAGCGCCTTCGTGCCTCACGACCTCAGCGCACCTTTGCGGGGCGCGGATTCGGGTCCGCTTGCCGGCCTCACCGCTGGGGTCAAGGATATGTACGACATCGCGGGCGAGCGCACCGGCGGCGGCAATCCTTCCTGGCTTGCGGCGCAAGCGCCCGCCCAGACCACGGCCGTGGGGGTGCGCCGGCTGCTCGACGCCGGCGCCGACATCATCGGCAAGACGGTGTGCGACGAGTTCTTCTTCAGCCTCACCGGCGGCAATGTGCATTACGGCACGCCCGTCAATGCGCGTGCCCCCGGCCGGCTGCCTGGCGGCTCCTCCAGCGGCTCCGCCGCCGCGGTCGGTGCCGGCGCTTGCGACATCGCGCTCGGGAGCGACACCGGCGGCTCCGTGCGCGTGCCGGCGGCGCTCAACGGCATCTACGGCATGCGCCCCACTCATGGGCGCGTCTCGCTCGAAGGCGCCATGGCGATGGCGCCGAGCTTCGACACCGCCGGGTGGTTCGCCGCCACGCCTGGATTGCTGCGGAAGGTCGGGCATGTGCTTTTGGACCGCGAGCGCGAGAGCACCCCGCTCCGCCGCACGCTCCTCGCGCGCGACGCCTTTGCGCTCGCTGATGACGGTGTCGCCGCAGCGCTCCGCGCCTTCCTCGCCCGAGCGCAAGCGAGCCTTCCCTTGTGCGAAGAGACGATCGTCGCCCCCGCCGGCTTCGATTCCTGGCGCGCCGCGTTTCGGACGATCCAGGGATGGGAGATCTGGCGCGTCTATGGCGCATGGATCGAACGGCACAAGCCGAACCTTGGGCCTGGCATCGCCGAGCGCATGGCTCATGCGGCGAGCCTGCGCGAGAGCGATGTCGCGGCGGCACGCGCAGTGGCTGCCGATGCGCGCGCTCATATTCGCGCGCTGCTGCCGCCGGGCACCGTGCTGGTGTTGCCAACCGCACCGTCGATCGCACCGCCGCTTGCAAGCTCGGCAGCGGCGCTCGAGATGTTTCGCGCCAGGACGATGGCATTGACCTGCATCGCCGGCTTAGGCGGTCTGCCGCAGGTGAGCTTGCCCGCCGGCCTCGCCGAGGGCTGCCCTGTCGGACTGTCGCTCGTCGGCGGTGTTGGCACGGATGAGATGCTGCTCGATCTTGCCGTGGCATTGGCCCGCCATTGCGGCGCCACCGACGCGCCGGGTGCGCCATGAGCGTCGATCCTGACCGCTTCTCTCGAACGCTGGCACGCGAGGCGCCCGACGCCGTCATCTACGCCGATGCGAAGGGCGTGATCGGCTTCTGGAACAAAGGGGCTGAGCGCATCTTCGGCTTCTCGGAAGCGGAAGCGCTCGGCAAGACGCTCGACATCATCATTCCCGAGACCCTTCGCGCGCGGCATTGGACGGGCTACGCGGCGACGATGCAGAGCGGCAAGACCCGCTACGGCGCGGGCGATCTCTTGGCGGTGCCGGCGCTGCGCAAGGACGCCGCGCGCATTTCCGTCGAGTTCACCGTTCTGCTGATACGCGATGACAACGGCGTGCTCGCCGGCATCGCCGCCATCCTGCGCGACGTGACGCCGCGCTTCGAGGAGATGAAGCGTCTGCGTCAGGCCGCGGCGGCGCGAACGAAGGACGCGAGCGGCTGACCGCATCGCTCAAAAGAGATCGAAATACTCGCGCTGCTCCCAATCACTGACCCGGTCCGGACCCTCGCGATCGGCCAGGCTTTCACGGTAGCGTGCGAGCTCCGCCTCTTTGATGCGGATGAAATAGTCCTCGACGAACATCCTGCCGAAGCCGGCGCGATAGCATTCGTCGCTGCGCAGCGCCGCGAGCGCCTCCTCGAGCGAGCGCGGCAGCAGCGGCGCCGCCCCTTCGTAAGGCGCGTCGGCCGCCGGGCCGGGCTCGAGCCGCCGCTCGATCCCGTCCAATCCCGCGAGGATTTGCGAGGCCATGTAGAGATAGGGATTGGCGGCGGGCTCGCCGATGCGGTTCTCGATGCGATAGCTGGCGGGGTTGCCGGGCTGGCCCAAGACGCGGAGCATCGCGCCGCGATTGTCCGCGCCCCAGGTGATGCGGTCGGGTGCCAGCGTAAACGGCTTGTAGCGGCGATAGCCGTTGATGGTGGGCGTGGCGAAGACGGCGCTCGCCGCGGCATGGGCAAGGAGGCCCGCGAGATAGTGCCGCCCCACATCCGAAAGCGGCGCGCCGGCGCCGGGCTCAGGCGCGAAGGCATTCGCCTCGCTGCCGCGCCGGCGCAGCGATTGATGGAGATGCCAGCCGCTCGAGCAGATGCCGGGGAGCTGCGGCCGGCACATGAAGGTAGCGTGATAGCCATGACGGCGGCAAATCTGCTTCACGGCGCTCCTGACCAGCACCATGGTGTCGGCAGGCTCGAGATCGGCACCCGGACGGAAGGTGAATTCGCATTGGCTGGGGCCGAGCTCAATCTCGAGCGAGCGCAGCGGCAGCCCGAGCGCCTCGAGATCGCGGCGGAGAATCTCGAAGATCGCGTCGTAGCGGTCGTAGAGATGCTCGGCGAGGAGCTGATAGCCTTGCGTGATCAGGCTGACCGCGGGCGGCGTGCCGGGCTGCCCGACATCGTCTGGCGCCAGGTGCGGATCTTCGAGCTTGAAGATATGAAGCTCGACCTCGAGCCCCGCGACATACTCGAAGCGCTTCTCCCGCAGCCGATCGAGAACGCGGCGATAGAGTTGCCGCGTCGAGAAAGGCACGGGCTCGCCGCTCGCAAAATAGAGATCGCAGAGCATCCAGCCGCTATGCGGCGCCCAGGGCAGCACCTTGAAGGTAAGGGGATCCGGGATCATGAGAATATCGGCCGCACCCTGCAGCGCCGCAATGCCGAGACCCGCGCCCGGCGAGAACACCGGAAAGACCGAGCGGCAGGAGGTATCCTTCGCCAAGAGCGAGGAGACGAAGCTGCAGCCGTTGCGGAACGCACCCGCGAGCTCGGACGCGACGATCGTCTTGCCGCGCAAAATCCCGTGCTGGTCGACGGCGGCGAGGCGAACGACGCCGAGCGAGCACTCCTCGAGCTTTGCCGCGACCTCAACCGCAGCCGCGTGCTGCGCCTCGCTCCAGCAGCCGTGACGCTCGATGAAATCCGCCATGGCAACGGCGATCGGTGCGTCGGGCGCGTTCACGCCGCGCGGTGCGGCTCGCGCGCCCAGGCGGCGCGACGGCGGATCTCGGCGTAGGTGTCGCGCCAATAAGCTTCCCAATTGCCGCTCGGCCCGACGCCGTCGACGACCGCCGGCCCG
>DASZAN010000185.1:0-29303 GCA_035945115.1 Allostellaceae bacterium
ACATTGGAGACGAAGCGGAAGACCAGGTCGCGCCGGCTGTAGTGCTTGAGTGCCTCATAGGCCATCACCGGCCCGAGATCCGACCCGCCGATACCGATATTGATAACGTTGCGGATCTGCTTGCCGGTGTGGCCTCGCCACGCGCCGCCGCGTATCCGCTCGGCGAAACCGGCCATCTTGTCGAGGACGGCCTGAACATCGGGGACGACGTTGCGCCCCTGATGCATGACGGTGGCGCCGCGCGGCGCGCGCAACGCCACGTGGAGAACGGCTCTTTTTTCCGAGACGTTGATCGCCTCGCCGCCGAACATGGCATCGATATTCTCTTGCAGCTTTGCTTCCTGCGCCAACTGCAGCAGCAGCGTCACGGTCTCCGGGGTGATGCGGTTCTTGGAATAGTCGAGATAGATACCGGCCGCTTCGAGCGACAACGCCTCGCCGCGCCTGGGATCCTCGGCAAAAAGCTGTCGCAGATGGACGCTCCTCACCTTCTGGAAATGACGCTCGAGCGACGCCCAGGCCGGTCGATCCCGCAATCTGAAGCTTCTCATCGCTCTTTCTCCGCGCCGACTCCGTGGGGTCAGCTCGCCTTGCGGATGGCGGCGCTCTTGGATTTGATGCAGGAGACGAGATCGGTCCATGACTTGACGAAGGACGCCGCTCCTTCTTCCTGGAGGCGCACGGCCAAGCCGTCGATGTCGATGCCTGCTTTGGCGAAGCTCGCAAGCACTCGCTCGCAGTCGCCGCCATCCGCCGGCATGATTTTGCCGACCTCACCGTGGTCGGCGAAGGCCTTGAGGGTGCCCTCCGGCATGGTGTTGATCGTAAAGGGCGCGGCGAGCGCCTCGATATAGAGCGTATCGGCGGCCCTCGGGTCTTTGGTGCCGGTGCTGGCCCAGAGCAGCCGCTGCGCACGGGCGCCGGCATTGGCGGCGCGCTGAAAGCGCGCCGAGCCAAGCAACTCGCGACAGGCCTTGTAGGTGCGCTGGGCAACGGCGATGCCGAGCCGGTTGGTCAATTCGACCGGAACCTTGCCGCTGACCGCAACATCCCACCGGCTGACGAAGAGCGAAGCGACCGATGGGACCGCAGGATTGAGCCCGGCCTCGATGCGCCGCTCGACGCCACGCAGATAGGCGTCCGCCGACGCCAGATACTGCTCACGTGAAAACAGCAGCGTGACGTTGATGGGAACGCCGGCGAAGATCGCCGCCTCGATCGCCGGCAATCCTTCCGGCGTGCCGGGGATCTTGATGAAGAGATTGGGCTTGCCACCCCTGCCATGAAGATCGCGCGCCGCCGCCAGCGTGCCGTTGGTGTCATGGGCCAAAAGCGGCGAGACCTCCAGCGAAGTCCAGCCGTCGACCCCGTCGGTGCGCGCGAAGATCGGCTGGAAAAGCTCGGCAGCCCGGGTGAGATCCGCCAGGGCCAGCTCGAAGAAGAGCGCCTCGTCCGATTTAGCTGCGTGCGCTTTGCGGGAAATGTCCTCGTCATAGGTCGCGCTGTTCCTGATCGCGTGATCGAAGATGGTAGGGTTGGATGTGAGGCCCGTCACCGAGAGCTCGCTGACGTAACGCTTCAGCGTGCCGCTGTTCAGCAGCTCGCGGGTGATGTTGTCGAGCCAGAGGCTTTGGCCGAGATCATGGAGCCTGCCGGTTGATTTCATCGCACTACCTTTCGCTCGAGGCGGGAGCCGCCGCCGCGGCTTGCAGCCGGGACAGATCGAACTCGAGGAGGTCGCCAATGTGCTCGATGGTCACGTCGGCGGGCGCAAACACGCGGGTCTCGTTCACATCATGCGCGAATTTTCCCTGGCGCGCGAAGACCGTGGTCACGCGCTCGCGCCAAAATTGCTTCACGGCAGCCAGAATGCGCATTTTGTCGTCCACGAGGATGTAGTGGTCGGCCGGATAGCGCCGCTCGACATCGTCGAGCGCCGCCTCTTTATGGATATAGATCAGCACGTCGGTACCCACCACGTCGCATAGGCCGGCGCGCTCAACCTTGCGCGGCTGGAAAACGACATCGCCGTCGGAGAGGATGACCGTCGGGCCGATGCGACGAAGGTGCTTCAGCACCTCGAGCGACTGTGGAAACAGCCGGTCGGCGAAAGGGTAATCCATCAGGAACGAGGACATCCACAACAGCTCCACCTCGCGCGGGTGCTCGACGCGGAAGCGCTGGAGAGCCCCAATATAGTCGCGATAGCCAAGCTCCGCGAAGAGCTCTTCCAGGATCGCCCAGTAGCGGTCGCGGGCGGCGATGCCGAAGCTGCGCTCGAGATGGTCCTTCAGATCCTGTTGGATCCGGTCGTTGTCGAGGAGTGTGTTGTCCACGTCGACAAGGAAGGTGACGGGCTGTGGCATGTGCGCCTACCCCGCGAACCAATGCCAAACTGCGATTTTTCAATTTGGTTCCATCGCTCGGCACAAACGCGGCGACATCGCCGTGGCGTGACGGCACCGCCGCAGTGGGACGCCGAAGCCCTGCTATCCTAACCGGGAAGCGCCTGCCGCGTTGAGGATATGCTGCGGCGTGCTGGAGACGATCTCGGCGTAAGTAGGGATGAACTTGCCGCCTTCGATCAAATCGACGAAGGCGGGCTTCATCTCAACCAGGACCTTGCGGATTTTCGCATGCACCTCGATATCGGACCATTCGCCCACAAGATAGAAGTGGTCGGGATCGGCGACATCGCGACAGAGCACGCCATCCTTCACCTGCGCCGGTGATTTGTGCATAGGGTTGGCGTCGGAATAGTCGAATTCGTCGAACAGGTGGACGAACTCTTCTCCTCGCCCGGGCTTCACTCGGAAATCGTAGATGTGGAAGTAGTGGCCGCGCGTGGCCAGCGGTATTAGCGCCATCGTCGCCTCCTCGTGATCGCCGCGTGAACGATAGCGTTGCGAGATCACGCGAAAAAGGGGCGGGTTTACGCCTGCCTCTGACGAGAGGTATCCTCGGCCCAAGGAGCCAGCCATGCGTGACGGCGTTCCCGAAAAGCCGAATGAGATGGCGACCGACCTCCGCTGGCCGGCGGAGGGGCTGAGCCGGATCCCCGATTGGGTCTATACCAGCGAAGCGATCTATCGCCGCGAGATCGAGCGCATCTTCCACGGATTTACCTGGAATTTTGTGGCGCTGGAAGCGGAGCTGCCGGAGCCGGGCAGCTTCAAACGCAGCTTCCTCGGTCCCACGCCAGTGGTGGTGACGCGCGACCGCGAAGGCGTGATCCACGTGGTCGAGAACCGTTGCGCCCATCGGGGCGCTGAGCTTTGCCGCGCCGCTCTCGGCAAGGCAACAGAGCTGATCTGCCCTTATCACCAATGGACCTATGACCTCGCCGGCAACTTGGCGGCAGTGCCGTTCCGGCGCGGCGTCCAGAATCAAGGCGGTATGCCCAATGATTTTCGTCTCGAGGAGCACGGGCTTCGCAAGCTCAAGGTGGCGACCCGAGGCGGCGTCGTGTTCGCTTCTTTCGCCTCGGGGATGGAGAGCTTCGAGGACTACGTGGGTTCGGAAATCTTGCGCGACTTCGACGCGACCTTCGACGGGCGCACGCTCACGGTGCTGGGCTACTACCGCAACACGATACCCGCCAATTGGAAGATGTATCACGAGAATCTCAAAGACCCCTACCACGCCACACTGCTCCACGCCTTCCTCGTGAACTTCGGATTGCTGGTCGCCGGCAACAAATCGGCAATGGTGGTCGACGCGTCCGGGCGGCACGGCACCATGGCCTCCGCAAAGCCACCGGACGGCCCCAACGTCGACAGCGCGGCGAAGAAGGAGATGCGGGCCTTCTCCGCCAATTTGCGTCTCAATGAGCCGCGGTTCCTCGACTATGTGCGCGAGTTCGATTCGCCGTGGTCCGTCACCATGCAAACGATCTGGCCGAATTTCATTGTGCAGCGCGAACTCAACACCTTGGGTGTGCGCCAGATCGTGCCGCGGGGTCCGCACGAGTTCCTGATGATCTGGACCATGTTCGGGTATGAGGGCGACAGCGAGGAGATGACGCGCCATCGCCTCCGGCAAGGCAATCTCATGGGCCCGGCGGGATTTCTCGGCATCGAAGACAACGAGGCCATGCGCTTCGTGCAGCAGGGGATGGACCGTTCGCGGCCCGCGCAGTCGCTGGTGGCGCTCGGCGGCCGGGAGGAAGGCACCACCGAGCACATCATCACGGAGGCGGCGATCCGCTCGCTCTATCGCCATTATCGCGAGCTCATGGATCTCTGATGAGCGATGGCCGGGCGAGCCCGGGCCTGCGAGAGCTGCGGCTCGAGATCGAGGAATTCAACAGCGCGTACGCGGCGGTGCTCGACGCCGGCAAAATCGAGGAATGGCCGCACTTCTTCACCGAGGACGCGATCTACCGGATCACCGGACGCGAGAACGCGGATGCCGGGTTGCCGGTAGGATTGGTCTATTGCGAGGGAATGAGCATGCTGCGCGATCGCGCGCTCGCCATTGCCAAGACCACGATGTTCGCGCCGCGCTATCTGCTGCACCTGATGAGCAATGTGCGCGTGCTGAGCTCCTCCACGTCGGGCGTGATCAACGCAACGGCGAACTATGCGCTCTTCGAGACCCTCGTCGACGAGAAGACCATCTTGCAGCAGGTGGGCCGCTATCACGACCGTTTCGTGCGCGGGGCCGCGGGCCTTCTCCTCAAAGAGCGGATTTGCGTCTACGACAGCCTGATCATCGACACGGCGCTCGTATTTCCGGTGTGACGAATCGCGCTGCCTTACTCGCGTTTGTCGGCGGCAGCCCCTAGCGGCCAAACAGCACGCGCAGGAACGCTATGAGGCGATTCTTGAGCATCGACCAGGCTAGGCGGCCGGCATCGAACGGCGCCGGTGCCGCTGAACTGATGGCAGCCGAGCTTGGTGCCGCGCTCGGCGACGATGCAATGGTCGTGGACGCGGCGGAGGTGGCGAGCCGCGCCTCTACATTGCGCGCGAATTCCGTTGTGATGCGGTTGGCGATCTCGCGGATCACCGCGGCCTTGCCGAACTGGGCGAGCGCTCCCGCCAGCGCCAGCTCGCACACGACATCGACGCGGGCGCGCTCGGGCCGATCGGCGGGAGCAACGCGGTAGCGCAGCGTGCCGCTCGCCCGCGAGCTGCTGCCCTTGTCGATGCCTTTGCCGGAGACAGTGCCGGCGCGCTCTGCCGGCCGGTGCTCGATCGCGACCTCGCCCTCGAACGCGGCAGCAAGCGGCCCGAGCTTCACCGAGAAGCGGCCCCTGTAACGATCCTGCCCGAGATCGCCAATGATGGATGCGCCAGGCAGGCACTCGGCGACGAGATGCACATCGGTCAAGGCGTCCCAGACACGCTCCGGCGCACATGCGACTTCGAAGCTCTTCTCGATTTCCATCGTCGTTCCTCGTTAAGCCGCAGGCCGCAAGAGGGGCCGCGCCCGCCATGATCTCAACGCTTGGGGTTGCGCAGGCGCTGCACCTGCATGTTGGCGAGGAACGACAGCAGCGGGTGCGAGCCCATCGAGACGATCGTCGGTACATCGAGTGCGATCAGCGCCGCGCGCTGTGCCACATCGAGCCGATAGCGATCGGCAAACGCGGCGGGATCGGCAAGGTAGTCTCGGCGCGCCACCTCGCCGTGGGCGAGCGCGTGAAGCGCGGACATCAGCTCGACGAGCTCCTGCTTGATCGCGGGATAGTGCGGCGCACGCGCCACCTCCTCACCGCCGAACCATCCAAGCGAGGCGTAATTGTGATGCCAGCTCGGGTCCATCTGGACCACATCGGGCTTGCGCTCGCCCAGCGCGCCGGAGGCACAGGCCCAGCAGCGCAGCTCGATATTGCCGGTGTCGTCGAGTTCGGCCTCGCTGTACCCGATGAGTGATTTGAGGTTTCCGGTGGCGAGCTTGGCAAGCACCTCTTTGTCCCAAGCGAGCGCGGGATTGCTGTAGCGGTCGGTGCCGGGAAAATGCGACATGCCGCCGCTCGCCAGCACCACCGTGCGCAGCCCCAGGTTGGTGACGGTGCGCGCCACCGCTTGGCCGAAGGCGTAGCAGCGCTCGATCGTCGGCTGCGGCGGCAGATAGGCATTTACATAGATCGGCAGGACCGGGTCGCTATGGCCGAGATGAGTGAGCGGAATCCCCATCGCATAGTCGAACTTGGCTGTACTGGTGAAGGCAGGGTCGAAGCCTTGGCGGTAGAGATCGCGCACCAGCGCGAAGCTGATCTCACTCGGGATCTTCCAGTGGAACTTTCGCCCGGCAAACTCGCCGCTCGCCTCGCCGCCGACATGGATGGTGAAGGGCGGCGCCGCATGGTGGAAGAACTGCTCGGCGTGATCATTCGAGAACAGGATCCAAAGATCGGGGTTGAGGGCCCGCAGCCGAGCTCCGATATCGGCGGCCACGGCTCGCACTCGTTCGACGGTCGCGCGGTCCTCGGTCTCCGGCATGGTGAAGAATTGCGGGGCATGCGGCAGCATAGCGCCGCCGATGATGGTCGAGCTCACGGCAGTATCTCCGACTTCATGCCGGTCCCTTGGCCGATCCGGCGTGCGCCGCCGCCGCCATGATCGAGCGAACGATCCCCTGATAGCCGGTGCAGCGGCAAAGGTTGCCGCTCATGGCGACGCGCACGGTGCGCTCGTCGAGATCGCGGCGGCGGCGTAAAAGATCCCAGGCGCTCACCAGCATGCCGGGGGTGCAGAAGCCGCATTGCAAGCCATGTTTCTCGTGAAACGCATCCTTGAGCGCTTCCATTAGGGGATCGCCTTGGAGCCCCTCGAGCGTGCGGATCTCCGCATCGTCCAGCGACACGGCGAGCGCGATGCAAGCGCGAATCGGCTTCCCGTCGGCGAGCACCGTGCAGGCGCCGCACACCCCATGCTCGCAGCCGAGATGGGTCGCGGTGAGATGCAGGTGCTCGCGAAGGAAATCCGCGAGACTGAGGCGCGGCTCGATCTCCGCCGCGACGCGCCGGCCGTTCACCGTGAGAGAGACGTGATTCTTCATGCGGCTGCTGCCTGCGCCAGGGCGCGAAGGAGCGTGGTGGTGTGCATCGCGAGCTTAGCCGGAGTGAAACCGCGATCGGCGGCGAGGAGAGCGCGACGCACGGCGAGCCGGAGTTCGTCTGACGCAGCGCCGCTGAGCGCGCGTGCAGCGATCTCGGGAAAGAGGATGGGCGCGCCATCCGCCGCCCCGAGCACGAGCCGCCCACGACCGGCCTTACGGTCCATCAGCGCGATCGCCATCGACTCCGCATAGTCACCGATCTTCATCGCCACCCTGGCGTGGCCCCAGCGCTCGCTCGCGGCCCGTTTCGGCACTTCGACCGCCTCGATCAGTTCGCCCTCGCCAAGTGCCGTCACATAGGGGCCGAGGACGAACTCCTCCGCTCCTACGAGGCGCCGTCCCGCGACGCCGATCAGATGGAGCCGCGCTTCGAGCGCCACCGCGGTGGTGAGCCAGTCGGCGGCTGGATCCGCGAGTGCGATCGCGCCGCCGATCGTGCCGCGATTGCGCACGGCGCGGAATGCGAACTGGCCGGCAACGAAGGGCATGAGCCCGTTCGACGCGTCCGGCACTTCGCCATCCTCGAAGACAGCATGCGCGGTCATGGCGCCATAAAGAATGCTGCCACTGCTATCGCGAACACCGCGCAGCTCGGCAAGTCCGCCGAGATCGACCAGCCGCTCCACCGGCGCGAGACGCAGGTTGAGCATCGGCACCAGCGACTGGCCTCCGGCGAGCGCACGCGCGCCGCTTTGGACGAGAAGCGCCACTGCCTCACCGAGTGACTTCGGACGCACATAGGCGAAAGGCGCGGGTTTCATCGCCTCGCCTCGGCTGCGAGGATGGCCGTCAGCACACGCTCTGGCGTGATCGGCGTCTCGGTAACCTCGGCGCCGAGGGGGCGCAGCGCGTCGTTCACTGCATTGACCACGGCCGCCGGCGGCGCGATCGCGCCCCCTTCGCCCATGCCCTTGATGCCGAACCGCGTGTGCGGCGACGGCGTTTCCATGTGCAGGACGCGCACGTCGGGCGCCTCGGGCGCGCCGGGAATGAGATAGTCGAGAAAGGTCGAGGCGAGCGGTTGGCCGTTCTCGTCGTAAGGGATCTCCTCGTAAAGCGCGGTGCCGAGCCCCTGCACCACGCCGCCCACCACCTGGGCCTCGACGATCATCGGGTTCACCATCGTGCCGCAGTCGTGGCAGACAACGTAATCGAGGAGCTCCACCATGCCGGTGCCAGGATCGACCGCGACGGTGCAGGCGTGTGTGGCATAGGAGAAGGCGCCGGTGCTGCATTGGGGCTCGTAGACCGCATTCGCCTCGAGGCCCGGTTCCTCGCCGGAGGGTAGCCGCTCGGGATGGCGATAGGCCGCCTCGGCGATGGCAGCGAAGCCGACGCTTTGGCTACCGAACGCGACCTGGCCGCCCGCGAGCGTCACGGCATCGATCGGCGCCTGTAGCAGATGCGCGCCGATGCGCTTCACCTTCTCTGCCAGCATGGCGCAGGCGCGCGATACCGCGCCACCAGCCATGGTCATGCTGCGTGAGGCGAATGTGCCCATGCCATAAGGCGAGACCGAGCTGTCGCCATGGCGTACCACAATGTCGGCGACGGCGATGCCAAGCTCCTGATGTGCCACCTGCGCCAGCGTGGTTTCGAGCCCTTGGCCGTGATTCTGGATGCCGACGAAGAGGATCAGCTTGCCATCCGGCGTGAAGCGCGCGAGCGCGGGCTCGTAGCCGAATACCACCGGCATGCCGCGCGCCACCCATTCCGCGGTCCCATGCGCGGATTGCTCGGTATAGCTCGCCATGCCGAAGCCGATCAGCCTGCCGTCGGGCTCGCCCCGCGCCTGGCGCGCGCGCACAGCCGCCGGGTCGATCGCCGCGAGCGCGCGCCGGGCGCATTCGGGATAGTCGCCGCTGTCGTAGAACTTGCCGGTGGCGGAGCGATACGGCATCGCGGAGGGCGGCACCATGTTCTCGAGGCGCACGTCCTCGGGATTACGACCGACCGCGCGCGCGATCGCGTCGATCATGGTCTCGAGGGCAAAGCAAGCGCCTGAACGGCCGACGCCGCGGTAGGGACCGAGCGGCGATTTGTTGGTGCAGACGGTGACGGCACGGCCGTGATAGACGGGAATGTCGTAGGGCCCGGTCATGATTCCCGCCGACATGCCCGCTTCCATGGCGGCGGTCCATGGCCACACCGAATAGGCACCGGCATCGACCACCACCTCCGCCTCGAGGCCGCGGATACGGCCGCTGCGATCCGCATAGGCGGTGATGCGGTAGCGGTGTTCGCGCGCATGGGGAGATGCCACGAGATGCTCGCGCCGATCCTCGATCCAGCGCACCGGGCACCCGAGCTTCATCGCCAGTGCGGCGACAGCCAGCTCCTCCGGGTGGAAATTGCCCTTGATGCCGAAGCCACCGCCGACGTCGGGCGCCACGACACGCAGCCGGCTCTCGGCGATGCCGAGCGACTGGGCGAGCACGGTGCGGATCACATGGGGGAACTGAGTCGAGCTGTAGACCACGAGCTCGCCCAAGCGTCGGTCGTAATGGGCGAGCACACCGCGGGTCTCGAGCGAGACGCCGGCATGGCGGCCCATGCGGAGCGTCTTTTGCACCACCACTGGCGCATTCGCCTTGATGCCGGCAAGGTCGCCGGCGGTGATCGCCGAGCGCAGGAAGACGTTGTCGCGCCATCCTTCGTGGATGCGTGGCGCATCGGCGGCGAGCGCCACATCGATGTCCCACACCGCTGGCAGCTCATCGAGATCGAGCGTGCAGGCTTGCGCGATGTCCTCGGCCTCGGCGCGGGTCGGCGCGATGCACATGGCGATCATCTCGCCGACGAAGCGCAGCTTCTCACGCGCGAGTGCCGGGTATTCCGACGATTGAAAGCCCGGCGCTGCGGTCGCCGCGACGATCGGCTTCGTAAAACCGATATCCTCGGCGAGGAAGACGCTGTTGCGGAATTGCGTGGGAATGTCGACGCCTTTGAGCCGTGCATGCGCGACGGGGCTGCGCAGAAAGGCAACCTCGACGGTGCCGGGGACCCGCAGATCGGCGAGATACTCCCCGCCGCCGTCCAGCAGCCGCCGATCCTCGACCCGGCGCACCGACGCGCCGACGCCTTCGCCCGATACCCGCGTGGCCGTCACCCGCCCCTCACTGCTCCCACCGCCTCTCGCGAAAATGAGCCGCGCGAAGCGACCTTTCTATGCGCTGAGCCAGCTTTCTAGCTGCCCAATCGCATGTTCGGAAGTGGCACTTCTTGGAAGAGTGCGCAGGAAAACATACGTTGGCTTACCTGCGCTTAGCGGACGTTGAGCACGCGTTCGCATAGGTCGCGCTCGTGGCCGACCGGATGGGTGATTGATGGCCGGTCGCGATTGAGCTATCTCGCCGCCAGAGGACGGAAATTCCTCGCGTTGCGTGCGCTCGCGCCAGCTCTCAAGACGAGGCGTTGAGAACCTGGCATCGACGCAGGATACCGTGGGACGACCCGCAAACCTGATGGCGGAAGGACCCTAAATCGCGGACGCTCTGGGAGGACATCACGACATGACCGACTATGGTCCGCTGGCGCTTCACGTGCCAGAGCCCGCGGTGCGACCGGGTGGCGTTCCCGACTTCTCCAATGTCCACATTCCGCGCGCGGGCTCAGTCTCGCGCCCGCCGGTCGATGCCGATCCCGAATCGATCCGCGAGCTCGCCTATTCGATCATCCGCGTGCTCAACCGCGAGGGAAAGGCAGTGGGGCCCTGGAGCGGCCTCTTGAGCGATGCGGAATTGCTCGAGGGCTTGCGCCACATGATGACGCTCCGAGCATTTGACGCGCGCATGCTCATGGCGCAGCGCCAAGGCAAGACTTCCTTCTACATGCAGCACATGGGCGAGGAGGCGGTCAGCTGCGCCTTCCGGAAGGCGCTCAGTCCCGGTGACATGAATTTCCCGACATACCGCCAAGCCGGCCTCTTGATAGCGGCGGGTCATTCGCTCGTCGACATGATGTGCCAGATCTACTCGAACGAGCGAGACCCGCTCAAAGGTCGGCAGATGCCGGTGCTCTATTCGTCCAAGCCCGACGGCTTCTTTTCCGTCTCGGGCAATCTCGCGACCCAGTTCATTCAGGCGGTCGGCTGGGCGATGGCATCGGCGATCAAGCACGACACCCGGATCGCCGTCGGTTGGGTTGGCGACGGCGCCACCGCCGAGTCGGATTTTCACGCGGCCCTCGTCTTCGCCTCGACCTACAAGGCGCCGGTCGTGCTCAACATCGTCAACAATCAGTGGGCGATCTCGACCTTCCAGGGCATCGCGCGGGGCGGCTCCGGCACCTTTGCCGCGCGCGGCCTGGGCTTCGGCATCCCTGCGCTCCGCGTCGACGGCAACGACTACCTTGCCGTCCACGCTGTCGCGAAATGGGCGATCGAGCGCGCCCGCCGCAATCTCGGGCCCACGCTCGTCGAATATGTGACATACCGCGTCGGCGCCCATTCCACGTCGGACGATCCCAACGCCTATCGGCCCAAGGCGGAGTCTGATGCCTGGCCGCTCGGCGACCCGGTGATCCGCCTCAAGAATCATCTGATCCAGCAGGGCGCCTGGACGGAGGAGCGCCACAAGCAGGCCGAGGCGGAGATTCTCGATACAGTGATCACGGCGCAAAGGGAGGCCGAGCGCTACGGCACGCTCCATTCCGGCAATACGCCATCGGTGCGCGATGTGTTCGAGGGCGTCTATGCGGAGATGCCGCCGCATCTGCGCCGGCAGCGTCAGCAGACGGGAATCTGAGCGATGCCGCGCAAGAGCATGATCGAAGCGATTCGCGAGGCTATGGACGTCATGATGGCGCGCGACGAAAACGTCGTCGTCTTCGGCGAGGACGTCGGATTCTTCGGCGGTGTCTTTCGCGCCACGCAAGGCCTCCAGGCGAAATACGGCAAGAGCCGCTGCTTCGATGCGCCGATCAGCGAGCTCGGCATTGTCGGCGCCGCGGTGGGCATGGCCGCCTACGGGCTTCGCCCCTGCGTCGAGATCCAATTCGCCGACTACATGTATCCCGCCTACGACCAGCTCGTTTCCGAGGCGGCGCGGCTGCGCTACCGCTCGAACGGTGAGTTCACCTGTCCGCTCGTGGTGCGCATGCCGACGGGCGGCGGCATCTTCGGCGGGCAAACCCACAGCCAGAGTCCCGAGGCGCTCTTCACCCATGTCTGTGGCTTGAAGACGGTCGTGCCGTCGAACCCCAACGATGCCAAGGGCCTGCTCATCGCTGCCATCGAGGATCCCGATCCGGTGATCTTTCTCGAGCCGAAGCGGCTCTATAACGGTCCCTTCGATGGCCACCCCGATCGCCCGGTCACACCCTGGTCGAAGCATGAGTTGGGCGAGGTTCCGGACGGCCATTACACCGTGCCGCTCGGCAAGGCATTGGTTCGACGCCAGGGCGCGGCGGTGACCGTGCTGGCCTACGGCACCATGGTCTATGTCGCCGAGGCCGCCGTCGCTGATACCGGCGTCGATGCGGAAATCATCGATCTGCGCACACTGCTGCCGCTCGACCTCGCCACCATCGAGGCATCGGTGCGCAAGACGGGGCGCTGCGTCATCGTCCACGAGGCGACGCTCACTTCGGGCTTCGGCGCTGAGCTCGCAGCGGTCGTGCAGGAGAGCTGCTTCTATCACCTCGAGGCGCCGATTGCGCGCGTCGCCGGCTGGGACACGCCCTACCCGCATGCGCAGGAATGGGAGTACTTTCCCGGTCCCGCCCGCGTCGGCCGCGCGCTTCTCGCGGTGATGGAGCCCTGAGATGGCCGAGCATGTCATCAAGCTCCCGGATGTCGGCGAGGGCGTCGCCGAAGCCGAGCTTGTCGAATGGAACGTCAAGGTCGGCGATGTCGTGCGCGAGGACGCGACGCTGGGTGCGGTGATGACCGACAAGGCGACCGTCGAGATCCCGTCTCCGGTCGAGGGCGAGGTGCTGTGGCTCGGCGCCAACGTCGGCGATGTGATTGCGGTAGGCTCTGATCTCGTGCGCCTCAAGGTCGCCGGCGAGGATCGTCCCGCCGCGGCTACGCCGCGCCAGAAGCCCGCCACGGAGCAGCGCCGCGCCGAGCCTACGGCATCACCACGCGCCGCGCCCGCGCCGCCGATCCCCGCGGCGCCGAAGCCGCCGCCCCGCCTGCTCCGCGGCGCGCCGCGTCCGGAAGGCGAGAAGCCCCTGGCCGCGCCCGCAGTTCGGCTTCGTGCGCGCGAGACCGGGATCGACCTCCGACAAGTGCCCGGCACCGGCCCCGCCGGCCGCATCACGCACGAGGATCTCGACGCCTTCATCGCGCGCGGCCGAACGCTCTGGGGAAGATCCGGCTCGCCGGCGCGCAGCGGCGTCGAGGAGGTGAAGATCGTCGGAATGCGCCGCAGGATCGCCGAGCGGATGGCGCTCGCCAACGCACGCATCCCCCACATCACTTATGTCGAGGAGGTCGACGTCACTCAGCTCGAGGAGCTGCGCGAGACCCTCAACACGGAGAAGCGGCCGGACCAAGAACGCCTGACGCTGCTTCCGTTCCTGATGCGCGCCATCGTGCGGGCAATTGCCGACCAGCCCACTATCAATGCCCTCTTCGACGACGAGGCCGGCATCGTGCGTCTCCATGCCGCGGTCCATATCGGCATTGCCGCGCAGACGCCGATGGGTCTCATGGTGCCGGTGGTGCGCCATGTCGAGGCGCTCGATCTTTGGGGTTGCGCGGCGGAGGTGAAGCGCCTTGGCGAGGCGGCAAAAGCCGGCACCGCGACGCGCGACGAGCTCGTGGGCTCGACGATCACCATCACCTCCCTGGGCGCGCTCGGCGGCATCGCGTCGACCCCCATCATCAACCCGCCCGAAGTGGCAATCGTCGGCGTCAACAAAATGATGGTGCGGCCGGTGTGGAACGGCATGGTCTTTCTGCCGCGCAAGATGATGAACCTCTCTTCGAGCTTCGACCATCGCGTGATCGACGGCTGGGAGGCGGCGCGCTTCATTCAGCGCATAAAGGCGTTGCTCGAGACGCCGGCGTTAATCTTCACGGATGACTGAGATGAAAGACATCACTTGCCGGCTTTTGGTGATCGGCGCGGGCCCCGGCGGCTATGTCTGCGCCATCCGCGCGGGACAGCTCGGCATCGACACGGTGGTGATCGAGGCGGAGAAGCTCGGCGGCACCTGCCTCAATGTCGGCTGCATTCCCTCGAAGGCGCTGATCCATGCTGCCGAGGAGTTCCACAAGCTCGTGGCGATCGCCGCGGGGAAAAGCGCACTCGGCATTTCGGCGGGTAACCCGGCGCTCGATCTGGCCAAGACCGTGCTCTGGAAGGAGCGGATCGTCGGCCGCCTCACGACTGGTGTGGCGGCGCTGCTGAAGAAGGCGGGCGTCAAGGTGGTCGAGGGTTGGGCCCGCTTTCTCGACGGCAAGACCGTCGAAGTGGCGACCGAGATCGGCCGGCAGGTGATCCGCGCCGAGCAGGTGGTGATCGCCACGGGCTCGACCGCTGCCGAATTGCCGTCACTGCCCTTCGGCGGCCGCGTCATCTCCTCGACGGAGGCGCTGGCTCTAAGGGAAGTGCCGGGCAGGCTCGTCGTCATCGGCGCCGGCTATATCGGCCTGGAGCTCGGGATGGCGCTCGCCAAGTTGGGGGCAGCCGTGACCGTCGTCGAGGCAGAGCCGCGCATTCTGCCGCAATACGACGGCGAGCTCACGCGGCCGGTGGCGCAGCGCCTGCGCGCCCTCGGTGTCGAGACGCTCGTCGGCGCGAAGGCGAAGGGGTTGACGGCGGCGGGCGATGCCGTCGTCGTCGAGGCGTCAGACGGACGAACCGCGACGCTTGCCGCCGATAAGGTGCTGGTGACCGTCGGCCGCAAGCCGCTCACCGAGGGGTGGGGTCTCGACGCGATCGATCTCGATCGCGACGGGCCCTTCATTCGCGTCGACGAGACATGCCGCACCTCGATGCGCGGCATCTACGCCATCGGCGATGTCACCGGCGAGCCGATGCTGGCGCATCGCGCCATGGCGCAAGGCGAGATGGTGGCGGAACTCGTCGCCGGCGAGAAGCGCGCCTGGGACAAGGTGGCGATCCCGGCAATCTGCTTCACCGATCCTGAGATCGTCGCCGTCGGCTTCTCGCCCGAGGAAGCCAAGGCCGCGGGCCACGACATCAAGACGGCGCAATTCCCCTTCCAGGCCAATGGCCGCGCGATGACGCTTGAGAATGACGCTGGTTTTGTCCGAGTCGTTGCGCGGGCCGACAATCATCTCCTGCTCGGCATCCAGGGCGTCGGCGCCGGTATTGCCGAATTGTCGGCGAGCTTCAGCCTCGCGCTCGAGATGCGCGCCCGCCTCGAGGACGTGGCTCAGACCATCCACGCCCATCCGACGCAGAGCGAAGCGCTGCTCGAATCAGCACTCCGCGCCTTGGGCCACGCGATCCACGCCTGAAATAAGCGCTCCGGTCGAGGAGCCGGTATCGAACGCCTCTGTTTGCCCACGACGACGGCTGCGCGGAGACGACAACGCAGACACGTCATTGTCGCACGGCCGCTACGGACTTCCTTGCCGCTTCCAATCGCGTTTCCTGATTGACGCTCGTAGCGTCGGTGCGTGCTCATGGATGAAATGCCAAAGGCGGTTCGCAACCGGACCATGTGGCCGATCGCGTCGCCGCGCCGCGACGATCTCGCCACCGCCGCCGCGGAGATGCTTGCCGGCAATCGAGAGCAGGCGCCCGTCGCGGAGCTCCTCGGCGATCATGAGGGTGGGCATGTGCCCCCAGCCCATGCCTTTGAGGATGATCTCCTTCTTCATGAGCTGATCGCTGACCGTCCAGATGCGCGCGCCTTCGACGAGATAGTAGTCGCGCCGCGGCGTATGGCGCGCGGTGTCGCGAATGACGCACTGGACATAGTCCCGCATCTGCTCGGGGGTGATGTCTCGGGAAATGGGAAACGGCAGAAAAATTTGGTGCGACGACCGGTAGGAGCTTGCCCGCAAAAAGAGCGATGAAATCGATGCGCGTGTCGCTCTTATCGACGTGATGGATGATCAGATCCGCTTCCTCATCGAAGAGCCTCTCCCACGGACCCGAGATCGTCTCGAAGTAAAGGTGAAGACGGGTTGCTGGATGATCGGCAAAGAAGCGGCGCAGCAGCGCCAGCGTCTCGGCCAGCGGACAGACATCGCCGATGACAATGCGCAGCTCCGTCTCTTCGCCCATCGCCAACTGGTTCGCGTGATTGCGCAACAGGCCGAACTCGTGAAGAAATACGCGGGTGCGGCCGTGAAAGGAACGTCCAGCCTCCGTCAACGTCACGCGATAACCGGCGCGGTCGAGCAGCCGAAGGCCGAGCTGGTTTTCCAGGTTCTTGATCGAGGTGAAAACGGTCGAATGCGAGCGCCTGAGTTTCGCCGCGCCAGCCTGAAAGCCGCCTTCGGAGACGACCGCGTCGAAGCATTGCAGCTGATGAATGGTCACCGCGTCCATTGTCGCAATTTCCCACAATGACTGTCGAAAGTCTGTGCTTTCTATCATCACTGCCGTTGCTAGGCTAGGCGGACCTACGCGCACGAGGTGCCATCATGCAGGCCAACGTCGTCTCCCGAAGCCGTGCAGAGTCCGCCACCGTGGGTGCCGCGGCGCGCGGCAAATCGGCGGTCCGAGCCGGCGCCATCACCCTCCACCGCTTCGGCCCGTTCCTCAACGCTCCGGATTCGAGCCCCTTCGTCATCAAAGCGATGATGCTGTTGAAGCTCGCCGGGCTTCCCTTCAATGACGTGCAGGGCAATCCGCTCAAGGCACCCAAGAAGCTGCTGCCCTATATCGAGGATGAAGGCACGACTGTCGCGGATTCGACCCTCATTCGCCTTCACATCGAACCGAAATATGGCGTCGACTTCGACGCGGCGCTCACGCCTGAGCAGAAGGCGGTCGCCTGGGCAGTCGAGCGCATGTGCGAGGATCACCTCTACTTCGCCATGCTCGAGGCGCGTTGGCTCGATCCTGTCGCTTTCAAGAAGGGCGTCGGCACGATGTTCGGTGTCGTGCCCTTGCCGCTCAGGCCGGTCGCCAAGGTGATGCTGCGCCGCGCCAATGCCGCGCGTCTCCACGGGCATGGTCTCGGCCGCCACGCCAAGGTCGACATTTCCATGCTTGCAACGCGCGACATCGACGCCCTCGTCGCCATTCTGGGGGACAAGCCCTATCTCATGGGTGAGAAGCCCTGCGGCAGCGATGCTTTCGTCTTTGGCATCGTGACTTCGATTCTGACCCCAGCTTTAGACAATGCGCTCCGCGCCGCGATGAAAAAGCACACCAATCTCGTCGCCTACCGCGACCGGATGACGCGTCAATTCTTCCCGAACGTCGGCGGGCGCTGAGACCGAAAGCGACGTCTTCGTTCGAAGACTAGCGATCGAAATGAGCGTCAGCAGGTCACCCCCGCAACGCCCCCAACAGAAGGTCGAGCGCCGCCGCCGCGAAGGTGTGCATGTTACTTTGGCGATCGCTGCTCCCCGTCTCGATCGTCTTGACGCGCGTCTTTCCATCGGCGCTGGCAACACCGAGGCAGGCATGGCCGGCGGCGTCGCCGTAGCGGTTGCCGGTGGGGCCGGTGGCGCCGGTCTCGGCCAAGCCCCAGTTGGCGGCGAAGCGACGGCGCACGGTTTCGGCCAGGAGCTCGGCATAGGGCTCGCTCGCCGAACGCATGCCGGCGAGCGCCGCGTCGGGAATGTCGAGCAACGCACGGCGCGCTTCCCGCGTGTAGACGACCGCGCCGCCGAGGAAATAGGCGGAGGCGCCGGGCACGGCGAGGAGCGCCACCGAGATCAATCCGCCCGTCGAGGATTCGGCGACGGCGATGCGCTCGCCGCGCTCCTTCAGTAGCGCGGCCGCCTGCTCGGCGCGCGCGATCAGCTCCTTCATCACCAACTCCTGCAGCGCTCGTCGTAACCGCCCATAGCAACCCTGTTCATACCCAACCGCCGTCGACGATGAAATCCTGCGCGGTGCATTTGGCGGCGGCGTCGGAGGCGAGAAAGAGGACCATGTCGGCGATATCCTCGGGCATGACACGCGAGGGCAGGCATTGCCCCTTGGCACGCTCAGCGTCAGCTTCGGGTGTGAGCCACAGCTTCCGCTGGCGCTCGGTCATCACCCAGCCCGGCACGACGCAGTTGACGCGGATGTTGAAGGGCCCGAAATCGCGCGCGAGCGTGCGGGTGAGGCCGTGCGCGGCCGATTTCGCCGTGGCATAAGCGGGAAATCCCCCTTGCGGGATCATCCAGCTTACCGAGCCGAAATTGACGATCGAGCCGCCGCCCAGCCGCTTCATCTGCGGCAGCACTGCTTGCGCGGTGAAGAAGCTCGGCCGCAGATTGACGGCCATGCGCTCGTCCCAATATTCGGGCGTCACCTTTTCCACGGCGTGCCGCTCGTCATTGGCGGCGTTGTTCACGAGCACGGCGATATCGCCAAGCTCGCGCCGCACCCTCTCGATCGCCACTCGGAGTGCGGCGATGTCGCGGATGTCGCAGGCGACGAACAGCGGCGTGAGACCCGTCTCATCCTGCACGTGGGCGACCAGCGCTCGGCTTGCCTCCTCGGCGATGTCGACAAAGGCAATCTTGGCTTTCTGGCCGGCGAAAGCGCGGGTGATCGCGGCGCCGATGCCGCTGCCGCCGCCGGTGATGAACACCGTCTTGCCGGCGAGGTCAGGGTAAATCGCCTTTTGATGCATGCGTTGCTCCCACCAAGCCGAGGCCATCCGACAAAGCAAGAATTTGAGACAAATACGAGTAAAATCAAATGTAAACAAAGTTGCGCCAAATCTGTGGCAAGTCATAGTTCTCGCGTCATTTCCGAGGAGACCGATCTTGCCCCCGGTCCATGGCGCTGGTGACGCGATCAATCCTGGCGCGACGCTGCTGGACGACCGGCTCGTCCGGCGCGTCGTGCGTCACTGGGACGACGCGGGTGCGAACCGGCTCTTTCCGAGCAAGAGCCAGATCGATCCTTGGGTCATCGGCGACGACTGGGCGAACTGCGCCTTGATCGATCTTCATCCCCGCGTCGAGCGATCGACGATCGTCGCCGTCGGTGACAAGCTGCAGCCAACGCCGGGCTGGCCGATCGAAGGCAAGCCGCTCTTCAAGTGCCCATTCAATGCCCTGCTCGGGATCATCGTGTGGCGCCTCCCGGTCGTCGTCGACAAGCGGGCGCCGCTCTCGGTGCGAGGCGTCGCTTCCCATTTCGGAACGCCGATTTTGTACCGAGGCGTGCTCCTGCCGCTGGCGGAGGATGGCGTCGAAATGGATGCCGTTCTCGTCGCTGCGAACTACCGCGCGCTCGATCACAAGCCGCGCGGCTGATCCACCCCACCTTCCCGATCCTCCCTGGCGCCGTCGGCCCTGCGCCTTGAAAAGACCTCGCGCCTGCTCCACTCATCCGTCATGAGGGGACGCTCATGCGGTTGACGGTCGGCTACGCGCGCGGATTGGCAGAGCGCGTGATGGCGGCGCTCGGCCATGAGACGGGCGAGGCGCAGCTCATCGCCGATCATCTCATCGATTGCGAGCTGCGCGGTCTCCACTACGGCGGCCTGCCGCGGGCGCTCAGCATCGCCGAGCGCATCGGGCGAAGCGGCAAGAGCCGCGACCCCATTCGGATCCTTCACGAGACGCCCTTATCGGCGCGCCTCGATGGCGGCGATCAGTTGGGCTATCTCGTGGCTCACCAGGCGACGCGGCTTGCCATCGTCAAGGCGCTCTCGGCCGGCATCGCCGTCGTCGGCGCGTCCAACACCTGGTACACCGGCATGCTCTCCTATTATGCCGAGATGGCGGCGGCGGAGGGGCTCGTCAGCGTCATCGCCTCCCACACCGCGCCCTGGGTGGCACCCGACGGCGCCAGCGAGGGACGCTTCGGCACCAATCCCATCTGCTTCGGCTTCCCCAGCGCCGATGCGCCTATCATCTGGGACATTGGCACCTCAGCCATCATTCATGCGCAAGCCACCTTGGCTCGCCGCATCGGCGAGGCGCTCCCCGATGGCGTCGCCTTCGATGCCGCGGGCCGGCCGACGCGCGATCCGGCGGCGGCGCTCGCCGGCGCCTTCGCCGCCTGGGGCGGCCACAAGGGATCAGGCCTCGGCCTCGTGGTGCAACTGCTCGGTGGGTTGGCGGGCGCGCCTTTCGTGCCGCCCGATCTCGCGCAGTTCGGCTTCTTCATGCTGGCGCTGCGGCCGGACCTGTTGGGATCGGCAGACGCATTCAACGCCGGCGCCGCCCAGTATGCGAACTACGTCCGCGCGGCGCGCCCCGTCGCCGGGGGCCCGGCGGTCCGCATGCCATTCGACCGCTCGCGGCAGGAGCGTCAGGAACGGATGCGCCGCGATGCGATCGACATCGAAGAGGATCTCCACACCGCCTTGGTCGCGGTCGCCGAACGGCGATAGTGCGGCCGCACAGCGCATCAACGTGCAACGACCGGAGGAAAACATGGCGACACAACCGACGACGGCCCGCGACAAGCTGCGCAGCTTCGCGCCAAAGCTGATCGAGCTCACCGACAACGTCCTCTTCGGCGATGTCTGGGAACGCCCGGGCCTCGCCAAGCGCGACCGCAGCCTCATCACAGTCGCCGCCCTCATCGCGCTCAACCGCACCGAGCAGCTGCGCGGCCATCTCGAGCGCGCTCTCGGCAATGGCGTCACCAAGGACGAGATCATTGAGGTCATCACCCATTTGGCGTTCTATTCGGGATGGCCGACGGCGATGTCGGCGGCGCTCTTGGCCAAAGACGTGCTCGACTCACGTGAGCGAGGGTGAGATGCAGCTCGGCTTCATCGGCCTCGGCACCATGGGTGCGAGCATGGCCGCCAATCTGCAGAAGGCAGGATACCAGCTGGTCGTCCACGACGTTCGCCGCGCCAACGCCGAGCCGCATCTCGGCGCCGGCGCTCGCTGGGCGGAGACGCCGCGGCAGGTGGCCGACGCAGCGGACGTGGTCTTCACTTCTCTCCCGGGCCCGCCCGAGGTGGAGTCCGTCGCTCTCGGCGAGGAAGGATTGCTCGCGGGAATGCGCGAAGGCGCCGCGTTCTTCGATCTCTCGACCAATTCGCCGACCCTGGTGCGGCGCCTGCACGCGATTTTTGCGGGACGCGGCGCGCACATGCTGGACGCGCCGGTGAGCGGCGGTCCACGCGGGGCGAAGACCCGCAAGCTGGCGCTCTGGGTCGGCGGCGAGCGCGCCATGTTCGACCGCCACAAACCGCTGCTCGACGCCATCGGCGATCAGGCGCGCTATGTCGGTCCGATCGGCGCCGGCACGGTGGCGAAGCTTGTGCACAATTGTGCGGGCTACGCCATTCAATGCGCACTCGCGGAAGTCTTCACCTTGGGCGTAAAAGGCGGCGTCGAGCCGTTGGCGCTCTTCGAAGCGGTGCGGCAGGGCGCCGCTGGGCGGCGGCGCACCTTCGATGGCCTGATCGATCAATTCCTCCCCGGCATCTACGATCCGCCGGCATTCGCCTTGCGGCTGGCGCATAAAGATGTGTCGCTTGCTGCCGCTCTCGGTGCCGAGCTCGGCGTGCCGATGCGCATGGCGAGCCTCGCCCTCATGGAGCTCACGGAGGCGATGAACCGCGGCTGGGGCGAGCGCGATTCGCGGGTCGCCATGCTGCTTCAGCAAGAGCGCGCCGGCGTCGATATTAAAGTTGACCGCGAGACGCTCCAAAGGGCGCTTCGCGACGGCGATGGCGAGCGCTAGCGCGCGCCACGGCGGGGACGCCGACCCTTCAGGCGAGGAAGGAGACGGTCGATGATCGCGCTCGATTTCGCCTTCAGGGCGGAGGTCATGGTGGCGCCGCCGCTCGAGTTGGGCGCCACTCATCTCGGGCGCCGCCGCATCATTGCCATCACCGGCGGCACCATCGAAGGGCCGCGGCTTCTCGGCAAGGTTCTGCCGGGTGGCGCCGATTGGCAAATCATCCGCGCCGATGGGACGGCGGAGCTCGAGGCGCGCTATACCATTGCGGCAGAGGATGGCGCGCTCATTTCCGTGGTGAACCGCGGCCTTCGTCACGGGCCGCCCGAGGTGATGCAACAGCTCGTCGCCGGCAAGCCGGTCGACCCTAGCCGCTACTATTTCCGCTGCACACCCGTCTTCGAGACGGCGGCGCCGGCGCATCAATGGCTGACGCGCACGATTTTCGTGGCGAGCGGCGCGCGCCATCCCGATCGCGTCGAGCTGCGGTTTTACGGGCTGCTCTAGCGGCAAATTCGACCAGGCGGCACCTTGATGCGCGCATTGAGCGAGTGATGGGGCGCCATCGTCCCAAACTGGTCACGCGGGACGGAAATCAGCGCCATGGCCAGCGGCACCATCCTTCGATAGAGTCCGAACCGCATCCCCGTATTCTCGGAGATCGACCCCGGCCTCGGGCGGTCATGCGCAAGTCCTACGGCTCCTATCGGATGTTGATCATCGCCGCGCTCGTCGGTCCGGCGCTGCTATTCGCCGCCATGGCGTGGTGGAGCTGGGTCCGGGAGGACCGCGAGACGCGCGCGGTCGCCACGCGCATCGGCGATCTCCTCCACGAGCAGGCCGAGCGCGTGATCGATTCCGACGAGCTGCTGCTGGCGCAGATCAGCGACCGTCTCGCTCCCCTCACCTGGCCTGAGATCATCGCCCACGAGCGCGAGCTCCAAGCCTTTCTCGAGGTGACGATCCAGCGGGTCGACGGCATTTCCGGCGCGTTCGTCGCCGATGCCGACGGCGTCATCCGCATTCTCTCCCTGCGCGACCCGGCCTTGGCAAGCGTCTACCCGCCCTCACCGGCAGAAATGAGAGACCGCGTCTTTTTCAAGGCGGCGCGCGAGGGCGTGACGATGATGCTCCGCGGTCCTTTTGTCGAGCCGTCGACCGGCCGCTCCTTCCTTCGCCTGGTGCGCCGCCTTACCGATGCCGATGGCGCCTTCCGGGGCATCGCCGTTCTCACCCTCTCGCCGCGCAACCTCGAGGAATTCTGGAAGAGCATCGCCAGCGGCGGTGACGCCGTGAGCTTGGCCAATGAGGACGGCACGGTGCTCGTGCGCTTTCCCGAGATCGATTTGCGCGCCCAGGGATCCGCCGCGCGATACAGTACGACGCTGAGAGCGCGGCTGCGCAGCTCCGAGTCCGGCGTGGTCGATACCGTCTCGGTGATCGACGGCATCGCTCGGATCACCGTCTACCGCAAGCTTCAAGACTATCCCGTCTATGTCGTCTATGGCGTCGATAAGCGCAACGCGCTGCACGACTGGTATGTGACGGTCGCCGCCTTCGGGGCGCTTGCCGCGGCCGCGGCGGGCGCGCTCCTGCTGACGGCGCTCGTCGTCATCCGTCGCGCGCGTGGCGAGGTGGAAGCGCTCGCGCGGCTCGAAACCAGCGCCGTCGCCATCCGGCGCGAGCAGCAGTTCTCCGAGCTTCTCGCGGAGAGCAGCGCCGACGGGATCATCGGCGTCGACAAGGAGTTCCGCTGCTCGGTGTGGAACCGCGCGATGGAAGTCATGACCGACATCCCGCGCGAGCGGGCGCTCGGCGAAACTATCTTCGAGGCGCGGCCCGACCTTATCGGTACGCCGGCCGAGACCGCCTGGCGCGCGGCGCTTGCGGGCTCGCGCTCCTCGCTGAACAATCGCGGCATCCGCTGGGCCAAGAGCGGCCGCAAAGGGCGTTACGACATCGACTTCACGCCGCTCTATTCACCGGACCGCTCCGTCATCGGCGCCTTGGCGTTTGTCCGCGACATCACCGAGCGCCAGCGCATGGAAGAGCAATTGCGCCAGGCGCAGAAGATGGAAGCGGTTGGACAGCTCACCGGCGGCGTCGCCCACGACTTCAACAACCTTCTGACGATCATCCTCGGCAACCTCGATCGCCTGAGCGACCGCCTCGAAGCGCTGAGCGGCGGTGCCGTCGATGGGGAGGCAAAGCGGCTCGCCGCCGCAGCCGGCCGCGCGGCCGAGCGGGGCGCTTTGCTGACGCGCCGGCTCCTCGCCTTCTCGCGTCGCCAGCCGCTCGAGCCGACGCCCGTCGATCCGAACAAGCTCGTCGCGGGCATGTCCGAGCTGTTACGCCGCACGCTCGGTGAAGGCATCGCCATTGAGACCATTCTCGCCGGCGGCATCTGGCGCACGCTTGCCGACCCCAATCAGCTCGAGAACGCGATCCTCAACCTGGCCGTCAACGCACGCGACGCAATGCCGCGCGGCGGCAAGCTCACCATCGAGACCGCGAACGCCTTTCTCGACGACGACTATGCGCACCAGCACGAGGACGTGAACCCGGGCCAGCACGTCATGATCGCCGTCTCGGACACCGGCGTCGGCATGACCAAGGAGGTCGCCGACAAGGCCTTCGAGCCCTTCTTCACCACGAAGGAGGTCGGACAGGGAACCGGCCTCGGCTTGAGCCAAGTGTATGGCTTCGTCCGCCAATCGGGCGGACATGTGAAGCTCTACACCGAGCCTGGCGAGGGAACGACGGTCAAGATCTATCTCCCTCGCCTCCTCGCTGACGAGATGGTTCGCGAGACGCCGCCGGCGGCACTCGCGCCGGTCGCGTCCACCGCCGGCGGCGAGCTCATCCTCGTCGTCGAGGACGATGCCGATGTTCGCACCTTCAGCACGGACGCGCTCGTCGAGCTCGGCTACCGCGTGATCGGCGCGGCTGACGGCGAGACGGCGCTGCGCCTCGTCGAAAGCGAGCCGGAGATCTGCCTCATGTTCACCGACATCGGTCTCCCCGGCGGGCTCAATGGACGGCAGGTCGCGGCTGCGGCGCGGCGGATCCGCCCCACGCTCCGAGTCCTCTTCACAACGGGGTATGCACGCAACGCCATCGTTCATCAGGGACGGCTCGATCCCGGCGTCGAGCTGCTCTCAAAACCGTTCTCGCGGAGCCTCCTTGGCAGCAAGATCCGCCAGGTTCTGAATCAGCCGCAACGCTTCGGTGCGGCCCCGTGACGGGGCGGCCCGAGGGCTATGCTTTCTGCCAGTCGTAGATCAGCGCGCAGAGCAGCATGCTCACCGTCTCGCCGTCATCGCCGAAGGGAAGCCAGATTGCCTCGTACCGCCGGTTCTTGCCGTCGAGCGCCCGGTTGTGACGGATAAGCCGGGGCTCGCCGTCCCTGACCAGCCCTTCGCAGCGCTCGCGCACGTAGCGGCGATAGTCGGTGATGGGCAAGTCGTCGAGGAACTTGCCGGTGAGCTCGTAGCCCGCACGCATCACCATCTCTGTCCCGTGGACGCGCACGCGGAACCGCAGGGGATCGCGGACCACGTCGAGCAGCATGATGTTGCCGAGTACATAGTGGAAGTCGAGCGGGTCGATGTCGGCGCGGGCGGGAAACCGCCGCGACCCCTTCTTCGCCAGCCAATAGTCGTAAAGCCGGCGAAGCCGCGAATCATGAATGTCCGCGCTGTCCGTCAGGCGCGCCTCGACAGGCTCGATGAACTCGTCCATGCCGCGCACTCTGCTCCGGGTCGGTTAACGAACGGCAAAAATGCAAGCCCCTGAGGCGCATCCGCCGCTCGAAAGTGCGGCGGATGGAAGCTTCGTTTCTTGATGGGTTATGGAGCGCAAGCAACTCGCCGCCCGGCTTCGCGACGAGATCGAACGCTACGAGCGGTTGCGCCGCGGCACATCCGACGAGCGGTTGCTCGATGAGATCAGATACCGTCACCAAAGATTGACGAAACCGCGCGTGGACGAGCAGTCGCTCTAGACTAGCGCGATGCCAGTCGCGCGACGGCGTCCGTGAGCTGCCCCGCTGGGCTCGCCAGCTCTTCGAGGATTGAAAAGTGGTCGTGACCGGCGAGCGGCGTGAGCTCAGCGGCAAGGCCCGCTTCGCGGAGCGCCGCGCCATAATCGCGCGACTGACGCTGCAGCTCCGGCAGTTCGGCCGCGCCATAGGCAATGACGAGCGGCCCGGCGCGGTGCGGCAGATGGCGGATCGGACTCATCGCCGCCGCTTCCTCCGCCGACAGGCGCAGCGCATCGTTGAGATTGCTGAGGCGGCAGGGTTCGAGGTCGTAGATGCCGCTGATGGCAAGACCCGCATCTACCTCGGACATGGCCATCGCCATTGCCGTCAAATGACCGCCCGCCGACCAGCCGGAGACGACGAGCCTTCCCTCGCCCACGCCGTGCTGAGGGCCTTGGGTGCGCAGCCAGGCAATGGCGGCGCGCACTTCGGCGACGATCTCGCTCATCGTCGCGTCGGGCGCGAGAGTATAGCCCGGAAGCGCCACGTCGAAGCCACGCGCGAGCGCACCTTCGGCCACGCAGGCGAAGAGCTCCTTCGCGTTTCGCTGCCAATACCCACCGTGGAAGAACACCACGAGCGGGGCACCGCGCGCGCCCGCGCGGAAGACGTCGATGCGGTTGCGCGGCCGCGGCCCATAGGGAAGATCGAGGAGCGCGGGATGCGCGGCGCGGAGGCGCGCGCTTCGTTCGGTCCACTCCGCGAGTTTGGCAGCGCTGTTCTTAACCGCGCCGCGGTTGTCGTAGGCCGTATCGAGCTCCGCGCGGGTCATGCCGCGCCACAGGATGTCACTCATCGCGCGCGATTGGGGCCGAGCGGCGTGCCGCTGTCAAGCGCAAGCCAGCACAAACGCGGAACCCGACGTCAACGCTCCTCTGTGAGCCCTTCGAGAACGTCGCGAACCAGCCCCTTGAGCAGCTCAAGCTTGTAGTGGGTCATCGGCAGCGGCGCGGCGCCGGATGACGCATGATCCGCGATTGCCGCGATGGTCGACGCGCCGGTCGGCTCTCCTTGGCCATAGGCTTCGGCCGCAGCGAGCCTGACCGGCACCGGCGCGATGCCGCCGGCGGCGAGGCGCAAGAGCTCGAACGAGCCGTTTGCGATGACGACCCGGCCGACAAGCTCGACCAGAGGCCATTCGGCACGGCTGCGGCTGATCGCGCGGCGGTAAGCCGCGCGCTCGCCTGCCGGCGGCGGCGATAGTGTCACCCTCTCGATGATCTCGCCCGGCTGAAGCAGGTTCTCGATGCGCCCATCCGAGCCGTCGCCGAGCAATTCTGTGATGGACAGCGAGCGTCGCCGGTTGGTGCTGATCCGTCCGTCATTGGCGAGGAGCGCCGTCGCCATGGTCGAGGGATGCGGCGCAACGCACGAGCCGAGATCGAACGCGACGCCATAGAGATGATTGCCGTTGCGAGCGGGGCACTCGCTGCCGCCCTTCTTCAGGCACGCGATCTGCGGATTGCGGTAGTACCAGCAGCGCGTGCGCTGCGCGAGATTGCCGCCGAGGGTGGCGATCTCGCGGATTTGCGGCGTGGCGAGCCCATGGGCGGCGGCGGCGAGGGCGGGATAAGCGACGGCAATGCGCTCATCACGCGCGATGGCGGCGATCGTCGTCGCGGCACCGATGGAGGCACTGCCAGCCGCATCCCAACTGATCGCGGCCATCTCGCCCGTGGGCACGAGTTCGATGACCGGTCCGACGGAGAGACCGCTCCGGCGCCGCTCGGAAAGATCGGTGCCGCCGGCACGCAGCTCTGCGGCAGCTTGCGTCGCCGTCATGATGTCGCCCTTCCACTTTCCAGAAGCCGCAGCAATCGATCGGGCCGCAGCGGAATTTCATGCGGGCGAAGACCCGTCGCATGACGAACCGCATTGGCGATGGCGGCGGCGGTCGGTACCGTCGACACTTCGCCGATGCCGACGCTGCCGCCGGCGACGTGGTCGAATCCGGCTTCGTCGAAATGCACGTCGATCTCGGGCGTATCGGCAATGCCGGGGATGCGATAGTCCTCGAGGCCGGCGGTGAGGACATCGCCGCGGGCATCGAGCTCGCGCGCTTCGTAGAGCGCGTAGCCGATCCCTTGAATGATCGAGCCCACCGCCTGATTGCGCGCGAGCTCGGGCGCGGCGAGGCGGCCTACGGCAATGCCAGTCTGGACGTTGAGCACGCGGACGTGCCCGAGCCAGGTATCCACCTCGACCTCGACCACTTGCACCGAACTCGGCACGCCCGCACCGACGGCGATGTTGGAATGCCGCCGCAGCATCCAACCGAACACCCTTCCCATGATCCCCGCGTTTTGCAGCGGCGAGATGATGCCGCGCGCGGTCGGTGCCGCGTCCTTCGCGCGCACGGCGCTGACGCGGAGGTCAGGCGATGGCGCGATCAGCTCGCGCCACGGTGCATTCGAGCCGGGTGCCGGAACACGCTTGGCATGGCGCTCGATCTCGGCCTTGAGCTTGGCGACAGCCGCGAGCGTCGGCGGCACAATCGAGGCCGTGGTCCGGCTCCCGCCCGAGCCTGGCCCAAAGGGCAAGCGCGAATCCCCGATGCGCACCTCCACCTCGATGGGATCGAGCCCGAGCTCGCGCGCCACGGTGTTGGCGATGACCGTGCGGCTACCGGTGCCGATATCCTGAACCGCGACGCTGGCGACGACGCGGCCACGCTCGATGGCGACCTCCACCGTCGAGCCCGGCTCCCAGAGGTAAAGCCAGTAACCCGCGGCGACGCCGACGCCGCGGCGGAAGCGCCCGCCCCGCGACGATGGCGCTGCGGGTTGCCGCCAAAGATCGAGGCCTGCGGCCCATTGGTAAAGCCGCTGTCGATTGGGATCGGGATCCCAGCGCTGGCGCAGTGCGATCGGATCCACACGAAGCCGAAGCGCGGCTTCGTCGATGGCCTGCTCGAGCGCGAATGCCATGGGCGGACCGCCGGGACCGCGGAAGGGCGTACCGGGGGGCGCATTGCTTGCGACATCGAAGTCGGCGAGATGCTTCGCCTCGGCCGGGTAGATGAGGCGCGCGAGGCCGGCGATGGTCGAGTTCACGCCAGCGCCGGTGTCGGCGTGGGCGTCGAGCGACAGCGCCTTGAGCCTGCCGTCCCGTGTCGGCAACAGCCCCAACTTGATTTCGGCGGCAGGTCGGTACCCCGTGACCGACAACTCTTCACGTCGATCGAACGCGACGCGGACCGGCGCCTTCGCGGCGCGCGAAAGCTCAATCGCGGCGATGGTCTCGGCGCCAAGTGCCCCCTTTGCACCGAAGCCGCCGCCCACATGCTCGGCGATGACGCGCACCTTGTGCTCCGCCAGCCGGAAACGCCGCGCGATCGCGTGGCGCAGATGCGCCACGGCTTGCGTCGACACATGGACCGTCAGTTCGCCATCGACGAAGCGCGCGACGGCGACGTGGGGCTCCAACGCGGTATGCGATTG
>DASZAN010000186.1:0-23275 GCA_035945115.1 Allostellaceae bacterium
TCGCGTCCAGGACAAGGCCTTCGTCGGAAACATCGTGGATGGCATGGCCGCTTACGCGCGCGGCGATCTGGACGAGCCCGAGCTCCCGTTCAGCAAAGTCGATCGCTTGGTGGTGATCGGCTCGGACGCCATGATGCACGCGGTGCAGCGCGCTCGCCACGGAGTGCTGGCGCCATACTTGAAGAAAGGCCACAAGGCCATTGCCAGCATCAATTCTCCGATGCAGTGCATGATGAAGGAAATCTGCGCGCAGTGCCTTCAGGTGCATAAGGATCCCGTGAGCGGCGCCGAGACGGTCGTCTTCTCCTGCTTCAACCAGGACCAGCCGCTCGATCAGGTGGATTTCGGCGTGCTGCATGAGCGCTTGGGGCAGAACGCCGTCCAGGAAAAGCTCGCCGCTCTCTGGATCGACCGCTGCCTCCGTCACCTCGGCCATCGCGGCGAGGCGGCGGCAGAATAGCTGCGCCGATAAATCAAGTCGGGATCAGAGGATGAGAGGGGATGAGGATATGATCGGAAGATCGATCCCATCGCTGAGAAATGTTCATCGCGAGAAATTAGTTCCCGGCTTTGCCGAGCTCCCCTCCATCTCCCATCATCTCCACATCCCCCTTGCTTTTCGCGTTACTCGCCGCGGAAGACGGGCGGGCGTTTGTTGAGGAAGGCGTCCATGCCCTCGCGGAAGTCGCGGCTCATGTAGCACATCAAGATTAGGTCCTCGCCTTCGCCCGGCGCGAGCTTGGGGCGGAGGCGGCGGAGCGCTTCTTTCGTTGCTTGCAGGGTGAGCGGCGCGTGGCCGGCAAAGAGCGTCGCGAGCTCGCCGGCGCGGGTCATCAGCGGGGCTTGATCGGGGAGTACCTCGCTCACCAATCCGAGCGCGAGCGCTTCCGGCGCCTCGACGAGGCGCGCGGTGAAGATGATCTCCCTGGCGCGCGCGCTGCCGATGAGTGCAGCAAGCCGCGAGAGATTGCCCATCGAGAGGCAATTGCCGAGCGTGCGCGCGATGGGAAAGCCGAAGCGGGCGTTCGCGGCGGCAAGCCGGATGTCGCAGGCGGCGGCGATGCCGGCGCCGCCGCCGGTGCAGGCGCCGGAGACGGCGGCGATGACGGGCACGCGGCAGTCCTCGACGGCGCCGATGACGCGATCGATGCGCGCCTCGTATTGGAGGGCGTCCTCCGGCGTCTTGAAGCTCTTGAACTGCGAGATATCGGTGCCGGCGGCGAACGCCTTCTCACCTGCGCCGGTGATGATGAGCGCGCGGATCGTACGATCCCGGTTGATCTCGCCGCAAATTTCCGCGAGCCGCTCGTACATGGCGAAAGTGAGGGCGTTGCGCGCCTGTGGCCGGTTGAAGGTGGCGCGCGCGACGCCGTCCTTCACCTCGTAGAGCATCTCGTCGGTCATGGGTCCCTCAGCGAACGGAGAGCCCCCTCCCTGACCCTTCCCCGCGAGCGGGGGAGGGAATGGGCGGGCGCCTCACTGCCTCTATGGTGAAATCTACTTAAAGGGCGAGGAGGCGCCAGCCCTCGGGGCCGAAGCCTTCGAGTGGACGGAAGCGCGCCTTGTAGGCCATCTTGCGGCTCTCCGCGATCCAGTAGCCGAGATAGACGTAGCGCAGACCTCGCTCGCGCGCCGCATCGATGAGCGCCAGCACGAGGAGCGTGCCGAGGCTTCGCCGGCGCTCCTCGGGATCGAAGTAACTGTAGACGGCGGAGAGCCCGTCATCGAGCACGTCGACAAGGCATGCGCCCAACGTCGCGCCGCGCGGGCGGACGACCTCGACGAGCCGGCTCGCCACCGGGCTTTCCTCGATCATGGCGCGAAAATCGCCGAAGGTCATCGACGCCATGTCGCTGTCAACGTGGCGCGAGCGCTGATAGCGGGTGAAGAGCCGGAAATGTTCGAGGTTGGCGCGCGGCTCCTCCACCCGAGCGGCGAGATCGGCATTCAACTTGCGGATGCGGCGAAGCGAACGAGTGATGGTGAATTGCTCGACGGGAATGCGCACGGGAACGCACGCGGCGCAGCGTGCGCAGGCAGGCCGGTAGGCCAAATGATGGCTGCGGCGGAAACCGGCACGCGAGAGCGTGTTGTAAAGCGCCTGCGCCTCGTGCCCGGCGAGCTCGGTGATGAGTTTCCGCTCGAAGCGGTCGGTGAGGTAGGGGCAAGGAAGGGCGCTGGTGCGGTAGAAGTGCTGGGGCGGGACGAGAAGGGTATCGGCGCTCGGCGGGAGCGCCCTCGGTCGGGCTACGCGTCCATTGCCTTCCGGCATCGTTTCATCCTTGCGCCGCTTGTTGAGAGGACCGCGGCGTTGCGCCGATTATGAACGAAACCGCCGCCTCGACGCCAGAGGCGTGAAGGCTCTCGCATCACCGCAGGCTCGACCACGGCTGATCCTGTGGGACGAAGTGGGCATTGGCGCGCCGGCAGCGCTGGCAGCGGAGCTTGCGGCCGGCGCGCTCGAGCGTGATGTCGCCAAGCCGTACCAAGAGATCGCGCGGATCGGCGAGCGCGGTGTGGCCGCACTCCTTGCAGAGAACCCAAAGCTTGCGGCGCGCCTTGAAGGCGTCGCCGAAGCGCTCGATCGGCCCATACCAGTCGCGCACCATCGGCGGGAGCCTCCTCGCGTGATCTTGTTTTGTTCTAGTGAACGCCGACGAGCCTTCGGGGATCAAGTTGAATCAGCCGGTGCCGATACGCTGGTTTCGTGCTGCGCGCTAGATCCTGAAGCGCTCGCCAACGCTGGCGGGGAAGAGCTCGTCGACAGCGAGCTTGCGCCGGCATACGCCTTGCTCGGCGGCGTAGTCGAGGAAAGCCTTGAGCGTCTTGCGGTTGCCTTCGATTCCGTAGGGGAAGAGCTCGCCGAATTGCGCCTGGGCCTTGGCGGCGACGTCGTAGATCCATGGTACCGGAAAGCGCGTCGCGGTGACCTCGAGCGCGCGCGTGACGCTGCGGCGCTTTGCTTCCTCGAACGCCTGGAAGAGGTTCATCGCGACCCAAGGGTAGCGCGCAAGAAGGTCGCCCTTGATCGCCACCACATGCATGATCGGGAAGATGCGAGTGGCGCGGAAATAATCTTCTTCGACGGACCGATAGTCTTCGAAGAGGCGCCTGACGCGGCGATCGCCGCGCTCGAAGAACAAGGGCGGATGGGCCGAGATGACCGCGTCGAGTTCGCCCGCGAGCAGCATCGCGTTGAGCGATTTCTCCGGCACCGGCGTCAAGCGCACCCCGTTCGGCAAAGCGAGCGCCACCTTTTCCGCGCGGCCGGGCTCGTTCACGCCCGCCTGGTACCAGTCGATGTCCGCCAGGGCGATGCCGTATTGATGCATGAGCGCGCCGCGACTCCAGACGGCGGCGGTCTGCGCCCATTCGGGGAGGCCCACCTTGCGCCCCCGGAGGTCGGCGGGCGCGCGCACCGGACCGTCGCTCCGGACATAGATCGAGGAGTGACGGAAGAGGCGCGAGGGAAAGACGGGAATGGCGGAAAGCGAGGCGTCGTCCTGGGCGCGGAGCGCCGCGTATTTCGCGAGCGACATCTCCGAGACGTCCCATTCCCGGAACTTGGTGAAGCGGAAGAAGATCTCCTCGACGGGGAGCGTCAGGAAATTGGCCTCGATGCCGCGCGCGCGCACGAGCCCGCTCGCGAAATCGCGCACATGATCGTAGTCGCTGATGGCGATGGTGAGAGCGAGTCGGCCGGCGGCGTCAAGGTCGGGCATTTGCGCTTCCGCTGTCGAAGGCGGCGCATCCTAGCGCGCCTCGCAAGGATGCGGAATCCGCGGCACAGCGTCATCTTGTCTGCCGAGATATAGGCCGCAATAGTGCCGTCGCCTCGCGTCGGCCGAACCCGGCGAACGAGGGACGCATCTTCATGGCATCGAGGTGGTTCAATGAAAAAGCAGATTGTTGCGACGGCGGTCTTGGCGGGGCTCGTGCTGGTGGGCGCCGCACAAGTGAATCCGATGGCGCAGACGCGGTCGGCCAAGGTCGAATATATCGACATTCGCTGGGATAGCGTCGACCGCATGTGCGTCATCTATCCGGACGGACGCGTGGTTTTCTTTGGCGAGGAATTGAAAGGGATCCAACGGCCGGACGACGCGAACAAGCGCGCCTTCTATTTGACGATCGAGATGAACCGCTTGGCCGCGCAAGGCTACGAGTTTGTCGGCGGCTGGAGCGACGAGATCATCATGAAGCGGACGGTTTCCAATTGAAGTTTTTTTGACTGCCTTGCGGGCGGGCATGCCCCGGTCGCCGTCGCTGCAAGAAGGTTTTGCGTCCTTAGAAAAGACCTCGTCCTGAGCTTGTCGAAGGACGCAGGATCTTCATCCGGCGTGGCCGAGGAGAGATGGAAAGAAGCAAGGAAATCGATCTCGGCGCGTTGATCGAAATGCAGCCGCGGAGCGCGTTCTCCGTCGCGGTCCTCGTCTGGTCCTGCGTGCTCATGCTCGTCGAAGGCTATGACATGCAGGTGATGGCCTATGCCGCCCCCGTCATCATCGTCGACTGGCACATCGACGACCGCGCCGTGCTTGGACCAGTGTTCGGCGCTGGGCTTTTCGGCTACATGCTGGGAGCGACGATCCTCAGCCATCTGGCCGATCGCTTCGGCCGCAAGCGCGTCATCCTCGCGGGTTTCTGGCTCTTCGGTCTCTTCACTGTGGCGGCGGCTTTTGCCGATGCCGCGCCGGCTTACGTCAATCGGTTCACCGCGCTGCTGGTGCTCCGTTTCATCGCCGGCCTGGGTCTAGGCGGCTCGATCCCGACGGCGATCGCGCTCAATGTCGAATATGCGCCCGCGAAGCAGCGCGCGACGCGCATCGCGCTCATGTTCCTCGGATATACCTTGGGCGCCGCCGGGGGCGGCGTACTCGTGGCGGCGCTCTTGCCGCGCTATGGCTGGCCGGTAACCTTTCTCATCGGTGGGCTCGCGCCCTTGGCGCTGAGCGCGGTGCTCTGGCGCACCTTGCCGGAATCGCCGCGCTTCCTCGCGCTTCAAGACGCGTCCTCATTGCGGCTCGCGGCGATCGCGGCGAAGTTGCGGCCAGATCTTGTCCTTCCCGATCATCCGCGCTTCCGGTTGCGCGAAGCGCAAAAAGCGGGCCTGCCGCTCGCGCATCTCTTCCGCGAGGGACGCGCGCCGCTCACGCTGCTCCTCTGGGCCGCCTTCGTCACCAGCTTCTTGGGCCACCATTTCCTCACGAGCTGGCTCCCGACGGTGCTGGCGAGCGACGGCATGCCGCTCGGCGATGCGGTGCTGGCGGCGGCGCTCTTTCAGGGCGGCGGCGCCTTCGGCAGCGTCTTCATCGGCCGCCTCGTCGACCGGCGCGGCATTCCCGCCGTGGCCGCGATCTTCGCGGTGGCGGCGCCGCTGGTGGCGCTCATCGGCGTGCCAACCTTGAGCGAGGCGGTGCTGATGGGCACCGTCTTCGTCGCCGGCCTCTTCGTGCTCGGCGGCCAGTTCGGCCTCAACGCGCTCGCCGGCACCTGCTATCCGACCTTCATCCGCTCGACCGGCGCCGGCTGGGCCCTCGGCATCGGCCGCATCGGCTCGATCCTCGGGCCTGTCATTGGCGGCGTGCTGATCGGTCTCGGCCTTCCTACTTGGGTTCTGCTGCTTTGCGCGGCAATCCCATTCATCGCTTGCGCCGGCGCGACGCTGCGCCTCGGCTTCACAATGGAAGATTTCACAGGGAGGCAGTGAGACAGGCAGGATTTCCTGGCGGGCTTAGCGCGCCAAAACTTCTTCTCCCCGCCTCACTGCCTCCTGGTGAATCTTTCTTTGCCTACCGCTGCGCCGCCTGTGTCGGCGGCGCTTCTTTCGCTTCGCGCAGCAGCACGACGCTGATGCGGCGGTTGCGGGGCGAGGTGGGCTGGTCGGCGACGAGGGGATCGCGATCGGCGACGCCGGTGACGCGGCCGATGCGGTCCTCGGGCAAGCCGTCGGCGAGGAATTCGCGGCGGCTGGCGTTGGCGCGGTCGGCGGAAAGTTCCCAGTTCGTATATTTGCGCCCGCCCGGGTAAGGCACGGCGTCGGTGTGGCCGGTGATGGTGATCTTATTGGGAAGGCGCTGCACCACTTGCGTGACGACGGCGATAAGCTTCTTCGCGCTGTCGATGAGCTCGTAGGATCCGAGCGCGAACATCGGCGACTTCTCCTGATCGACCAGCTGAATGCGCAAGCCCTCGGGCGTGCGGTCGACGATGAGATTGTCGGCGAGACCCTTCAGTTCCGGCAGTTGCTCCACCGCCTGCTTTAACGTGAATTCGGCGGCGGCAAAGCGCCGCTCCTCGCGCTCGGCGAAACGGCGCTCGAGCTCCTCGGCCGAGAGCTGCTCCTTTTTTTGCCCGTCTTTTTCCGCGTCCTTTTGCGCCTCGCCCACGCGCGCGTCCACACCGGCTTGGGTGCCGTTGTCGGTGGTGGTCGTGTCGTGGCCGGCCGTGCCGCCTTCATCGCCGTCGTCGCCCTCATTGGGTTGGCGCAAGGCCGGCCGGTTGAGGGCGAGCGAGGGGAGCGAGGTCGGGATCATCTGGGCGCCCGACTGGCCGATGGTCTGGCCGCCCATGACGCCGCCGGCGCCGCTTTGTGATTTCGACGCGATCGTGGGCTCGAAGTAGTCGGCGATGCCGCGTTTTTGGATATCGGTCGTGACGTTCAAGAGCCAGAGCAGCAGGAAGAACGCCATCATCGCCGTGACGAAATCGGCGTAAGCCACCTTCCAGGCCCCGCCGTGGTGGCCGTGCCCGCCTTTGCCCTTGACCTTCTTGATGATGATCGGGACGTTGGACTTCGCCATGGCGGAAGCTCAGGCAGCGGCGGGGAGCGCTTCGACCGCTTCCTCGACCTCGTAGAAGGTCGGCCGTACGTCGGTGTTGAGCGACTTGCGCGCGAACTCGACGGCGACCGAGGGCGCATAGCCCTGCATGTAAGCGAGAATGCCCGCCTTGATGCAGAGGAAATAGCGCTGCTCCGCTTCGCCGCGCGCCTTGATCGCGTTGGCGATTGGGCCGACGAAGCCATACGACAGCAGCACACCCATGAAGGTGCCAACGAGGGCGCCACCGATGAGGTGACCGAGCACGGCGGGCGGCTCGGTGATCGAGCCCATGGTGTGGATGACGCCCAGCACGGCGGCGACGATGCCGAGCGCGGGCAAGCCGTCCGACATGTTGTTCACGGCGGTGACGATCGCCGCATGCTCCTCGTGATGGGTCGCGATGTCCTCATCCATAAGCGTCTCCATCTCATGGTGATTGTCGGTGCCAAGGGTGAGGAGGCGGAGATAGTCGCAGATGAAGACGACCGCGTGATGATCGCCGAAGAAGATGGGAAAGCGCTGAAAGAGCGTGCTCTCGTGCGGATTTTCAACATGCGCCTCGAGGGCGAGCGCGCCCTTGGTCTTGGCGAGCTTGAACACCGAATAGAGCATGCTCAGGAGCTCGAGATAGGCGGACTTGTCGTAGCGCTCGCTCTTGAGGAGGCCGATGATGGCGGCGAGCGTTCCCGACAGCACCGGCTTGCGGTTCGAGGTGATGAAAGCGCCTACCGCCGCCCCGGCGATGATCAGCACCTCGAACGGCTGGAACAGCACCACGAGGTGCCCGCCATTCAGGAGATAACCGCCGAGCACGCAGGCGACGACGACGACCGAGCCGATGATCAGAAACATGGGTGGGCGAGGCCCTCTGGTAGCCCGGCTACGCTCGCGGATTTACGTTAAGATATCGTTGCTTATGGGCTACGTTCCCCCGCCGTTCTGCAACCCTTTGTTGATGGTAAAACGGGAGAACATAGCGATGCCCATCCGCGCAGCGGTGGGAGAGTGCGGGGCGATGCCGTGCTCTACGTCAGGGCCTGATCGAGGTCCGCGATCAGGTCGTCGATGTCCTCGATGCCGACGGAGAGGCGGATGAGGGTGTCGCCGATGCCGAGCGCGCGGCGCTGCTCGGGCGGCAGCGAGGCGTGCGTCATGATCGCGGGATGCTCGATGAGGCTCTCGACCCCGCCCAAGCTTTCGGCGAGCGCGAAGATCTCGACGCGTTCGAGGAAGCGCCGTGCGGTGGCGAGATCGCCTTTGAGCTCCGCCGTCACCATGCCGCCGGAGCGCTCCATCTGGCGGCGCGCAAGCGCGTGCTGTGGGTGGCTCTTGAGGCCGGGGTAGTGGACGCGCGCGACCTTGGGATGCGAAGCCAGGTGCTCGGCGATGGCGAGCGCATTCTCGCAATGCCGCTCCATGCGGAGCGCCAAGGTCTTGAGACCGCGCAGCGCGAGGAAGCTGTCGAAGGGTCCCGCCACCGCGCCCACCGCGTTTTGCAGGAAGGCCATGCGCTCGGCCAGCTCCTTGTTCTCGCCGACGACGACGATGCCACCCACCATGTCGGAATGGCCGTTGAGGTACTTGGTGGCGGAATGCATGACGAGATCGAAGCCGTGCTCGAGCGGGCGCTGCACCGCCGGGCTCGCAAACGTGTTGTCGGCGACGGAGAGGATGCCGCGCTTCTTCGCGATCTCCGCCACCATGGCGAGATCGACGAGCTTCAGCATCGGATTGGACGGGGTCTCGATCCAGATGAGGCGCGTCTCCGGCCGGATCGCCGCCTCGATCGCGACGCGGTCGCGGAGGTCGACGTAGCTGACGCCGAGCCCCGCCGAGCGCTCGCGCACGCGGGTGAAGAGACGGTAGGTGCCGCCATAGAGATCGTCGGAGGCCAGCACATGCGCCCCTTGCGGCAAGAGGTCGAGGATGGTGGCGGTGCCGGCCATGCCGGAGGCGAAGGCGAACCCTTGCGTGCCGCTTTCGAGATCGGCGATGCAGCGCTCATAGGCCATGCGCGTCGGATTCTGTGTGCGCGAATATTCGTAGCCTTTGTGAATGCCGGGACTCTCCTGCACATAGGTCGATGTCGCGTAGATCGGCGTCATGATCGCGCCCGTGGTCGGATCGGGCGATTGGCCGGCGTGAATGCCGCGCGTGGCGAAGCCGCGGCGGTTGCTTTTGGTGCGGGTCATGAAGGTGGGTCCTGGGCGCTTCAGTTGACGCGCCGGCGCAGGTGGTTGATGAAATCGATGCGGGTGATGAGGCCGATAAACTTGCCGTCCTTCTCGATCACGGGAACGTGGTCCTTGGCGAAGATCGGCAGCAGCGATTCGAGCGGCGCCTCGGGCGTGACCGTCTCGAGCTTCGTCACCATGGCGCGACGCACCGGCTCGCGGAATGCTTCGGGGTCGGCATTGACGGCGAGGAGCAGGTCCGACTCGTCGATGATGCCGACGATCTTCTCGTGCTCGAGCACGGGCAGCTGCGAGACCTCGTAGAGTTTCATGCGGCGGTAGACGGTGGCGAGCGTGTCATCGGGCGTCACGGTCACGACGCTCCCCTCCGCATGGCGGCGCGCGATGAGGTCGGTGAGGTCGCCTTGCTCGGCGCGATCCAAGAGACCCTGATCGAACATCCAGAAGTCGTTGTACATCTTCGAGAGATACTTGTTGCCGCTGTCGCAGACCAAGGTCACGACGTGCTTCGCCTCGCGCTGCTCGCGGCAATAGCGGAGCGCGGCGGCGAGCAGGGTGCCCGTCGATGAGCCACCCAAAATGCCTTCGCGGCGCAAGAGCTCGCGCGCAGCGGCGAAGCTTTCGCGGTCGCTCACGGCGTAAGCGCGCCGCGCGAAGGCGAGGTCGCAGACCGGCGGCACGAAGTCCTCGCCGATGCCTTCGACGAGCCACGAGCCTGCCTCGACCTTTTTGCCGCTCTCGACGAGCGGCGCCAGGATCGAGCCGACGGGATCGGCGAGCACCATCTCGACATTGGGGGCAACGCGCGCGAAGAAGCGGCCGAGCCCGGTGAGCGTGCCGCCCGAGCCCACGCCGCACACCACCGCGTCGAGACGATGAGCGCTCTGCTGCCAGATCTCAGGTCCGGTCGTCGTTTCATGCGCCAAGGGATTGGCGGGATTGGCAAATTGGTTGACGTAGAAGGCCCCCATCTCGCCCGCGAGCCGCTCCGCCACGTCTTGGTAGTAGTCGGGATGACCCTTGCCCACATCCGAGCGCGTGATCCGAACATCAGCGCCCAATGCTTTGAGATGAAGCACTTTTTCCTGGCTCATCTTATCCGGGACGACGAGGATGAGGCGATAGCCCTTCTGGGCGGCGACGAGCGCCAGGCCCAAGCCGGTATTCCCCGCGGTCGCCTCTATGAGCGTGCCGCCCGGTCCCAGCTTGCCCTCGCGCTCGGCCGCTTCGATGAGCGAGAGGCCGATCCTGTCTTTGATCGAACCCGCGGGATTCTGGTTCTCGAGCTTGGCGAAGAGGCGGCAGGGACCGATGTCGAAGCGGGTGAGCTCGACGAGCGGCGTGTTGCCGATGGAATCGAGGACGCTCCGATACGCCGCCATCACGCGTCTCCTTCCGACAGCGGATCGAATCTAGCGCGGGCGGTAGCGACAAGCGAGCGCCGCCGATAAGCTTCCGGCACAGAGGAGGAGAGAAATGACCGCCTTCGTCATCGCCGAGATCGACATCAGAGATTCTGACCTTTATCGCGAATACGCAAAGCTTACGCCGGGCTCGATCACGCGCCATGGCGGACGCTTCCTCGTGCGCGGTGGCGCGACGGAAGCGCTCGAAGGAGCGCCGCCCAAACGCATCGTCGTTCTCGAATTCGCGAGCCGTGCGGCGGCCGAGCGCTGGTACCACTCGGCCGATTACAGCGAGGCGCGGGCGATTCGCGAGAGGGCGGCGGTCTCGCGCCTCTTCATCGTCGAGGGAGCGGAGACTTAGGCAGCGCTGGCGAGAAGGCCGCGCACCTCGTTCACCAACTGGAAGGGTCGTACTGGCTTCAAGAGCAGCGTGCCGCGGAGCTCAGCAAGCCGGCGGCGCGGCAGGTTGACGAAGCCCGCGAGATAAATCACGCGCAAGCCCGGCCGGAGGCGCGTCGCTTCATCGGCGAGCCTGAAGCCGTCCATGCCGCCGGGGAAGACAACATCGGTCAGCAGCAGGTCGAAATGAATTTGCTCGCGCAGCAGCAACAGCGCCACTTCGGCATTGGCGACGGCGTGGACGAAGAAGCCCTTATCCTCGAGCAGGCAGCGCACGCGATCGCGCGAGCTGCGGTCGTGATCGACGAAGAGAATGTTCGACATATGCACTGCTCCGCCTGCGCGGTGAATATTCGATATATAGGGCAGCGGCCTCCGTCAGTAAGTGACAAATTTAGGAAACGTATCGCCAGCAAAATGACGGTAAACGGGTGGCAAATTTGTGGTTAATCGGTGACTAATCCCGCCTTTCTGCTGCGACAATTCGAGGGCAAATGATCACAGGGACGGGAGTCCGCGTCGTAAGCCGCCAATCGCGGCGTTCTTTGCTCGATTCAACTGCCGCCGATGGCGGTGCTCGAAAGAAGCCGCGTCGGAAATCCCGCGCCGCTCAGGGCCGCGACGAGCTCGCCGACATGACGGGGATTGCGCGTCTCCACCACCGCGTCCACTTCGGCATGCTTCACCGGCACGTCCTGGAAGAGGCGTTGGTGATAGATCTCGACGATGTTGCCGCCTTGCTGGCCCATGATGCCGGCGATCTTGGCGAGCGCGCCGGGAATGTCGGTGATTTCGATGCGCAGCCGCACGAGTCGTCCGGCGCGGACGAGTTCGCGCTGGAGGATCGAGGCGAGGAGGCGCGCGTCGATGTTGCCGCCCGAGAGTACGAGGCCGACGCGGCGGCCGCGGAAGCGCTCGCCATGGACCAAGAGCGCGGCGACCGTCGCCGCGCCCGCGCCCTCGGCGACGATTTTCGTCGCATCGAGAAGAAGCCCGACCGCACGCTCGAGTGCCGGTTCGTCGACGAGGAGGATGTCGTCGACGAGCGCCGCGATGACGGCGCGGGTGAGCTTTCCCGGCTCCTTCACCGCGATGCCCTCGGCGAGCGTCGTGCCGCCCGCGGGCTTCGGCGCGCGTCCGAGCGCGTGCAGCATCGAGGCGTAGGCGGCGCATTCGACGCCGATGACGGCGATCTCGGGCTTCAGCGCCTTGGCGGCGATGGCGATGCCCGAGATGAGGCCGCCGCCGCCGATGGGAACGACGAGCGTATCGAGGTCGGGATGATCGGCGAGAAGCTCAAGCGCGAGCGTCCCTTGCCCCGCGATGATGCGGGGATCGTCATAGGGATGAACGAGCGTCAAGCCCTCGGCCTTTGCGATCTCGTCGGCGGCGTGTCGCGCTTCGCTAAGCCCCGCGCCGCGCAGGAGGATCCGCGCGCCATATCCCTCGGTGCGCTCCACCTTGGTGAAGGGCGTCTCTTCCGGCATGACGATGGTGGCGGGAATGCCGAGTCGGCGGGCGTGGTAGGCGACGCCTTGCGCATGATTGCCGGCGGACATGGCGATGACGCCGCGTGCCCGCTGTGGCGAATCGAGGCTCAAGAGCTTCGTCAACGCGCCCCGCTCCTTGAAGGAGCCGGTGGGATGCAGCATCTCGAGCTTCAAGACCACCTCGCCGTCGATCTGGCTCGACAGCGTCGGCGAGCGCAGCGTCGGCGTGCGCAGCACCGCGCTGCCGATCGCATCCGCCGCCTGCCGGATCTCGGCGAGCGAGACGGGGAGGGGCCTGGCGCCGCCTTTGCTCATTGCGGCGCGAGCACGAAGCCACCTTCGGCGGGAGGCTTCTCGAATGTCACGTAGGCATGGTCGCGCCAACTGCGCATGAGATCGGCGTAGTGGCGGGAGAGCACATTCCCGGATTGGCCCGGCGCGATCATGAAGCGGGTGGCATCGAGATCGGCGAGATCGGCGATCATGCGCAAGGTGGGACCGTGGACGTCGGTGAAGGGGTCGCCGCTGCTCGCGGCCGAGGTGCCGCCGCGATCGATGGTATCGTCGCCGCCATTGGCGGGAATGGTGGTGGCGAGAAGGCGCGAGAGCACGGGAACATTCGACCAGAAGAGATTGCGGAAGCGCGCCTCGTGCGCGCGTCCCCAGCGCCATTCGTTCATGTCCGCGCCGAAGCGCTCGCCGAGCCGCGCCAGGGCTTGGTCAAGCGCGGTGCCGAGCGCGCCGGCACAGGCCTCCGCCTCTACCTCGCCATTGACCCCGCACCAATCGGGACGCTTCGTCAGGATGAGCTTGATGACATCGGGATGCATGCCCCAATAGTCATCGAAGGCGGCGCCGAGGCGATCGGCCAGGAGCGCGCGGTTGAGCGCGCGGAGCCAGGCGGCGAAAAGGAGCGGTGCCACTTGCTCGCGGTCCATTCGTCCATCCCACGCACGCAGCCGCTCCAGCGCTTCCGACGCTGCGGGCGAGCTCGGCTTTGCCGTCAGCATCAATGGCAGCAAGTCTTTCGCCATGAGCGACAGCGTATCCGCTTGCATCGCGGCGGCGGCGGCGGACGATTGCTGCGGGATGTAATCGAGCAGCTGATTGATGCGCAGCGCGCGGTTCGGAATGTCCCAGTCGCGGCCGAGGAAATAGGGGTAGTCGTCGGGCACGATCTTGTTGTTGGCGCTGACGACGCGGCCCGATGGCGGGTTGAACGCGCTCGGCAGCGCCTCGAACGGGACAAAGCCCGCCCAATCATACTCGCCGCTCCAACCGGGCGATGGAATCCAGCCGTCGCCGCTCTTGCGGATCGGCACGCGGCCCGGCGCAAGGAAGCCGATGTTGCCGTCGACATCGGCGTAGACCATGTTCTGCTGCGGCGCGGCGAACTCCCTTAGCGCGGCGCGGAATTGGGGCCAGTCGCCGGCATGCGCCATGGCCCAGAGCGCTTCCGGCGAGCGGTCATCATCCATGAGCCAGGTTGCGGAGAGCGCGACGACGCGATCGCTCGCCGCCGGGGCCGCGAAATTGCCGCCGAGATCGGAAATCACCGGGCCATGGCGCGTTGCCCGCACTGTGAGCCGCTCGGGCGCCGCGCCGCGCACCAGGATCACCTCTTGCCGCGTGGCGAAGGGTTCGGTACCGCCGGGGGTCAGATAGCGCGTGGGATCCGAGGGATCGACGCGCTCGATGAAGAAGTCCTCGACGTCGCTTTCGGTGTTGCTGAAGCCCCAGGCGATGTGTTCATTGTGGCCGAGCACGACGAAGGGGCCGCCGGGCGAGGTGACGCCGGCGAGCTTCGTCGTCGGCGTCTCGATCTGCGCAAGATACCAGATGCTGGGCGCGGTCAATTCGAGATGCGGGTCGTTCGCGAGGAGCGGCTTGCCCGATGCGGTGTGCGCGCCTTCCACCACCCAATTGTTGGAGGCAAAGCGCGGGCCGACGATCTCGGGCAAAGCCGCGGCGAGCGCGGTGAGCGACAGACCCTCGAGCCATTCGCGCGCGTCGCCAGTAATGACGGGGCCGTCCTTGTCGTAGGCGGGGTAGAGCACGTCGAGGTCGTCAGGCTTCAGCTGCTTCAAGAGGCGCGCGCGCAGCAGCTCGCGGCGGAAATTGCCGGCAAGCTGCAGATCCATGAGCTTGCCCCAGACGAGCGTGTCGGCAGGCCGCCACGGGTCGGGCCGCGCGTTCAAGAGATAGTATTCGAGCGGCCAGGCGGTGCGGCGATGGTTGCGAAAAGCGTTGACGCCCGCCGCATAGGCGTCAAGCACGGCTGTGAGCTCGGGCGAGAGCAACGCATATTGCTGCTCCGCCGCGCGATAAGCGCCGAGAACACGCATGAAGCGGTCGGTCGGCAGGGTCGCCGCGCCGAACCATTCCGAAAGCCGCCCGGCGCCGGCGCGGCGCATCACATCCATCTGAAAGAGCCGATCCTGCGCGTGGACGAAACCGAGCGCGAAGGCGGCGTCACGCTCGCTCTGGGCGCTGATGGTGGGAATGCCGTGCGCATCGCGGTGGATGCGAACCTCCGCCTGCAAACCCTCGACGGCGAGCCGGCCGTCATTACGCGGCAATGAGGAACGCAGCCAAAGGAAGCCACCGGCAAGGATCGCGAGCGCCAGCAGGATGAGGCGGAAGAGGAGTCGCCGCATCCCCCGCCCCCGCTCGCGCCCTTAGTGCTCGCTAGCGCAATTCCGCGGCTCGCCCCCCTCACCCTCCCACCGCTTCGCGGCGGGTCCCTCCCTCTCCCCGAGGGGAGAGGGGAAAGAACGGCGCCGTGCGTCCCCTCTCCCCAACGGGGAGAGGGACAGGGTGAGGGGGAAGCGCATCACGGAATTGCGTGTCCGAACTAGCCCAGATTCAAGATGATCGTCTTCTTCTGGGTAAAGTGCTCGAGCATGGCCTCGAGCGACGCCTCCTTGCCGAGGCCCGATTGCTTGATGCCGCCATAGGACATGTTGGCCTGCACCACCAGGTTCTGGTTCACCTGGACGAGGCCGGCTTCGAGGCGCTGCGTCGCATCGAGCGCGGTCTTGAGATCACGCGTCCAGATGGTGGCGGCAAGCCCGTAGACGCTGTCGTTCGCCTGGCGGATCGCGTCCTCGTAATCCCTGAATTTGATGACGCAGGTGACGGGGCCGAAAATCTCTTCGCGGCAGAGCTTGTTGTCGTTGGCGATGCCGGTGAAGATCACGGGCTGCACGAAATATCCGCGCGCGAGCTTTTGGTCCGCGGGCATGGCGGAGCAGCGGAGCGCCTTGGCGCCCGTCGTCTCCTCACCGATCTTGATATAGCTCCGCACTTTCTCGAATTGCTGCTTGGAGATGATCGAGCCGATGTCGGTCGCCTCGTCGAGGGGATCGCCCATCTTCATGGCATCCACTTTCGCCTTGAGCTTCGCGACGAAGGCATCGTGGATCGAGTCATGGACGAAAATGCGGCTCGCCGCGGTGCAGCTTTGACCTTGGCGGGTGAAGCGCATGCCAATGACGGCGCCGTCGACGGCTTTGTCGATATCGGCGTCGCCCATGATGATCATCGGGCTCTTGCCGCCCAGCTCGAGTGTCACCGGGATGAGCTTGTCCGACGCCATCTTGTAGATGAGCTTGCCGGTCTCGACCGAGCCAGTGAATGTCACCTTGCCCACACCCCTGTGCTCGACGAGCGGCGCGCCGCAGCCGGGTCCGTCGCCCGAGAGGATGTTGAGGATGCCGGGCGGCAGCACCTGGTTCATGATCTGGCAGGCGCGGAGCACGGCGAGCGGCGCCTCCTCGGCCGACTTCACCACCACGGCGTTGCCGGCCACCAGCGCCGGCGCGATCTTGAGCGCCATCAAGAGGAGCGGCACATTCCAGGGAATGATCGCGCCGACGACGCCCAAGGGCTCGCGCTGCGTGATGGTGAGCATGCCCGGCTTGAAGGGCACGCTCTCGCCTTTGAGCTCGGAGCCGAGCCCGCCATAGAAGATCAGCACGTCGGCGAAGACGCCGGCCTCGACGCGGCTTTCGGTGCGGATCGCTTTCCCGGTCTCGAGCGTGATGAGCCGCGCGATCTCTTCCACATGATCGTTGAGGAGCTTGCCGCAATCATAGACGAGCTTGCCGCGCTCGCGCCCGCCGAGCTTCGCCCACGCCTTCTGCGCCTTGGCAGCAGCCTTGACGGCGACGTCGACGTCGGGTGCGGTGCCTTCGGCTGCGTCGCCGACATGCTCCTGCGTTGCGGGATTGACGACGGCGAAGGTGCGGCCGGTCACCGCCGGCACCAACGCGCCGTCGATCAAGAGCTTGTTCGAGAGCTGACGCGCCAGCGCGCGCGGATCGAGCACGGGTTCAAGTCGGTTCTGCAGCATCGAATCCTCCCGAACGGATACGGTCAAATTGGCGAAAGTTGCCGGCGATTTTGGCAGGCGCGGCAACAGAGGACAAGCGCACCCCACACGCGCCTGTGATCCCCGGGATAACCCGCCCTTAACAACGGCAGCGGCAGAATGCCATCTCGCAAGAAGAAGGCGGGGCGAGGTCATGCGCCTCCTGGCACTTGAGCAAAAAGACGGCACGTATTTCATTCGGCCGTTCGGCGACCTTCCGTTCGTCTACCACGCCGACAAGCTGGTCACCGGACGGTTGATCAAATTTTACCGAAAATTCAATTCATGGGCCTTCTGGGGAGCCTTGCTTTCGGGCGCGCTGTCGCTCCCGATCTTGCTAAATTTCTGGAGCGATGACCTGCTCTTCGCGACTGTGATCTTCATGGTCGGCGCGTGGGTGGCGGTGGCCGCAGGCGCAATCGCGGGCGCGCTCTTCATTCTACGCCATGCCTCGCGCGTCCCAGCGACGGTGTTTCCGATGCCGAAGCCGAAAGCGGAACCTGCCCGCTGGCGGTTGCTGCGGGTGGCGGCGACAATCGCGACCGCCTTCTCGGTCATCGGGATGTTCTATTTGCCGCCGGAGCTTCCGTTCTCGGGTTGGCTGCAGGTGGCGTTCATCGGCTTTGCGTTGATCGTGTTTGTCGCCGACCATGTGCGGCGTCAACGCGAACAGTCCGGGGCCCCGCCGGCGCCGCCTAGAATCGATGATCGCGGCCGGCAGCGAAGGCGGATGCTGTGGGGTACGCTGCTCGCGCCCCTGGCAAACCCGCTCGCGCTCTGGATGCTTGTCGTCTTACCACTCACCGACCCCGACGCGTTCGCGGCCATCGATAGGGTCTTTCGCCTCGTCGGACTCTTGCTAGCGGCATCCTATGGCTTGGGAGTAGCGCTCGGTCTTCTGCTCTTGTTGGGATGGGGACGACGGAGCCTGTGGTGGTATCTCGGTGCCGGAACAGTCGCGACGCTTATCATGACACCTGTTGCGTTTTCGCTCCTGCAACCGCACTTCAGCGCTCAGCTCGGGACAGATCCGGTGCTGTGGCTCGGGACGATGACCGCCGTCTTCATCGCCTTTCCCGCGGTCATCACTTTCTGGCTGATTGCGCGACCCGACCGGTACGTCGAGGCTCCCGGTCACGCCGCGGCATAATCGGCGGCGCTAATCCGTTAAGCCGAGCTCTCGCAGCAGCTTTTCGCGGTCGGCGTCGAGCGCCGGCGCCGGGTCGCGCGTCGGCGGATCGGCAAAAGCACTGAACTTGACCGGGTTGCCAGCGAGCTTGAGCTGCCCCGAGACAGGGTCGGCGACGGTGATCAGCATGTTGCGCGCGGCCACCTGCGGATTTCGCAACGCCTGCGCCACATCGTTGATGGGGCCCGCGGGAATGCCGGCGCGGTTCAAGCGCTCGAGCCATTGGGCGCGCGGCGCCTTCGCCAGCTCCCGCTCGATGTCGCGCTTCAGGCTCGCCTCGTTCTGATTGCGGAGGTCGTTCGTCTTGTATTGCGGCGCCGCCGCCAGATCCGAGCGGCCAAGCGCCTCGCAGAGCTTCAGCCACAAGCCGTCATTCCCGGCGGCGATGATCATCGGACCATCGGCGGTCTCGAAGGCTTCGAAAGGCGTGATCGAGGGATGGCGCGCGCCCAACGGGCCGGGAATCTCGCCGGTCACTGTGTAGCGCATGATGGCGTTCTCGAGCAGCGCCAGCTGGCAATCGAACATGGCGATGTCGACCTTGGTCGCCTCGCCCGTGTTCTCGCGGTGAACGAGCGCCGCGTTCACCGCCACTGCCGTATAAAGGCCGGCGCCGATGTCGCCGATCGACATGCCGATGCGCACCGGCGGCTGGCCGGGGTGGCCGGTGATGCTCATGATGCCGCCCAGGCCTTGCACCACCATGTCGTAGGCGGGCTCGCGCGATAGCGGACCGCTGTGGCCGAAGCCGGAGGCCGCGGCATAGATGAGGCGAGGATAGCGCGGATGCAGCGTCTCCCAGCCATAACCGAGCTTTTCCATCGTGCCGGGGCGGAAATTCTCGACGAGCACATCGGCTTTGGCGACGAGCGCCTCGAAAATGCGCTTGTCCTTTGCCGCCTTAAGGTCGAGAGCGATCGACTCCTTGCCGCGATTGATCGAGGAGAAATATGTCGACTTGCCCTCGCGGAAGGGCCCGTATTCGCGCGCGTCGTCGCCTTTGCCGGGGGGCTCCACCTTGATGACGCGTGCGCCCATCTCGGCCATGAGGAAGGTGCAATAGGGCCCAGCGAGAATGCGCGAGAGATCGACGACGGTGATGCCCGAAAGCGGGCCGCGCGCAGCCATTGTTTCATCCTGATGTGATGTTGCGGCTGCCGCCGTCTTACCTCAGGGGGCGCAACGGAGCAATTGAGCCGGCATCTCGCCCGGATGATCGCTGCAGAGCTGCCATGCGTGCTTCGAGACGCGCTGCTGCGCAGCGCTCCTCGGCATGAGGTAGAGTTTTGATGGCATTAAGGAGAGGCCTCATCCTGATGAGCGGTGCGAAGCGCCGCGTCTCGAAGGACGCACGACAGTCCCACGCCGCAGCCGAATCGATGACTGAAAACACCCACACCGAGACCGCCTATCTCGCCCCCGAGGGCTTTCTCGACGACCTTCTCGCCGAACTTGGCGAGAGCGTCTCAGCGGTTCACGGCCGCCTCGTCATCGCCGCGGGCCCGCCTCGGCCCGTCGCTTGGCTCGCCAATGTCTGGGAAGCGCCGCGACGCATCCCGATTGCTTCGATCGGCGATGGCGTGCGGCAATTGCGCGCGCTCCAGCGGAATTGGGCGCTTTATGCCCACGGGCATCATCGCCGCGCGGCGCTCATCGCCCAACAGCTGCCGAAGGTCTCGGCGAAGCCGCTCGTCTTCGGTGCGCCGGCGCCGCGTGCGCCCTTGGGTTCGTGGACGCTGCTCGATCACGACACGATCTTGGCGTCGCCCTCTTGCTCGAGCCCATTTCCGAATGGCGAGGTGCGTTTCGTCGAGGACCGCATGGCGCCACCGAGCCGCGCTTACTTGAAGCTCTGGGAGCTTTTCACGGTGCTCGGCGTTGCACCTATGGCAGGCGAGCGCTGCCTCGATCTCGGCAGCAGCCCGGGCGGCTGGACCTGGGTCCTGGCGCGGCTCGGCGCGGACGTGATCAGCGTCGACAAGGCGCCGCTCGATCCACGCGTCGCGGCACTTCCCGGCGTCACCTGGCGCCGAGAGAGCGCCTTCTCCCTCGATCCAGCGCAATTCCTCGGGATAGATTGGCTCTTCTCAGACGTTATCTGTTACCCGCGGCGCCTCCTCGCTCTGGTTGAGCGATGGGTCGTTTCGGGCGCATGCAAGCGTTTTGTTTGTACGATGAAGTTCCAAGGCCCGACCGACCATGAAACCGTCCGCTCCTTCGCTGCCATCCCTGGCTCGCGTCTTCTTCATCTTCACCATAACAAGCACGAATTGACATGGATACGCTTGAGCTAAATCGAGCGTCTCCGCAGGCCGTTCCGCGAACGGAATTTCCGGCTTTCCTCGCGCGCGCACCATGGTGGAGTGGCGACCTCCAGACCCTCCGCAATTTTCTCGTCGGGCGGCGCCCCGAGCTCGACGATTACGTAGCGCAGCGGATCTTCCTGCCGATGCGGGACGGCAGCGCCGATCGCCTGGTCGGGACGCTAAGCCTGCCACAGGCGGTCTTTGGCACTCGCCCGCTGGCGGTGCTGGTCCACGGCCTCTCCGGCTGCGAGGACAGCTTTTACTTGCGCAAATCCGCGGGGCATCTCCTCAGCCTGGGCTTTCCCGTTCTCCGCCTCAATTTGCGCGGTGCAGGCCCGTCGCGCGCCCATTGCCGGTTTCAATACCATGCCGGCGCAAGCGAGGATTTCGCCCACGCCCTCGAGGCGTTGCCGCGGCCGTTGACCCGCGCCGGCGTCGTCGCGGTGGGCTATTCGTTGGGTGCCAACATGTTGCTCAAATATCTGGGCGAGCATGGCAGCGCGGCGCGGCTCAAGGCGGCGGTGGCGATCTCGGCGCCACTCGACCTTGTCGCCACCTCGCGCCAGATGATGCGTCGGCGCAACGCGATCTATCAATTCTATCTGCTGCGCGACATGCGGCGGGAAAGCACCACGCCCAGCGCCGATGTCACGGAGCGCGAGCGCGCGGCGATCGTCGCGTCCCGCAGCATCTGGGAATTCGATCATAGCTTCACCGCACCGAGGAACGGCTACAACGGCGCCGAGGATTTCTACGAGCGCAATGCCGCGCAGCGGTTTCTCGACGACGTCACGGTTCCGACGCTGATCATCCACGCCCTCGACGATCCCTGGATTCCGCCCGATGCATACCTCGCCTATGATTGGCGGCGCAATCCGAATTTCGTGCCGCTGATCACGCCGCGCGGAGGCCATGTGGGATTCCAAGGGCGCGACAGCCGCATCCCCTGGCACGACCAGTGCATCACGCAATTTCTCGCGATGGCGTGAGGAAAAAACCCTATCCCCCTAATTCTAGAGCTCGTGGAGGCGCGGCCAGCGCGCGCACCAGTTTTTCGCACGATGGCGCTCGAGATACGCGCTGAGGCGGTGCGCACGGAAATGCGGCGTTGGCCGGAGCACCAGAGCTAAAAGATCGTCGACGCCCAAAGGGGCGGCCAGTTCCACGACATCATCGTCGTGGAGCCTAAGGGCAACCGCTGTCGCGGTTTCGGGCCAGTGGCGCATCGCGTCCTGAGACGATCGGTACGGACGATCGCCATTCCGAAGATGCATCCGCGCCTGGTTTTTGACCGACCAGGGTAGATCGGGCCGCCGCGCGCGGAGAGAGGTCAGCAGCGCCTCATCGACCGACTTCTCGGCTCGCGCAGGATCGAACCAAACGACGTCAATATCATCGAGCGGCGTCGGCGATGAAAATCCGTGGAGGCGATCCCACACGGCATTCCGCACAAAGCCGGCGCCGATCCAGCAATCCGGCAAGCCGAGTGCTCGCACGGTTTCCAGCACCGTCCGATGCCACGCTGATGCGGCGAAGAATTGGCAAATGTCGCCGGCGTTGCGCAGTGGCGGATTACCCGGCCTTGAGCTGCTTCGCCGCCTCGAGCGCGAAATAGGTGAGAATTCCATCGGCGCCGGCACGCTTGAAGGCGAGAAGGGTCTCGCGGACGACGCTTGGGTCGAGCCAACCGCGCTCGACCGCGCCCGCCAGCATCGCGTATTCGCCGCTCACCTGATAGGCGAAAGTCGGAACGCCAAAACGCTCTTTGACGCGGCGGACGATATCGAGATAGGGAAGGCCCGGCTTCACCATCACCATGTCGGCGCCTTCGGCGAGGTCGAGCGCCACTTCGCGGAGCGCCTCATCGCCGTTGGCGGGGTCCATCTGATAGGTCCGCTTGTCGGCCTTGCCGAGCGAGGATTTGGATCCGAGCGCGTCGCGGAACGGTCCATAAAACGCCGAGGCGTATTTCGCCGCGTAGGACATGATGCGCACCCGCTCGAAGCCCTTGGCGTCGAGGGCATCGCGGATGGCGCCGACGCGGCCGTCCATCATGTCGGAGGGCGCGATCACGTCGCAGCCGGCTTCCGCCTGCAACAGCGACTGCCGGCAGAGGATCGCCACCGTCTCGTCATTGGCGACATATCCCTCGCGCAGCACGCCGTCATGGCCGTGCGTCGTGAAGGGGTCGAGCGCCACGTCGCAGAGGATGCCGAGATCCGGCACCGCTTTTTTCACCGCGCGCACGGCGCGGCAGACGATGTTCTCGGGGTTGAGCGCCTCGTCGCCGTCCGCGGTTTTGCGCTCGGCGGGTGTCACCGGGAAGATGGCGATGACGGGAATGCCGAGCGCATGCGCTTCGCCGGCCGCCTCCACCAATGCGGAGATCGACAGCCGATCGACGCCGGGCATGGAAGGAACCGGCGCGCGCGTCGCGCGCTCGTCGTGGACGAAGACCGGCCAGATGAGGTCGCCCGCGGTCAGCGCGTGCTCGGCAACGAGCCGGCGCGACCAGTCGTCGCGACGATTGCGCCGCATGCGGACGCGCGGATAAGCGCCGAGCGGCGGGGCGGGGGGGCGGGTCACGGCATGCCTCGAGAAATGAGCGGGTTTGCCATGCGAATGATAGGGCGCGCGTGCGCCGATTGACAACCCGAGAGCTAGGCGGCCGCCGCTTTGGCGACCGGAAAGGCGACGTCGATCTCGGTGCCCCTGCCGGGCTCGCTCGCCACCGAAATCGTCCCGCCATGGGCCTCGACGATGCCGTGGACGACGGAGAGGCCCAAGCCCGTTCCGTTGCCGACCGGCTTCGTCGTGAAGAAGGGCTCGAAAATCCGCTCGCGCGTCGCCGCGTCAATGCCGCAGCCATTGTCCGTGACGGAGAGATGGACCGCGGACGGGCCGTCGGCGCCGCTGCCGCGGCTGGCGGTAAGGCCGATGCGGATGGCGCCGGGCCTAGAGTCTGATTCGTTTGGGCGGAATCGCTTTTGAGGATTCCCAAGGGGCTCGATTTCTGATTCAAGATGCTGGCTGGAGTTGGGGGGCCAGCATGGATGGCGAGACCCTATTCGCTTGATCTTCGCGAGCGCGTCGT
>DASZAN010000187.1:0-18353 GCA_035945115.1 Allostellaceae bacterium
ACGACGCGCTCGCGAAGATCAAGCGAATAGGGTCTCGCCATCCATGCTGGCCCCCCAACTCCAGCCAGCATCTTGAATCAGAAATCGAGCCCCTTGGGAATCCTCAAAAGCGATTCCGCCCAAACGAATCAGACTCTAGCCATCTCGGCTTCCGTCTCGTGCGTGAGAATTCCGCCGTCGGGTGGTGGAACCGATTCGTCAAGGGTCGCTATTTCTTCTTCGTAGCCTCGTAGCGCGCCTTGGTCTCGGCGTTGGCGGGATAGAGGCCGGGAAGGGCCGCGCCTTTTTCCACTTCGGTCATGATCCAGGCCTCGAAGCGCTCTTGCTCGGGCGCGTTGGTGAGGACGTGCTCGAGCTGCTTTGCCGGGATGACCACGGCGCCGTCGTCGTCGACGACGATGACGTCATCGGGAAAAATGGCGACGCCGCCGCAGCCGATCGGCTCCTGCCAATTGACGAAGGTGAGGCCGGCCACCGAGGGCGGCGCCGCCGCGCCGCGGCTCCACACCGGCAAGCCCGTGCCGAGAACCCCCGCGCCATCACGCACCACGCCGTCGGTCACCAGCGCCGTCACGCCCCGCTGCTTCATGCGGCCACAGAGAATGTCGCCGAAGATGCCAGCATCGGTGATCCCCATGGCATCGGCCACAGCGATGACGCCCGCCGGCATCGCCTCGATGGCGCCGCGGGTCGAGCGCGGCGAGGCCCAGGATTCGGGCGTCGCCAAATCCTCGCGCGCCGGCACGAAGCGGAGGGTGAAGGCGCGGCCGACAAGCCGCGGCTGGCCCGGCTTCAGCGGCTTCGCCCCCCGCACCCACACATTGCGCAAGCCCTGCTTCAAGAGAATGGTGGTGATGGTCGCCGTCGACACTTGGGACAAGGTGTCGATGACCGAGCGCTCGAGCGTCATCCCTATTCCTCCCGCGAATTCGCGGGCGCGCCATAGCGAAGAAATCTGCGGGCGGTCAACGAAGAAAGAATCACAGGGAGGCAGTGAGGAGTGAGAAAAGGAAATGGCGCGCTTCGCGCCGCCCCCACCCCCCTCCCTCCCCCGCAAGCGGGGGAGGGTCAGGGAGGGGCCTCACCGTCTCATTGCCTCCCTTCGAACCTTGTCGCGCGGCAAAGCAAGTTCGCGGTATGCTCCCACAAAAGCCGGGCGCAACCGGCAATACCACCGGGAGGACGCGATGGATGAGACGCTTGAGCGGCGGACCATGCGCAAGGTCTATTTGCGGCTCCTGCCATTTGCGATCATCTGTTATTTCCTCTGCTATCTCGACCGCATCAATGTCGGATTCGCCGCGCTCACCATGAACAAGGCGCTGGGGCTCACGCCCTGGTCCTATGGCTTCGCCGCGGGCGCGTTCTTCTGGGGCTATTTCCTCTTTGAGGTGCCGAGCAACGTAATCCTCGAGAAGGTGGGCGCCCGGCTCTGGATCGCGCGCATCATGATCACCTGGGGCCTGCTGTCGGGCGCCACGGCGCTTTGCACGGGTCCCAAGAGCTTCATGGCCCTGCGCTTTCTCTTGGGGCTCGCCGAGGCCGGCTTCTATCCCGGCATCGTGCTCTTCCTCACCTACTGGTTCCCCGACCGGCACCGCGCGCGCATCAACGCCAGCTTCACCTTGGCCTTGCCGATGGCGGTGGCGCTCGGCGCGCCGATCTCGACCAGCCTCCTCGGCCTCGATGGATTGCTCGACATTGCCGGCTGGCAATGGATGTTCATCGCCGAAGCGGTGCCGACCGTGCTCGTCGGCATCGCCGTGCTGTTCTACGTTACTGACCGGCCGGCCGAGGCGCGCTGGCTCAGCGATGACGAGCGTAGCTGGCTCACCGGCGAGCTTGCGCATGAGCGGCGCCAGATCGAGGCGGAGCACACCATCAGCTTCTGGCACTCGTTCCGCGAGCCCAAAGTATTGCTGCTCACGCTCAATTATCTCGGCATCGTCACCGCGAGCCTCGGCATGCTGCTCTTTCTGCCGCAGATCGTGAAGCAGCTCGGCCTCACCAACATGCAAGTGGGCTGGGCCAGCATGATCCCCTATCTCTGCGGCGCGCTCAGTATGGTGACCTGGGGCTGGGTCTCCGACCGCCTAGGCGAGCGACGTTGGAATCTCTTCAGCGCCTGCGTCGTCGCGACGATCGGCCTCATCATCGCCGGATTGGGCGTCGGCACCGTGTGGGCGCTCGTCGGCATGTCGATCGCCGCCATCGGCTTCTATGGCAGCAAGGGCATGTTCTGGTCGATGCCGTCGATGTTTTTGACCGGCTCGGCAGCGGCGGCGGGCATCGCGTGGATCAATTCGTTGGGCAATCTCGGCGGCTTTGTCGGCCCCTACATCGTCGGCTGGGTCCGTGAGGTCACCGACAGCTTCGCCGGCGGTCTCTACGCGCTCGCCGCCTTCTCCCTCATGTCGGCGGTGGTGGCGGCCTTGTGGCTCCACATCCCGCGGCGCATCAGCGCACCAGAGCGCCTCCGTGTTGCAGCGGAATGATAGATTGCATCGCAGGAAGAAAAATGGGGATGAGCGGAGATGGCGGGGAGCTCCCCTCCATCCCCCGCATCCCCACGATCTCCTAAAATCTTTTAGCGCTTCGCAAGCACCCGCCCTGCTACCGCGTCGAGCTTCTTGACGAGCGCGGGGTCGCGCACCTCGGCCGCAGTGATGAGCGCGTTGTCGAGGGCGTGGTGGCAGCCTTGGGGGCACAGACCCGGCTGCCCGCCCAAGCGCGGCACCACCGCCTTCACCAGATGGCGCGCGCGGTCGGCGTTCGCCATGAGCACACCGATGATCATCTCGACGGTGACGTGGTCGTGGTCGGGATGCCAGCAATCGAAATCCGTCACCATGGCGACGCTGGCGTAGCAGAGCTCCGCTTCGCGCGCGAGCTTCGCCTCGGGCATGTTGGTCATGCCGACGACGGCGCAGCCCCAGCTGCGATGCAGATTGCTTTCGGCCAGGGTCGAGAATTGCGGCCCCTCCATGCAGAGATACGTCCCGCCGCGATGAAGCACGATGCCCGCCTCGGCCGAGGCATCGGCGAGCGCATCGCCGACGCGCGCGCAGACGGGATGACCGAAGGCGACATGCGCTACGAGCCCCTCGCCGAAGAAGCTCGTCTGCCGCGCTAAGGTGCGGTCGATGAATTGATCCACCAGCACGAAGCTGCCCGGCGGCAGCTCCACCTTGAGGCTGCCGACGGCGGAGAGCGAGATGAGCGCCGAGACGCCGGCGCGCTTCAGCGCATCGATATTGGCGCGGAAATTGATTGCCGACGGCGGCAAACGATGGCCGCGGCCGTGGCGGGGGAGGAAGACAACGCGGGTACCACCAAGCGTGCCAAAGCAGAATTCATCTGACGGCTCGCCAAAGGGCGAGGCGACGCGGCGCCATTCGATGTCGGTGAGCCCCTCGATTTGATAAAGCCCGCTGCCGCCGATGATGCCGATGGTAGGGGTCATGCGCTCGCCTCTCTCTCTCCGCTCCTCTGCGAAGTCCTCCTCCGCCCTTCAGGGCGGAGGAGTTAGAGGAGGTGGGTAGTGCAGGAGGTATAGCGCTGCCAGCAAACACCGGGAGTCACCCACCTCACCCAACCTCTCCGCCCCCAGGGGCGGAGAGGAGTTACTCTCTCATGGTGCAGGAGGCGATATAACGAAACGATACCGGACCACCCTTAATGCACGTCGAGCCAGATCTTGCGCTTCGCCGCGTAAAGGACGCCGGTCATGAAGAGGAGGAAGATCAGCACCTTCACGCCGGTGCGCTTTCTCACTTCCATGGTCGGCTCCGACGCCCAGGCGAGGAAACTGGTGATGTCGCGCGCCTCCTGATCGGTCGTCGCTTTGGTGCCGTCCTGATATTGGACGCGATCGTCGGTGAGCGGCGGCGGCATGGCGATCTGGTGGCCGGGGAAATATTCGTCGTAGTTCATGTTGCCCGGACCCATCTTGAAGCCAGGCGGCGGGTCTTTATAGCCGACCAGCAGATCGTAAACGTAATCCGCTCCGCCGGCGCGCGCCTTGATGATCAGGGAGAGATCGGGCGGCACCGCACCATAGGTGGCGGCCGCCTGCTCGGGATTGTCGAAGGGTGAGATGAACTTGTCGTAGGGCCGGCCCGGCCGTTGGAACATTTCGCCCTGGTCGTTGGGGCCGTCCGTCACCTGCTTGCCGTTGATGAAGGGCGTGGCGGCGATTGCCTTCACCTCGTCCTCGCTGTAGCCGATGCCGCCGCCGGGGCCGTTGGGTCCGAGATCGCGATAGTGCAGCAGGTTCATCGAATGGCACTGCGAGCAGACCTCGCTGTAGAGCTGGAACCCCCGCTGCACCGAGGCGCGATCATAGGTGCCGAAAGGCCCGTCGAAGGACCAGGATTGCTTCGGTAGCGATGGCTCTGCCTCGGCTTGTGGCGAGGATTGTTGCGCCGCCTCGGGCGCCGGCTGCTTCTGCTGCTGTTGCTGTTGCGCGGCAACGGGAAGTGCCACGAGCGCGGCGCCCAAGAGCGCGTAAGAAAGGCGGCGCATCAGGGCTTCTCCATCGGGCGCGCGGCGCCGGCAAGCCGCCCGCCGCCTTTTGGCGTCACCGCCGCGGCGATGCTGGTCGGGAGCGGCAAGGGCCGCTCGAACCAGCCGATCAGCGGGAAAAGTATGAGGAAGTGGAAGAAGTAATAGAGCGTGCCGAGCCGGCCGACGACGACGTAGAAGCCTTCCGGCCGATGTGCGCCGACCCAGCCGAGCACGATGCAGTCGATCACCAAAAGCCAGAAGACCCATTTGTAGACGGGCCGGAAATGGGCGCTGCGCACGCGCGAAGTGTCGAGCCACGGCAGGAAGAAGAGCACGAAGATCGACGCGAACATGGCGATGACGCCGGCGAGCTTCGCAGGCACGAAGAGGATGTCAGGCACCGAGCGGAGCATGGCGTAGAATGGCAGGAAGTACCATTCCGGCACGATCTCGGCGGGCGTCTGCAGCGGATTGGCCTGAATGTAATTCTGCGGATCGCCGAGCGCGTTCGGCATGTAGAAGACGAAGGCGGCGTAGATGATGAGGAACACGCCCAGGCCGAACATATCCTTCACCGTGTAGTACGGATGGAAGGGAATGCTGTCCTGCGGCCCTTTGCTGTCGATGCCGAGCGGATTGCCGGAGCCGTGTTGGTGGAGCGCGATCAGGTGCAAGCCCACCACGGCAACGATGATGAAGGGCAAGAGATAATGGAGGGAGTAGAAGCGGTTGAGCGTCGGATTGTCGACGGCGAAGCCGCCCCAGAGCCAATGCACGATCGGGTCTCCCACAACGGGGATTGCCGAGAAGAGACTGGTGATGACAGTGGCGCCCCAGAAGCTCATCTGCCCCCAGGGCAGCACGTAACCCATGAAGGCGGTCGCCATCATCAACAGCAGAATGACCACCCCCAGCATCCACAGGAGCTCACGCGGCGTCTTGTAGGAGCCGTAGAAGAGGCCGCGGAAAAGGTGGATGTAGACGAGAATGAAGAAGAACGATGCGCCGTTCATGTGCAGATAGCGCATGAGCCAGCCGTAATTCACATCGCGCATGATGCGCTCGACGGAATCGAAGGCGTAGTCCACATGCGGCGTGTACTGCATGGCGAGGAAGATGCCGGTGACGATCATGATCATCAGCACGATCCCGGCGAGCGAGCCGAAGTTCCACCAATAGGAGAGGTTCCGCGGTGTCGGGTAGTCGTTGAGCTCGTGCTCCATGAAGGTGAAGACCGGCAGGCGATGGTCGATCCACCGCACGATTTTGTTTTGCGAGCGAGGGGCAGCCATGGCCGGTGTCCTAACCGATTTTCACTTTGCCGTCGGAAACGAATTCATAGGCCGGCACCTCGAGATTCTTTGGTGCCGGTCCCAGGCGAATGCGACCGGAGGTGTCGTATTGCGAGCCGTGGCAGGGGCAGAACCAGCCGCCGTAATCGCCGCGCGGGTCGGTCGATTTCTGTCCCAAGGGCACGCAGCCGAGATGTGTGCAGACGCCTCTGACGATGAGCCACTCCGCCTTCTTGACGCGCGCCGAATCCGGCTGCGGATCGCGCAGGCTCGCGACGTCGACACTCTCGGCCGCCTTGATCTCCTCGGGCGTGCGGTGGTCGATAAAGACTGGCGACCCGCGCCATTTGACAGTGAGCCGCTGGCCCAATTGCACCGGCGCCAGATCGACTTCGATCGAGGAAAGCGCCAGCGTGTCCTTCGCCGGCTCCATGCTGTCGATAAGCGGCCAGACCGTGATCGCGGCGCCGATGCCGGTCAGGGTCGAGGCGGCGATCAAAAGAAAATCGCGCCGGCTTGCCGCATCATCGATATGCGCATCCATCGGCCTTGGTTGCGCCGTTTCCGCCATCGAGCCACCTCTCCCCTTGCTCCTGCCGGCCGCTTTCCCCGCGAAAAGGACCGCCGCCGACAAGGCTTTATCGACGGCGCGCAAGCTATACTGTTGCACTGTCCGGACTATGCGACATCCTGCCGCAGAAGCGCCACAGAAGCCGGCCGCGAGCCTGCGGCGCCGCGGGTATAGTCGATGTCCCCCCGCGAGGCAAACCGGAGGTTCGAACGCCCCCATGCGGCTCGCGCTTTACGAGCCCGACATTCCCCAGAACGCCGGCGCGCTCCTGCGGCTCGGCGCCTGCCTCGGCGTCGCGGTCGAGATCATCGAGCCCGCAGGATTCGTGCTCGGCGATCGACGGTTGAAGCGCGTGGGCATGGATTATCTCGATCTCGCGGAATTCACGCGGCACGCCTCCTGGGCGCGATTTCTCGAGCAGCGCCGCGGCCGCCTCGTGCTCCTCACCACCAAGGCGACGGCGCCCTACCACCGCTTCGCCTTCCGCCCCGACGACATTCTCGTCCTGGGCCGCGAAAGCGCGGGCGTGCCGGATCACGTGCATGAGGCAGTCGACGCGCGGCTCCGCATCCCGCTCCGCTCCGGCGCGCGCTCGCTCAACGTGGCACTCGCCGCCGCCATGGTGCTGGGCGAGGCGCTGCGGCAAACCAACCTCTTTCCCGCGGAGGCGATCGCATGATCGCGCCGACCGCTCTTTGTCGCTCCTCTCCGCCCTCGGGGGCGGAGAGGTGGGGTGAGGTGAGGGTTCGGTCTTACCCCGCGCCGCACCTGCGGCGGCACGACCCACCTCCTCTAACTCCTCCGCCCTGAAGGGCGGAGGAGAACAACCATGAGAACGAAGAAAGCGGATATGAGCGACGACTCTCAAAAAGGCCGCGCTTCGGCCTGGTTCGAGGACCTGCAGCAGCGCATCTGCGCCGCCTTCGAGACGATCGAGGACGCGTATGTCGCGGCGCGGCCCGGTGCCGCGGCGGGGCGTTTCGAGCGCATAGCGACGGCGCGCGAGGGTGGCGGCGGCGGCGTCATGGCGGTGATGCGCGGCCGCGTCTTCGAAAAAGTGGGCGTCAATGTCACGACAGCTTGGGGTGAGTTCTCGCCGGAGTTCCGCGGCCAGATTCCCGGCGCCGCCGACGACCCCCGCTTTTGGGTGAGCGGCATCTCGCTCGTGGCGCATATGGCCTCGCCCTTGGTGCCCGCCGCGCACATGAACACGCGGCATTTCCGCACGACGAAGCACTGGTTCGGCGGCGGCACGGACTTGACGCCGATGTTCCCCGACGAGGCCGACACGCGCGATTTCCATGCCGCGCTCAAAGCCGCCTGCAACAAGCGCGATCCGACCTACTATCCCCGCTTCAAAGAATGGTGCGATGAATATTTTTTCCTGAAGCACCGCAACGAGCCGCGCGGCGTCGGCGGCATCTTCTATGACTGGCTCGAGAGCGGCGACTGGGAAAAAGACTTCGCCTTTACCCGCGAGATCGGCGAGGCGTTTCTGTCGATCTATCCCGAGATCGTGCGGCGTCACATGCTCCGTCCCTGGACCGCGGAGCAGCGCCGGCATCAGCTGATCCGCCGCGGCCGCTATGTCGAGTTCAACCTGCTCTACGACCGTGGCACCCAATTCGGCCTCAAGACCGGCGGCAACGTCGAGGCGATCCTCATGTCGCTGCCGCCGCTCGTGATGTGGCCGTGATATCGCTATTCAGCTCGCGCGCTTCACGCGCCTTTCATCGACACGTGCAGTTGAATGAATTTTCAAATATGATCGGCCCCCATCGATCTAAAAGGGGGACGCAACATGACGGTTTTGAAGCGCCTGGCCGCCGCTTTGATCCTCTCTCAACTTGGTCTCACGCCTGCCCTCGCCCTCGCTGATCCGGTGCGCGATCCCGGTCCGCGCGACGGTGCACCGGGCGCTGGTGGACCGTTGCCGGGCCTCTCTACATTGGAGCGCGATTACTTCGCCGCAGCGCGGCTCAGGTTCATGGAAATCGATTCTGTGTCCGGGACGCTCGCCGGGGAGGCCGGTGTCGGCCTCGGCCCGCGCTTCAACGGTAATTCCTGCGCCATGTGCCACATCGAGCCGGCGGTCGGCGGCAGCAGCCCGGCGAGCAACCCGCAGGTGGCACTCGCTAGCTTGGATGGCGCGCAAAACAAGGTGCCGTTCTTCGTCACCAAGCGTGGGCCGGTGCGCGAGGCGCGCTTCGTCCACAATCCCGACGGCAGCGCCGATGGCGGCGTGCACGACCTTTATGTCATTACCGGCCGCATCGACGCGCCGGGCTGCCAGATCAGCCAGCCCGATTTCGATACCGCGCGCGCCCAGAACAACATCATCTTCCGCATTCCCACACCGCTCTTCGGCTTGGGACAAGTGGAGAGCACGCCCGACAGCAGCCTCATCGCCGATGCGGCGGCACTCGCGAGCTTGCGTGCCGCCAACGGCATCGCCGGCCATTTCAATCACAGCGGCAACGACGGCACCATCACGCGGTTCGGCTGGAAGGCGCAAAACAAATCGCTGCTGCTCTTTGTCGGCGAGGCGTACAACGTCGAGCAGGGCGTCACCAACGAAATCTTTCCCGATGAGCGGGAAGGCGATCCCCATTGCCAATTCAACGGTACGCCGGAAGACGCGACCAACCTTAGCGACAACGGCGCCAGCAACAGCCCGGCGTCCGACTATTCCTCGGACATCGTCAATTTCGCGGCTTTCAGCCGCTTGTTGGCCGGACCCACGCCGGCAGCGTCCACGCCATCATCGCAACGCGGCCAGCAGGTCTTTACGCAAATAGGCTGCCATCTCTGCCACATCCCGCGTCACACCACCGGCGCATCGAGCATCACCGGCCAGAGCAACGTCGACTTCTTCCCCTATAGCGACTTTGAACTCCATGCGATGGGCGATGGTTTGGCCGATCACGTGAGTCAAGGCGAAGCCGCCGGTAATGAATTCCGGACCGCGCCCCTTTGGGGGTTGGGCCAGCGCCTCTTCTTCTTGCATGACGGACGCACCAGCGACTTACTGCAAGCGATCGCCGCGCATGCCAGCAACGGGTCCGAAGCGAATTCGATCATCGGCCAGTTCAATGCGTTGCCCGATGCGAGCAAGCAGGACCTGCTCAATTTCCTCCGCTCTTTGTAACTGGTGCATCGGCTCCGCCGTTTGCAGCGAGATGGCGCTCGCCACTAAGGAACAGACCTGCCCTGCCCCGCGAGATAGCGATCGAGCGCGTCGAAGCCGGCCATGATGCGGCGATGGCGCGCCTCGATCCATTGGCGCGTCTCGGGATGGGTGAAGACGAAGAACTCGTCATGCTCGATGGCGTGGAGGACGCGAGCGCCGGCGGCATCGGGCGTGATGGCCCCGGTCGGCATGTGGCGGCGCAATGAGGGCGGTGGCTCGTACGCGCCGCCGAACTGTCCGGGACGGCGGCGCGCGGATTGCCCAAGCGTAGAGGCAACGAGCGCCGGACAGAAGACGGAGACGCCGATACGCTCCCCCTCGAAATCGAGCGCCAGCGTCTCGGACAAGGCGACGACGGCGTATTTGCTCATGGCATAGGGACCGTGGCGGAGCACCGGATTGACCTGGAAGCCGCCGATCGAGGCGGTGTTGACGATGTGCCCGCCCTCGCCATGGGCGCGAATGAGTGGCAGGAAGGCGTTGAGGCAATGGATCGTGCCCATGACGTTGACGCCCCAGATCCAAGCCCATTGCTCGGGCTCGACCGAGAGCAAGGGCGAGCCGTGAAAGGCGATTCCGGCATTGTTGACGAGGATGTGCAGCTTCGGAAGCGCGCGCGTGACCTCGCTCACCGTGCGCATCACCGCGTCACGGTCGGACACATCGAGCGGCACCGCCGTCGCCTGGACACCAAGCGTCGTGATCTCGGCGCGGGCGCGCTCGAGCGCGTCCCTCTCGATATCGGCGAGCACGATGTTGACCCCCGCCTTCGCCAGCGCGCGACAGATGCCGAGCCCGATGCCATTCGCCGCGCCGGTCACGACGGCGCCTTTGCCCTTCAAATCGCGCATGCCCGTCCTTTCAGCTCACATCATCCGTTTCGCCATCGATGGACGCTTCTAGTGGTGCGAAGTCGTCGAGAATGCGGGCGAAGCGGGCGGCGACCGCGGCTTTACGGTCGAGATGGGTGAAAACGAACAGCCGGTTCTCGCGGATCGCGCGCAGGACCAGCGCCGCAACCCGGTCGGGATCGAGTCCGGTTTCGGCCGCGGCGAGAAAGCGCGCATTGCGCGCGGCGTTCTCGGTATCCTCGGCGAGGGTGAAAGCACCACCGAAGCGGTCGGGGCGATTGCGGCCGTTGTCCACCATCCGCGTGCGCACCCAGCTCGGGCACAAGACGCTGATGCCGATGTTGCTGCCGGCGAGCTCGTCGGCGAGCACCTCGCTCAAGCCGATGATTCCCGCTTTCGTCGCGGCGTAGGGACCGGCGAGCGCGCTCGGCAAGAGGCCGCTGATCGACGCGGTGTTGACGATATGCCCCGCTTCGCCATGTGCCTTCATGTGCGGCAGGAAAGTGTCGATGCCGTGCACTGCGCCCATGAGGTTGACGCCGACGACCCAGCTCCAGTCGCTAAGCGCGACGCGTTCGGCGAACCCGGCGCGCGAGACGCCCGCGTTGTTGCAAAGGATGTGCACCTTGCCGAAGGCGGCGATCGCCTCCACAGCCGCGCGCTCTAGCGTGTCGCGGCGCGAAACGTCGCACACCGCGCCTCTGACGCGTGGTCCGTGATTGGAGAGGCCGGCAAGCGCCGCTATCAGGGCCGGCTCCTCGATGTCGGCGAGCATGACGTTCATGCCTTCGGCGAGGAACGCGCGCGCAAGCGCGAGCCCGATGCCGCTCGCGCCGCCAGTGACGAAGGCTGTCTTGCCGCCGAATGTTTCCATTGCCGCCGCTCATCCTAGCACGGCGGCGGCGCGAGGTTTCGCCGGTTTAACGCCGCTAGCGCTCTTCGCCGTTGGCGGCATCGAGCTCGGCGAGGAGGCCGCAGCGATGCGGCGGCTCGCCGGCGCTGGTTTCGACCTCGCGGCAGCGCAACTGATCGAGCGCCGCCGCATTGGGGCAGAAGGCGCGGTAGGTGTCAGCGGCGGCACCGGAGTCGAGCCACTCGCGGCAATGGCGCCAATCCGCGCATTCGCCGCAGCGCCATTCCATCTCACGGATGGCTTCGGCGAGAGCCTTGCTTCGCGAGAAGCGGGTGCGGTCGATGCCGAGCCGCGCCATCATGCGCCGCAGCTGCTGCGGCGTGCCAGGATGGGCGTGCATGAGCCGCGGCACGTCGGAGGGTGCGATGCCGCTGTCGGCGAGGGTGCGATCGAGCTCGCCCTGCTGCGCAAGGCGAGCGAATTCGCTCCTCAGCCGCGCGCGCTCGCGCCAACCTTCGATGAGGCCGGCGAGCCACCGAGCGAGCCGCGCCGGCAGCGATGGCGGGTGGTGCATCGTCTCGAGGTCACTGGGCGCAGTCATGGCGTTCCCCTTGGTCACGTTTGGCGACAATTATCGCCGGCCGGCCGCAGCGCAGCCTTGATCTGGATCAAGCGCAGGAGCCAGGCTCGGGCCTCGGAGGATCACCACCATGCCGGAGCCGATCCGCATCGAGCTCGCGCCCTCGCGCCACGTCACCGCCCTCGCCTATGGCGCCACCGCACCGCGCGCGGGTATCACTCTCATTCTCGCGCCGGGCGCGGGGGCGGGACAGAAGAGCTCCTTCATGGTGCGCTTTGCCGCGGCCATCGCGGCGCGCGGCGTCGACACCGTCACCTTCGATTTTCCTTATCGCGAAGAGGGCCGGCGGATTCCCGACAACAATGCCACGCTCGAAGCATGCTGGCGGGCGGTGATCGCCCTGGTGCGCCGACGTCTTGCGCCGGCGCAGACAATCGCGATCGGCGGCAAATCGATGGGTGGGCGCATCGCCTCGCAGGTGGCCGCATCGGGCGGGGCCGGCGCGATAGCGGGCCTGGTGCTGCTGGGCTATCCGCTCCATCCGCCGGGAAAGCCGCAGCAGCTCCGCACCGCGCATTTCCCGAGCCTTCGCGTGCCATCGCTCTTCATCCAGGGCGCGCGTGACGCCTTCGGGACGCCCGAGGAACTCATCGCGGCGCTCGCGGCGGCCGGCGTGCCGGCGACGCTCTTTCCCATCGCCGGGGCGGACCACTCCTTCAAGGTGGCGAAGCGCGCCGGCGGCAGCGACGTGGTCGAGAGCGCCATTCAAGACAAGATCGCCACCTGGCTCAGCGAGTACGCCACCGGCTGAATGGGCCCGCTCAGCGGGCGAACTTCGCGCGCAGTTCGGCGACCGCGCGATCGATGAAGAGCCGCACCCGCGCCGGCAGATGCCGTCCGGCGGGATGGACGAGATGGATCGGTAGCGGCGGCGGCTCGAAGCTCGCAAGCACCCGCCGCAGTGTTCCCGCGGCAATCTCCTCTGTCACCTGATAGGAGAGAACGGCAGTCAAGCCCAGGCCCGCAACCGCGGCGTCGATCGCCGCCTCGCCGCTGTTGACGACAAGGCGCGGGCGCACACCGACGCTGATGCTGCCGCGCGCGCCGCGAAAGGACCAGCGGTCGGCGACCGGCGTGGCGGCGCTGAAGGCGACGAGGTCGTGCGCGGGCAAATCGCGCGGGTGCTTCGGCGTACCGCGACGGCGGAGATAGGCGGGACTCGCATAGACGCCGCGCCTCACCGCGCCGGCCTGGATGGCGCGGAGCGATGAATCCGGCAGGCGGCCGATGCGAATGCCGAGATCGAGCCCCTCCTCGACGAGCGAGACCGTGCGATCGAGCAGGAGAAGCCGTGCCGCAACAGCGGGGTAATCGGCCAAGAAGCGCTGGACGATCGGCAGCACGTGGAGGCGGCCGAAGATCACCGGTGCGGTGAGCGCGAGCGAGCCTTGCGGTTCCTGCCGCGCGTCGCTGGCCGCGGCCTCCAGCGCCGCCACTTCGCCGAGCACGTGGCGACAGCGCTCGAGATAGCGAAGGCCGTCGTCGGTGAGCGCCACCGAGCGGGTCGTGCGGTTGAAAAGCCGCACGCCGAGCCGCTCCTCGAGCGCCGCCACCGCACGCGTCACTGCGGCGGGCGAGCGCCCGAGCTGGCGCGCCGCCTTGGCGAAGCCGCCCTGTTCGCCCACAGCGGCGAAGATGGTCCATGTGTCGAGCCGATCCATTTATATTATTCCACTATTCGCAATAGAGTAAGTCGATCCTAGATGATTAATCCAAGGTGAGCAAAGATATATGTTCGACCGTAGAGAGACCCTCACCCCAGGAGAAGCACCATGTCTCGGATTCCACCGGTCGATCCCGCCGCCGCCCAGGGCAAGGTCAAGGAGTTGCTGAGCGCGGTCCAGCAAGCGCTGGGCGTCACCCCCAATCTCTTCCGCGTGACCGCGCAGTCGCCCGCGGCGCTCGAAGGCCTGCTCGGCCTCAACGGCGCCCTGCAGCGGAGCAAGCTCCCGGCGAAGCTTCGCGAGCAGATCGCGCTCCGCGTCGCCGAGAAGAACCACTGCGACTATTGCCTCTCCGCGCACAGCGTGCTCGGTAAGCACGCAGGATTGGCCGAAGGCGAGATCGCCGAGGCGCGCGAGGCACGCGCCGGCGACGCGAAGACGACGGCTGCACTCCATTTCGTCTCCGCGGTTCTGGCCCAAGCCGGTGGCGTAAGCGACACGGAGCTCGCCTCGCTCCGCCGAGCCGGCTTTGGTGACGGCGAAATCGTCGAGATCGTCGCGGTCACCGTGCTCAACATTCTCACCAACTATCTGAACCGCGTCGCCGCGACGGACATCGACTTCCCGCTGGTGCGCGCCCGCGCCGCGGCGGCCTAGGCGCGGGCCGTGGCCGCCCTCCCGCCCTCGAGCGACGTCGCCTTCACCGCCGCCGTCAAGGCGGTGCAGGAGCGTCGCGGCTCGCGGCGCGCCTATCGGCGCCTCGAGGAAAAGGGCGGGTGGCGGACCACGGCGACACCCGAGCTCGCCCAATTCATCGCCACGCGCGACAGTGTCTATTTCGCCACCGCCAATGCGGCGGGCCAGCCCTACATCCAGCATCGCGGCGGTCCCAAGGGATTCATCCACGTGCTCGACGAGAAGACGCTCGGTTTCGCCGACTACAGCGGCAACCGCCAGTACATCACCATCGGAAACCTGTCGGAGAACCGACACGCCTTTCTCTTCCTGACGGACTATGCGCACCGCCGGCGCATCAAGATTTGGGGACATGCCCGCGTCGTCGACGATGATCCCGCCCTCATCGAGCGATTGATGCCGCGCGATTACCGGGCGACGCCCGAGCAGGCGATCCTCTTCACCATCGAGGCGTGGGACGTCAATTGCCCGCAGCACATTCCGCAAAAATTCGACACCGCTGAAGTGGAGGCCGCCGCCGCGCCGCTCCATGCCCGCATCGCCGCGCTCGAAGCCGAGGTTACGCGCCTCAGCGCGCTCCTTGGTATAAGGGCGTAGACCGGCACAGGAGGCACTCAATGAACGCACAAACAGAGCAGCGCCCGCCGCTGCCTCCCTTCACCCGCGAGAGCGCGATCAAGAAAGTGCGTGCGGCCGAAGATGCATGGAATGGCCGCACGCCCGAAAAGGTGGCGCTCGCCTATACCGTCGACAGCATCTGGCGCAACCGTTCCGAGTTCTTCGCCGGCAGGCCCGCCATCATCGCCTTCCTTCACCGCAAGTGGGCGAAAGAGCTCGACTACCGCCTCATCAAGGAGCTCTGGACCTTCGAGGGCAACCGCATCGCCGTGCGCTTTGCCTATGAGTGGCACGATGACAGCGGCAACTGGTTTCGCTCCTACGGCAACGAGAATTGGCAGTTCGATGCGAACGGCCTGATGCAGCGCCGCCATGCCTCGATCAACGACCTGCCGATTGCCGAGGCCGACCGCAAGATGCGCTGGCCGCTCGGCGTGCGCCCGGCGGACCATCCGGGTCTCGGCGACCTTGGCCTTTGAAGCGGCTCGCGAGAACCCGTAGCGCTCTCTAAGTCATTTCAATGAACCGACTTTCCTGGCCTCCGACGGGAGCGACGGGCGCCCTTTTCCAAGGGTCAGCCACTCTGCGGCGCGAAGACGCGAAGGCGATGACCGTCGGGATCGAGCGCCGTGAAGGTAAACCCGAAATCCATGTCCGTCGGTTCTTGCGCAATGCGCAGCTTGCGCCGGCGCCATTCCTCGTGAAGCGCCTGCACCGCCGCACGATCGGCGACGGTGATCGCGAGCTCGCCGCCGCCCGCGGGACTCGCCGCCGGTTTCACGTCACGACGCGTCCAGAGCCCCAGCATCACGCCCGAGCTCAACGCGAACATCGCGAAATTCGGCGAGCTTTCGACCGGCCCCTTCCCTAGGAGCTCGGCGTAGAACGCGGCGCTCTCGCGCGCACTCTCGACATAGAGGATAACGAAATTCGGCTCGACCATCGGTCCCTCCGTTCTCTGATGAACCGAGGGTAAGCAGGTCAGCTGTCAGATTCTGTCAGCAGTGTGCGTGCCGAAAGAGCAAGGAGCGAGCCGCTATCTAAGACTCCTCGACCCCCTCGAGTGCGCGCCATTCTCTCAGCATCGCCTGACGGCGGCGCGGGTAGCGTTCCTCCCGAAGCTCGAGCACAGCGATGCGGTCGGTGCGGAAGTGGCGATAATCGCCCCTGAGCTCGCACCAGGCGGCGACGACGCGCGCCTTCTGGAAGAAACCAAGCGCGAAGGGCCAGACGATGCGCCGCGTCGCCTCGTCCTTGCGATCGAGATAGGCGATGGCGAGCTTGCGCTCGCGGCGGATCGCCTGACGCACCACGGTTTCGATGTCGCCGCTCGCGGAAGCCGCGCTCGGCGCCACCACCAATCCTGAAGCGTCGATCTCGTCCTTGAGATCGGCGGGCACCACGGTGGCGATCTTGGCGAGCGCGGCGAGCGACGCCTTGGCGAGCGGCGGATCGCCGTGCTCGCCGACCCAGCGCGCCCCCAGCACCAGCGCCTCGAGCTCATCCACAGAGAACATGAGCGGCGGCAAAAGAAAGCCGGGGTGCAGCACGTAGCCGACGCCCGCTTCGCCTTCGATCGGCGCCCCTTGCGCCGAAAGCGTGGCGATGTCGCGGTAAAGCGTACGCAGCGAGACGCCCAGCGCCTCGGCGAGCGCCGCACCGCGGACCGGTCGCCGGTGACGCCGCAGTTCTTCGATGAGAGCGAGCAGGCGTTGCGCACGCGACATTCTGTCGAGGCTAGATGAGGTTGCGGGCAAAGGGAATGCCGGTTGCCTTCGACTGCCTGCGGTATTGGGACCCGCAACAAATTTCGAAAAATTTGCGCAAACAAGCGGCGAACCCGCGATTCACCTCGGCGCAACCTCTTCTCCCTAGGATCGCGACGCCCGCCAATGGACACCCTTTCCCCGCCACTCGCCCTCGAGATCAGAGGTCTCACCAAGCGCTTCGACCGTCCGGCGGTCAATGGGCTCGATCTCGCGGTGCGCGCCGGCGAGTTCTATGCGCTGCTCGGGCCCAACGGCGCCGGCAAGACAACGACGCTGCGCATGGTGATGGGCCTGCTGCCGCCGGATGCCGGCGCAATTTCTGTCTTCGGCATCGACGCGCTCAAAGAGCCCGTGGCGGCGAAGCGGATCATCGCGTGGATCTCCGACGAACCCATGATCTACGACAAGCTGACGCCGCTCGAGTACCTCGCCTTCGTCGCCGGGCTCTGGCAGGTGGAGGCCGCGCTCGCCGAAGCCCGTGCCCACGCGCTGCTCGGCTGGCTCGGCCTCAACGAAGCTGCACATCAACGCTGCGAGGGCTTCTCCAAGGGGATGAAGCAGAAGGTGGCGCTGGCGGGCGCGCTGGTGCACGAGCCCAAGCTCCTCATTCTCGACGAGCCGCTGACCGGCCTCGACGCCGCCTCGGCGCGGCAAGTGAAGCAGGTGCTGCGCGAGCGCGTCGCGTTGGGCGGCACGGTGATCATGACGACGCACATCCTCGAGGTGGCGGAGCGCATGGCCGATCGAATCGGCATCATCGCCCGTGGCCGACTCATCGCCGAAGGGAGCCTCGCCACGCTCGGCGCCCGGGCCGGCGGCGGCGATCGGAGCCTCGAAGAGGTGTTCCTCGCGCTTCTCTCGCGGGAGGAGGAGCACGCCTCGTGACTGCGCCCCCGAGCGTTTGGTGGTTCGCGCGTCACGAGCTCCGCCTTGCCTGGCGCGACGCGCTCTCGCTCCTGACCGCGCGTGGACGGCGCCGCTGGCCGTCGATCGTGCTCGGCCTCGCCGTCGCGGCGGGCGCGCTCCATCTCGCCGCTTTCTTCGCCGTCGTGCGATACGCTGACATCGGCGGCGCCGCCGACGAGACGACCCTCCTCGTCGTCACCGCGAGCCTGCTGCTCGCCTGGGCGCTGATGCTGTCGCAGGCGATGGAGTGGGCGACGCGCGCGCTCTATGCGCGGGGCGACTTCGATCTCATCCTCTCCTCGCCCGCCGATCCGAAGCGGCTCTTCGCGGTGCGCATCGCCGCGACGACGCTGGGGCTCATGACGATGGCGGCGCTCATCGCGCTGCCCTTCGTCGACATGCTGGTGGCGTGGGGCGGCTGGCGCTGGCTCGGCGTCTATGGCGCCGGCGCCGCCGTGGCGATGAGCGCGGCGGCGGTCGGCGCTGCGCTCACGCTCGCGCTTTTTCGCGTGATCGGCGCCCAGCGGACGCGACTGGTGGCGCAGATCGTCGCGGCGGTGATCGGCGCCATCTTCGTCATCCTGCTGCAGCTCGCCGCGATCCTGGAGACCGGCACCCTGTCGCGGCTCGTCTGGCTCGCCTCGCCGACGGCACTGGCGCTGGCGCCCGCGCGCCAGAGCCTCCTCTGGTGGCCGGCGCGCGCCGTCCTCGGCGAAGCGGCACCGCTCGCGGCCACGCTGGTGGCGAGCGCGCTGCTCCTGGGGCTGGTGCTTTGCGCGCTTGCCGGCCGCTTCGCC
>DASZAN010000188.1:0-28632 GCA_035945115.1 Allostellaceae bacterium
CCTCGATCGTCTGTCCCGACATCGATTTCACGATGTCGCCCGGCCGCTGCGCCGTGCCCGAGGGCATGTTCTCGACGAGGCCGATGATCCCGACCGCGTTCACCTTCGCCTTGCGCCCGGCGAGCGCTTTCATCAGCCCGATGACAACGCCGGCGCCGCCCATGTCCCACTTCATGTCCCACATGCCGTCGGCCGGCTTGATCGAGATGCCGCCAGTGTCGAAGGTGACGCCCTTGCCGATGAAGGCGAGCGGCTGCGCATTCTTGCCCTTGGGCCCGCCCTTCCATTGCATGACGACGAGCCGCGGCGGCCGGTCGCTGCCCTGCCCCACCCCCAACAGCGCGCCCATACCGAGCTTCTTCATCTCCTTCTCATCGAGCACCTCGACCTCGACGCCGAGCTTCTCGAGTGAGCGCGCCGCCTGGGCCAAGCTCTCGGGATAGATGATGTTGGCGGGCTCGGAGACGAGATCGCGGGTGAAGAAGACGCCTTCGGCCACCTTCTCGAGCGGCGCAAACGCGCGCTTCGCGCCGGCGTCGTCGCGCGTCATGATGGTGAGCGCCTTCAGGCTCGGCTTCTGCTCCGGCTTCTCCTTGGTACGGTATTTGTCGAAGCGATAGGCGCGAAGCCGCGCGCCGAAGGCGAGATCGGCGGCGGCATTGCCCGGCTTCGGCTTCATGCCGTCGAGCTTGTCGAGCGCGACCCAGGCTTCGCTTTCGCCGACGCTGTTGAGCTGCGCCACGATGTTGCCGCCGAGCGCATGCAGTGCGGCGCGATCGAGCGCCTCGGCCTTGCCGAGCCCAACGAGCATGACGCGCCCGACCGCTAGCTGCGGCGGCGCCAGAACCCCCAGCACCTCATCCTTGCGTCCGGTGAAGCGGCTCGCCGCCATCGCACGCGTGAGCGCACCCCCCGACTGCTTGTCGAGCATCGCGCCGGTGGGCGAGAGCGTGCGGTTCTCGAGCACGCCGACGACGATCGTCCCCGATTTCGGCTGGCTCGGCGCGGCAAAAGCGATTTTCATGGAGTCCCCCCTCGCGGCTTTTGCGGCCGGATAGAGAGAAGAACGGTGCGATGTCAATCGCCCCTTGAGACATCGCTAGAGACAGAGCGGCGCCGCCGCCACCACATGCGACCATCGGGCGGACCCGGGCGGCGGATAGGACTGCGTTGCAGTCCCATGCCATGCACCCTCTTCGCGCTCGAGCAGAACGATTTGGCCCGGGGCAAGATTGAGAGCTCGCACGCAAGACAGCAGCACGCGGCTGTAGCCCGCGGCGGCAAGCCGCTCGAGCGTATTGGAGCTCATCATGTCCACCGTATAAAGCTCGGCCGAAGGGTAGCGTGGCGGCGTCAGGCGAATGAGCCCCTCGAGCATCGTTTGGAGACTGCCATTGTCGCCGGGCAGGATTAAGGCCAGGCGCTCGCCGCCTGCGAGCGCGCGCTGTGCCTCCGCCGCGAAAAGCCCGGCACGCTGCTGCGGCGGCTCGAGGTCGAAGCGGAGATACCCAAGAAAAGCGACGGGCGTGACCAGAACCGCGATGATCGCCAATGCCGCGACGGACTGCGCGGACCGCTCCGGCAGATGCCAGCGGCGTTCGCGCGCAATCTCGCGCGCCATCAGCACGAGCGCCAGCACCAGTGCCAGTCCGAGATGCGTGTTGTAGCGGAAGTAGGAATGCGCCGCGGCGCCGATCTCGCCTTGGAAATGCGCGACATAGGTGAAGAGGAGCGCGCCGTTATAAAGCGCAAGCACGGCGGCGAAGAGTACCGCGACCGCCATCGCGCAATCGAGATTGCGGCGACGCGCGCGCGCGACCAGCATGCCCACCGCGAGGGCGACGGCGAGGAAGAAATAGGGCTTCTCGACGATCGTGTCGGCCATGCTGCGCAAGATCGCGGGGATGCTCGCCACCTGCCACGCCGCGGGCGGCAAGAGCTTCAGCTCGCCGACGGCGAAATGGCCAAGCACGTACCAGCGCCAGACCAGATAGAGCAGCACCGCCGGCAGCGCTGCAAGCGCGATGCGGACTGCCGTGGCGCGCCGACCCCCCGGCGCCAGCCAGAGCGCCAACACGAGCGTCGCGACAGCGAGGCCGCCGGCGAGCGCGATGCTGTCCTGCTTGATGTTGACGAGCGCAGCGAGTGTCGGCGCCAGAAGGCGCAGTTCGGCACGCCCCTCTTCTCCCGCCACGATGCGCTCGAGCGCGCGCGCGGCGAGCCACAGCGCGATGGCGAGGCTCACGGTGACCGAGGCTTCGCTGTAGCTCGAGAGGTGGTAGCGCGGCACGAAGCCAGGATTGAGCGCGGTCGTCGCCAGCAGACCGAGCGCGATAGCGCCCCAGGAAGGGGGCGCCGTCCTGTCATCGGTTCCGGCAATCACCCGCGCCAGCAAGAGCGCGCAGGCAAGCTGCAGGACGAGGTTGAAGGCGATGAGCGCGTTGGCGGCGAAACGCTCGGCGACGAGCGCGGCGATGAAGCCCGCGAGCTGCAAATTGTAGGGCGCGCCCGGCAGCAGCGAATGGCTCGGCGGGCGATCGTCGGCGGGAAACGTCCCGTGATCCCAGACATAGGCGGCGTTGGGCAGCAGATTTAAGAAGGTGTCGGGTTGGCTCGGCCGCGCGCTCGCGAGGAGTGCGAGCAAGGGGAGCGCCAGCGCGACGAGCCGCCCCGCCGCTTGCCAGAACGCTGCCGATCGCCACGGCGCGGCGGCAAGACCGAGCAACGTCAGCGCCGCCGCCGGCCACACCATCGACCACGGCGTCAGGGCGCTCCACAACGTCAGCAGAAAGGCGAGCACGCCCCAACCGGCGACGAGCGCCAACTCGGGAAGCGCGCCTGCCGCCGACCACAGCCGGCCTAGACCGATGAACGCCATCGACGCGATCGCCACCGCGCCCCAGCCGGCGAGATCGCTCGCGCTGGGGATCAGCAAATGAAGGGACACGGGGATTTCGGGGATCACGGCTTTCCCAAAGGCAAAGGGGCTTTGTCGCCGACTGCGAGGAGCTGCAGCCGCGGCTGAGCAAAGACAGGCACGAGCGGCGGCGCCGCCGCGACAGCGAAGGGATGGCGGCCGACGACGATCACATGGTCGTAAGTAGCGAGCGCCGCGCGCTCGCCGGCATCGAGCGATGCGCCCTCCACCAAGGCGGACCAGAGGCGCTCCGGCGGCAATCGATCCGCAAGCATGCGAGCGTCGGGCCGCAGCGCCACCGGCTGCTGCGTTGGAAAGGCGAAGAGCGTCGGCACGAAAGCATCGCGCCGCACCACGGCGAGCAACGGGAAATGCGCCAGCGGCGTCGCCTCGGAATTGATGGCCTCGCTCGGATAGGCGACGGCGAGCCGGCCTCCCACCGGCAGCTGGTCGATGGCCGGGAGGAGCGCCGCATAGATGCGATCGCTCGCCTGCCAACTGAGCGCGACGAGGCCGATTCGGACCGCGAAGAGCAGCGCGGCAGCCGCGGCGAAGATCGCGCCGAGCGGCCGCGCCGGCGCCGTCCAGCGGCTTCCGGCGATGAGCAAAAGTCCCAGAAGCAGCGGAATGCGATGATCGGCGCCGGCGGCGGTGGCGATGCGATTGGGCATCGCGAGATAAGTGAGCGCCATCGCCACGAGCGGGAGCGCCATGCTGGCATCGAGCTTCGCCCAGCGCCGCCAAAACGCGAGCGCAGCAGCGAGCAGCACCGCGGCAAAGCAGGCGATGTCGAAGGGGCGGTGGTAGTTGTCGAAGACGCTGAAGAGCAAGTCGAGCTTACGCAAGGGATTGCCGAAACTGAGGGCACCGGCGGCGCTGCCCGGGCTCGCCAGCAAAAGGAGCGCGAGCGTCGGCAGGAACGGCAGGGCGGCCCATGCCAGGCGCGCGATGGCGGCCACGGGCTCGGCGCGGCCGCGCCAGGCGAGCCCCAGCTCGTAGCCGGCGATCATCACGGCGAAGAGGCCGAAAGCGAGGAGATGCGCGAAGAAGAGCGCGAGCGCCGCCGCGGTGCCGACGAGAAGCCGCGGCAGCGCCGGCCGCCGCGCCAACGCGATCAAGGCGGCGAAGGCGAGAAGAGCGAGACCGAGGCCGAACAGATAATTGAGAAAGCCCCAAAGCAAGGTGCGGCTGTAGAGCAGGAGAAAGGCGAGACACGACCAGAGCGACCATCGGCCGAAAATCGTCCGGTGCAGCACGGCCGTTCCGCCAGCGAGGAGCAGGAAGGTGGCGAGGATGAAGACCTTGCCGGCCCAGGCGAGCGGCATCATGTGCGCCAGCACCGGCACCACCGCATCCATCGCCAGGTTGGGGAGCGGCCGCCAGACGATCTCGTAATAGGATTGAAGTGCCGGCGACTCGCCGAGCCGCGCAAGAATATGCATGCGCGCGAGGTGGTTGGGATAGTCGAAGAGCGGCAGTGTGTCGCAGAGGACGACGGGCGCCGCAGCGAACGCGAAGAGGGCCAGGAAGACCGGCGCGAATTGCCTCGCCTCGAGTCGCGATCCATCCATTTCAGCCATCACGTCCATCTTCGCCGGGCGCGCAGAGTTCCATGCCGCGCCCATTCCGGCAAGCGCTTGCCTTGCAACTTCGCCCTAGGCTCCCGCGCGGCACCGCTTATAATCGCGCCATGAACGGCATTACGCGCTACATTCTGCGCCAGGCGCTGGCGATCATGGTCTTTGTCGCCGTGAGCTTCACCGCCGCGGTGTGGCTGGTGCAGTCGCTCCGCCTCATCGACTTGATCGTCAACCGCGGCCTCTCGTTCGGGCTGTTCGCTTATCTCGCCATCCTCATCCTGCCGCGCTTCATCGATGTCGTTCTGCCGATCGCGGTGTTCATCGCCATCCTCTTCACCTACAACCGCCTGCTCTCGGAAAGCGAGCTCATCGTGATGCGGGCGGCCGGGGTCAGTCAGGCCGGCCTCGCCCGTCCCGCGCTCATCACCGGCGCGGTCAGCTTCGCCCTTCTGATGTCGTTCTCGATCTACTTCCTCCCGGCCGCCAATCGCGCCTTCAAGGATCTGCAGTTCGAGATCCGCAATCGCTTCGCCTCGGTGCTGCTGCAGGACGGCATCTTCAACACGCTTTCCGACAGCCTCACGATCTACACGCGGGGGCGCGATACCAACGGCGAGTTGGTTGGCCTCCTCATCCACGACACGCGCGAGGCGGCGAAGCCGGTGACGATCGTCGCCGAACGCGGCGCCTTCGTCGACACCGAGGGCGGGCCGCGCGTGCTCATGGTCAACGGCAGCCGCCAGCAGCTCGACCGGACCACCGGCAAGCTCTCGGTGCTGAGCTTCGACAAATACACGCTCGATCTCGCCGGCGGGCGCGACGCGCCGGAATTGCGCGACCGCCAGCCCGACGAGCTCTTTCTCCACGAGCTTCTCTTCCGCCGCACGCGTCCCGGCGACACCAGCCGCCGCATCGAGGCGCATCTCCGGCTCATCAACCCGCTCACGGCGCTCGCCTTCTCCATGATCCCCGTCGCCTGCCTTCTCACCGGCGAGTTCAATCGCCGCGGCCAGACGCAGCGCGTGCTCCTCGCGATCGCGCTCGCCTTCGGCTTCGAGACGCTCGACATCGGCTTCAAGAATCTCGCCGGCCGCACCACCGCGGCCGTGCCGTTCCTCTATCTCAACGTGTTCGCGCCGATGCTCGTCACCCTATGGCTGATCTGGCGCGACGAGAGCGCGAAGACGTTGCAGCGACTCTTCGCGCCGCGCCTCTCCTGAGGGCCGAACCTTGTCACCCTGGAAGACGCTCTTTCGCTACATCGTGCTCCAGTTCTTCATCTGGTGCAGCGGCGTGTTCCTGGCGATGATTTTTATCGTTTTCCTGGGCGACTACATCGAGCTGATCCGCCGCGCCGGCTCGAAACCGGAGGCGACCCTGTCGGTGCTGCTCGAGATGGCGGCACTCAAGCAGCCGCACATGGCGCAGCAGGTGATGCCCTTCGCCATCCTGTTCGGCACGATGATGGCGTTCTGGCGGATGACGCGCAGTAACGAGCTCATCGTGGCGCGCGCTGCGGGGGTCTCGGTCTGGCAGTTTATCACGCCGCCGCTTGCCGGCGCCTTCGCCCTCGGCGTCATCGCCGTCGCTATCTTCAACCCGATCGCCTCGGTGATGCAGACCCGCTACGAGAGCTTGGAGTCACGCGTGCTGCGCGGCAGCGGCGACCAGCTCACCCTCTCGCATTCCGGCTTGTGGCTCCGGCAAAGTGACGAGTCCGGCAAGAACTCGATCGTCCATGCCGAACATTTCCTGCCGAAGCAAACGCTGCTCACCGATCTGATGGTTCTCGAGTTCGACGGCAGCCAGCTCGTCGGCCGGATCGACGCCAAAACGGCGGTGCTGCGCGCCGGCAAATGGGAAGTGAGCGACGGCACGCGCTGGGAGCCGGGAAGGCCGCTCGAGCCCTTCGCGCAGGCGGACGTGCCCACCAATCTCACGCCGACGAAAATCCAGGAAAGCTTTGCGTCGCCCGAGACCATGTCATTTTGGGAGCTTCCCGGCTTCATCCAGCTGCTCGAGGCGTCCGGGTTCAGTGCGCAGCCGCACCGCCTCTATTTCAACGAATTGCTGGCGCGACCCTTCCTTTTCACGGCGATGGTGCTCGTTGCCGCGACCTTCAGCTTGCGGCTGCAGCGCCGCGGCGGCACGGCACTGATGATCACCGCCGGCATGGCGAGCGGATTCCTTCTTTACCTTTTGTCCCTCGTCGTCCTCGCGCTGGGTCACGCCGCGACCATCCCGGTCTCGCTCGCCGCCTGGACGCCGACGGGCGTGAGCTGGCTCTTGGGAGCGAGCATGCTGCTCCATCTCGAGGACGGCTGAGCGGCATGCGCCGCGCCTCGGCCGCCGCCCTCGCCGCGCTCGCCGCCGCGGCGGCAGAACCCGCTGCCGCCCAGCTGGGTGGCCTCCAGCGTGGCCATCAGGACGAGCAGGCGCCGATCCTCTTCAGCGCTGATGAGGTGCAGTACGATGAGGACCTCGGCCTCGTCGTCGCCAAAGGCCATGTCGAGCTGAGCCAGCGGGATCAGATTCTTCTCGCCGACACCGTCACCTACAACCAGCGCACCGACACGGCGACCGCCTCGGGCCATGTCAGCCTGCTGCAGCCCAACGGCGACATCGTCTTCGCCGATTTCATCGAGCTGCACGACAACATGCGCGACGGCTTCATCCAGAACCTGCGGCTGCTCCTAAGCGACCGCTCGCGCATGGCCGGCAACACCGCGCGCCGCATCGACGCCAACCGCACCGAGATCCGCCGCGGCGTCTACTCCGCCTGCGAGCCCTGCCGCGAGGACCCGACGCGCGCACCTATCTGGCAAATCAAGGCCGAGGACATCGTCCACGACAAGCAGCTTCAGCTCGTCGAGTACCGCGACGCGGTGGTCGAGATCGACGGTGTGCCGGTGTTCTGGACGCCCTACTTCTCGCACCCCGACCCCTCGGTGAAGCGCCGCAGCGGCTTCATGGCGCCCACCTTCGGTCCGGTCTCGGCCACGCTCGGCGCCCATGTCAGCATTCCCTACTACTGGGTCATCGATCAGGACAAGGACGCGACCATCACGCCGATGTTCACCACCGGCGCCGGCACCTTCCTCGGTGGCGAATACCGCCAGCGCTTCGGCAGCGGCAAGCTCACCTCCGACGGCAGCATCACCTTCGGCAGCAAGGCCGCGACCGCCGTCGATCCGACGCTCAAGAGCGGCACGCGCTGGAATATCGACAGCTCGGGCGAGTTGGATCTCACGCCCGATTGGCGCGCCGGTGCCAACATCATGCGCGCCTCGGACCAGACCTATCTGCTGCGCTATCACCTCTCGTCGCCGGTCAACTTTCTCACCAGCCACCTCTATGCCGAGAATTTTGGCGAGCGCAGCTACGGCAACATCAGCGCCTGGGGCTTCCAGAGCCTTCGTCCCGGCGTCGGCGACAGCAGCGAGCCATTCGCCGCCCCGCTCGCCGACTATCAATGGGTGAGCCGTCCCGACGCCATCGGCGGCCGCCTCGCGCTTGAAGGGAACGCGCTCGATCTCGTCCGCATCCAAGGCACGGACATGCGCCGCGGCTCGCTCGGCGGCGAGTGGCGCCTGCCGATCAGCGGCGTCATCGGCGACCGCTACGAGCTCGCCGTCGGATTGCGCGGCGACGGCTACCATTCCGATAACCTGCCGCTCGCCGGCAGCACGGCGACGGCGAGCGCGCTTGCGGGCCGAGTTTTCCCGCAAGTGGCGCTTACTTGGCGCTATCCCTGGGTACGCCGCGGCGACAATTACAGCCAGGTCATCGAGCCAGTCGCCATGTTCGCGGCGGCGCCCAATGGCGGCAATCCCGGGCGGATCCCGAACGAGGACAGCCAAGGCTTCGAATTCGACGAGACGAGCCTCTTCCTGCGCAACCGCTTCCCCGGCTTCGACCGCGTCGACAGCGGCCAGCGCGTCGACTATGGGCTTCGCGCCGGCATTTACGGCGACGGCGGCGGCAGCACGCGAATTCTCCTCGGGCAAAGCCATTCGTTACAGGTCAACAACAATTTCTTGCCCGGCTCGGGTCTGGATCACCACGTGTCCGATGTGGTCGGGCGGCTTACGATCTCGCCGGCGCCCGACCTCGACTTCGTCTACCGCGTGCGGCTCGACCATGCGGACCTTGCGCTGCGCCGCCAGGACGTCACCGCGGCGATAGGGCCGGCCAATCTGCGGCTCGCCCTCACCTATATCCAGATCGCCGCCATTCCCGACATACCCGACCTGCAAAAGCGCAAGCAGGTGGCGGCCGTCCTCAACGCCGGGCTCACCCGCTACTGGTCGACGCAGCTCATCGGTGTCCGCGATTTCGCGGGCTTGCCGCCCGCCGGCACCACCACCGTGGGCGCGGTCGAGACCCTGAGCTCGGGCATTCAGCTCACCTATCGCGACGAGTGCGTCACCTTCATCACCAGCCTCACCCAGTCCGGCATCCGCAACGGCGATGTGCTGCCCGGCACCTCGCTCCTCTTCACCGTCGCCTTCAAGAACCTCGGCGATATCGGCACGAAGCTCGCGAGCCTGGGGCCCCTCTGACCCCTCCCCGCCGCGGCGCCGAGGGTGTAGACTACCGCCCCGCACGGGGAACCATCGACCACCTATTTGCCAATGAGACTGCTTCTCGCCTTGCCGTTGCTGTTGCTGCTCGCCGCCCCCACCGCGGCCCAGGAGACGCGTATTGCCGCCGTGGTCAATGACGACATCGTCTCGCTCAACGACCTCTCGAACCGCATGCTGCTGGTGATGCGCTCCTCGGGGATGGAGGATACCAAGCAGAATCGCGACCGTGTCTCCTCGCAAGTGCTGCGGAGCCTGATCGACGAGCGGCTGCAAATGCAGGAGGCCAAGCGCCTCAACGTCACCGTGCCGCAAGACGACGTCGACAAGGCGATGGAACGGATCGAGCAGAACAACCGCATGCCGAAAGGCGGGCTCGCCGACTTCCTGGAGAAGGCCGGCATTCCGCGCGCGGCGCTCGTCGAGCAGATCACCGCGGCGATGGCCTGGTCCAAGGTGGTACGCAACCGCCTCTCGCAGGATGTGACGATCTCGGACGAGGACATCGCAGAGACGCTGAACCGCATGAAGGAGAACGCGGACGTGCCGCAGAACCGCGTCTCCGAGATCTTCCTCGCCGTCGACAACCCGACGCAGGACACGGAGGTGAAGCAGCTCGCCGACCGTCTCATCGAGCAGATTCGCGGCGGCGTACGCTTCGATGCCATCGCCCGGCAATTCTCGCAATCGCCCACGGCGGCGGTGGGCGGCGATCTCGGCTGGGTGACGCCGCACGAGGTCGCGCCCGCGCTCGGCGATGCCGTTCAAAAGATGAAGCCGGGCGAGATGTCCTATCCTATCCGCACCGGCGGCGGCTATTACCTGCTCTATCTGCTCGACCGCCGTGTCCTCGGACAACCCGACCCGGCGCAGGTTGAATTGTCCCTGGTTCAGGTGGCGTTCCCCGCCCCGCCCGAGCGGCAGCAGCAGATCATGAGCGAGGCACAGCAGGTCAGCGACAGCGTCAAGAGCTGTGGCGAGCTCGCCAAGGTGGGACGCGAGCGCGCACCGCAGACCTCGCGCGAGATTCCCGAGATCAAGGCCGGCGAATTGCCGTCGCAGATCCGCGACGCGGTGCTGAAGCTGGGCGTCGCCGAAGTGAGCAAGCCGCTGGCGCTGCAAGGCGCCGTCGTCGTCGTCATGGTCTGCCAGCGCAAGGATCCGCCAGGCGGCTTGCCGACGCGGGAAGAGGTCTCGGAATCGCTCGCGCGCGAGCGTCTCGACACGCTGGCGCGCCGCTATCTGCGCGATCTCCGCCGCGGCGCCTACGTCGACATCCGCGGATGAGCCTGCCGCTTGCGCTCACCATGGGTGAGCCCGCGGGAATCGGCGGTGAGATCGCGCTCAAGGCTTGGCTCGCCCGCGACCGCGAGGACGTACCGCCCTTCGTTCTTCTCGATGATCCGGCGCGTGTTGCCGCATTGGCGCAGACCCTCGGCCGGACCGTCCCGGTGAAGACTGTGGCGGCTCCCGAGGAGGCGACGGGCGCATTTGCCGCAGCGCTTCCGGTGCTTCCGCTCACCTTGCCGCGACCGGCCGCTTACGGCCGTCCCGATCCCGCCAATGCCGCCGCCGTGATCACCTCGATCGAGACCGGCGTCGCTTTGGTGAGCGAAGCTCGCGCCAGCGCGCTCGTCACCAATCCCATTCAGAAGGAAACGCTCTACGCCGCCGGCTTTCGCCACCCCGGCCACACCGAGTTCCTGGCGGCGCTTGCCGGTGGCATCGAGGTGGCGATGATGCTCGTCTGTCCCGAGCTCCGCGTTGTCCCCGTCACCATTCACGTTTCGCTCAAGGCGGCTTTGGCGGCGCTCAGCACGGCGCGCATCATTGCCGTGGGCCGCATCGCCGCGGCGGGGCTTCGGCGCGATTTCGCCATCGCCGAGCCGCGGCTTGCGGTGGCGGCGCTCAACCCCCATGCCGGCGAGAATGGCACCCTCGGGCGCGAGGAGATCGAGATCATCGCCCCGGCGGTCGCCGCGCTTCGCGCCGAGGGCATCGCAGCCGAAGGCCCCGCGCCCTCCGATACCCTCTTTCACGCTGAGGCGCGGCGGCGCTATGACGCGGTTCTCTGCATGTATCACGATCAAGCGCTCATCCCACTCAAGACCATCGATTTCGCGCGCGGCGTCAACATCACCCTCGGTCTTCCTTTTATTCGTACCTCGCCCGATCACGGCACCGCCCTCGACATCGCCGGGCGCGGCACCGCCGATCCCGCGAGCCTCATCGCCGCGCTCAAGCTCGCCGGCAGGATGGCGGGGCGACGCGCCGGCGCTCGGGCAACTGCCTGACCGACGACAGACGAGCGCCGGAGCTGCCGCCGCTCCGCGAGGTGATCCGGCGCCATGGGCTCGGCGCGCGCAAATCGCTCGGCCAGAATTTTCTCCTCGACCTCAATCTCACCGGCCGCATCGCCCGCGCCGCGGCGCCGCTCGAGCACGCCAACGTCATCGAGATCGGGCCTGGCCCGGGTGGCTTGACGCGGGCGCTGCTGCTCGCCGGCGCGCACCACGTCACCGCGATCGAGCGCGACCGCCGCTGCATCGATGCGCTCGAGGAGATTGCCGCGGCTTTTCCCGGCCAGCTCACGATCATTGAAGGCGACGCGTTCGACACGCCCATCGCCGACCTCGTGCCGGCGCCGCGCAAGATCGTCGCCAACCTCCCCTACAACATCGCCACCGCGCTGCTGCTGCGCTGGCTTCCCGACATCGCCGCCTTCGAGAGCCTGACGCTTCTCTTTCAGAAAGAAGTGGCGCAGCGCCTCGCCGCCGCGCCGCGGGCCAAGGAATACGGCCGCCTCTCGGTGATGGTGCAATGGCGCTGCACCGTGCGCCTCCTTTTCGACATTACGCCGCGCGCCTTCGTGCCGCCGCCCAAGGTAACGTCGACCTTGGTGCAGCTCGTGCCCCGCGCCGCGCCGCTCGCGCCGTGCGATGCCGCGGCTCTCGAGCGCGTCACTGCCGCGGCGTTCGGCCAACGGCGCAAAATGCTGCGGCAGAGCCTCAAATCGATCTGGCCCGACCCGGAGCCGCATCTCCGCGCTTGCGGCGTTTTGCCGACGGCACGAGCGGAGGAGCTCGGCGTCACAGAATTTTGTGCGCTCGCACGGGAGATCCACGTTTGAGCAGAGAGTGCTGCGGTGCTGCTATTCCCGGCCCGTCACTCTGCCCGCACCGCCGCAAGGTGATCGCGCACGCTCTTGCGCGCCATGGCAAAGGTCCATTGCTCGTCGAGCTCGGATGCCAGGATCGCCGCGGCCTGGAGCGCGGTGAGCTCGAAGACGAGCTGCCGCGCGCTCACATGGCGGGGGAGCTGGCCCGCCTCGCGCGCCTCGACGACGCAGCGGGCGAGGAGACCGCACCACGCCTTGCGATGATTGGCGATATGCTCGCGCAACGATCCTGTCCGCGCGCGGTATTCGAAGCTCGCGGGATAGAGGATGGGACCGCCCGGGAAGGGGCGCCGCTCCGCCACATCGAACCAGCCATCACAGAGCGCCTCGAGGCGATCGAGCGGCGTCGACCGCGCCAGCGCGCGCTCCAGCATCGTGTCGTCGAACGCGTTCATTGCCGCCTCGAGCGTGGCGATCTGCAGCGCCTCCTTGCTCTTGAAGAGCGCGGTGATGTTGCCCTTGCTGACGCCGAGGTCGGTGGCGAGACGCCCGATGGTCACGCCATCGAGCCCGACGGTCGCTGCCAGCTCCATGGCGCGCTTCAGGATACTCGCCCGGCTTCTGTCACCCCTCTCCTTGCGCCGATCGGTACGCACCTTCTCGGCGCGTTGCGTCGGTTTGACCGTATCGCCTTTTTTCTGCAGTCCCATCGCGATTCACCCTCCACACGAATCTTGACGTCAAATCCGCATCCACTTCCAGTCCGAAGAATCGCCTTGCTCTATTCCTTCGCGAGCGCCGCCAGCTTCTTCGGCACGACCAGGCGGTAGCTGCGGCGTATGAGGGCCGTCGCTTCGGCCCAATCGGTCTTGCCGTCGAGCACCAACCCGATCCAGCCCTTGGTCCCGTAATAGGGCGGCGAGAAGAAGCGGACGGGGTCGGCGCCGATGAGGATCGCTTGCGCGCCCGCGGGCACCTTGCACCAAAGCGCGGTGCCGTGCGCATGGCGGCGGTCAAGCGCGAAGATCTTGTCCGCAATGCGATAGGTGGGACCGCGGCGAAGGACGACTTCTTTCGCGTCTGGGAGGGCGAGGCAGATGGCGCGGAGGCGATCGCTGACGGATTGCTGCGGCATGGCTTAAGGTTCCCCGTTCCTTCGGCCGCTCGTCCGTCTAGGTTCCCACCTTGGCCGGCGGCAGAGAAATGTCGGGGAAGATTATCCGACCGCAGTTCGCCTCAATCTTTCCGGTGGGCCAGAAAGTGATGGTAACGGCCAGCCTCGCTTGGCCTTGCTCCTCGACCGAGAATTCATCAACCCTCAGCGGTGCTTGAATGGCACGAAAGTCTACGGCCAGCTGCTCGACATCTTCCAAAGCGATCCGACCCGGCAGCGGCCCGGGATATTCTGGAAGGCTTTCGAAGTTGAAATACAGGTCCTCAATTTCAAATCCCATCGCTCGCTGATCCGGCCTCCACTCAATGTGCGCCATGGTGCAGTCATGGAGGTTCCCGAGTCTGGACAAGAACTCACCGACGCGTGTCATAAGGCGCTGGACACGACGACCATGAGGCCGTGAGGAACCGGATTCAAACCCGTCACCCTCTTCTCCGCCCAAGGCTGCGCCTTCTCGAGCTGTGCCGCGAGGCGGAAGAGCGTCGCCTCTTGGCCGAAGCCCGCGGCGAATTGCACGCCGATCGGCAAGCCTTCCTTGGACCAGGCGAGCGGCACCGACATCGCCGGGGTGCCCGCCGTGTTGAAGGGCGAGGTGAAGGCGATGGTGCCAAGGATGGCTTCGAGATAAGCCTTGGGATCGGTGCCAGTCATGGCGAGGACGCCGAGCTTATGGGGCGCGCGACACATGGTGGGCGTGAGCAGCACGTCGTAACGCGTGAAGAAACGGCCGATGATGCGGCCCACTTGGTGCATGACGCGAATGGCGTGCGCATAGTCGGCGGCCGTGACCTCGCGCCCGTGCTCCGCAGTGCGCCAGGTATGCGTCTCCACGTCGTCGGGCGTCGCCTCACGTCCCAGCGCCTTGCCACGGAGCTCCAGCGCCGCTCGCGTATGTGCCGCGGCGATCACGTATGTCGCCTTGCCGCGCGCCTCCTCGTCGAGCGCGGGGGACGCTTCCTCGACATGGTGGCCGAGGCTTTCGCAGAGCATCGCCGCAGCAACCGCCGCGTCCGCGCATTGCGGATCGACCACCGAACCGTTCCACGCCTGGGTCGCGAGCGCGATCTTGAGGCGGCCCGGTGCGGCACCGACTTCGCCAAGGAAGCTGCCACTGGGCGGCGGCGCCCAATAGGGATCACCAATATCGGGTCCCGCTGTCGCATCGAGCAGTGCCGCGCTATCGCGCACCGAGCGCGTCACCGCATGTGAAATCGAGGCGCCGTTCCAGCCTTCGCCGGCATCAGGCCCCGCCGGCGTCCGCGCCCGCGTCGGCTTCATGCCGAAGAGGCCGCAGCATGACGCGGGAATGCGGATCGAGCCGCCGCCGTCGCTCGCGTGCGCCATGGGAAGCATGCCGCCCGCGACCGCTGCTGCGGCGCCGCCGCTCGAGCCGCCGGCACTGTGCGCGAGATTCCAGGGGTTGCGCGTGGGACCGAAGAGGACCGGCTCCGTCGAGGTGGAAAGGCCGAACTCCGAGGTGTTGGTCTTGCCGCAAATGACGAGCCCGGCGCGCTTCAAGCGCACGACCATCTCGCTGTCGTGATCGGGGACGGCATCGCGGAAGAAGCGCGAGGCGCCGGTGGTGGGCGTGCCGGCGTAGGAGGCGCCGAGGTCCTTCAGCAGATAGGGCACGCCCGCGAACGGACCCGGCGGCAAGCCCGCGGCGATCGCCGCTTTCGCCTCATCGTACAGGCGCAAGACGACGGCGTTGATCGCGGGATTGCGCGCCTCGATGCGCTCGATGGTCGCCTCGAGCACTTCGCCCGCCGTGACGTCGCGGCCGCGCACCAGCTCGGCCAAGCCCAGCCCGTCATAGCGGTCATAATCGGGAAGCGTGGTCATGGCGTCTTCTCCGCGCGCAAACGGTTGACGAAATCGGCGAGACCGACGAGGCGCTCGCGTCGCACGCGCTCGGCGGCGACGATGGCGCGCACCCGCGCCACACTCTCCTCGATGTCGTAATTGACGATGACGTAATCGTATTCGGGCCAATGGCTCATCTCATCGGTCGACTTCGCCATGCGCGCGCGCACCACGTCTTCGCTGTCCTGGGCGCGGGTCCTGAGCCGCTCTTCGAGCGCCGCCATGCTGGGCGGCAGGACGAAGACCGAGACGAGATCGTCGCGGGCGCGCTCCTTCAATTGCTGCGTGCCCTGCCAATCGATGTCGGTGACGATGTCGCCGCCCGCGCTCAGCACCGCTTCGACCGGCGCGCGCGGCGTGCCGTAGCAATGCCCGAAAACCGTGGCGTGCTCGAGGAGTTCGCCCACCCGCACCATCTCGTCGAAGCGCACCTGGGTGATGAAATGATAGTGCTTGCCATCAACCTCGCCGGCGCGCTTGGTCCGCGTGGTCACGGATACCGAGATCCGCACATTGGGATCGCTGGCGATGAGAGCGCGGGTGATGGTGGTCTTGCCCGCGCCGGAGGGCGAGGAGAGAACGAGCAGAATACCCCGCCGAGTGATCTCGCCGGCGGTCATGAGCGCGTCCATTGGGCACACCTCATCGCGCTCCTCTCCGCCCTTGGGGGCGGAGAGGCGGGGTGAGGTGGGGGGTGCTCGGTCCCACCGGCGAACACCGGGCGTTTGGCAGCACCCACCTCCCCTAACCCCTCCCCCCTAAAGGGCGGAGAGGGAAAAGGACGATGACGAGTGAAGAAGGGGAGACGATTATTCAAGATTCTGCACCTGCTCGCGGAGTTGCTCGATCGCCGCCTTGAGCGCGAGGCCCGTGCGGGTGAGCTGCACGTCGGCGGATTTGGCGCAGAGCGTGTTGGCCTCGCGGTTGAACTCCTGGCAGAGGAAATCGAAGCGCCGGCCGATGGCGCCACCTTCGGCCAAGAGCTCTTGCGCGGCGATGATGTGCGCGGCGAGGCGATCCAACTCCTCGCGAATATCGGCTTTGGCGGCAAGCAGTGCCGCCTCCTGCGCGAGGCGCTCGGGCGGCAGGGCCGGCGATGCCTCGAGGAGCTCGGCCACGTTTTGCCGAAGCCGCGCCTTGAGCGCTTCCGGCTGCGCCGCGGCGCTGTCCTCGGCGGCGCCAACGAGCTGTGCGATGTCCGCGAGACGCGCCTGCAGCAGCGGCACCAGCCGCTCGCCTTCCGCCGTGCGCATGATGACAAGGCCATCGAGGGCCTTCTCCCAGCTCGCTAGCACCGCCGCCGTTCGGCGCTCCCGCGCCGCCTCGTCCTCGATCTCTTCGCCGCTCTCGAGCACGCCGCGCAGCGCCAAGAGACCGTCCGCCCGGGGCGGCGCCGCCTTGCCCTCGGCGACGAGCGATTGTGCCGCCGCCAGCACCTGCGCCAGCGTCTCGCGATTGACGCGGACGCCGCCGCTTCCCGGCGCACGCGTCAGGGTGAGCGTGACGGAGAGCGCCCCGCGGCGCAGGCGCTGCGCCAGGGCTTGCCGGAGCGGCAGCTCGAGCGCATCGAATCCGGCCGGAAGCCGGATGCGCAAATCCAAGGATTTGCTGTTGACGCTCTTCACCTCCCAGACCCAGGACACGCCGCCTTCATGCCCATCGGCACGGGCGAAACCGGTCATGCTGGAGACGGTCACGGGAAAGGCACCTCTCGACCGCGAATGATCGTCAGGGTTATAGCTTCGGGCGATCCTTGGCAACAACGCCGGTACCGGAGCTATGGCGACCAGCCCGCAGCATGTTCTCATCACCGGCGCCTCGAGCGGCATCGGCGAGGCGCTGGCACTCCATTACGCCGCGCCCGGCATCGCCTTGGCGCTCATCGGCCGCGATCGCGAGCGCCTTGCCGTGGTCGCCGATGCTTGCCGAACGCGCGGTGCCGCGGTCGAGAGCGGGGCCATCGATGTCACCGACCGCGAGGCGCTCCGAGCGTGGATCGAGCGCATCGACGCGGCCCGCGCCGTCGACCTCGTCATCGCCAATGCCGGCGTCAGCACCGGCCGCGGCGCGCTCGGCGAGGATGAAGCGGCGATCCGCCGCGTTCTTGCCACCAACATCGACGGCGTCCTCAACACCGTGCTGCCGCTCTTGGCCTGCATGCTCGCGCGCCGCCACGGCCAAATCGCGCTCATGAGCTCGCTCGCCGCCTTTCGCGGCCTGCCGACCGGGCCCTCCTATTCCGCATCGAAGGCCGCCGTGAAGGCGCTCGGCGAAGCCTGGCGCTTGAAGCTCGCGCCCGACGGCGTCCGCGTTTCCGTGATCTGTCCGGGCTTCGTCACCACGCGCATGACGGCACGGAATAACTTCCGCATGCCGTTTCTCATGTCGCCCGAGAAAGCCGCTGCGATCATCGCCCGCGGCCTCGCCCGCGATCACGGCCGCATCGCCTTCCCGCTGCCCATGGCGGCGCTCTGCTGGCTCGCGGGGGCGCTGCCGTGGCGTCTCAGCGACGCGTTCCTGCGGCGGGTGGCGCGGGCGCGCTGACCCTCAGGGCGGGCCTGCCTCGCCGCGCTGCCGGCGGAGTTGCGCCACGTTGCGGTTGTGCTCGGCGAGCGTGCGGGCAAAAGCATGCCCGCCAGTGCCGTCGGCGACAAAGTAGAGATCGCCGCTCGCCGCCGGATGCAGCACCGCACGCAAGCTGCCGAGGCCCGGATTGTCGATCGGTGTCGGCGGCAAGCCTTTATAGAGGTAGGTGTTGTAAGGCGATTCGATCGCGAGGTCGTCATGCCCCAGCGCATGGGCGAGTGGCTTGGTCCCGCCGGCTGTCAGCGCATAGGCCACGGTCGGATCGGCCTGCAGCTTCATCCCCTGCTTCAGGCGATTGAGGAAAACCGCGGCGACGCGCGGCCGCTCGTCCTCGCGTGCCGTCTCCTTCTCGACGATCGAGGCGAGCGTCAGCGCCTCTTCGGCACTGGCGAGCGGCAGATCGGGATCGCGCGTGGCCCAAAGCGCGGTGAGGGTGCGCGCCATCGCGTGCCGCATGCGGGTAATGAGCTCCGCGCGGCGATCGCCCAGCACAAAGAAGTAAGTGTCGGGAAGCAGGCTCCCCTCCGGCGGTATCGGATCGAGTGCACCCTCGAACGCCGTCTGCTCCGTGATGAGGGCGGCGATCTCGGCGCTGGAGAGGCCTTCCGGCACGGTGAGCCGGTGCTGCACCACGCGCCCGCTTGCCAGCAGGTCGGCCGCGGCACGCGCGCTCATTGCGGCTGCGAATTCATATTCGCCGGCCTTGAGCGCCGCCGATTTGCGCTCGGCGAGCACCCCCAGCACGAAGCTCGGCGCGTGGCGAACGACACCTGCCTCGGCGAGCGTGTCGGCGATTTGGCGCAGATGGGCGCCATGCGGGATGACGACGATCTTGCTCGCCGCGAGCGGGCCGGGTCCGGCGTAGTCACGCCAAATCCAGAGAGCGGCGAGCGCCAGGGTGGCGATGATGGTCACCGCCGCGGCGATCCAGCGCCGAAGCACCCCCGCGGTCATTTAGAGTTGGGGCGGCGCCCCCTCACCCCCCCATCGCGTCGCGATGGGCCCCTCCCTCTCCCACGACGGGGAGAGGGAAAGAAAAGCGCCGCGCGTCCCCTCTCCCCTTGCGGGAGAGGGACAGGGTGAGGGGGAAGACGCGCCACCGAAGTACGAAGAGGAACTCAGCCGGCTGGCCCGAACACGAGCGAGGCGTTGGTGCCGCCAAAGCCGAAGGAGTTGGAGAGCGCGTAACGGACCGGGCGCTCTTTTGCCTCCCGCGGAACGAGATCGATATCGCAGCCGGGCGAAGGGTTTTCGAGATTGAGCGTCGGCGGCACGATGCTGTCGCGCATCGCCAGGATCGAGAAGATCGCCTCGACGCTGCCCGCCGCGCCCAGGAGATGACCGATCGAGGATTTCGTCGAGGACATCGAGAGCTTATAGGCGTGCTCGCCGAAGAGGCGCTTCACCGCGCCGAGCTCGATCTCGTCGCCAAGCGGCGTCGAGGTGCCGTGCGCATTGATGTAGTCGATCTTATCGGGGCCAAGGCCGGCGCGCTTCAGCGCGTTGCGCATCGAGCGGAAAGCGCCGTCGCCATTCTCGGCCGGCGCCGTGATGTGATGCGCGTCTCCCGACATGCCATAGCCCACCACCTCGGCATAGATCTTGGCGCCGCGCTTCTTCGCGTGCTCAAGTTCCTCGAGCACGACGACGCCCGCGCCTTCGCCCATGACGAAGCCGTCGCGCGCCTGATCCCAGGGTCGCGAGGCCTTAGTGGGCTCATCGTTGAAGTTGGTGGAGAGCGCGCGCGCCGAAGCGAAGCCGGCGATGCCGAGCCGGCAGATCGCCGCTTCGGTGCCGCCGCACACCATGACGTCGGCATCATCCCAAAGGATAAGGCGGGCCGCATCGCCGATCGCGTGCGCGCCGGTCGAGCACGCCGTCACCACCGCGTGGTTGGGTCCGCGGAAGCCATAGCGGATCGAGACATGGCCCGAGGCGAGATTGATGAGATTGGCGGGAATGAAGAACGGCGACAGCCGCCGCGGTCCGCGCTCGTGGAGGGTGATCGCGCCCTCGGTGATGCCGGGAAGGCCGCCGATGCCGGAGCCGATCATGACGCCGGTGCGCTCGCGCGACTCCGCGTCGTCGGGCTTCCAGCCGGCATCCGTCACCGCCTGCTCCGCCGCCGCCAGCGCGTAGACGATGAACTCGTCCATCTTGCGCTGCTCTTTGGGCGTGACCCAATCGTCGGCGTTGAACGAGCCCGAGGCGGTCTCGCCGCGCGGCACCTGGCCCGCGATCTTCGCCGGCAAGTCTGACACATCGAAGCTCTGGATCGCGCCGATGCCGGATTGGCCGCCGATCAAGCGCTTCCACACCCTCTCGGCGCCGACGCCGAGCGGCGTGACGAGGCCGATGCCGGTGACGACGACTCGCTTCATGCTCGCTTGCTGCATGTCACTGCCGCCTACGTCGGCGCGTCTCGATGAAGGCGATCACGTCCTTCATAGTGGCAATCTTCTCAGCGGCGTCATCGGGGATTTCACAGCCGAACTCCTCCTCGAAGGCCATCACCAGCTCGACGGTGTCGAGGCTATCGGCTCCGAGATCATCGATGAAGCTGGCATTGTCAGTCAGCCTGGCTTCGTCGACGCCAAGGTGCTCCACGATGATCTTTTTTACCCGCTCGGCGACATCGCTCATAGAATTACCCTGAGCGGGGTGACGAGACGATGCCGGTGACGACGACTCGCTTCATGCTCGCTTGCTTCAGGCCCCCTTGCGGCGGCAACACCTCACTTATGCGCCTCGATGAAGTTTACGGCGTCCTTGACGGTGACGATCTTCTCGGCGGCATCGTCGGGAATCTCGCAGCCGAATTCCTCCTCGAACGCCATCACCAGCTCGACGGTGTCGAGGCTGTCGGCTCCGAGATCGTCGATGAAGCTGGCGTTCTCGGTGACCTTGGTCTCGTCGACGCCAAGATGCTCCACGACAATCTTTTTCACTCGCTCGGCGACATCGCTCATCGGTTTATATCCTCGACGGAAAACGCGCTTCTGGACTGAAACTCTCTGGGCTGGACGCGCCACGCAGGCGAGGCATCGGCCGGTGCCGCTTGCCCGGGCGGGGCGAAAGCGCGGTCACATAACACAGTTCCCGGCACATTGCCAGTAGCCCCCATGGCCGCTCAACCTCAAATCATGGCCATGCCGCCATTGACGTTCAAGGTGTGCCCGGTGACGTAGCGCGCCTCGTCGCTGGCGAGAAAAAGCACGCAGGCGGCAACCTCCGCGGCCGTGCCCATGCGGCCCATGGGGATGAGCTGGGCGAGGCGTTGGCGCTGTTCGTCGCCGAGCTTCTCGGTCATGGCGCTGGCGATGAAGCCGGGTGCGACGCAATTGACGGTGATGCCGCGGCTCGCCACCTCGGCGGCGAGCGCCTTCGACATGCCGATCATGCCGGCTTTCGCGGCGGCATAATTGGTCTGCCCGGGATTGCCGGTGATGCCCACCACCGAGCTGATGCCGACGATGCGACCCCAGCGCCGGCGCATCATGCCGCGGAGCGCTGCGCGCGCCAGGCGAAATCCCGCGGTGAGATCGACCTCGATCACCTGGTGCCAGTCTTCATCGCGCATGCGCACGGCGAGCTGATCGCGCGTCAGGCCGGCGTTGTTGACGAGGATGTCCACCTGCCCCGCCATCTCCTCGGCTTGCTTGACGAGCGCGTCGGCCGCCGCTGCATCGGCGAGATCGGCGGTCGCCACGAAGGCGCGCTCGCCGAGCGCCGTCGCCAGCTCGTCGAGCGCGGCGCGGCGCGTGCCCGCGAGGACGACGCGTGCCCCCGCTTGATGAAGCGCGCGCGCGATCGCGCCGCCGATGCCGCCCGAGGCGCCAGTGACGAGCGCACTTTTGCCGCCGAGATCGAACATGAATGTCACCTCACAGCGTCTTGACGAAAGCCTCGATCTCGGCGGGCGCGCCGATCGAGACCGCAACGAGGTCACGGTCGATGCGCTTGGCGAGACCGCTCAGCACGCGGCCGGCGCCGAGCTCGACGAGCTCGTGCACGCCCGCGTCCTTCATGGCGATGACGGATTCGCGCCAGCGGACCAAGCCGGTCACTTGTTCGATGAGGAGGCGCTTCACCTCCTCGGGTGCGCGCACCGGCGCCGCCGTGACATTGGCGATGACGGGTATCCAGGGCTCGCCGAGCGTCACTTGCGCGAGCGCTTCTTCCATCTCGCGCGCCGCCGGCGCCATCAACGGACAATGGAAGGGCGCGCTCACCGGCAGCATGATCGAGCGCTTTGCGCCGCGCTGCGCCGCCACCGCCACCGCGCGCTCGACCGCGGCTTTGTTCCCGCTCACCACGACCTGGCCGGCGCCGTTGTCGTTGGCGACGGCGCACACCTCGCCTTGCGCGGCTTCCGCGGCGACGGCGCGCGCCCCTTCGAGATCGAGCCCCAAGAGCGCCGCCATCGCCCCCTCACCTACCGGCACCGCGCGCTGCATGGCAAGGCCGCGCCGCTTCAGGAGCCGCGCCGCGTCGGCGAGCGATAGCGCGCGCGCCGCGCAAAGCGCCGAGTATTCGCCGAGCGAATGGCCGGCGACAAAAGCGACATGGCGCTTCAGCTCGAGACCGCCATCGCGCTCGAGCACGCGCAAGGCGGCGATGCTCACGGTCATCAGCGCAGGCTGGGCATTCTCGGTGAGCGTGAGCTCGTTCTCGGGACCCTCGAACATGAGGCGCGAGAGATTCTGCTTGAGCGCTTCGTCGACTTCGCCGAAGACCTCGCGCGCCACCGCGAAGGCATCGTTGAGCGCCCGGCCCATGCCGACACCTTGCGAGCCCTGGCCGGGAAAGACGAGCGCCCGCGTCATCGCCGGCCGCTCAGAAAATGTCCCACGAGAAGAGGCGCAACGAATAGTCGCTGCAGCGAACCTCCTCGTCGACGAGCGCGTGATTGTCCTCGGCGGCGAGCGTCGCGACCTTGACGGTCTCGTATCCCAGCGTGCAGACGCGGTTCACCTTGGCGTCGAGAAAGCGGCGCATGGCGTCGTCGCTGGCCGGCGTCGTGTCGCTTGCGACGCGGTCCCCGGCGACCCCGAACACCACCCGATCCGGCTCGCGCGGCGTCGTGCAGGCGGAAAGAGCGACGATGATCGCGGTCAAGAACACCCAGCGCATGGCCCCCTCGCAGTGGCCGCCGGGATAGCATCGGGCTTCCACAGTGTCCAGCGCGCAAGCTCCATGGCCCACCGCCGCATTCCCGCGGTGCGTCCTTCGACGGGCTCGGGATGAGGACCTTTGGGAATGGCATCTCCCTGGTGCCACAAAGAAAAGCGCCTCATCCTGAGCCCGTCGAAGGACGCACCACGTTTTAGCAGCCCTCAACCGCTTGCGCCGGGAACCCGCTCGTGTATAGTGCGCGGCCTCCTTGCCGGCCCGGCCGGCTAGGCCCGGGCGGCTGACCGTTGGAATGTCCGACCAGCGCCGGGCCCTGAACAGCCATAGGGAGATCAGGGTTTATGCCGTTCTACGAAAATGTCTTCATTGCGCGCCAGGACATCTCCTCGGCGCAGGTCGAGGCGCTGGCGGACAGCTTCGCCACGCTCGTCGGCGAGCAAGGCGGCCAGGTGACGAAGCGCGAGTATTGGGGCCTCCGCAATCTCTCCTACCGCATGAAGAAGAACCGCAAGGGCCACTACATGCTCTTCAATCTCGATGCGCCACCCGCGGCGGTGAACGAGCTTGAGCGCAACATGCGGATCAACGAGGACGTGATCCGTTATCTGACGGTGCGGGTCGAGGCGCTTGAGGAAGGTCCCTCGGTGGTGATGCAGAGCCGCAGCCGCGGCGAGGAGCGCGAGCGCGGACGGCGCGGCTATGGCGACCGCGAGCGCGACGAGGCGCCGCGCGCGGTTGAAGGAGGCGAGGAATGAGCGACGGCGAGCGACAAGGCGGCGGCGGTGGCCGCTCCGGCGGCGCGCGCCGGCCGTTCTTCCGGCGGCGCAAATCCTGCCCCTTCTCGGGACCGCATGCGCCCAAGATCGACTACAAGGATGTGAAATTGCTGCAGCGCTTCATCTCCGAGCGCGGCAAGATCGTGCCGAGCCGCATCACCGCGGTCTCCACCAAGAAGCAGCGCGAGCTTGCGCAGGCGATCAAGCGCGCGCGCTTCCTTGGTCTCTTGCCCTATAGCCTGCAGTAGCGGAGGCGCGCCATGGTCGACGTGATTCTCCTCGAGCGTGTCGAAAAGCTCGGGCAAATGGGCCAGGTGGTGAAGGTGCGGCCGGGCTTCGCCCGCAATTATCTCCTGCCGCAGAAGAAGGCGCTCCGCGCCACCAAAGAGAACTTGGCCTATTTCGAGAAGCAGCGGACGCAGCTCGAAGCGCAGAACCTGGCGCGCCGCAGCGAGGCCGAGCAGGTGGCGAAGAAGCTCGATGGCCTTTCCGTCATCGTCATCCGCCAAGCCGGCGAGAGCGGTCAGCTCTACGGCTCGGTATCGGCGCGCGACATCGCCGACGGCGTGACCGCGGCGGGCTTCACCGTGGGCCGTGGCCAGGTGGTGCTCGACAAGGCGATCAAGACGCTGGGCCTCTACAAGCTCCGCCTCGTGCTTCACCCCGAGGTCTCGGTGCAGATCACCGTCAACGTCGCGCAATCCGCCGAGGAAGCGGAGATGCAGGCGAAAGGCGTCGATCCCATCAAGCTCGCGCAAGAAGCCGCCGCCCGCGAGGCGGCGGCCGCGACGGCTGGGCCAGCCGAGGGCGGCGCCTCCGCTTAGCGGCGGCGGCCCCGCCGACATCGCCCTCGACCAGCCGGCAAAAGCCGCGGTCGGTTAACGAAAAATTGTCGCTGGCCAGGCAAGCTGTCGCAGCCCGGTGGGGTTGGTGCGGCAACGGAAGCTTTGCGGCGCCACCCGCAAATCGGTCCTCGCATGTCGAACGCCGCCAACCCCAATCTCGCGCCGATGACCGGCGGCCACGCTCCCGATGCGGCGGGGCTTCGCGCCGGCCTCGGGCGCGAGCTCGTGATGGCGGCGAGCGACGAGGCGCCGGACACCGTCATCTATTTTGCACACGGCTATGAGGCGGACGCGGCGAGGACGCTCGCCGCCAAGGCGCATCTCGAGAATACCTATATCGCGACGGGGACGCCGATCGTCGTCGCCAGCCGTCGCTCGCTGCGGGAGCTCGACGGCTTCGGCAGTCTCCTCCGCCCCGCCCAATAAACGGCGGCGCACCGCTCACTCTTGCCGAGCGTGGAGGCCGGCCCACATCATTGACGCGACAGCGGAAGGAACCGGACCCATGCGGCAGATATCCATGCCCAACGGCGAACGCGTGCCGGCGCTCGGCATGGGCACCTGGGGCATGGGCGAGGCGCGCACGAGCGGCACCGATATGGTGGCGGCGCTCAAGCTCGGTCTCGATCTCGGCATGACGCTCATCGACACCGCCGAGATGTACGGCGAGGGCGGTGCCGAGAAGGTCGTCGGCCGCGCGATATACGGCCGGCGCGATGAGGTCTATCTCGTCAGCAAGGTCTATCCGCACAATGCCGGTCGCAAGGATGCGGTCGCCGCCTGCGAGCGGAGCCTGAAGCGGCTCGGCACCGACCGCCTCGATCTTTATCTCCTGCACTGGCGCGGCGAGGTGCCGCTCACGGAGACGCTCGAGGCATTCACCGCGCTCGAGCGCGCCGGCAAGATCCGCGCGTGGGGCGTCAGCAACTTCGACACCGCCGACATGAAGGAGCTCCGGCGCTTGCCGGGCGGCAAGGGCTGCGCCAGCAACCAGGTGCTCTATAACCTGACGCGCCGCGGCATCGAGTGGGACCTCCTGCCGTGGTGCCGCGAGCATCGCCTGCCGATCATGGCTTACTCGCCCATCGAGCAAGGCCGGCTTCTCACCCACCCGGCGCTGCGGCGTCTCGCCACCGCGCGCGGCGTCACGCCGGCGCAACTGGTGCTTTCCTGGGTTCTGCACCAAACCGGCGTCATCGCCATTCCCAAAGCCGCAAGCCCCGAGCATCTTCGCGAGAACCGCGCCGCACTCGACCTCACGCTCTCTCCGGCGGAACTCGCCGCGCTCGACGAGGCCTTCCCGCCGCCGAAACGCAAAGAGCCGCTGGCGATGCTCTGACGCTCTGATGCTCTGAGGCTCCGAGAGTGCAGCCGACAACGCGCCGGTCGGTCCCGCTCGGCTGGTGCCTCACTTCAAAGACAGGAAGCGCCACCACCCGCTAGCCCCTTGTCTCCGCCCGCAAAAGTGCGAGATATTGTGGAAAACCAACGAGTCGCAAGAAGGCTCGGGGAGGAGGTCCGATGCTGCTGTCCTATCTGCTGCGGCGGCTCGTCCGGCGCGGGACCCTCGATATAGTCGACGCCAGCGGGCGGACGCACCGCTTTACCGGCGAGCCGGGCCCGTCGCTCACGGTCCGGCTCCATGACCGCACGCTCGAGTGGAAGCTGTTCCTCAACCCTCGCCTTTATATCGGCGAAGCCTTCATGGACGGGACGCTCACCATCGAGAATGCGACGATCTACGACTTTCTCGAGTTCGCCGCCGTCAACATGACACTCGCGCCGAAAAACTTGCTGAGCCCGCTTTACGACGGCTTCGGCCGCGGCTTCCGCGCGTTCCAGCAGTTCAATCCGCTCAGCCGATCGCGGCAAAACGTGGCGCATCATTACGACCTCTCCGACACGCTTTACGACCTCTTCCTCGACGCCGACCGGCAATACTCCTGTGCCTATTTCACCGGAGCCGATCAGACCATCGAGGAGGCGCAGGCGAACAAGAAACGCCACATCGCGGCGAAGCTGCTGCTGAAGCCCGGACAACGCGTGCTCGATATCGGCAGCGGCTGGGGCGGGCTCGCGCTCTATCTTGCGCGCGAATGCGGCGTTTCCGTCACCGGCCTCACGCTCTCGACGGAACAGCTCAAGGTGGCGGAGCGCCGAGCCGATGCGGCGGGGCTCGCCGATCGCGTGCGCTTCGAGCTGCTCGACTACCGCCAGGCGAGCGGCCGCTACGACCGCATCGTCTCCGTCGGCATGTTCGAGCATGTCGGCGTCGTTCACTATCAGACCTTCTTCCGCAAGCTGGGCGAGCTCCTTGCCGAGGACGGCGTGGCGCTCCTCCACACCATCGGCCGCCAGGACGGACCCGGCGCCACCAATCCTTGGATGCGCAAATACATCTTCCCCGGGGGATATTCGCCGGCGCTCTCCGAGGTGGTGCCGGTGGTGGAACGGGTGGGATTGTGGCTCACCGACGTCGAGGTGCTGCGCCTCCACTATGCCGAGACGCTCAGAGCCTGGCGCTCGCGCTTCAACGCCAATCGCGAGCGCGTTCGCGCCCTCTACGACGAGCGCTTCTGCCGCATGTGGGAATTCTACCTCGCCGGCTCCGAGATCGCCTTCCGCCACCAAGGCCATGTGAACTTCCAGATCCAGCTGGCAAAGCGCGTCGATAGCGTGCCGATGACGCGTGACTACATGGTCGATTGGGAGCGCAAGCATCGCGCGCCCGCGGCGGAACGCGCCGCCTGATCTCCGACGGTATCGCCACGATGATCGCGATGGTGGGGGCGGTTGCTGTCGACACGTGATTAGGCAGCGCAATATACTAAGGTGCTAGTGTACTCGTGGGCCTTAGCCATATTGGGGGGCCAAATGAGTCAATCTAAACGTTGTTCGGCTCTTCGCCCGCCAAAGCTTCGGTTTTTGTCGGAAGCACGCTAGTGGCAAAGCGCCCGCAAGCGCTTCGAGCGCGGGCTGCAAGAAGGCCCGCGAAGTCCGCTGTCGCTCGGAAGCAGGCAAACGCCGCCCTCAAGCGCGAGCTCGCTCAGGCGCTGGAGCGGCAGGCCGCGACCGCCGACGTGCTCAAGGTCATCAGCCGCTCGACTTTCGATTTACGGACTGTGTTCGAGACGCTGGCCGAGAGCGCGGTCAGGCTGTGCGCGGCGGAGCGTGGGCTCGTTTTCCGCGTCGATGGGGAGATTCTGCGGTTTGTGGTCGGCCACAACGTCTCGCCGGAATTCCGAGACTTCCTCGAGCGCAATCCCATTGTGCCTGGGCGCAATACCAACGCTGGACGCGCCGCCATCGAGCGTCGCACGGTGCACAATCTCGATGTTCAGAACGATCCGGAATACAGCTACGGGGGCTCCAGCGTGGACCCCTATAGGACTGTGCTGGCCGTCCCCATGCTCAGGGGGGACGAGCTGTTTGGCGTATTCGTGATCTACCGCCATGAGGTGCGCCCCTTCAGCGACAGTCAGATCGCACTGATGGAAACCTTTGCCGACCAGGCGGTCATTGCGATCGAGAACACGCGGCTCATCAGCGAGACCCGCCAAGCGCTGGAGCGGCAGACCGCAACCGCCGAGGTGTTGCAGGTGATCAATTCATCACCTGGCGACCTCGCGCCGGTGTTCGATGCGATGCTGGAGAGGGCGACGCGGCTGTGCGAGGCCCGATTCGGCGTTCTTTGGCTTTACGAGGGCGAGCGATTTCGCGCGGGCGCGGTGCACGCCGTACCAGCCTTGTTCGCCGAGTTTTGCCGCCACCCCGTAGCTGTCGACGCCGGCGCCAGTCTCGTGGGGATCGCGCGTGGCGACAGCTTCGTTCACGTCGCGGATTTGGCTGCAACTGAGCTGTACAAGACCGGTAACCCCTTACGTTGCGCCGTTGTCGATCTCGGCGGTGCGCGCACCCTGTTGAGTGTGCCATTGCGCAAGGACGACGCTCTGCTCGGCGCCTTCACCATCTACCGCCAGGAAGTGAAGTCGTTCTCGAACAAGCAGATCGCGCTGCTGGAGAACTTCGCAGCGCAGGCGGTGATCGCGATGGAAAA